>NZ_JBITXT010000007.1:0-508909 GCF_044544865.1 Actinosynnema sp. NPDC053489 | reverse complement strand
CTAAACAGCGACGATCCGCAACAGGTCTGAATCAGTGGCCAGGGCGTCCGGAACGACGGGGCGGCCATTCCTTCCGAGCCACCGCGCGGCAGACATGCCATCAGCCACACCCCATCGCCCTGGGCATCCGGGGCACCAACCCCGAACAACATCAACCTTAGGGAACTGCCATGCGCACACCGCTCTCCGGCCTGGGCGTCGCCGCCCTGGCCGCCGTCACCCTCACCGCGCCGGCGCACGCCGAGGGCGCGGTGCTCCACGCGGGCTCGGCCACCGCCGTGCCCGGCAGCTACGTCGTCAAGCTCAAGGACGCCGTCGCGGCCGAGGCGGTGACCGCCCGGCTCGACGGCCGGGTCACCCGCTCGTTCCCCGCGCTGCACGGCTTCGCGGTCACGATGACCGCGAAGCAGGCCCGCCGCCTCGCCGCCGACCCGGCGGTGGAGTACGTCGAGCAGGACCAGGTCGTGCGGGCGCACACCACCCAGCCCAACGCGCCGTTCGGCCTGGACCGGATCGACCAGCGGGCGCTGCCGGTCGACACCGCGTACAGCTACACCTCGACCGGCGCGAACACCCGGGCCTACGTGATCGACACCGGCATCCGGACCACGCACACCGAGTTCTCGGGCCGCACCTGCGCGGGCTACGACGCGATCGACAACGACAGCGTGCCGCAGGACGACAACGGGCACGGCACGGCCGTCGCGTCGCTCATCGTCGGCACCGTGAACGGCGTCGCCAAGCAGGGCCGGGTGTGCGGCGTGCGGGTGCTCAACGGGTCGGGCAGCGGCACGACCGCCGGCGTGATCGCGGGCATCGACTGGGTGGCCCGCAACCACGTCAAGCCGGCCTCGGCCAACCTGAGCCTGGGCGGCGGCGCGTCGACCGCGATGGACGACGCGGTGCGCCGGCTGATCGCCGCGGGCGTCACCGCGTCCGTCACGGCGGGCGGCAGCAACGGCAACGCCGCCAACAACTCGCCCGCCCGCGTGACGGAGGCCCTGACGTCCGGCTCGTCCACCAACGCCGACGTTCGCGCGTCCTTCTCGAACTACGGCGCGGTGGTCGACGTCTACGCCTACGGGACCGGCATCACCGTCGCGTGGAACACCGGCGACACCGCGACGAACACGCTGAGCGGCACGTCCCTGTCCACCGCCTACGTCACCGGCGTGACGCTGCGGTTCCTCCAGCTGAACCCGGGCGCGACGCCGGCCCAGGTGCACGCCGCGGTGGTCGACGAGGCCACGCCGCTGTCCTGGGGCCGGCTGCTGTACTGGTCGCCCACCCGGTGACCTGCCGCCCGGGGGCCGCCGGGTGACGCGCCGCCCGGCAGCCCCCGGCAGCGGACGCGGCCGGTGCCGCGCTACTGCCCGGCGAGCTGCTCCCGGGTGAGGTGGGTCGACGGGGCGAGCTCGTGGCGCATCACGAGCTCGCCCCCGTCCACCTCACCCGTGTCGGTGAACCTGAACGCCGCGTACAGGCCCCGGGCCACCGCGTTGCCCGGCACCACGCTCAGCACCAGCTCCGCCCGACCCTCCGACCGCGCCACGTCGGCGATCGCGGCGAGCCCCCGGCGGCCCAGGCCGCGGCCCTGCGCCCGCCGGTCGATCATGAACCGCACGATGTGCAGCTCCCGCGGCCGCTCGCGTTCCAGCAGCGTGAAGCCGACCAGCCCGGTCTCGCCGACCAGCGCGAGCGGCTGCATCCTCGGGCGGTACACCCACGCGTCCGCGATCGACTTGAGGTTCGTCGCGACGAACGCGCGCTGCTCCTCGTGCACCTCCAGCCCGATGACGGCCTGGTAGTTCTCCTCGGTGACCGGTTCCAGACGCATGTCGGGACGGTAGCGCCGCCGTTGCGCCACCGCTTCCGGAGTGTGGGAACCCGCAGGTCACGCGGTTTATTGACGCAGCAGGTTTAACGTCAATTGTTCACTCTTCCGGATGAACGTTCCAGGTGCCTACCTTGTGACTGTCAGCGAGGGCAAGGTGGCCCACCGTCACCCCCGAGCCCTGCACAGCTCCTCGGGTGCGTCGGGGCCACCGTTCGAAGAACGGAATCCGCATGCGACAGTCACGACAGGTCCGGTTCCTGGCCGGGGTCGGGGCGACGGCGCTCGTCGTCACCGCGTCCTCCCTGTTGGCCGCCCCGGCGCAGGCCGCCGAGGGCGAGATCCGCGCCGCCGACGCCGCCCACAAGGTCCAGAACCACTTCATCGTGAAGCTGAAGGACGGTTCGTCGGCCTCCGCCGAGCGGCTGGCGGGCCAGTACGGCGGCAAGGTCGACACCGTGTTCCGCAGCGCGATCAACGGCTTCGCCGTGTCGCTGCCCGAGGCGGCGGCCAAGCGGCTCGCGGCCAACCCGGCGGTCGAGTACGTCGAGCAGGACCAGGTCTTCACCATCCAGACCACGCAGACCAACCCGCCGTCGTGGGGCATCGACCGGATCGACCAGCGCAACCTGCCGCTGGACTCGTCCTACAGCTACACCTCGACCGGTTCGGGCGTGAACGTCTACGTCATCGACACCGGCGTGCGGATCTCCCACAGCACCTTCGGCGGCCGCGCCCGCAACGGCTACGACGCCGTCCAGAACGACAGCGTCGCGCAGGACGGCAACGGCCACGGCACGCACGTCGCCGGCACCATCGCGGGCAGCCAGTACGGCGTGGCCAAGGGCGCGACCGTCTACGCCGTGCGCGTGCTGAACGACGCCGGCAGCGGCACCACCGCCGACGTCGTCGAGGGCATCGACTGGGTGACCAACAACCACGTCAAGCCGGCCGTGGCCAACATGAGCCTCGGCGGCGGCGTGTCCACCACGATCGACTCGGCCGTGAGCCGCTCGATCTCGGCGGGCGTCACCTACGCCATCGCGGCGGGCAACAGCAACGCCAACGCGTCGAACTACTCGCCGGCCCGCGTGGCCGCCGCCATCACGGTCGGCGCGACCACCAACACCGACGCCCGCGCCAGCTACTCGAACTACGGTTCGGTGCTGGACATCTTCGCGCCGGGCTCCTCGATCACCTCGTCGTGGAACACCAGCGACACCGCCACCAACACCATCAGCGGCACCTCGATGGCGACCCCGCACGTCGCCGGCGCGGCGGCCCGCTACCTGCAGAACAACCGGTCGGCGACGCCGGCCCAGGTGTCGAGCTACCTGGTCGGCCAGGCCACGCCCAGCGTGGTCGGCAGCCCCGGCAGCGGTTCCCCGAACCGCCTGCTGTACCTGGCGCCCAGCGCCTGATCGCACCGCGCGCACACCGGAGCCGTCCCCCGGCAGGGGGGCGGCTCCGGCCGTTCACCAGGGGCGGCGCGCCGCCGCGGGGAAACCTGGTGGCGTCGCCCACCACGCCGTTGGCTAGCCTTGACGACCAGTCGTCGGTCGAGCCGACCCCCAGAAGACCCGAACACCGAGGAGAGCAGTTCCCGTGATGCGCACGCACGAGGCCGGGAAGCTCCGCGCCGAGCACGCCGGGCAGTCCGTCACCCTGACCGGGTGGGTGGCCCGCAGGCGCGATCACGGTGGGGTGATCTTCATCGACTTCCGGGACGCCTCCGGCGTGGCGCAGGTCGTCTTCCGCGAGGGCGAGATGGCCGAACGCGCGCACAAGCTGCGCTCGGAGTTCGTGATCAAGGTCGTCGGCGACGTGACCCGCCGCCCCGAGGGCAGCGAGAACCCCGACCTGCCCACCGGTGACATCGAGGTCTACGCCACCGAGCTGGAGGTCCTCAACGAGTCCGCGCCGCTGCCCTTCCAGCTCGACGAGCACCTGGAGGTCGGCGAGGAGGCCCGGCTGCGGCACCGCTACCTCGACCTGCGCCGCAGCGGCCCGGCCAAGGCGATGCGACTGCGCAGCGAGGCCAACCGGATCGCCCGCGAGGTGCTGCACGCCGAGGACTTCGTGGAGGTCGAGACCCCCACGCTGACCCGCTCCACCCCCGAGGGCGCGCGCGACTTCCTGGTGCCGGCGCGGCTGCGCCCCGGCTCCTGGTACGCCCTGCCGCAGTCGCCGCAGCTGTTCAAGCAGCTGCTCATGGTCGGCGGCCTGGAGCGGTACTACCAGATCGCCCGCTGCTACCGCGACGAGGACTTCCGCGCCGACCGGCAGCCCGAGTTCACCCAGCTCGACATCGAGATGAGCTTCGTCGAGCAGGACGACGTGATCGAGCTCGGCGAGAAGATCATCTCCGCGCTGTGGCGGGGGTTGGCCGACCACGAGATCGCCCGGCCGTTCCGCCGCATCTCCTACGCCGAGGCGATGGCGAAGTACGGCACGGACAAGCCGGACCTGCGCTTCGACCTCGAGCTGACCGAGCTGACCGAGTACTTCAAGGACACGCCGTTCCGCGTGTTCCAGGCGCCGTACGTGGGCGCGGTCGTCATGCCCGGCGGCGCGTCCCAGCCCCGCCGCACGCTCGACGCGTGGCAGGAGTGGGCCAAGCAGCGCGGCGCGAAGGGCCTCGCGTACGTGCTGGTGCAGGAGGACGGCACGCTCGGCGGCCCGGTCGCCAAGAACCTGTCCGACGCCGAGCGCGACGGGCTGGCCAAGGCCGTCGGCGCGAACCCCGGCGACTGCGTGTTCTTCGGCGCGGGCGACCCGGACGGCGCGCGGGCGCTGCTCGGCGCGGCCCGGGTCGAGATCGCGCACCGGGTCGGCCTGGTCGACCCGAACGCCTGGTCGTTCGTGTGGGTCGTGGACTTCCCGATGTTCGAGGCGGTCGACAAGATCGGCGACGACGTCGCCGTCGGCAGCGGCAAGTGGACCGCGCTGCACCACGCGTTCACCTCGCCGACGCCCGAGTGGATCGACCGGTTCGAGGAGGACCCGGGCCACGCCCTGGCCTACGCCTACGACATCGTCTGCAACGGCAACGAGATCGGCGGCGGGTCGATCCGTATCCACCGCGCCGACGTGCAGCAGCGCGCGTTCCAGGTCATGGGCATCACGCCCGAGGAGGCGCAGGAGAAGTTCGGCTTCCTGCTCGACGCCTTCAAGTACGGCGCGCCGCCGCACGGCGGCATCGCGTTCGGCTGGGACCGCATCGCCATGCTGCTCGGCGGGTACGACTCGATCCGCGAGGTCATCGCGTTCCCCAAGAGCGGTGGCGGCTACGACCCGCTGACCGCCGCGCCCGCGCCGATCACCCCCCAGCAGCGCAAGGAGGCGGGCGTCGACTTCAAGCCCGCGCCGGAGAAGGCCGGCCAGTAGCGCCGTGCTGCACCTGCGGGCCATCTGCCCGGCCGGGCGCGCGGACGGGGTCCTGGCCGCGCTGCGCGAGCACGCCGGCGTCACGCACGTCGTCGTGCTGCGCGGCGCGGCCGTCGAACCGGCAGGCGACGTGGTCGAGGCCGACGTCGCCCGGGAGGCCGCCGACGCGGTGGTGGCCTCCCTGTGCGAGCTGGGCGTGGACCGGGACGGCGGCATCACGCTCGCGCAGGTCGACACCGCCCTGTCCGACGCGGCCGACCGCGCCGAGGAGGCCGCGCCCGGCGACGGCGCGGACGCCGTGGTGTGGGAGGAGCTGCTGGCCCGCACCGGCGAGGAGTCCCGGCTCAACGCCACGTTCCTGGCGTTCCTGACCATCGCGTGCCTGCTCGCGGCGGTCGGCGTGGTGACGAACTCGCCGATCACGATCGTCGGTGCGATGGTGGTGGGTCCGGAGTTCGGCCCGCTGGCCGCCTTCGCGGTGGGCCTGGTGCTGCGGCGGTGGGACCTCGTCGGCCGCGCCGCGCTGGCGCTGGCGGTCGGCTTCCCGGTGGCCATGGCGATCACCGCGGGTGCGGCGTTCGCGGGGTCGTTCACCGGGCTGTTCAACCGCGACATGGTGCTGTCCGCGCACGAGGTCGACTTCGTGTTCCAGGTCGGGCCGTTCTCGTTGATCGTGGCGCTCCTCGCCGGCGCGGCCGGGATGCTGTCGATGACGTCCGCCAAGTCCGCCGCGCTCGTCGGCGTGTTCATTTCGGTCACCACCGTGCCCGCCGCCGGCTTCGCCGCGGTCGCCGCCGTTCTCGGTGAGTGGGACATATGCCTCCAGTCGGTTGCGCAGTTGGCGGTGAACCTCACCGGGGTCGTGATGGCGGCGGCGCTGGTCCTGGCGCTGCGCAACCGCCGCGGCGCGGTCCGCGACCTGGGACGACCCCTCGCCGGCGGTTGACCGCGGGCCGTTTTCCACAAAAGGTGGAGCAGGGCGGCCCGTGAGCACTACCGTCACGGTGCCCGGACGGGTTCTGTCAGGACGGTCGGCACCGGGAGTAGGGTCGGAGGGGATGAGCTTGGAGATCACCGCCGGCCCGCAGGACATCGACGACGCCGCCCCCTCGGAGCTGGACGACGCGGTGGCGGCGGCCCAGTCGGTGTTGAGCAAGAGGTTCGGCGCACCGGTCCGGCTGGCCGACCCCGAGGACCTCGGGGGAGCGGGCCGGTCCGTGGTCGCGCGCGTCCGGGTGGCCCACACCCCGTTCTCCCTGCCCCGCACGCTGGTGGTCAAGCGCTACCCGTCGCCGGTCGCCGACCGCGACCCGTTCGCGCACGAGGTGGTGAGCCACAAGCTGCTCACCGCGCTGCCGTCCGAGGAACGCCTCACCCCCGAGCTGGTGGCGCAGGACAACGCCAAGCGGCTGGTCGTGCTGGAGGACCTCGGCAAGGCGCCGCGGTTGGCCGAGAAGCTGCTCGGTTCCGACGCGCGGGCCGCCGAGCGCGGGCTGCTGTCGTGGGCGCACGCGATGGGCCGGCTGCACGCGACGACCGCCGGGCGGGACGCGGACTTCGACGCGCTGATGCGCCGGCAGGGCTCGCAGTGCTGCGCCGACCCGATCGTGGTGGACGTGCACACCGCGTTGGCGGGGCTGCCCGGGCTGCTCGTTGAATCGTTGGAAGTCGACACGCCCGAGTCCGTGCGCGGGTACGCCGAGCAGGCCGTGCGGGGGTTCGTGACGTCGCGGCGCAGGGCGTTCAGCCCGTCCACGTCGTGCCCGGACAACCACCTCGTGACCAGCAAGGGCGTGCGGTTCCTCGACTTCGAGGGCGGGTGCGTGCGCGACATCGTGCTGGACGCGGCGTGCCTGCGGGTGCCGTTCCCGTCGTGCTGGTGCGCCTACGGGCTGCCCGCCGGCATGTCGGAGGCGATGATCGCGGCGTGGCGGGCCGAGGTGTCGTCGGTGTGGCCGGAGCTGGACGACGACGCCGTGTTCCTGCCGCGCCTGCTGGAGGCGCAACTGCTGTGGGTGTGGCTCGGCACGTGGCGCGGGCTGCCGGGCCTGGACTCCGCCCTGCCGTCCGGCCACCGGCCGCTGGACTCGCCGCCCAGGGTCGTCGTGCTGACCGCCCGGTGGGTCCGGCTGCGGGCCGACGCGCTGGCCGCGGGCGTCGACCACGTGGCCGCGCACGCCGACGCGGTGATCGCCGCGCTGGTGGCGAGGTACGGCGCGCGGGCCGCGCAACTCCCGCTGTACCCGGCTTTCCGGTAGCGGTCGGCTGGTGGTTCCCGGGACGTCCCCGGCCCGTCACGTGCCCGCGCGATCGTCTCCGCGTGACCAAGACGGTGCGCAGCCTGGTGGTCCTCGGTGACTCGACGACGGTGGGCGTGGGCGATCCCGTGCCCGGCGGGTGGCGGGGCGTCGGCCCGCTGCTCGCCGCCGCCTTCCCGCGCGCCCGGTACCTGAACGTCTCGTTCACGGGGGCGCGGGTGGCTTCGGTGCGGTACGAGCAGCTGCCGAGGGCGCTGGGAGCGCGACCGGACGCGGCCGTGGTCCTCGTCGGCATGAACGACACGCTCCGCTCCGACTTCGACGCCCGCCGGCTGCACGTCGACCTCGACGCGGTCGTGCAGGCGCTCGTGGCGGCCGGCTCCGCGGTCGTCACGGTCCGGTTCCACGACCACAGCCGGGTGTTCCGCCTGCCGGGGGCGTTGCGACGCGCGCTGCGGGCCCGCATCGAGGAGCTGAACGGCATCGTCGACGCGGTCGTGCGGCGGCACGGCGTCGAGTGCGTCGACCTCGACCTGCTGGACGGGGCCTACTCGCCCGCCACCTGGGCGGTGGACCGGTTGCACCCGTCGGAGCTGGGGCACCGGCGGCTGGCGGCGGCGTTCGCCGAGCGGTTGGCGCGGGCCGGGTGCGAGGTGCCCGGCCACGTGTCGCTGACCTGCACGGGCGGGCTCGCCACCACGCCGCTGCACCACCTCGGCTGGCTGGTGGTGAAGGGCATCCCGTGGCTGTGGCGGCGGGGCCGCGACCTCGTCCCGTACGCGGCCACGATCGTGTACCGCTCCTGGGCGGGCCGCCCCGAACCGGTCCGCTACGTCGCGACCGAGGCGGTGGTCGCGCCGACCACCGCCTCGCCGGGCCTGGGTCAGCCGAGCCTGTAGACCGTGGTCCCGCCGACCGTCGTGGCCGGGAAGTTCGCCGCGACCCACTCGCCGATGTCGCCCTCCCCGCGCATGCCGCCGGTGACGAAGTAGCCGACCCGCCCGTCCGCCACGTACCGCTGGAACTCCTCCAGCGTCGGCGCGGGGTCACCGCCGCTCCACCCGCCGATCCCGATCACGGCCTTGCCCGAGGCCAGCGACAGCTCCGCCGCGCCCTGCGCGCTCACCGTCGCCGCGGCCCACGTGCCGGTGGTCCGCCGCAACAGCTCGACCACCTCGTCGGACGCCTGGCCCATCGGCCCGCGCCCGCCGCCCCCGTCCACCGAGTAGGAGGCGGGGCCGGACATCGGGATGGACCCGGAGTGCGGGGTGGCGGCGGTCGCCACGCCGAACGCCGCCGTCGCCAGCGCCGAGGTGACCAGCGCCGGCACGGCCACCCGCCGCACGCCCATCACGACCGCCGTGGCCACCAGCACGGTCACCGCCGCCACGACCCAGCGCAGCGCGGGCAGCCACTCGCCGAACCGCTGGAGCAGCGCGAAACCCCAGAACCCGGCCGCCGCCACCACCGCCGCCAGCGCGACCCGCGCCGCGAGGTGCCTGCGGCCGCGCCACAGCTCCCGACCGGTGATGGCGACGAGCGCGGCCACGCCCGGCGCGACCGCCACGGTGTAGTAGGGGTGCGTGATGCCGCTCATGAGGCTGAACACGACCCCGTTGCCCAGCACCCAGAGCCCCCACATCACCAGCGCCGCGCGGGTGCGGTCGGTGCGCGGCAGCCGGCGGGTGAACCACAGCCCCGCCACCAGCCCGACCAGCGCGGCCGGGAGCAGCCACGAGATCTCGGCGCCCATGCTCGCCCCGAACAGCCGCCCGATGCCGGTCTCGCCGCCGAACCCGAGGTTGCCGCCACCGCCCGCGCCGCCGCCGGCGACACCGCCGAAGATGCGGCCCAGCCCGTTGTAGCCGACGGCCAGCTCCCACAGCGAGTCGTTCGACGACCCGCCGATGTAGGGCCGGGAGTCCTTCGGCCACACCTCGACCAGCGCGATGAACCACCCGGCGGACGCGGCCACCGCCAGGCCCGCGCCGAGCAGGTGCAGCAAGCGCCTGGGCAGCGTGGTCGGCGCGGCCAGCAGGTAGGCGGCGGTGAACGCGGGCAGCACCAGGAACGCCTGCCCCATCTTGGCCAGGAACGCGAACCCGATCGCCACGCCCGCCAGCGCGAGCCACCACCCCGACCCCTTCTCCACCGCCCGCACGGTGCAGTAGGCGGCGGCGACCATCAGCAGCACCAGCAACGAGTCGGGCAGGTTGAACCGGAACACCAGCACGGCCACGGGCGTGATCGCGAGCGCCGCGCCCGCGATCAACCCGGCCACCGCGCCGGACGTGCGCTTCACCGCGGCGTACAACAACCACACCGCCAGCACGCCCTCGACCGCCTGCGGGGCCAGCGCGGTCCAGCTGGAGAACCCGAAGACCCGCGCGAACAACCCGCTCACCCACAGCGCGGCGGGCGGCTTGTCCACGGTGATCACGCCACCGGCGTCCAGGCCGCCGAACAGCCACGCCGTCCAGCTCTGCGCGCCGGCCTGGGTGGCGGCGGCGTAGTACCCGTTGCCCCAGCCGGACGCGGTGATGTCCCACAGGTAGAGCACCGCCGTGCCGGCCAGCAGCACGACGAGCGCGGGCGTGGTCCAGCTCCGGCGCGGCGGTGGCGCGGCCGCGGTCGGTGCGGGGGCCGTCAGGGTTGCGGTGGTCATGGCAGCGGTCCCTACGGTCGGCGGTGTGGTCATGACGTGGCCCGGCGCGGGCGGAAGACCCAGTTGCGCAGCAACAGGAACCGCAGCACGGTGGCCAGGAGGTTGGCCCCGACGACGGCGGCCAGCTCGGCCGTCCCGCCGGGTGCGGTGAACGAGTGCAGCGCGGCGAGCGAGCCGCTGGTCAGCGCGAGGCCGAGGCCGAACACGAGCAGGCCCTCGAACTGGTGGCGGCCCGCGCCGCGCCGACCCCGCACGCCGAAGGTGAACCGGCGGTTGGCCGCGGTGTTGGCGATCGCGGTGACCAGCAGCGCCACCAGGTTCGCGCCCTGCGCGCCCAGGCCGCCGCGCAGCGCCACGAACAGCAGCAGGTACGCGAGCGTGCTGATCACGCCGACCGCGCCGAACCGGACGAGCTGGCGGAACAACCCGGCCGGCACGCCCGGGGTCCGCGGCTCCAGCGGTTGCCTGCCCAGCTGCCCGCGCAGCTCGCCGATCGGGATGCGGCCGGTCGCCAGGCCGCGGGCCACGCGCGCCACGCCCTTCAGGTCCGCGACCGCGGTCGACACGACGTCCACCCGGCTGTCCGGGTCGTCCACCCAGTCCACCGGCACCTCGTGGATGCGCGCGCCGGCGCGTTCGGCGAGCACCAGCAGCTCGGTGTCGAAGAACCACCCGGTGTCCTCGACGTGCGGCAGCAGCCGGTGGGCGACGTCGGCCCGGATCGCCTTGAACCCGCACTGCGCGTCGGTGAACCGGGTGGCGAGCGCGCCGTGCAGGATCAGGTTGTAGCAGCGGGAGATGAACTCGCGCTTCGGCCCGCGCACCACCCGGGCCCCGCGCGCGAGCCTGCTGCCGATCGCCAGGTCCGAGTGGCCGGAGATCAGCGAGGCCACCAGCGGCGCGAGGGCGGCCAGGTCGGTGGACAGGTCCACGTCCATGTAGGCCAGCACGGCGGCGTCCGACGCGCCCCACACGGCCTTGAGCGCCCGGCCGCGGCCCTTCTCCGCCAGGTGCACCGCGGTCACCGCGGGCAGTTCGCGGACCAGTTCCTCGGCGACGGCACGGGTGCCGTCGGTGCTCGCGTTGTCGGCGATGGTGATCCGGAACGGGTAGGGGAACGTCCCCGCCAGGTCGGCGTGCAGCTTGCGCACGCAGGGCGCGAGGTCGCGCTCCTCGTTGTGCACGGGCACCACCACGTCGAGCACGGTGGTCGTCGTGATCGTGGTCATGAGGTCACCCTCGGGCGCCGGGCTGGGCGGTTCGTGTGTCATCGCTGTGCGCCGGCTGTGAGGTCGTAGACGTCGACGCCGTCCACGGTCGTGGCGGTGAACGCGTCCGCCACCCACTCGGCGATCCGCTGGGCGGCGTCGCTGCCGGTCTCGGCGGGCATGAGCGCGCCGCCGAGGAAGTAGTGCACGCGCCCGTCGCGGACCAGCTCCCGGAAGCGCTCCAGCGTGGGCGCGGGATCGGTGCCGTTGAACCCGCCGACGGCCATCACGGGCTCGCCGCTGCCGAGCTGGTAGCCGGCCGCGTTGTTCGACCCGACGGCCGCCGCCGCCCAGGTGAAGCCGTCGCCGTCGCGCAGCAGCGCCACCAGGTCCGCTCCGGGCGTCGGCGCGTCGAGCAGGCCGCCCATGCCGCCCATGCCGCCGCCGCGGAAGGTGGTGGACCCGCCGCCCGGTCCCCGGAACACCGCGCCACCCGGCGCGTTCCCCCACGCCGGTCCCGCGCTGGGGATCGCGCCGGAGTGCGGTGTCGCGGCGGTGGCCACGGAGTACGCGCCCGGTCCGAGCAGCGCGGCGACCACGGCGACCGGCACCACCGCGGCGGCGGGCGCGACGGCGGCCAGGAACAGCCCCACCGCGCCGACCAGGCCGAGGACCAGCACGACCGCGGCCAGCGCCGCGGACCAGTCGAGCAGCAGCAGGTAGCACTGGAGCGCGGTCACGGCCAGCGCACCCGACAGCGCCGCCGCGGCGACGGGCTCCTGCCTCCTGCGCCACAGCGCCACCGCGCCGATCCCGATCAGCGCGCCGATCGCGGGTGCGAGCGCCACGGTGTAGTAGGCGTGGATGATCCCGTTCATGAAGCTGAACACCGCGGCCGTGACGACCAGCCAGCCGCCCCACAGCGCGAGCCCGACCCGTTCGCCCGCGCGGGCCGCCCACCACCCGGCGACCAGCAGCACCAGCGCCGTCGGCAGCAGCCAGGCGATCTGACCGCCCATCTCGTCGCCGAGCAGCCGGCTCCAGCCGCCCGAACCCCACCCGCCGCCGCCCACGCTGCCGACCTCGTCGCCGGTCAGCCGGCCGAGCCCGTTGTAGCCCAGGGCCAGCTCCAGCACGCTGTCGGTCTGCGAACCGCCGATGTAGGGCCGCGACCCCGGAGGCACCAGCTCCACCGCCAGCACCCACCAGCCGCCGGCGACGACGACCGCGCCGAGCGCCGCGCCGAGGTGCCACACCTTGCGCCCGACCGCCGCCGGCGCGAACACCAGGTACACCAGGCCGAACGCCGGCAGCACCAGGAACGCCTGGAGCATCTTGGCCAGGAACGCGAACCCCACCGCCGCACCGGCGAGCACCAGCCACCGCGCGGAGGCCCGCTCGGTGGCCCGGACCGCGGCGTACGCGCCGGCGACCAGCAGCAGCACCATCAGCGCGTCGGGGTTGTTGAACCGGAACATCAGCACGGCCACCGGCGTGAGCGCCAGCACCGCGCCCGCGATCAACCCGGCCGCCTCGCCGGCCGTGCGCCTGACGGTGGCGTGCAGCAGCCACACGCTCGCCACGCCCATCAACGCCTGCGGCACCAGGATGCTCCAGGCGTTCACGCCGAACAGCCGCGCCGACAGGCCCATCACCCAGGTCGCGGCCGGCGTCTTGTCCACGGTGATCGCGCCCGCCGGGTCGGTCGCGCCGAAGAACCACGCGCGCCAGCTCTGGGCACCCGCCTGGGCGGCGGCGGAGTAGTAGGCGTTGGCCCAACCGGAGTCGCCCAGCCGCCACAGGTACAGCACCGCCGTGCCGGCCAGCAACAGCAACAGGGGTAGTCGCGCTCGCATGCGGTCGAGCCTGTCGGCGGACCCTGGGCGGTCCTTGTGCCGCGCCTGTGAGCCGGCTGTGCGCGGTCCCGCGGCGGGATCAGCGCGGCAGGTGGACGGTGAACGTGGTGCGGCCCGGCCGGCTCGCCAGCCGCACCGACCCGTCGTGCGAGGCGACGACGGCGGCCACGATCGACAGCCCCAGCCCGGTGCTGCCCGCCGCCCGCGAGCGCGAGGTGTCGCCCCGGCTGAACCGCTCGAACACCTCGCCCTGCAACCCCGCCGGGATGCCGGGTCCGTCGTCGCTCACCGCGAACCGCGCCCCGCCCTCCACAGTGGACAAGGTGGTGGTGACCGTGGTGCCCGGCGGCGTGTGGGTGCGCGCGTTGGACAGCAGGTTCGCCAGCACCTGGTGCAGCTTGTGCCCGTCACCGGTCACCCACACGGCGTCCGGCGGCAGCTCCAGCCGCCACTCGTGGTCCGGCCCGGCGATCCGGGCGTCGCTCACCGTGTCGACCACCAGCCGGGACAGGTCGACCGGCTCCCGCGCCAGGGGACGGCCCGCGTCCAGCCGGGCCAGCAGCAGCAGGTCCTCGACCAGCGACGTCATCCGCACCGCCTCGGACTCGACCCGGCGCATCGCGTGCCCGATCTGCTCGGGCACCTCGTCGGACGTGCGGCGGGTCAGCTCGGCGTAGCCGCGGATCGCGGCCAGCGGGGTGCGCAGCTCGTGGCTCGCGTCGGCGACGAACTGCCGGACCCTGGTCTCGCTCTCGTGCCGGGCCGCCAACGCGCCGCCGACGTGCCCGATCATCCGGTTCAGCGCGAGACCGACCTGGCCGACCTCGGTGTCGGGGTCGGCGTACTCGTCGGGCACCCGTTCGGCCAGCGCCACCTCGCCCTGGTGCAGCGGCAGCTCGGCGACCCGGCTCGCGGTCGCGGCCACCCGTTCCAGCGGGCGCAGCGTGCGGCGCACGATGAGCGCACCGGCCAGGCTCACCGCGACCAGCCCGGCCAGCGCCACGCCGCCGACGACCCACGCCATCCGCGTCACCGTGGCGTCCACGTCGGCCATCGGCAGGCCGGTGATGAACTTCGACGCGTTCGGTGCGGTCGTCGCGACCATCCGGTAGTCGCCCAGGTCGTCGCCCAGCCGGATCGTGTGGGGCCTGCCGTCCGCGGGCACCGACTGGACCCGGTCCGCCACCTCGGGCGAGAGCATCGTGCGGTCGAGGCTGCCCGGGTTGATCAGCTCGCCGCTCGTGCCGGCGCCGTGCTCGATCACCACCAGCGTGCCGGGCCCGAACCCCGGCCCGTCCAACGGGTTGTGGACCACGCCCGGCGGTGGCCGCGGGGCGTTCTGCCGCACCTTGGCGGCCGTGTCGAACAGCTCGCTGTCCAGCCGGGCCACCAGGGTGTCGCGCAGCGCGAACCCGGTGGCCACGCCGATGATCGCGCAGACCACGGCCAGCAGGACCACCTGGGCGACCACCAGCCTGGTCCGCAGCGGCCACGCGCCGCGGCCCGGCGGGCGGTCAGGACGAGGGCTTGAGGACATAGCCCGCGCCCCGCATGGTGTGGATCATGGGCGTGCGGCCCGCGTCGATCTTCTTGCGCAGGTAGGAGATGTACAGCTCCACGATGTTGGCCTGGCCGCCGAAGTCGTAGCTCCACACCCGGTCCAGGATCTGCGCCTTCGACAGCACCCGCCTGGGGTTGCGCATCAGGAACCGCAGCAGCTCGAACTCGGTCGCGGTGAGGTCGATCGCCGCACCGCCGCGGCGCACCTCGCGCGTGTCCTCGTCCAGCACCAGGTCGCCCACCACCAGCTCGGTGCCCGCGCTCGCCTCGGTCACGCCGGTGCGGCGCAGCAGGCCGCGCAGCCGCAGCACGACCTCCTCCAGGCTGAACGGCTTGGTCACGTAGTCGTCCCCGCCCGCGGTGAGCCCGGCGATCCGGTCCTCCACCGCGTCCTTCGCGGTCAGGAACAGCACCGGCAGGGCCGGCAGGTCCGCGCGCAGCCGGCGCAGCACCTCCAGCCCGTCGAAGTCGGGCAGCATCACGTCCAGCACCACCACGTCCGGCCGGAACTCGCGGGCGGTCCGCACGGCGGACGTGCCGTCCAGCGCGGTGCGCACCTCCCAGCGCTCCATGCGCAACGCCATGGACATCAGCTCGGCCAGGGTGGACTCGTCGTCGACCACGAGGACCCGCACCGGACTGCCGTCCGGGCGGCGCAGTTCCGGGGAGTTCCCCGAAGCGGACACTGGGCGCATGCTCCCATCGTGAACCCGGCCCTTGAGCCGGACCTGTGCCGATCCTGTGTACCACCTGTGAGGCGGGCCGACCCGTCGCGGGCACGCACAGGCCCAGCCCAACGGCCGCACAGCCGGCTCACAGGCTCGGTCGCGATCGTGGTCGCATGACTACCGAAACCGAGCAGCAGCACCCGACCTGGGGCGAGGAGCCGCCACCGCAGGCCGCCGCCACGGGACCAGGCTGGAACGGCCGCAAGACCGTCGTCGCGCTCGCGATCGCGGTGGGCATCGCCGCCGTCGGCGGGGGCGTCATCTACGCGGCGAGCAACTCCGAGGCGGCCCAGGGCGGCATGCGCGGCCCCGGCGGCTACGGCATGCGCGGACCCGGGTTCACCATCATGGGCGGGCCGTTCGGCGACACCCAGCACGGCGAGTTCCAGAACGGCGAGGTCACCGAGGTCGGCGACTCGTCCATCACGGTCAAGAGCACCGACGGGTTCAGCAGCACGTACCGGATCGACGGCGACACGAAGGTCAACGGCGGCAACGGCGGTGTCGACGACCTGGAGGAGGGCGACCACGTCACCGTCGTCGCCTCCGAGGACGAGAACGGCGAGGCCACCGCGGACTCCATCATGAAGGGCGACGTGATGCGCGGCGGCCCGCAGCAGCGGAGGGGCGACGGCCAACCGCCCGGCGACGGGCAGCAGGGCACCCCGCCGACCCGGTAGAACTACCGCATGACCCGACTGGCGCTCTCGGCGCTGCTGGCGACCCTGGCCCTGCTCGGCGTCGCGACCCCGGCGTCGGCGCACACCGAACTGGTGTCCAGCGACCCGGCCGACGGCGCGACCCTGCCGCAGCGGCCGACGCGGCTCACGCTGACGTTCACCGAACCGGTGCCCGCCGAGAGCGCCACGGTCACCGTGGTCGGCCCGGACGGCGCGGCCTGGCCGACGGGCGAGATCACCGCCCAGGGCCCGGCCCTCGTCGTCCCGCTGGCGGAGACCGGCTCGCCCGCCGGCCGGTACGCGGTGTCCTGGCAGGTCGAGTCGCTCGACGGCGACTTCGTGGACGGCGCGGTGGCGTTCACGCTGGCCGCGCCCGCCCCGCCGGCCGCCACCACACCCGCCGCGCCGCCCGCGGCCACCTCGACCGACGCGCCGGCGTCCGCGACCACCACCCGGACCACCGCGCCCGCCGCCACGACCACCGCCGCGCCCACCGAGACGACCGCGCCCGCCGCCACCCCGGGGGCGAACGACGGCGGCGTGCCGCTGTGGGTGTGGGTGCTGGTCGTCGCGGTGCTCGCGGTGGTCGGCATCGCCGTCGGCGTGGCCCTGGCCAGGCGGGCCCGGGGCCAGGCGGCGGAGGACCGCGCCGAGTAGTCGGCCACCACTGGCTCCCGTGGGCTACCGGAGCGGCCGGTGGGTACTCCAGGGCGGTGACGACACCCGAACCCCCGGCGGGGGAGCAACCGTTGCCGGACGTCCTCGGGCCGGACCTGGAGGTGCTGTTCTGCGGCATCAACCCCGGCCTGATGTCGGCCGCCAAGCGGCAGCACTTCGCCCGTCCCGGCAACCGGTTCTGGCCCGCGCTGCACCTGTCCGGGTTCACGCCCCGGCTGATGGGCCCGGCCGAGCAGGACGAGCTGCCGCGCTACGGCCTGGGCATCACGAACCTGGTCCACCGACCGACCGCGCGGGCCGACGAGCTGACGCCGGAGGAGCTGCGGGCGGGCGGGGAGCGGTTGACGGAGCTGGCGCGGCGGCACCGGCCGAAGGTGGTGGCGGTCGTCGGCGTGACGGCGTACCGGGCGGCCTTCGGGCGCAAGGCGGCGGCGATCGGCCCGCAACCGGAGTCGATCGCCTCGTCGCGCCTGTGGGTGCTGCCCAACCCCAGCGGCCTGAACGCGCACTACCGGCTGGCCGCCCTGGCCGAGGTGTTCGGCCGGCTGCGGTCAGAGGTTGCGCAGGCCGACTAGCACCCGTTCCAGCAGCGTGAAGTCCGGCCCGCCGGGCGCGGCGGCGTTGTCGTGCGCCGCCACCACGCCCATGGCGATCAGGTCGCCGAGCAGCACCCGCACCACGCCCAGCGGCACGGCCAGCAGCGCGGACACCTCGGCGACCGACCGGGGCCGCGCGCACATCTCCACGATCGACCGCTGCTCGGCCGTGGTGTCGCGCATGGCGACCGCGATCCCGTCCTCCTCCAGCGAGATCAGGGTCTCCAGCCGCAGGTCGTAGTCGGGGGCCGTGCGGCCACCCGTCCACGCGTAGGGGCGGACCAGGGGACCGGAGAACTCCTCCGGGACGGGCTCCGGCTCCGGGGTCGGCGGGGTCGGCGGGGTCGGCGGTTCGTCGTAGTCGTAGGGTGCCTCCAGCGGCGCGGTGTCCTCCAACGGCTCCTGTTCGTCGAGGCTGCGCCGCAGCGCCGCCGAGCCGAACCGGGCGCCGGTGGCGCCGACCTCGCCGCGCAACGACCTCCTCCGGCGGGGTGGCTCGGGCGCCTCCGCCGGTTCCTGGTCGAGACTGCGCTGCAACGCGGGGGAGCCGAAGCGGGCGCCGGTCGTGCCGACGTTCCCGCGCAGGGACCGGCGGCGTCTGCGCCCGCCGCCGGTCGGCTCCGGATCAGAGCTGCCTGTGCTCACGATTCGGGAACCTAGACCGAACCACGTCCGGCCGATGACGGTCGTGTTTCGAGTCCGTGCAATCCTCGTTAACCGCGCCGCGCGCGGCCGGGCGGTGGGGCCTGGAGGATGATGGGACGATGCGCATCCGCGAGGTCGAGATCTCCGACGACATGATCAGGTTGGGCCAGTTCCTCAAGCTGGCGGGCCTGGCCGACAACGGCGCGCACGCCCGTGACCTGGTGGAATCCGAGGAGGTCACGGTGAACGGCCGGCTGGAGACCCGGCGCGGGGCCCAGCTGCGCGGCGGTGACGTGGTCGCCGTCGGCGGCGAGAAGGCCCGCCTGGTTACCGGTCGTTAGCACCCCGTCGGCCGGCCGCGGTCCCGCGGCCGGCCCGGCCCGGTCTCCGCGTCACAGCGGCGGGGTGCCCTGGCGGCGGTAGGCCCACTCCTCGTGCCAGCAGTGCGGGTAGACGCCCCGCCGGAAGTAGGCCGCCACGCCGTCGATCGGTGCCGCCGCCCGGTCGTGGTAGAGCAGCCAGTACGGGATCGCGGTGGCCACCACCCAGTTCACCGCCACCAGCGGCAGGTAGAGGGGACCGAACAGGCGCGCTTGGAGCACGTGCACGGCCTCGTGGTCGTCCACGCCCATCGCCACGCCGGCCTGCACCGGGCCCACCGTGGTGGCGAAGCCCTCGATCACCCCGTCCCGCAGCCCGAGCGTGCCGCGACCCCGGCTGAACGCCTCGTCCACCCGGTTGCCCCGGGCCAGCGCGCACGCCAGGAACACCGCTCCCGCCACCGTGTTCGGCAGGCTCCACGTGGCGTCCACCACGGCCAATCCGACCCCGCGCCACCCGCGCGGGTACAGCCGGGTCCGCCACGCCCACGCCCCGTGGAACGCCACCGACAACCCGCCGACCACCCACACGACGACCACGGGGCCATTGTGACCCCGAAAAGTGGCGACGGTCACTCCGGTCCGGTCGGCCCGGGGGAAATGCCCCACACCGGTCACCCGAAGTGCCCGAGCCGTTGCGCCGAATAGCTGCCCGCACACCGTGAAAGGGTGACCCCGACCCGCCGCGCTGCGGTCCCGCCGTCCCCGCCGGACCCCCTTTCCGGCCGTTTTCGGGCGCAGCTTCGACCGCCGTCGAAAACCCCCTGTAACGGATTGGGGCCCGCGTTCGATGAACGTGCCCGCGCGCTCGCGCGGCCACCCTCCGGCCACTGTGGACCGTGTGACCCCTCCCGGTGACAGGACATTTCCACAGCGCAAGTCGGTGACCCGAAGTCACGCGGCGACTCGCCTGGGTGTAGGCCAACTGTCGCACCGAGGAATGTCCACCAGGTGGACGTTCACTGTGTGTGTAACGCGCGCCGAGGGTTGGGCGAATGACGGTTTGGCTGGGCGAGAAATCACCGGTCGAAACAATTGCCGTACACACGCGGGTCCGTCGGGGATGCCCTGCGCACGTGCACGTCCGAGCCGGCCCAACCCGGGGGTTAACCACGATGAGCGAGCAGGTCCAGCCCACGCGACGCAGACCCGTCGCGGGTGCCGGCGACACCTACCGCACCACCAGCCCCACCGTCGGCAGCTGGGAACCCGCCTACCGCTACGGCGTGATCGCCGCCGACGTCCTGTGCACGGTGCTGGTGGTCGTGCTCGCCGGCTTCGCGCTGTCGGCCCGCCACGCCTCCTTCGCGCCGCTGCCGCTGGTCGCGCTGGAAGCGGTCACCGTCGCGGTGGTCGTGGGCTCGCTGTTCCTCAACCGGGTGTGGAACCCCATGGTGCTGGGCCAGGGCGCGGAGGAGTTCCGCCGCCTGGGCCGCGGCCTGTTCGGCTCCGTCGTCGCGCTGGGGCTCGGCGCGCTCGCGGCCGACCTGCCCGGCGCCCGCCTGTGGGTGTTCGTGGTCGGGCCGGCCGTCGCGCTGGTCGCCTTCCCGGTCCGCTACCTGCTGCGCCGCCCGCTGCACCGCGCCCGCGGCGAGGGCCGCTGCCTGCTGCCGGTGCTCGCGGCGGGCAACATCGACACCGTCAGCGACCTGATCGGCCGCACCCGCCGCGCGCCGCACCTGGGGTGGCGCGTGGACGCCGTGTGCACGGTCGACGGCCGCGCCGAGATCGGCCTGGAGCTGGAGGGCGTGCCGGTCGTCGGGCGCTTCGGCGAGCTGGGCGAGCAGGTCCGCCGCGGCGGCTACCGGATCGTCGCGGTCACCGCCGACGCCTACTGGACGCCCCGCCGGCTCCAGCAGCTCGCCTGGGACCTGGAGGGCACCGGCACCGAGATGGTCGTCGCGCCCGCCCTGATGGACTTCGCCGGACCCCGCCTGCACGTCACGGGCGTGCTCGGGATGCCGCTGCTGCGGGTGAGCGAACCGTCGTTCACCGGGTTCCGCCGCGTGGTCAAGACGGCGGTGGACAAGGTCGGCTCGGCCCTGCTGGTCGCGCTGCTGGGCCCGGTGCTGCTGGCGGTCGCGGTGGCGATCATGGTCGACACCAGGGGTCCGGTGCTCTACCGGCAGCGCCGCGTCGGCAAGGACGGCGTGCCGTTCACCATCGTCAAGTTCCGCACCATGGTCACCGACGCCGACGCGCTGCGCGCCAGGCTCGAAGCGGTGAACGAGGGCGCGGGCGTGCTGTTCAAGATGCGCCGCGACCCCCGCGTCACGACCGTCGGGCGGTTCCTGCGGCGCTACTCGCTGGACGAGCTGCCGCAGCTGTTCAACGTCCTGGCCGGGACGATGTCGCTGGTCGGCCCCCGGCCGCCGCTGCCGGAGGAGAGCGCGAAGTACGGCCCGGACATGCGCCGCCGGCTGCTGGTGAAGCCCGGCCTGACCGGCCTGTGGCAGGTCTCCGGCCGCAGCGACCTGTCGTGGGAGGAGTCGGTGCGGCTCGACCTGCGCTACGTCGAGGAGTGGTCGCTCGCCCTCGACGCGTTGATCTTGTGGAAGACGATCCGAGCCGTGTTCGGCGGTCAGGGCGCCTACTGATGAGGAGTGAGATGGACCAGCCGATCGGCATCGCCGTCATCGGCGCGGGGTACTGGGGGCCGAACCTGGTGCGCAACGCCCAGGCCACCCCCGGCCTGAACCTGCGCTACCTGTGCGACCTGGACGTGGAGCGGGCCCGGCGCGTGCTGGGCGACTACTCCACCGTCCGGGTGTCCGGCTCCCTGGACGACGTGCTCGCCGACCCCGCGGTCGACGCGGTCGCCATCGCGACCCCCGCCGCCACGCACCTGCCGGTCGCGCTGGCCGCGCTGCGGGCGGGCAAGCACGTGCTGGTGGAGAAGCCGCTGGCGGCGAACTACGCCGACGGCCTGGAGCTCGTCCGCGAGGCCGAGGAGCGGGACCTCACGCTGATGCTCGACCACACCTTCGTCTACACGCCGACCGTGCAGCACCTGCGGCAGCTCGTGCGCGGCGGCGGGATCGGCACCGTGCAGTACCTCGACTCGGTGCGCATCAACCTCGGCCTGGTGCAGCCGGACGTCGACGTGTTCTGGGACCTCGCGCCGCACGACCTGTCGATCTTCGACGCCGTCCTGCCCGACGACGTGCGGGTGACCCGGGTCGCCGCGCACGGCTCGGACCCGATCGGCGCGGGCCGCGCGTGCGTCGGCCACCTGACGCTGGAGCTGTCCGACGGCGTGCTGGCCCACGTGCACGTGAACTGGTTGTCGCCGACCAAGGTCCGCACCATGATCGTCGGCGGCTCGCGCCGCACGGTCGTGTGGGACGACCTGAACGCCGTGCAGCGCCTGTCCGTGCACGACCGGGGCGCGGACCGGATCGAGGACGACGAGGACCGCCGGCAGGCGATCATCTCCTACCGGCGCGGCGACACCGTCGCGCCCGCGCTGCCGGAGAAGGAGGCGCTGCGCGGGATGATGGCCGAGTTCGCCGCCTCGATCACCGAGAAGCGCGCCCCGCTCACCGACGGCTGGTCCGGCCTGCGCGTGCTGGCCATCCTCGAAGCCGCGTCCGCGAGCCTCGCCGCCGGCGGCGCGTTCGTCGCCGTCGCCCCGGTCGGCCGGCCCGACCTCGTCCAGCTCGCCACCGCGTGACCACCGAACCAAGCAGGGAAGGAACGACCACCATGTCGGACGCGGCCCAGCCGATCACCGGCCAGCGCGCCCTCGTCACCGGAGGGGCGGGCACCATCGGCTCCGCGGTGGTGGACCAGTTGCTCGCCGCCGGCGCCGCCGAGGTGGTGGTGCTCGACAACTTCGTCCGCGGCCGCCGGGAGAACCTGGCCGACGCCGCCGCCGCGGCGGGCGACCGGCTCACCGTGGTCGAGGGCGACATCAACGACCGGGCGCTGCTCGCCGACCTCAGCCGGGGGACCGACCTGGTCTTCCACCTGGCCGCGATCCGGATCACCCAGTGCGCCGAGGAACCGCGGCTCGCCCTGGAGTGCCTGGTGGACGGCACGTTCACGGTCGTCGAGGCCGCCGCCGCGGCCGGCGTGAAGAAGGTGATCGCCTCCTCGTCGGCCTCGGTCTACGGGCTGGCTGAGGAGTTCCCGACCACCGAGCGGCACCACCCGTACAACAACGACACGTTCTACGGCGCGGCCAAGGCGTTCAACGAGGGCGTGCTGCGCAGCTTCCACGCCATGTACGGCCTGGACTACGTGGCCCTGCGCTACTTCAACGTCTACGGGCCGCGGATGGACGCGCACGGCAAGTACACCGAGGTGCTGATCCGCTGGATGGAGCGCATCGCGGACGGCCGACCGCCGCTGATCTTCGGCGACGGCGCGCAGACGATGGACTTCGTGCACGTGCACGACATCGCCCGCGCCAACGTGCTGGCCGCCGCGGCCCCGGTCACCGACCGGGTCTACAACATCGCCAGCGCGCGGGAGACCAGCCTCAAGGACCTGGCCCACGCCCTGCTCGCCGCGATGGACTCCGACCTGCCGCTGGAGCACGGCCCGGAGCGCGCGGTCAACGGCGTCACGCGCCGCCTCGCCGACATCTCCGCCGCAGGCCGCGACCTGGGCTGGAAGCCCGACATCGAGCTGGTGGACGGCTTGCGCGGCCTGGTGTCGTGGTGGCGGACCGCGCGATCGGAGGTCTCCCGGTGATCCCGGTGATGAAGCCGTGGCTGGGTGCGGAGGAGGCCGAGGCCGCCGCCGCGGCCGTGCTCTCCGGCTGGGTCGCGCAGGGCCCCAAGGTCGCCGCGTTCGAGGACGCCTTCGCCCGCCGCGTCGCCGCGCTGCACGCCGTGGCGACGTCCTCGTGCACGACCGCGCTGCACGTCGCGCTGCACGTGCTGGACGTGCGCGAGGGCGACGAGGTCGTGGTGCCGTCGCTGTCGTTCATCGCCACCGCCAACGCGGTCCGCTACTGCGGCGCCACCCCGGTGTTCGCCGACGTGGAGGAGGAGACGGGCAACCTCTCCGCGGCCACGGTCGAGGCCGTGCTCACCGAGCGCACCCGCGCCGTCATCCTGGTGCACCAGGGCGGTGTGCCGGCCGACGTCGACGGGATCCGCGCGCTGTGCGCCCCGCGCGGCGTCGCCGTGGTGGAGGACGCGGCCTGCGCGGCCGGCTCCACCTACCGGGGCGTGCCGGTCGGCGCGGACGCCGAGGTGGCCGCGTGGTCGTTCCACCCGCGCAAGCTCATCACCACGGGCGAGGGCGGGATGCTCACCACCAACCGCGCCGACTGGGCCACCCGGGCCAGGCGGCTGCGCGAGCACGGCATGAGCGTGAGCGCGGCCGAGCGGCACGCGGGCGGCGGCGCGGTCGTGGAGAGCTACCTGGAGACCGCGTTCAACTACCGCATGACCGACATCCAGGCCGCGGTCGGCCTGGTGCAGCTGTCCAAACTGGACGCGATCGTGCGGCGGCGGCGGGAGCTGGCGGCCCGCTACCACGAGCTGCTGGCCGACCTGCCGGGCCTGCGCCCGGTGCGCGACCCGGAGCACGGCACGACGAACTACCAGTCCTTCTGGGTGATGCTGCCCGAGGACTCCCCGGTGGAGCGCAACGAGGTCCTGGCGCGGCTCGCCGCCCGCGGTGTCTCGGCGCGCCGGGGCATCATGGCCGCGCACCTGGAACCGGCCTACGAGGGCCACCCGCACGACGACCTGCCCGTGACGGAGGCGTTCACCCGCAGGTCGTTGATCCTCCCGCTGTACCACGACCTGACGGCCGCGGAGCAGGACGCGGTGGTCGAGGAGCTGGGCGCGGCGCTGGGCGCGCCGCTCGCCGCGCGGTAGCACCGCACGACCGCTCCACCGCACGACCGATCGCGCCCGGGCGGCCACCACCGGTGACCGCCCGAGCGACGATCACTTTGCGCTGTAACGCGAAGTGCGGTTAGCGCGACGATCGGAGCAACAAGGCTCCGCTGGTCGACGTAGTGCGCACGTCATCACTCGCAGTTACGGCCGTTTCGCCCGAAAGGTAGACATCCATGACCACCGACCGGATGCGGGTCAGACCCGTTGTCGCGGTAACACTGCTGCGCCTGGTCGTCGTGGCCGCCCTCGTGGCGTCCACCATCGTGGTCGTCGGCCTGCTGCGCGCGCCCGAGGCCGTCGCCGCTCCGTGCGACGTGCCGGTGGTCAACAAGGTGGCCTGCGAGAACACCAAGGCGGGCACGCCCGACTGGCAGGTGTCCTACCGGGACAACAACATCCTCGGCTTCACCACCGACATCAGCGCGATCCCCGGCGGCCGGGTCGACTTCAAGATGCTCACCAGCGCGCCCTCCTACTACATCGACATCTACCGGCTCGGCTGGTACGGCGGCGTCGGCGCCCGGTTCCAGGAGCGGATCACCCGCGACACGCCCCAGAACCAGCTCCCGTGCCTGCGCGGCACGGACGGCAGCGCGTTGATCGACTGCGGCAACTGGGACGTGTCGCTGAGCTGGAACGTGCCCACGACGGCGGTGTCCGGCCTGTACTACGCGCGGGCGCACCGCGACGACACCGGCGCGGAGAACGAGATCGTCTTCGTGGTCCGTGACGACACCAGCACCTCCAAGATCCTGTTCCAGACCTCCGACTCGACGTGGGTGGCCTACAACCGCTACGGCGGCAACAGCCTCTACTTCGGCGACGGACCCGGCCAGGGCGGCCAGGCGTACAAGGTCAGCTACAACCGGCCCTACACCGGCGGCGACGGCGACGACAACTTCATCTTCAACGCCGAGTACCCGATGCTGCGCTTCCTGGAGGCCAACGGGTACGACGTCAGCTACACCACCGACGCCGACTCGGCCCGGCGCGGCCACCTGATCAAGAACCACAAGGTGTTCATGGCCGTCGGCCACGACGAGTACTGGTCCAACGAGCAGCGCGCCAACGTGGAGGCGGCCCGCGACGCCGGCGTGCACCTGGCGTTCCTCACCGGCAACGAGATCTTCTGGAAGCACCGGTGGGAGAAGAGCATCGACTCCTCCCAGACCGACTGGCGCACCATCGCCTGCTACAAGGAGACCAAGGGCACCCAGAACGACGGCCTGGCCGACTGGACCGGCACCTGGCGCGACCCGCGCTACAGCCCGCCCCAGGACGGCGGCCGGCCGGAGAACGCGCTGCTGGGCAACCTCTTCACCGTCAACGGCCGCCGCGAGGACTCGCTGAAGGTGCCCGCCGCCTACGGCAGGATGCGGCTGTGGCGGCACACCTCGCTGCAGGGCATGGCCGCCGGCACCACCTACACCTTCCAGCCCGGCACCCTGGGCTACGAGTGGAACTCGGTGGAGGACAACGGCTTCCAGCCGGCGGGCGTGGCCCAGCTCTCCCGCACCACGGTGACCATGTCCGACGGCCCGTACGTGCTGCAGAACCACGGCGACCTCTACACCCCGGACACGAAGACCCACGCGATCACCTACTACAAGCACCCGAGCGGCTCGCTGGTGTTCGCCGCCGGCACGGTGCAGTGGGCGTGGGGCCTGGACGACGAGCACGCGTTCCTCACCAACACGCCGACCTCCGACGTGCGGATGAAGCAGGCGACGGTCAACTTCCTGGCCGACATGGGCGTGTCGGCGACCACGTTGCAGGCCGGCCTGGTGCAGGCGACCAAGAGCACCGACACCCAGGCGCCGGCGGTCGCGTTCACCAGCGTCCCGGCGATCTCCGGCGTCGGCGCGGCGTACACGTTCTCCGGCACGGTCACCGACGTGGGCGGCCAGGTCGGCGGCGTGGAGGTGTCCACCGACGGCGGCAAGCGCTGGCACCCCGCGGTGTGGCAGGCCGGTCAGAGCGCGTGGAGCTACACCTACACGCCCACCCAGTCCGGCCCGGCGAGCCTGCGCGTGCGCGCGGTGGACGACTCGGCCAACCTGTCCACCCCCGTGGTGGCCACGCCCGGCGTGAACCCGCGCACCTGCCCGTGCGGCCTGTGGACCGCGGCGGACAAGCCCGCCGTCGCCGACAGCGGTGACGCCTCGCCGCTGGAGCTGGGCGTGAAGTGGCGCGCGAACGGCGACGGCTACGTGCGCGGGGTGAAGTTCTACAAGGGCGCGGGCAACACCGGCACGCACACCGGCACGTTGTGGGACAAGGCGGGCAACCCGCTGGCCACCGGCACGTTCGGCAACGAGACGGCCACCGGCTGGCAGACGCTGACGTTCGCCCAACCGGTGGCGGTGACCGCGGGCACCACGTACGTCGCGTCCTACTTCGCGCCCAACGGGCACTACTCCTACGACCTGGAGTACTTCCTCCAGCAGCCGCGCTACCTCGAACCGCTCACCGGGTCGAAGAACAACGACGACGGCCCGAACGGCCTGTTCCGGTTCGGCAGCCCGGGCTTCCCGACGCAGTCGCACTGGGGCAGCAACTACTGGGTCGACGTGGTGTGGGCGCCGGACCCCGGGCCGGACCAGCGCGCGCCGCTGCTCGCGTCCACCGCGCCGGTCGCCGGCGAGGGCACCGTGGCGCTCGACACCGCCGTCTCCGCGACCTACGACGAGGCCGTCGCACCGGGCAGCGCCCAGTTCACGGTGACCGGCCCGGCGGGCGCGGTGTCCGGCACGGTGGCGCTGTCGAACGCCAACAGGACGGTCACCTTCACCCCGGCCCAGGCGCTGACCCCGAACACCGGCTACGCGGTGGCGGTGCGCGTCGCGGACGCGGCGGGCAACCAGACGCCGCAGTCGACCTGGTCGTTCACCACCGGCGCCACCCGGCCCGCCACGTGCCCGTGCACGATCTGGGACGACTTCACGAGGCCGGCCGTGCTCGCGGCGACCGACACCACGCCGACGGAGGTCGGCACCAAGGTGCGCTTCAACGGCAAGGGTGAGGTGCTCGGCGTCCGGTTCTTCAAGGGCGCGGGCAACACCGGCACGCACACCGGCTCGCTGTGGTCGTCCACCGGCCTGCTGCTGGCCACCGGCACGTTCGACAACGAGACCGCGAGCGGCTGGCAGAAGCTGACCTTCGCCTCGCCGGTCGTCGTGCAGGCCAACACGACCTACGTCGTGTCGTACTTCGCGCCCAACGGGCGGTACTCGGTCAGCAGCGGCTACTTCGCGGGCCAGGGCGCGGGCTACGCGAGCCTGCGGGCGCTCGCCGACGGCGTCGACGGCGCCAACGGCGTCTACCGCTACGGCAGCGGCGGCGGGTTCCCCAACGCGTCGTTCAACGCGACGAACTACTGGGTCGACGTGGTCTTCCGCAACGGCCTCAACGGCGACACCACGCCCCCGGCGCTGACGAACCGGTCCCCGGCCGCGGACGCGACGGGCGTCGTCGCCACCGCACCGGTGACCGCGACGTTCAGCGAGCCGGTCGACCCGGCCAGCGCGCAGATCTGGCTGACCGACCCGCGCGGCACCCAGCTGACCGGTTCGGTGTCGTTGTCCGGCGACCAGCGGACCGTCACCTGGACGCCGTCGGGCAAGCTGGTGCCGGGCACCCGCTACACCGCGAACGCGCTGATCGCCGACGCCAACGGCAACCCGATGGCGGAGCAGGCCACGTGGTCGTTCACCACCGCCGCGGACGTCATCTGCCCGTGCACGCTGTTCAGCGGGGCGACCGTGCCCACGATCACCTCCAGCGGCGACACCGGTGCCTTCGAGCTGGGCGTGCGGTTCACGCCGAACGCGGGCGGCCGGATCACCGCGGTGAAGTTCTACAAGGGCGAGGCCAACACCGGCACGCACACCGGCACGCTGTGGTCCCCGACCGGGCAGCAACTGGCCACCGGCACGTTCGGCAACGAGACGGCGAGCGGCTGGCAGACGCTGACCTTCGCCACCCCGGTGCTGGTGCAGGCGGGGCACACCTACACCGCCTCCTACACCACGACCACCGGCCGCTACTCCGTGGACCCCGGGTACTTCACCGGGTACGCGGCGACCGGCGGGCCGCTGACCGCGCCGGCGGGCCTGGACGGCGGCAACGGGGTGTACCGCGCGGGCGCCGGCTACCCGACGAACTCCTACGCGGGCGGCAACTACTGGGTCGACGTGGTCTTCCTGCCCAACGACGACACCACCCCGCCGGTGGTCAACGGGCGCACCCCGCTCGACGGCGCGAGCGCGGTGTCGCGCACCTCGCCGCTCACGGCGTCGTTCGACGAGCCGGTCGACCTCAGCACGGCGCGGTTCTCGCTCGCCGACTCCGGCGGCGCGAAGCTCGCCGGCACGCTGTCGCTCTCGGCCAACCAGCAGCAGGTCACGTGGACGCCCGCCGCGCCGCTGGGCGGCGGCATGACCTACACCGCGAGCCTGCGCATCGCCGACGTCTACGGCAACGCGATGCCCTCGCCCACGACCTGGTCGTTCACCACGACCACCGCCGGGAACTGCCCGTGCTCGCTGTTCAGCGCGGCGACCGTGCCCACCGTGGCGGCCGCCGACGACACGGGCTCCTACGAGCTGGGCGTCCGGTTCGTGCCGTCGGTGAGCGGCACCGTCACCGGCGTGCGGTTCTACAAGGGGGCGGGCAACACCGGCACGCACACCGGCACGTTGTGGGACGCGGCCGGCAACCCGCTGGCCACCGGCGCGTTCGGCGACGAGACGGCCACCGGCTGGCAGACGCTCACGTTCGCCTCGCCGGTCGCCGTGTCGGCCGGGACGACCTACGTGGCGTCCTACACCGCGCCGAACGGCCGGTACTCCGTGGACACCGGGTACTTCATGGGCAACGCCGTGACCAGCCCGCCGCTGAGCGCACCGGCCAGCGCGGAGGGCAGGCCGAACGGCGTCTACCGGTCCGGTCCCGGGTTCCCCGCGTCGTCCTACGCGGGCAGCAACTACTGGGTCGACGTAGTGTTCACGACCGGATGAGCGCCCCGCGACCGCTGCTGCTGGTGGGTGGCGGCGGACTGGCCCGCGAGGTCCTCGCGGCCGTCCGCCTCACCCCGGCGCTGTGGCGACCCGTGGGCGCGTTGGACGACGACCCGGCGCGGCACGGCGCGGACCTCGACGGCCTGCCCGTGCTGGGCGGGACGGAGCTGGTGCACGAGCTGACCGACGCGGCGGTGCTGGTGTGCGTGGCCAACGCGCACCGGCCGCTCGGCCGGCTGGCCGTCGTCGCCCGGCTGGGCCTGCCGGAGGACCGGTGGGCTACCGCCGTGCACCCGGCGGCCTCGGTGGCCGTCGGCGCCGAGGTGGGGCCGGGCTCGGTCCTGCTGGCCGGCGCGGTGGTGACGGCGCCGGTGCGCCTGGGGGCGCACGTCGTGGCGATGCCGCACGTGCTGATCACGCACGACGACGAGGTGGGCGACGGCGTCACGTTCGCCGGCCGGGCGTCGCTGGGCGGGTCGGTGCGGGTGGGGGAGGGCGCGTACCTCGGGCAGGCCAGTGCCGTCCGGGAGGGCGTGTCGATCGGGGCGGGCGCGGTGGTGGGCATGGGTTCCGTGGTGCTCGCCGACGTGCCCGCGGGTGAGGTCTGGGTGGGCAACCCCGCCCGGAGACTGCGAGAGGGGAGCGGTTCGTGATCGACATCCCGCTGGTGGACCTGCGTGCCCAGCACGAGCAGGTCGCCGACGAGGTAGCCGACGGCTGGGCGGAGGTGCTCAAGAACACCGCCTTCGTCGGCGGGCGGCAGGTCGCCGCGTTCGAGGAGGAGTTCGCCGCCTACCAGGAGGTGCCGCACTGCGTCGCCGTCGGCAACGGCACCGACGCCATCGAGCTGGCGCTGCGCGCGCTGGGCGTCGGGCCGGGCGACGAGTGCGTGCTGCCGGCCAACACGTTCATCGCGACCGCGGGCGCGGTGGCCCGGACCGGGGCCACGCCGGTGCTGGTGGACTGCGTGGCCGACACCGGCCTGATCGACGTGGCGCAGGTCGCGGAGGCCGTCACGCCCCGCACCAGGGCGCTGGTGCCCGTGCACCTGTACGGGCAGGCCGCGCCGGTGGAGCGGCTGCGGTCGTTCGGCCTGCCGATCGTGGAGGACGCGGCCCAGGCCCAGGGGGCGCGGCGGCACGGCGTGGCCGTCGGCGGGCTCGGCGACATCGCCGCCACCAGCTTCTACCCGGGCAAGAACCTCGGCGCGTACGGCGACGGCGGCGCGGTGCTGACCACGTCCGAGGAGCTGGCGGGCGCGGTGCGGTTGCTGCGGGAGCACGGGTCGCCGCGCAAGTACGAGCACTCGGTGGTGGGCTTCAACAGCCGGCTCGACACGCTCCAGGCCGTGGTGCTGTCGGCGAAGCTGCGCCGGCTGGAGCAGTGGAACGAGCGGCGGCGCGCGGCGGCCGACCGCTACTCGGCGCTGCTGGCCGACGTGCCGGGCGTGACGCCGCCAGCGGTGCTGGAGGGCAACGTGCCCGTGTGGCACCTCTACGTCGTGCGGGTGCCGGAACGCGACCGCGTGCTGGCGTCGTTGCACGCGGCGGGGATCGGCGCGGGCATCCACTACCCGACGCCGGTGCACCTGACCGGCGCGTACGAGGGCCTGGGCCACGCGCCGGGCGACTTCCCGGTCAGCGAGGCGGTCGCGGGGGAGATCCTGTCGCTGCCGCTGTTCCCCGAGATCACCCCGGCGCAGCAGGAGCGCGTCGTGGCGGCCCTCGCGGAGGCCGTGCGATGAGCGTCTACGTGCACCCCAACGGCCTGTGCGAGAGCTCCGACGTCGGCGACGGCACGCGCGTGTGGGCGTTCGCGCACGTGCTGCCCGGCGCGCGGGTGGGTCGGGACTGCAACATCTGCGACGGCGCGTTCGTGGAGAACCGGGCGGTGCTCGGCGACCGGGTGACGGTGAAGAACGGCACGCTGGTGTTCGACGGCGTGGTCTGCGAGGACGAGGTGTTCCTCGGGCCGAACGTGCTGTTCACCAACGACCTGCGGCCGCGTGCGGCGATCAAGCGCACCGGTGGCGCGCTGCTGTCGACCGTCGTGCGCCGGGGCGCGACGCTGGGGGCGGGCACGGTGGTCGTCTGCGGCGTGGAGATCGGCGAGCACGCCTTCGCCGCCGCCGGCTCGGTGATCACGAAGGACGTCGCGGCGCACGCGTTCGTCGCGGGCAACCCCGCCACGCACAAGGGCTGGGTCTGCACCTGCGGCCAACGCCTGGACGCGGGCCTGATCTGCCCCGACTGCCACAGCGCCTACACCGAGACCGACAAGGGCCTGACCAAGACCCCCTGACCCCCGGCCGGCACCGCTGCGGACCGCACAGGTCCGCAGCGGCCCACCCCCGTGAGTCCTACGCCCAAGCCTCGTGAGTCCTACGTTCAAGCCTCGTGAGTCCTACGTTCAGGACCCCCGAGTTCAACGCTCGGACCACGCCGGCGGGGCGTTCACGCCTCCGCAGCCGGCTCCGCCGCCCCGCGCGAGCGCTCCTCCTTGGCGATCCGCAGCAACGCCCCCGTCACGCCGATCATGGTGAACACCAGGCCGGTCGCCACGCCGAACCCCAGCAGGTCGAACGTCACCGACGCGATCCCACCGGCGATCACGCCCGCCACCAGCGCGCTGGCCAGGCTGCGCAACTGCTCGTCCTTGCTGATCATCCGCACCCGGATCGCCGCGAACGCCGCCGCCAGGAACATCCCGATCAGCGCGAACAGCCCCAGGTAACCGTTCTCGATCAACGTCAGCAGGAACTGGTTGTCCAGGATCGTGTACTTCGTCGGCAGGTAGGTGCCGAACCCGCGCCCCACCCACGGGTGCAGGTCGATCTGCTCCCACGCCGCCTCGTAGTCCGCCGTGCGCGCCTTCACGCTGGGGTCGTCCTCGATGTTGGAGAACATCCCGCGCAACGTCCCGAACAGCCCCGGCACCACCAGGCTCGCCCCGAGGAACGACCCACCGCCCACCAGCGCCGTGGTGATCTTCCGCCGCCGCGGCAACGTGATGATCATGATGATCGCGCCCACCGCCATGCCCAGCAGCGCGGTCCGCGACAACGACGTCAGCGCGCCCAGCCCCACCAGCGCCAGGCACACCACCCAGCGCACGTGCGGCGTCCCGTCGTCACGCGCCTTGAACACGTAGTGCACCCCCAGCGGCACGGCCATCGCGCACACCAGGCCGAACTCGATGGGGTGGTTGGTGGTGCCGGTCGGCCGGCGGAAGATCGACCGGGCCTCCATCGCGGAGTACCCGTTGTCCTGCACCCGCAGCCCGGGCAGCGACACGTACGACGCCAGGTCGACGCCCAGCCCGAACTGCACCAGCCCCACGAACGCGATCACCGCCGCGCACGCCAGCAGCAGCCTCAGCACCCGGTCCAGCCGGTCCTTGGTGCGCACCGCGTCGCACACGAACACCGCGACCGCGATCATCGACGTGATCCGGATGATGCTGCTGTCGGCCACGGTCAGCTCGTCGGTCGGCAGCCACCGCCGGGTGGCCACGCCGTAGGTCGCCAGCTGCGACGCGAGGTACAGCGCCAACGCCGTGCGCACGACGTTGCGCCCCTTGCCCATGCCGACGGTGTCCACCATCTGCCCGGACACCCACAGCACGCCCAGCAGCAGCGCCACCACCAGCGCGGGCGGCAGGGTCATCGGCACGAACGACAGCACCAGCCGTGCCGGGATGATCAGCAGCGCCAGCAGGAACAGGCTGACCAGCGTGGCGCCGTCCGCTTGCCGCCGCACCGGCAGGAACTGCTCGGTCACGGTCAGGGTCGGTCGTCGTTGGTCGGCCACGCGGGCCCGCCCGGCTTGCCGGCGTTGCGCGGCGCGGCGATCTTCACCGTCTGCTCGCTGGCCGTGGGCTGGGGGCGGCGGACCGGCGGGCCCGGGGGACGGCGCGGCGCGCCGTTGTGCGGAACCGGCGGACCCTGCGGCGCGGCCTGGGGCGCCGCGCCCTGCGGAGGCGCGGCCTTGGGAGGTCCCCCCTGTGAAGGCGAGCCCTGTGAAGGCGAGCCCTGTGAAGGCGAGCCCTGTGAAGGCGAGCCCTGCGAAGGCGAGCCCTGCGAAGGCGAACCCTGGGACGGCGAGCCCTGGGGTGGCGAACCCTGCGGCGGGTGACCGCCCTGCGCGGGCACGCCCTTCGCCGGGGTGGCCGGCGGCGCGGCGGCGGCCTTCGGCGTGCCCTCCGGCTCCGCCTCGCCCCCGCCCGCCCGGGCCTCCCGGCGGCGGCGCAGGTGGTTCAGCACGCTGTCACCGCCGAACGTGGCCGCCGTCGTCAGCAGCATCAGCAGCACGAACGCCGCGCCCGCGTACCGGACCTTGCCGCCGATCTGCGCCTCCGCCGCGGTCGGGTTCACGATCACCTGCGAGGTGATGAACGTCGACGCCGGCGCCTTCAGCGCGGTCTGCTGCTTGTCCAGCTCCTTGGTGGCGAACTCCATGACCGTGGTCACCAGCCGCTCGGCCGCCTCGGGCGTGCTGCCGTCCGCGGTGACGAACAGGAACGGCCCGCTCATCCCGCCGCCCGACGCGGTGAAGTTGTCCGGCGAGTCCTTGTCCAGCCCGAGCGAGTCCTTGCGGGTCTTCGGGTCCGCCAGGATCTGCGCCAGGATCTGCGCGGTGGTCGTGAGGCTGCCGTCGAACGCCAGCAGCGGGTTGACCCGCACCGCGTCCTCCGGCGACAGCTTCTGCGAGAACGTGCCGCCCGCCGCCGGCGACGTGAGCACCATGACACCGGAGGACTGGTAGCGCGTCGGGATGGACAGGAACACCCCGGCGGCCACGGCGACCGCCGTGATCGCCGCGGGCACGGCGATGTACCACCGCCTGCGCAGCGTTCGCACGGCGCCCCAGAAGTCCATCCGCTCCCCGATCCACGTTTACCCTGCGTGCGTGCGCGCAGGGTGTTGTTACTCTGAAATCGGCCGACTCGCGCCTAGTCGTTACAGGTGGTGATGGACTTGGGCTACCGGCGGGTCGTGTTCGCCGTCGCGGCCATCGTACTGGTCGTCGCGGCCGGGGTGGGCTACGTGACGTCGGTCGTGCGGGACACCTCGGCGGCGCCGGCGGCCGAGGTCGACGGCGACCTGGTGTTCGTGGCCCTGGCGGACGGGCGCAGCCGCGTCGAGCAGGTGCGGCTGGCCGAGCCCGCCGCCCGCAGCGCGACTCCGCTGACGTGCCAGCGGGTCTACCGCGCGGGTGGCACGACGGTGTGCCTGAAGCTGGCCGGGCCGGGCCCGACCTACGCCGCCGAGGTGTCGCGGGACGGGGCCGTGGTGCGGACCGTGCCGCTGCCGGGCGTGCCCAGCCGGGCGAAGGTCTCGGCGTCGGGCCAGGTGGTCTCGTGGACGTCGTTCGTCACCGGCGACTCGTACTCGGTGCCCGGCGGCTTCTCCACCCGGACCGGGTTCTTCGACCTGCGCACCGGCGAGGTGGTCGAGTCGCTGGAGGGCTTCTCCGCCGTGGTCGACGGGCAGCCGCACGGCGCGCAGGACGTGAACTACTGGGGCCTGACCGTGGGCGCGGACGACCGCACGTTCTACGCGACGCTGGCCTCCGGCGGCTACACGTGGCTGGTGAAGGGCGACCTGGCGGACCGCCGCCTGGAGTCGCTGCGCCGTGACGCCGAGTGCCCGTCGCTGTCCCCGGACGGCACGAGGGTCGCCTACAAGAAGCGCATCGGCAGGCTCGGGCCGTGGGACCTGGCCGTGCTGGACCTGCGGACCGGCGAGGAGCGCAGGCTGCCGGGCACGGCCGGGGTGGACGACCAGGCGACGTGGCTGGACGACCGGCGGATCGCCTTCGCCGCCGTGCCGAGGGACGCGAAGCTCGCCGCGATCCACGTCGTGCCCGCCGACGGCTCGGCCGCCGCGGCGCTGGTGATCCCCGACGCCGCGTCCCCGTCCCCCGCCTGAGACCCGCCCGCTCAGGTCGACAGCTCCCGCCGGAGCACCTTCTCCAGGTCGTGCCCGGCCGCGTCCCACGACCGCCCGGACACGCTGCCGGACGCGGCCCGCGCGACCGCGCCGAAGTCCGGCAGGGTCACCACGTCCGACAGCGCCCGGGCCAGGTCGTGCGGGGTGGCCGGCGCGTAGCGGACGTGCTCGTTGTCCAGCACGACCCGGTTGTGCGGTGCGTCGTTGACCACCGGCAGGCAGCCCGCGGCCAGCATCTCGTGCGGCACGAGCGAGACGTTCGTCATGGACAGCGTGAGACCGGCGTAGCACCGGTTGTAGATGTCGTTGAGCCGGTCGGGCGTGACGAGGCCGTGGTCCACGTGCCGCGGGCCCAGCGACCCGATCTTCTCGCCGTAGGTGTGGATCACCACGTCCGGGTGCCGCTCGGCGAAGACCTCCAGCGCCAGCAACCCGACCTCGATGGCCCGGCGGGGCGCGAGCCGGCGCGCGTAGAACACCACGCCGTCGCGCGGCACGCCCTCGCGCAGGTGGTAGCGGTCGGTGTCGCAGCCGAAGTCGAACGAGTCGGCCGCCATCCCCGTCTCGTCGCGCAGCTTCCCGGCCAGGAACCGGCCGGCGGTGAAGCCGTGGAACCCCATCCGGTAGGTGTTCTCCGCCAGCGCCGACAGCCCGCCCACGGGGAAGAACCACGGCTCGTAGTCCTGCACGAGGTAGAACCGCTTGCCCGCGCACGGGTCGTTGAACGCCGGGTAGGCCGTCATCCACGCGGTGGCGAACACGGCGTGCGCGTCGGCCATCCCGTCCAGCACGTCGCGCACCGGGCCGCGGAAGCCGGGGAACGCCGAGCGGATCACCGGCTCGTGGTCCGCCGCGCGGCTGCCGTACACGTCGTACAGGTACAGCCGGCACGTGTGCCCCAGCGACTCCAGGTGCTCGATCAGCCGGAACATCGTGGTGTGCCCGCCCGAACCGGGGGACGGCGGCGTGCTGATCCAGTTCACGGTCAGCCGACCGTCCGCCCCGACCGGCGGCACGACCACCGGCCGCCGCACGCCGAGGTCGGCCGCGCGCACGTCCTCCAGCCGCACCGGGAACACCTCGGCGTCCGCGCCGAACCGCCGCGCCGCGCGCCCCAGCGCCCGCGCGCCGACCTGGCGCACACCCTGCTCGCGCACGATGCGCGTGACCTGGTGCGCCCGACGCCGCAACTGCTGGACGACCTTCACGCGCCACTCCTCCGCACCAGGCCCAGCACCTCGTGGCGCAGGGGGAACACCACGGCCGCGTACGCCAGCGACGACGCCGCGCCGCCGACCAGCAGCCGCACCAGGGCGTCGTCGACGAGCCACTGCACGCCCGACGCCACCAGGACCATCACCACACCGCCGAGCACCGGGCGGGCCAGGGCGGCTCCCAGCGCCCGCGCCCGCAACCCGTAGGGCCGGAACGCGACCAGGTACGCGGGCACGACCACGGCCAGCACCACCACGCTCTGCGCCAGCGCCACGCCCCGGATGCCGTCCAGGTGCGCGCCCAGCGCGAGCAGCGGCACGAGGGCCACCAGCCACACCAGGTGGATCACCAGGATGGCCCGCGACCGCCCGGCGCTGGCCAGGTAGTCGTAGCCCAGCTCCAGCGCCACCCGCAGCGCCCCGAGCAGCACCAGCAGGGCCAACGCCTGCGCGGCCGGCGCCCACCGCTCGCCGTACACCGTGCGCACGAGCGGGTCGGCCAGCGCCGCCAGCAGCACGCACGCGGGCACGGTCACCAGCGCGAGCAGCCGCAGCGCGCGGGCAAACGTCCGAGAGAACAGCTCCGGGTCGTCCCGGACCTGCGAGAACGCGGCCAGCGACACGCTGCGCACCGGCTGCGAGAACGCGCCGACGGGCCAGTTCGCGAGGTTGAACGCCAGCAGGTAGAAGCCCAGCGGCACCGTGCCGAGGATGCCGCCGACGACGATGTAGTCGACGTTGAGCACGCCGAACACGAGCAGGCTGGCACCCGCCAGCGGCAGCCCGAACGCCAGCAGCCCGCGCGCCTCGGCGGCGTCGAAGCCCGGCCGGTACCGCTTCGGCGTGTAGGCGAACATGACCGCGGCGGCCACCAGGTTCGTGGCGATCCGCGACCACGCCAGGCTCCATGCGCCGAACCCGAGCAGCGCCAGCACCACCACCACGGCCGTGCCGACGACGAACGCCGACGTGTCGGCGGCGAACTTGTGGTCCTGCCGGAACTCGCGCTGCAGCAACGCGCCCGGCACCGCGGACGCGCCCGCCACCACCAGCGACAGCGCCATGAGCTGGATCACACCGGTGGCCTGGGGCGTGTCCATGGCCCGCGCGAACCACGGCGCCCCGACCACGCACAGCAGCGCGAGCAGCGCGCCGGAGGCGATGGACAGCGTCGTCACCGTGGGCGCGAGCTCCCCGACCGGCCGCTCGGTGCGGACCAGGGCGACGCTCACGCCCATCTCGCTGACGCTCATCACGATGTTGAGCACCACGAGCGCCACGGCGAACACGCCGAACTGCTCGGGCGCGATGAGCCTGGCCAGCAGCACGCCGACGCCGACCTGGCCGAACCGCTGCACGAGGCTGTTGACCGCGCTCCACCGGATCGCCGAACCGACCCGTCGCCGCAGCTCCGGGCGCTCGACGGCCCCGGGCGGCCCCACGTCGGCGGTCACTGGCCGCGCCACTTCCAGACCTGCTTGCCCACCAGGCCCGCCCCGCGCTTGGCGAGGTGGCTGCCCAGGAACAGCTGCGTGCGGCTGCACACCTTCGGCCCGAACGCCTGCCGCCGCTTCAGCGCCCGGTACTCGGGCAGCCGCACCGCGTCGGGGTACGCGTGCAGGGCGAACACCACCAGCTCGTCCACCGGGATCTCGTCGAGCCGGTCCCGGTCGTACGCGCGCACCGCCCGCCACAGGGCGTCCTTGGCGACCGCGCGGTTGGCCAGCGCCCGCAGCCGCGGCGGCAGGTCGGGGTGGTCGGCGAAGAACCGCTCGAACACCGCCCGCCGCTGCTCCAGGTCGGCGAACAGCGACGAGAACCGGGTGCGCATCATGCTCTGCTGGTGCACGCGGTAGTAGGCGGCGGGCTTGCCGCGCACGTACCCGATGTCGGACACCGCGGCGATCCGCATCCACATCTCCAGGTCGCCCGCGTGCGGCAGGTCCGGCCGGTAGCCGCCGACCCGCTGCTGCACCGACGTGCGCACCACCGCCTCGGGCGAGGACAGCACGTTCTGCGCGGTGCGGCAGCGCGCCTCGATCCAGTCCACACCGGACCACACCGTGGTGCCCGCGGGCGGCGCGACCACGGACGGCAGGGCGTCGTGGTCGGTGTAGTACACGACCCGCCCGTACACCATGCCGACGTTCGGGTGCGCCTGGAAGACCTCGGCGGCACGGGCGAGGGCGCCCGGCGCCAGCAGGTCGTCGGCGGACAGCAGCACGGTGTAGTCGGCCTTGGCCCACTCCAGCAGGCCCTCGTTGTAGGTCGCGATGTGGCCCTGGTTGACCTCGTGGCGGCGGCCCTCGACGCGCGGGTCCTGCCGCACCAGCTCGGCCACCACCTCGGGCGTCTCGTCGGTCGACGTGTCGTCGATGATCAGCACCCGCACGTCGACGCCGGGTTGGTCGAGCACGCTCTTCACGCACGCCCGCAGGAACCGCGCGTAGTTGTAGCAGGGGATGACGACGTCGACCGTTGGTCGTGCCGGGGGCTCAGTCACGACCTACTCATCGTGCGCGACCGCCGATCGTTAACGGCGCGGCCCCGATCCCGATGTACGGGACTGAGGGAAGGGGTTCCATGGACCACGTCGTGCTGACGCGCTTCAACCTCCCGTCCGTCGGCGCGGAGAGCGTCGTGCGGGCGCGGGAGGGGTGGTTGACCGAACGCGTCGCGTTGTTCGAGCGCTACTGCCTGCCGTCGGTGGCGGCGCAGACGTCGTCGGACTTCCGGTGGCTCATCTACTTCGACCCCGAGAGCCCGCGGTGGCTCAAGGACCGCATCGAGGCGCACGGCGACGCCTACACGCCGGTGTTCCGCACGCAGGTCAGCCGCGAGGAGCTGATCGAGGACATCTCGAAGCTCTTCCCGGTCAGGGGCGAGCACCTGATCACCACCAACCTCGACAACGACGACGGCCTGGCCGCCGACTTCGTGGCCCGGCTCCAGGCCGACCGCCCCACGGGCCGCCGCACGGCCCTCTACCTGGCGAACGGGCTGGTCAAGAGCCCGACCGGGCTGTTCGCCCACCACGACCCGGACAACGCGTTCGCCTCGATGCGGGAGAGCTGGGACGCGCCGGTCACGTGCTGGGCCGACTGGCACAACCGGCTGCACCGGCACGCCGAGGTGGTCTCGCTGGGCGGGCCGCCCGGGTGGCTCCAGGTCGTGCACGGCGGCAACGTGAGCAACCGCACCCGCGGCAGGCTGGTGTCGCCCGCGCCGCACCGGTCGCTGTTCGGCGCGGCGCTGGACGACGTGCCGGAGCCCGCCGGGGGAGTGCTGGTCCGGGACCGCTTCGTCGGCCACCCGCTGCGCACGGCCCGCGACGGCGCGCGGTACCTGGCCAAGACGGCGGCGCAGCGGCTGCTCGGCCCCGACGGCTTCGAGCGGGCGAAGCGGCTGCTGGCCGCGCGCGGCCGCGCCCGGACGACCAGGTGAGGCGCGGCACGGCCGCGGTGGCGGCACTCGCGCTGGCCCTGACCGCGTGCACCGCCGAAGCGCGGCAGCCGGTCGGCCCGGGGGCGCCGCCCCTCCTCACCATCCCGTCGGTGGACTACTACAAGAAGTGGGTCAACGGGCCCAACCCCGCGGGCGACCCGGCGGTGTTCCCGATCACCGTGTGGATGCAGGACCCGTCCGGCGTCGAGAACGGCGAGAAGCTCGGCCGGGCCTTCCCGAAGATCGGCATCGACGTCGGCATCGGGCTGTGGGAGGACGAGTGGTGGCACCTGCGCCAGGAGGGCCTCCAGGAGACCGACTGGCGCGTGTACGTGGACGGCACCCGCGTGGACGACGTGCTGGCCGACACCGCGCACGCCCGCAACTACGTCGGCTACCTGATCGCCGACGAGCCGGACATGACCAAGGTGTACGGCGACGTGTTCCACCCCGACATGCAGCCCTCGGCGATCCTGAAGGCCGCCGACGCGGTGCGCGCCAAGGACCCGACCCGCCCGACCTACCTGAACTTCAGCCCGTGGATGGGCACGCCGACCGGCGAGGTCGGCTACGGCCACGTCGAGCAGTCCTACGAGCAGGACATGCGGACGTACTGCTCGGCCGCGGACATCGCGTCGGCCGACTACTACGCCTGGACGCACCCCGACCGCAACCACACCGTCGGCGCGTACAGCTACGGGCAGGTGATCGACACCATGCGCAAGTGGTGCGGGCCGGACAAGCCGCTGTACGGGTTCGTGGAGACCGGGCACCCGCACGACCGCGGCGAGATCATCCAACCGGACCAGCTCGAATCGGCCGTGTGGAACACCGTCCTGCACGGCGCCACGGGCGTCAACTACTTCGCCCACAGCTTCTACACCGACGGCACCGGCGAGTACAGCAGCGTGCTGACCAGGCCGGAGATCACCGCCCGGGTCGCCGCCGTCAACGCGCGGCTGAAGTCCCTGGCCCCGGTGCTCAACGCGCCGAACCTGCCGGGCGTGACGGCGCTCGCCGACAACGGCACCCCGGTCGCGGTGCTGCACAAGCAGGTGGGCGGTGAGCGGTGGGTGCTGGCGCAGACCGACGGCACCAAGGACGACCCGCGCAGCCGCGCCGCCCGCGTCGCGCTCACCGTGCCGGTGCCGTCGGGCACGGCGGTCGTGGTGGGCGAGGACCGGACCGTGCCGATCGCGGACGGCCGGATCGTGGACGACTTCGGTCCGTACCAGGTCCACGTGTACCGGTTCTGACCGGCTGACGGCGCAGCGCTCCCCTCCGACCGGGGCACTGCGGGACCCGAACCCCTGGAGGTCGACAGTGCTGCTCGGACAGATCCGCAAGGCGCCGGCGACGTGCGGCGCGCTCGTGCTGGGAGCGGCGCTGCTGCTCGGGCCGGCCGGGACGGCGGCGGCGCAGGACCCGGTGCGCGTGCTGGGTTACGTCGCCAACAACGGCGGCGGGGTGTCGGTGCTGGACACCGCCACGAACGCCGTCACGACCACGCTCCTCGACTCCGCGGGCGACTCGCCCTACGGCGTCGGGGTGGCGTTCGACGGCACGCGCGGCTACGTGACGAACGTGCGCGACGACACGCTGACCGTCATCGACACGCCGACCAACACCGTGGACGCGGCGGTGCCGGTCGGCGACGGGCCGGCCGGTGTCGTGGTGTCGCCGTCCGGCGGGCACGTGTACGTGTCCAACTACGCGGCGGGCACGGTGTCGGTGGTGGACGCGGCGACGTTGACGACCACCGAGACCATCCCGGTGGGTGCGAACGCGGACGGCATCGCGATCACCCCCGACGGCCGGCGCCTGTACGTGGCGCACGACGTGGTGGGCGCGGGCACGGTGACCGTCGTGGACACCACCACCAACACCGCGGTCACCGACATCCCGACCGGCGACACGCCGACCGCGGTGGCGGTCACGCCGAACGGCGCGAAGCTCGTGGTGGTCAACAAGTTCTCCAACAACGTGGCCGTGGTCGACACGGCGTCCAACGCGGTGGTGGGCACCGTGCCGGTCGGCTTCATCCCGCACGGCGTGGCGATCTCGCCGGACGGCGCGCGGGCGTACGTGACCAACAGCGAGGGCCACGACGTGTCCGTCGTCGACCTCGCGACCCTCGCGCCGGTCGCGCGGGTCCCCGTCGGCAACCGGCCGATCAGCGTGGCCCTGACGCCCGACGGCGGCAAGGCGTACGTGACCAACTACAACAGCGGCACGGTGTCCGTCGTGGACACCGCGACCCTGTCCGTCGTCGGCGTGGTGCCCGTGGGCGCCAACCCGGTCGGCATCGCGGTCCACGCCGTCCCGCCGGCGCCGACCGAGCTCGAGGCGGGCTCGGCGCAGCTCCAGTTGCGCCTGCTCGGCTTCACCGTGCGCGGGCTGGACGCGACGCTCACCGAGGCGCACACCGGCAACCCGGTCGTCGGCAAGGTGGTCTCGTTCCGCACGGTCAAGGGACACCCGCTGTGCACGGCGACCACGAACGCGTCCGGCAAGGCGCAGTGCGACGCCACCGTGCCGCTGCTGGTCGGCCTGTCGACCCTGCTCCAGGGCTACACGGCCGGGTACGCGGGCGACCCGACCCACGGCCGCGCCGCGGCGCACGGCGGGATCGGGCTGCTCTGACCGGGCGCCTGGCCGGCCCGGGGCAGGGGTCGGCCAGGCGTCAGCGCCCGCCGGCGGCGTTCAGCCGCCACGCCACCGCGACGGCCACGAGCAGGGAACCGATCGCCGTGCCGACGGCGGCGCCGAACGCGGCGTGCTGGAGCAGCAGGCCGAACGCCACGGACGACACGAGCCGCGCCAGCGCCTGCCCCGTCTGCACCACCGCCAACCCCGACGCCCGCAGCGACTCCGGCACGAGCGCGCTGACCCGGGCGGACAGGACTCCGTCCGTGGCGGCGTAGAAGAGGCCGTGCAGCACCAGGGCCGCGCCGACGCCGGCGTAACCGGTGCCGGGAGCCAGCAGCAGCACGTACACCGCCAGCAGCAGCACGTGCCCGCCGAGGAACACCGGCCACCGGCCGACGCGGTCCGCCAGGCGGCCCACCGGCGCGGCGGCGAGGAGGAACACCAGCGCCGTGCCCAGCGGCAGCAGCGGCAGCAGGTGCAGCGGCGCGTCGGTCGCCTTCTGCACCAGGATGAACACGAACGCGTCCGACAGCGTCGCCAGGCCCAGCACGGCCGCGCCGACCGCGAGCCGCCGGTAGCCCGCCTCCCGCAGCAGCGCGAGCCCCGCCCGCACCGAGGGACGCGGCCCGGTCGTCACCGGCGCCGGGTTCTCCCGCACGAACGCCACCAGCACGATCAACCCGACCGCGGCGAAGCACGCGCTCACCGCGAACACCGGGCCCGCGACCGTGCCGATCGCGTACAGCAGCAGGAACGTCACCAGGGGCCCGAGCAGCGCGCCCACCGTGTCCATGCTCCGGTGCAGACCGAACGCCGCGCCCAGCCGGTCCGGCGGGGTGGCCAGCGAGATCAACGCGTCCCGCGGCGCGGTCCGCAGGCCCTTGCCCGCCCGGTCCGCCGCCATCGCCGCGCCGATCCCGAGCGCCGACGCGCCCACCACCGGGAAGATGAGCTTCGTCACCGCCGACAGCCCGTAACCGACCGCGGCGACCGCCTTGTGCCGGTGCGTGCGGTCCGAGACGTGACCGCCGACGAGCCGCAGCACCGCCGTCGCGCCCGTGTACAGTCCGTCCAGCACGCCGAACTGCGCGTAGCCCATGTTGAGCGTGAACAGCAGGTAGACCGGCATGAAGGCGGTGACCATCTCGGCCGAGACGTCGGTCAGCAGGCTCACCGCGCCCAGGGCGACCACGGTGCCGGGTACCCGACCCCTGACCCGCTCCCGCGGCCGGGCGGACGCAACGTACATGCACCCGTTATCGGTCACGGGCGGTGACCGTTACCGGTGGTCGGGACCGTCGTAACGGGGACCACCCGGAACCCGATGACGCGGGTATGCCGGACATCCCGCAGCCCCGCGTCCGCGTGGGCGCCGTCGACGTGTGGTCCGTCCGAGAGTCCGGTGTCGCCGACCACGTCGTGGGCGCGTGGCGGCGGGCCGAGGGCGGGGCGATCGTCACCGCCAACGTGGACATCGTGCGCGCCGCGACCCGCCGCCCCGAACTCGCCGCGTTGATCGCCGAGTCCGAGCTGGTCGTCGCCGACGGCATGCCGGTCGTCTGGGCGGGCAGGCTCGCGGGCGTCCCGATGCCCGAACGCGTCACCGGGTCGTCGCTGGTGTTCACCCTCGCCGAGGCCGCCGCCCGCGAGGGCCGCTCGGTCTACCTGCTCGGCGGCGAGCCGGGCGTGCCGGAGAAGGCCGCCGACGTGCTGCGGTCCCGCTTCCCCGGGCTGCTCGTCGCGGGCACCGACTCGCCGGCGTTCGGGTTCGACGCCTCCCCCGAGGCCACCGCCGAGACCGTGGCCAAGGTCGTGGAGGCCAAGCCGGACCTGGTGCTGGTCGGCCTGGGCTTCCCCAAGCAGGAGCGGCTGATCCGGCTGCTGCGCGCGGAGCTGCCGCGGTCGTGGTTCCTCGGCTGCGGCGCGGGCATCCCGATGGCCGCCGGCGAGTTCCGCCGCGCGTCCGGCGTCGTGCAGAAGCTCGGCGCGGAGTGGCTGCACCGGCTCGCGCTGGAACCGCGCCGCCTGGCCAAGCGCTACCTGCGAGACGACCTGCCGTTCGCGTTCCGCCTGCTCGGGGGCGCGCTGCGCACCCGGTTCCGCCGCTCGGCCGCCACCCAGACCGGGGAGTAGAAGTGCCGCTTGCCGTCGTCGTCGTGACCTACCACAGCGCCGAGGTGGTCGAGGACTGCCTCAGGTCGGTGGCCGCGGCGCTGGAGTCCGTCCCGGACAGCCGGGTGGTGGTGGTCGACAACGCCTCGACCGACGCCACGCTGGAGGTCGTCGCCCGCGTCGCGCCGCACGCGCGGGTCGTGGCGCGGGCGACCAACGACGGCTTCGCCGCCGGGGTCAACGCCGGGTTCGCCGCCGCGCCGGACTGCGACGTGCTGGTGCTCAACCCGGACGTGCGGCTGCACCGGGACGCCGTCGTGCTGCTGCGCGCCGCCCTCGCCCTGCCCGGCACCGGCATCGCCGTGCCGCGCCTGGCCGGCCCCGACGGCGCGCCGCAGCTGTCGTTGCGGCGCGCGCCGAACCCGGTGCGCGCGTTGGGCGAGGCGGTCCTCGGCGGCCCGCGCGCCGGCCGGTCCGAGGCGCTCGGCGAGCTGGTGGTCGACCCCGTCCGGTACGAGACGGCGGGCACGGCCGACTGGGCGACCGGCGCGGCCTGGCTGATCTCGCGCGAGGCGCGCGAAGCGACCGGGGTGCTGGAGGAGCGGTACTTCCTGTACTCCGAGGAGACCGAGTACATGCTGCGGGCGGGCGAGCGCGGTTACGCGGTCCGCTACGAGCCGCGGGCGCGGGCCGTGCACCTCGGCGGCGAGCAGTCCACGTCGCCGGTGCTGTGGTCGATGGCCACCACGAACCGCGTCCGGATGGTCCGCGAGCGGCGCGGCCGGGTGGCCGCGTTCGCGATGTGGTGGGCCGTGCTGCTCAACGAGCTGCTGCGGCTGCCGCGCGGCGTGAAGCACCGCACGGCCGTGCGCGACCTGCTGCGCTGGCGGAGGTGGCCGCAGCGCCCCGGCGCGGGCGACGAGCCGGGCTGGATCTGCTTCTCGGCGCAGGACTGGTGGTACCACAACCGGGCGCACTCGGACTTCCAGCTGATGCGGTCGATGGCCGCGCACCGCCGGGTGCTCGTGGTCAACAGCATCGGGATGCGGATGCCGACCCGGGGCAACAGCACCCACGTGGCCCGGCGCATCCTGCGCAAGCTGCGCAGCGTGGCGAAGTTCGTGCGCCGGCCGCTGCCGGAGTTCTACGTGATGTCGCCGCTGCCGCTGCCGTTCTACGGCTCGCCGTTCCTGCGCCGGGTCAACGCCGTCCTGGTCCGCGCCCAGGTGCGGCTGGTGGCGGCGGCCCTGCGGCTGCGCACGCCGGTGATCATGGTGACGATCCCCACCGCGTGGGACGTGGTCGCGCCGATGCGCCGGCGCAGCCTGGTGTTCAACCGCTCGGACCGGCACTCGGACTTCCCGGAGGCCGACCGCGCGTCCATCGAGGCGTTGGAGGAGCGGCTGCTGGCCAACGCCGACCACGTCGTGTACGTCAGCCACGCGCTGATGGAGGAGGAGCTGCCGCGCACCGGCTCGCGGGCGTTCTTCCTCGACCACGGCGTGGACGTCGACCACTTCACGCCCCGGCCGGAGCACGAGTGGCCGGAGGACGTGCGGGCGATCCCCGGCCCCCGCATCGGCTTCTTCGGCGCGCTGGACGACTTCGTGGTGGACTTCGACCTGATCGAACGCGTCGCCGTCGAGCTGCCGCACGCGTCCCTGGTGCTGATCGGCGACGCCACGCACCCGATGGAGCGCTTCGACAAGTACCCGAACGTGCACTGGCTGGGCTTCCGCGACTACGGCCTCGTCCCGGCCTACGGCTCGGCGTTCGACGTGGCCGTGATGCCCTGGCAGGACAACGACTGGATCAAGCGGTCCAACCCGATCAAGCTGAAGGAGTACCTGGCGCTGGGCCTCCCGGTGGTCAGCACGGACTTCGCCGAGCTGGCCGGCTACACCGACCGGGTCCGCGCCGCCCGGTCGCACTCGGAGTTCGTGGACGCGCTGCGGATCACCCTGGCCACCGGCCCCCTGCGACCGCCCGCCGCCCTGCGCGCCTCCGTCCAACCCCACTCCTGGCGGTCCCGCACCCGCACCCTCCTGGCCCTGACCACCCCGTGAGTCCCACCCCCACGTCCCGTGTGTCGTACCTCCAGACCTCGTGAGTCCTACGTTCGCGCCTCGTGAGTCCTACATCCAGGACCCCCGAGTTCAACGCTCAGGACACGTGACCCGGCCCTGAGGCACCCTCGACTCCGCGACCGAGCCCGAGGTTGCGCGGCTGTGTGTTGCGCCGCGAACCGGGCCGTCCCGGCCAACCCGGGCGGCCGGCACATCTAGTGTGGGTGTCGTGCAGCCACTGCCCCCGAACGCACCGTCGCGGATCGGCGACTACACGCTGCTCGCCGCCCTCGGCCGCGGCGCGATGGGGTCGGTCTACCTGGCGCGGTCACGCGGCGGGCGGCCGATCGCGGTCAAGGTCGCGCGCGCCGAGCTGGCCGACAACCCGCAGTTCCGCGAGCGCTTCCGCCGCGAGGTCGAGATGGCCCGCGCGGTCGGCGGCTTCTGGACCGCCACCGTCGTGGACGCCGACCCCGACGCCGAACGGCCGTGGATGGCCACCGAGTACATCGCCGGCCCGAGCCTCCAGCAGGCCGTCGAGGACCACGGCCCCCTGCCCGAACGCGCCGTGCGCCGCCTCGCCGGCGGGCTGGCCGAGGCGCTGGTCGCGATCCACGGCGCCGGCCTGGTCCACCGCGACCTCAAGCCGTCGAACGTCCTGCTGGCCGACGACGGCCCGCGCGTGATCGACTTCGGCATCGCCCGGGCGCTGGAGCACTCGGCGCTCACCGAAGCCGGCATCGTCTTCGGCACGCCCGGCTACCTCTCGCCCGAGCAGGTCGTCGGCCGGCAGATCACCGCCCAGAGCGACGTGTTCGCGCTGGGCTCGGTGCTGGTCTACGCGGCGACCGGCGGTGGGCCGTTCGGTGAGGGCGCCACGTCCGCCCTGGTGTACCGGGTGGTCCACCAGGAGCCGGACCTGTCCCGCGTGCCGCCGGGCCTGGTTCCGCTGATCGTGCCGTGCCTGGTCCGCGAACCGGCGCACCGGCCCACGCCCGCACGCCTGCTGGAGGCCATCGGCCCGCCCTCCGCCGAGCCGTCCTGGCTCCCCGCACGCGTGCGCACCATGGTCGAGCAGCGGCACACCGAGCTGAGCAAGCTGCCCGCCAAGCCGCCGACCAGGGTGATGGTGGACGACCCGCCGCCCAAGCCCCCGACCCTCGTCACGCCCCCGGCCGTCGTCGCACCCCCGGCCGTCGTGGCACCCCAGGCCACGAACGCCCCGACGCCGGTGCGCGCCGAACCCGTGCGCACGGAGGTCCGCCCCACCGGCGTGCGGTTCAAGACCTCCCGCGCGGTGGGCCTGAGCTGGGCGGGCGCGAACGTGCTCGCGGCCGTCGTCACGGGTTCCATCTCCGACCCCGCCGCCGGCGCGCCCGCCGTCGTGCGGCTGGCCGCGTTCATCGCGTTCCTGGCCTTCGCGCTGGCCGCCGTCCGGCTCCTGGTCGGCGTCGCCCGCTCGCCGCTCACGCTGGACGTCGGCCCGGACGGCATCACGCTGTCCGGCAACGCCGGGTCGCGCCGACTGCCGTGGTACGCGATCGCCCGCGTCAAGGTCGAGCCGCACCACGCCCGGCCGTGGCTGACGGTGTGGCTCGTGCCCGCCGCCAAGACCCCGGAGACGCTCGGCCGCGGCAGCTTCACCAAGCACAAGGGCGGCCTGCGCGTCTACCCGATCTCCCACGAGCGCTACCGCAAGCGCCGCGACCGGGACGTGGTGGAGCTGCGCTCGGCCCTGGCCTGGTACGGATCGGCCGCCTACGACCCCCGGTGATCCCTAGGATGCCGGACGTGGAGCAGCCCGAGGAGCGCCCGGCCGTGAAGTCCGGCCTGACGCCGCACGAACTCGCCCTCGACCTGCTGGAGCGGGTGGAGGGCGCGCGCCGGTTCGGCCGCTCCCGCAAGGAGGGCTTCCGCCGCCGCTCGGTGGCGCTCAAGGTGAGCCTGCTGGCGATGTCGGCCACCGCGACGATCATCCTGGGCTGGCAGGACCTCGACTTCTGGACGGGGCTGGCGTTCTCGCTGGTGGCGCTGTCCACGGTGTTCGCCGGGCTGGAGCCGTTCTTCGCCTGGCGGTCGCTGTGGGTGCTGATGGAGGAGTCGCAGGCCGGGTTCAACCGGCTGCGCGACGACGTGGCGCACTACCTCGCCGCCACGGCCGCCGCCGACGTCGACCCGGAGGTCGTGGACGCGTTCTACCGCCGGTACCAGGGCGTCTGGCAGCAGCAGAACGCCCGTTGGATGGAGTTCCGCCGGGTCAACGACCGCTGAACGTCGCCCGACCCGGGCCGTCGGTCAGGAACGACCGCACCGCCCCGCGCAGGTCCTCGGTGCCGAACAGCTCGGCCGCGATCGCGGTGACGTGCTCGTTCGCCTCGGCCACGCCGCCGTTCTCGAAGTGCGCCAGCACCCGCTTGGTGGCCGCGTGCGCCCGCGTGGGCCCGGTCGCCAGCGCCACCGTGAACTCCAGCGCCGCGTCGTCGAACCCCTCGTCGGGCAGCACCCGGTTGACCACGCCCCAGCGCTCCAGCGTTTCCGCGTCGTAGCGCTCGCCGGTCATCACGAACTCCTTGGCCCGGCCCACGCCCGCCCGGGCGGCCAGCCGCTGCGTGCCGCCCATGGTCGGGGTCAGCCCGACGACCTTCTCCACCAGCCCGAACTCCGCCCGCCGCGCGGCCAGCACGACGTCGCACGCCATGGCGACCTCGAACGCCCACGTCAGGCACAGCCCGTGGGCGGCGAACACGGTCGGGAACGGCAGCGCCGCCACCCGCTCGGTCAGGTCGAGCATCCGGTCCAGCAGCGCCTTGGCCTGCGCCGGCGTCTTCTGCGCGGCGAACAGGCCCACGTCCACGCCACCGCTGACGACCTTGCCCTCGAAGCGGACCAGCAGCGCCCGCGCGGGCCGTTCGACCAGGTCGTCGACCGCGGCCTCCAGCAGGTCCTGCAGCCCGGCGGTGTAGAGGTTCAGCGGGGGAGCGTCGACGGTGAGCACGGCGAGGCCCACGGCGTCGCGCTCCAGCCGGACCTGTTGCGCTGCCACGGCCCCGGACTTTACACGCGTCCGGAATGCCGAAAACCGGGTGTCCGAATGGACCAGCGCGGGTGAAAATCTCGCAATGAGTTACTGGACCGTTCAGCCCGAACCGGTTGACAGCCCCGTCGCCGTCGCGGTGATCCGCACCTACCTGACCGACATCATCGGCCGGTACTACGGGCGGCCGGCCACGCCGGCGGAGGTCGACCGGGCGATCGCCGACGACCCGACCGACGACCTCGTCGCCTTCTTCGTCGGCCGGCGGGGCGGCGCGGTGCGAGGCTGCGTCGGGTTCCGCCTGGTAGACCGCGAAACGGCGGAGATGAAGCGGATGTTCGTCGATCCGGCCGCGCGCGGCACGGGCGGGGGAGCGGCGTTGCTCGCCGCGGTCGAGGAGGCGGCTGTCTCATTTGGCGCTTCGGCCATTCGCCTCGACACCCGTACTGACCTGGTCGAAGCGCGAGCGCTCTACGCCAAGCACGGCTACCGTGAGGTGTCGCCGTTCAACGACGACCGCTATGCGGAGCACTGGTTCGAAAAGCGGCTATAGCTGCCATCGGGTTCCCATATCACCGTTGTGATCTGTCTCACTTGACAGTGAATAAACGCCACAGTTGAGTATGTGGCGAAAGTCGGCCGCGGAATGAAATGGGGATCAGTCCAGTGGCTTTCGCCGTTGAGTTGACATTTCGTGATGCGCGCCAGGTGCGGAGATCCATTCATCTCGCACACCGGGAATATTGGCGTCCGCTCGCCGAGCAGGGTGTGCTCGTCGGAACCGGCCCCTGGGCCGACGGTTCCGGCGTGCTGCTGATCGTGCAGGTACCGGACGACGCCGCTGCCCGGGACCTGGTGCGCGGTGACCCGTACGTGCGATCGCAGTCGATCGCGGAGGTGCGCATACGCCAGTGGCACGTGCTGCTGGGTGTGCCGGAAGGTGAGCGCGTGCCGGGCATCGTCCGGCCGCGCGACGGGCAGAGCGCCGACTCGCGCTCGCGCGAGCCGTTGACGCCGCACGAGCACCGGATCGCGCTGATGATGTTGGAGGGGATGACGAACCGGCAGATCGCCGAGCACTTCTCGGTGTCGACCCGGGCCGTCGAGCTCCACATCACCCGCATCTACCGCAAGCTCGACATCGGCAGGCGGGCCCAGCTCGCCGCGGCGATGCCGTGGGGCCAGCGCTCCTACCTCTAGCACGGGCACCGGTCACGCTCGGGCCGACGGGGCGATCCCGTCGGCCCTTGTGGCTTTCTTGCGCGCCGCGACGGCGTTATGCGGCTGATCGGGTGGCAATCGCGGCAACAGCGCGCGCACGGGCGGTGAAAACGTCACCGACCGTGCGGTATGTCACATGATTAGGCGATCCGGGTGACCTCTGTCAATACTGCTTACTCATCGGTAACGTGAGCGGTGGAGGCCCGGGTGATGCGCAGCTTCGTGGTTGGTGCCACCGTGCTGGCGGTGCTGCTCGGCGGCTGCGGGACGCCGGACCGGCCACCGGTCAAGACCGGACCCGGCGTCACGGACGACAAGATCTCGCTGGGCGTGCTCACCGACATGACCGGACCGTTCTCGGCCACCTCGCTCATCCGGATCAAGGGCTACGAGCTGTTCCTGAGCGAGCTGAACGCGCGCGGCGGCATCTGCGGGCGGGAGGTCGAGCTGAAGCAGGCCGACCACGGCTACGACGTCAACCGGGCGTTGGACGCCTACTTCGACCTCGAACCGCAGGTGCTCGGGTTCATCGACGTCACCGGCGCGCCGATGACCGAGGCCATCGAGCCGGACCTGATGCAGACCCGCGCCATCGCCGCGCCCGCGTCCTGGTCGGCGAGCCTGCTCGGCAACCCGCACATGGTCGTCGTCGGCACGACCTACGACCTCGACGTGATCAACGCGCTGGACCACGTGAAGCGGTCCGGCGCGATCCACGAGGGCGACACCATCGGGCACGTCTACGTGGACAGCGACTACGGGCGCAACGCGGTGGAGGGCAGCGCGTTCGCCGCCGAGCACTGGGGCATGCGGCTGGTCGCCAGGGCCGTGCCGGAGACCGCGGACGTGGCCGCGCAGGTCGGCGAACTGCGCGCGGCGGGGGCGAAGGCGGTGTTCCTCAGCACGTCGCCGCAGCAGACCGCGACCGCCGTCGTCACCGCCGAGCGGCTGGGCTGGGACGTGCCGTTCCTGGTGAACGCGGCGGGGTACGACCCGTCGATCCTCGACTCGCCCGCGGCGGCGGCCGTGGTGAAGCGGGTGCTGGTGGTGTCACCGATCGCGCCGTTCGCCACCGACCTGCCGGGGCCGCGCGCGGTGGCCGAGGCGTTCACGCGCCGGTACCCGGACCTGGTGCCGACGGGGTCGGTGGACCACGGGTACGTGATCGGGATGGCGTTCGCGGCGATCCTGGAGAAGGCGTGCGGCGAGCGCGACCTGACCCGGGACGGCGTGCTGCGGGCGTTCCAGGACACCAACGAGGTGGACACCAGGAGCCTCACCGGGAAGCTGCGGTTCTCGCTCGTGGGCCGGCCGTCGGCGACGCAGTCGTACGTGTCGCGGCCCGACCCGGCGACCCCCGGCGGGCTGGCCGTGGTCGCCAACCTGTTCGAGTCCGAGCTGGTGAAGCTGAAGGGGACGCGCGCCAGGTAGCCCCGCGGGTTGTTTCCGCCGGTCCAGGCGGGGAATCCGAGGCGCATGATCGAGGTGCGCTGGGCGGTGCCCACGTCGGTGGAGCGGGTGTTCGCGGTGCTGGCCGACGGCTGGTCGTACGCGGGCTGGGTGGTGGGTGCGGCGCACATCCGCGAGGTCGACCCGGGGTGGCCCGGCACCGGCACGCGGATCCACCACAGCATCGGCGCGTGGCCCGTGGCGGTGAAGGACGTGACCAAGGTGCTGGACGTCGACCCGCCGCGGATGCTGGAGCTGGAGGCCCGCCTGTGGCCGCTGGGCGCGGCGCGGATCCGGTTCGAGCTGGAGCCGACCGCCGACGGCACCCTGGTGACCATGCGCGAGGAGGCCGTCAAGGGCCCGGCGGCCCTGCTGCCGGAGGCGGTCCAGTCCCTCTACCTGGTCCCCCGCAACCGCGAGACCCTGCGCCGCCTGGCCGACCTGGCCACCCGCCAGGGCACCCTCTGACCGTCGAGAGTCCTACCTCCAGCTCGCGTGAGTCGTCCCCTCAGCTCGCGTGAGTCCTACGTTCAGCGCTCGAGAGTCCTACGTTCAGGACCCCCGAGTTCAACGCTCACGTCACGCCACCGTGCGCTGAGCGTTGAACTCGGGGGTCGCGAACGTAGGACTCTCGCGTTCCGAACGTAGGACTCACGCGTCCTGAAGGGACGACTCACGAGGTCTGAAGGGACGACTCACGCGGTTAGTAGAGGGATTTTTGCAGGGTGGACACGAGGAGGCGGTAGGCGTCGCCCGCCAGGGCGTTGCGGGACAGGGCGGCACGGGCCGCGTTCGCGCCCGGAGCGCCGTGCACGCCGCCGCCCGGGTGGGCCGAGGCGGACGTCAGGTACAGGCGGTCGATCGGCGTGTCGGCACGCGCCAGCCCCGGCGTCGGGCGGAACACCAGCTGCTGGTGGATGCCCGCCGTCCCCGAGTTGATCGACCCGCCCACCAGGCTGCGGTTGCGCGCCTCCAGGTCGGACGGCCCCTGAACGACCCGCGCCCGCACCAGCCCCCGGAACCCCGGCGCGTGCCGCTCCACCAGCTCCTCGACCCGGTCCGCGCACCGCCGCAACCCGTCCTCCGACCACCGCTCGCCCCGCGGCACGTGGGTGTACGCCCACGCCGTCTCCGTGCCCGCCGGCGAACGCGTCGGGTCCGTCGTCGTCATCTGCCCCATGATCACGAACGGCGTCCCCGGCACCCGGCCGCACGAGATCTCCGCGTTGAACATGGCCAACCCGTCGAAGTCGCCTCCCAAGTGGACGGTCCCCGCACCCCGCGCGCCCTCCGCCGTCCACGGCACGGGCCGGTCCAACGCCCAGTCCACCTTGATCGTCGCGTCGTCCCACTCGAACGCCGCCAGGTCCGACACCAACCGCGCCGGCAGGTGCTCCTCGCCCACCAACCCCAGGTACAGCGTCGGCGCGGGCACGTCCGCCAGCACCGCCTTGCGCGCCCGCACGTACCCGCCCTCCGCGTCACGCACCCCGAGCGCCCGCCCACCGGCCACCACGACCCGGTCCACGGCCCGCCCGCACTGCACGACCCCGCCCAGCCGCCGCACCAGCGCCCCGGTCAGCTCACCCGCCCCGCCCTCCGGCACGGGGTACCCGACGTCCTGCCCCAGCATCGACAGCAGCCACCCGAACGCGGCCCCGCCGGCCTGGTCCGGCCCCAGGTCGGTATGCATCGCGTTGCCCGCCAACAACAACGGCGCGCCCTCGCCCGAGAACCGCTCGTCCCCGAACGCCCGCACCGACTGCACGAACGACCGCGCGAACCGCAACGTCCCACCCAGCCCGAGCTCGGCGACCAACCCGGCACCCGACCGCACCGGCGGGAACGGCCGCAGCAGCGCGTCCACCAGCCGCGACCGCACCTGCTGCCACCGGGCGAACTCGGCGCGCCACGCGTCACCGTCACCCGCCCCGAACGCCTCCACCGACGCCGCCGTCCGGTCCACGTCCTGCGACAGCACGACGGCCCGGTCGTCCGGCAGCACGTGCGCCAGCACCTCCGGCGCGCGCCGCCACGTCAACCCGTGCCGCTCCAGGCCCAACCCGGCGATCACCGGCGACGCCGCGCCCAGCGGGTAGAACGCGCTGAACAGGTCGTGCCGGAACCCCGGCTCGGTCAGCTCGGCCGTCCGCACCGCGCCGCCGGGCTCGTCGGCCGCCTCCAGCACCAGCACGTCCCACCCGGCGTCGGCCAGCAGGTTCGCCGCCACCAGCCCGTTCGGGCCGGAACCGATGACCACCGCGTCCACGACATCGCTCAACGCACGTCTCCCTGGCTCTGACGCACCGGCCGGCCGATCCCGAGCCCGTGCCACCGTCCCACGTCGCGCGGCGCGAGCGGACCCCACGTCCCACGCCCTCGCGCGATCGCCGCCACCGCCTCCGCCAACGCCCGGCGCGGCTCGTGCAGCGGAACCCACCCCAGCGCCCGCAGGCGCGTGCAGTCCACAAGGGACGCCCGGGCCGCCAGCCGCAACCAGCCGGGGTGCAACGGCTGCACGCCCCACCGCCACGTGGGCCACGCCAGCGCCCGCAGCAGGGCGAACGGCACCGGCGCGAGGAACCCGCCCATCGCCGACGCCAGCTCCCGCGCGTCCAGCGGCGGGTCGCCGGCGACGTTGAACGCGCCCTCCGCGCGGTGCGCGAGCAGCAGCCGGATCGCCCGCGCCACGTCCTCGGCGTGCACGACCTGCGCCCGCAGCCCCCGCCACAGCGGCACGGGCAGCCACCGCCGTCCCACGACCGCGCCGGGCACCAGCGGGCTCAGCACCCACCGGGCCAGCTCACCGCCCGCGTCCGGCTGCACGACCGCGCACGGCCGCACCACGGCCACGCCGGTCCGGCCGACGAGCATCCGCTCCAGCTCGGCCTTCTGCCCGCTGTACGCGCTGCCGGGCACCCCGCCGCACGGCCACTCCTCGTCCACCGGCCGGGACGCGGGCGTGTACGCCGCCACCGAGGACGCCACCACGACGTGCGGCACCCCGGCCCGCTCCGCCGCGCGCAGCACGTGCGCGCTACCGGTGATGTTCGTGCGCCGCATGGGCGGGTCACCCGGCGTGGGCTGCACCGCCCACGCCAGGTGCACGACCGCGTCCGCCCCGGCGAACGCCCTGCTCAAGACCACTTCGGCGGCCGGCGCGCCGATGTCGCAACTCACCCACCCAGGTGAATTCGCGGGAACGCGGCGGGCGATCGCCACCACCGCGTCGCCCGCGTCGGCGAGCACCCGGCGCAGGGCCGTCCCCACGCTGCCGCTGGCACCCGTGACGACGACCCTCATGGCCGCCGGGTACCCCTATCGGCCGCCCCCAAGCCCCGCGCGCCGCAGCGCCTCGGCCATCGCGCCGTTCGCGGGCGGGCGCTCCTGCTGCCGCGGCCTGCCGCCGCCGTCGCGCTGCCCACCGCGCTGACCGCCCCGCTGGTCACGGGGTTCGCGCGGCGGCTTGCGGCCCGGCTCGTCCTCCAGCCGCAGCGTCAACCCGATCCGCTTGCGCGGGATGTCGACCTCCAGCACCTTCACCCGGACGACGTCACCGGACTTCACCACGTCGCGCGGGTCCTTCACGTAGGTGTTGGACAGCGCCGAGATGTGCACCAGGCCGTCCTGGTGCACGCCGACGTCCACGAACGCGCCGAACGCCGCCACGTTCGTGACCACGCCCTCCAGCACCATGCCGGGCTTGAGGTCGGAGATCTTCTCCACCCCGTCGGCGAACGTCGCCGTCTTGAACGCGGGCCGCGGGTCGCGCCCGGGCTTCTCCAGCTCGCGCAGGATGTCGGTGACGGTCGGCAGGCCGAACCGCTCGTCCACGAACTCCTGCGGGCGCAGCGCCTTGAGCACCGCCGTGTTGCCGATCAGCTGCTCCGCGCCGACGCGCTCCTGCATCCGCCGCACCACCGGGTACGCCTCGGGGTGCACCGCGGAGGCGTCCAGCGGGTCGTCGCCGTTGGGGATGCGCAGGAAGCCCGCGCACTGCTCGAACGCCTTCGGGCCGAGCCGGGCCACGTCCTTCAACGACTTGCGCGAGCGGAACGGGCCGTTGCTGTCGCGGTGCAGCACGATGTTCTCGGCCAGGCCCGCCGTGATGCCGGAGACCCTGGTCAGCAGCGGCACGGACGCCGTGTTCAGGTCGACGCCCACGGCGTTCACGCAGTCCTCGACCACCGCGTCCAACGACCGCGACAGCTTCGACTCGGACAGGTCGTGCTGGTACTGGCCGACCCCGATGGACTTCGGGTCGATCTTGACCAGCTCCGCCAGCGGGTCCTGCAACCGGCGGGCGATCGACACCGCGCCGCGCAGCGACACGTCCAGGCCGGGCAGCTCCGCCGACGCGAACGCCGACGCCGAGTACACCGACGCGCCCGCCTCGGACACCACGGCCTTGGTCAGCTTCAGCTCGGGGTGCCGCTTGAGCAGGTCGACGGCCAGCTTGTCGGTCTCCCGCGACGCGGTGCCGTTGCCGATCGCGACCAGTTCGACGGAGTGCTCCTTCGCCAGCTTCGCGAGCTTGGCGATCGACTCGTCCCAGCGGTTCGCGGGCACGTGCGGGTAGATGGTGTCGGTGGCCACGACCTTGCCGGTCGCGTCGACCACGGCCACCTTCACGCCGGTGCGGAACCCGGGGTCGAGGCCCATCGTGGCGCGCGTGCCGGCGGGCGCGGCCAGCAGCAGGTCGCGCAGGTTCGACGCGAACACCTTCACGGCCTCGTCCTCGGCGAACGCCCGCAGCCGCGACCGCAGGTCGATGCCCAGGTGCACCAGGATGCGGGTCCGCCACGCCCAGCGGACCGTGTCGGCGAGCCACCGGTCGGCCGCGCGGCCCCGGTTGTCGACGCCGAACCGGGACGCGATGCGCGCCTCGTAGCCGGTGGGCTCGTCCTCGTCGGCCGGGTCGAACTGGAGGTCGAGCACCTCCTCCTTCTCCCCGCGCAGCAGCGCCAGGATGCGGTGCGAGGGCAGCTTGGTGAACGGCTCGGAGAAGTCGAAGTAGTCGGCGAACTTCGCGCCTTCCTCCTCCTTGCCCTCCCGCACCTTGGACGCGAGCCGGCCCTGGCCCCACATGCGCTCGCGCAGGTCGCCGATGAGGTCGCCGTCCTCGCCGAACCGCTCGACCAGGATGGCCCGCGCGCCCTGCAGCGCGGCGGCCACGTCGGCGACCTCCCCGGTCACGAACGCCCGCGCCGCCTCCTGCGGGTCCTGGTCGGGATCGTGCAGCAGGCCGTCGGCGAGCGGTTCGAGGCCCTGCTCGCGCGCGATCTGCGCCTTGGTCCGCCGCTTGGGCTTGTAGGGCAGGTAGAGGTCCTCCAGCCGGGCCTTGGAGTCCGCGGCCAGGATCGACGCCTCCAGCGCCTCGTCCAGCTTGCCCTGCGACCGGATGGAGTCGAGCACAGCCGCCCGGCGTTCCTCCAGCTCGCGCAGGTAGCCCAGCCGCTCCTCCAGGGTGCGGAGCTGGGCGTCGTCGAGCGCGCCGGTCGCCTCCTTGCGGTAGCGGGCGATGAAGGGAACGGTGGAACCACCGTCGAGCAGGTCCACGGCGGCGCTGACCTGCCCGGCCCGCACCCCGAGCTCCTCGGCGATCCTCTGGTGAATGGCTGTGGTCACAGCGAGCCATTGTGCCCTGCCCGCCGAGCCGCGTCCGGGGCAACCCCGACGGCCCGGGGCGGGGCGGCCGGTGACCCACCGTCGTCCACAGTGGACCGGCCTGCCCCGCCGACCCACTGTGCGCGGCTGCCGGCCGGCGCGCGAGCGCGGAGGAGGGCTTCCCCCTGCCTGAACGAGTGGGGCGGGCCGGCTCGGAGAGTGAGGGCCGGCGCGGCGGCCGGTCCCGAACCGGTGGGAGAACCGCGACAACTGATGAACCCCTCGGCGGACCCGGGCGTGGCGGGTCGGCACGGGGTGTAGTGGGAGCGGTGAGTGCCGCCGCCCAGAGGGGACCGTCCGTGGTGAACGTCCGACTGCACGACCAAGGGACCGCGCCGACCTGCCCCTTCCGCCACGACGACGCGCTGGAGCCGGACCCGTTCCTGACCCGGATGCGGGTGGAGGCACCCGTGGCGAAGGTGCGCATGCCGTACGGGGAGGGCGAGGCGTGGCTGGTGACGCGCTACGACGACGTCCGCACCGTCACGTCCGACCGGCGGTTCAGCCGGGCCGCGCTGGTCGGCCGCGACTTCCCCCGCATCACCCCGGCGCCCATCGCCCAGTCCGAAGCGCTCAACCTGATGGACCCGCCCGCGCTCAACCGGGTCCGCGGGCTCGTGGCCAGGGCGTTCTCCACGTCCCAGGTCGAGGCGCTGCGGCCGTGGACGCGCCGGACGACCGAGGAGCTGCTGGAGGACCTGGCGCGGCAGGGCCCGCCGGCGGACGTGGTCGGGCACCTGGCCGACCGGCTGCCGCTGATGACGATCTGCGAGCTGCTCGACGTGCCGGAGGCGGACCGGCCCCTGATGCGGCGCTGGGCGACGGCCATGATGTCCATGCGCGCGGCCGACCGGACGACCGCCGCCGACGCCAAGGCCGCGATGCGCGCCTACTTCGACCGGCTCACCGCCGCCCGCCGCCGCGAGCCGGGAAACGACCTGGTCAGCGCCATGGCCGTCGCCCGGGTGGGCGACGACGTGCTGACCGACGCGGAGCTGTCCGTGCTGGCCATGCTGCTGGTGGTCACCGGCCACGACACCACGACCTACCAGATCGCCAACTTCACGTACACGCTGCTCACCCACCCCGGGCACCTCGACCTGCTGCGCCGCCGGCCCGAGGCGCTGCCGCGCGCGGTCGAGGAGCTGCTGCGGTTCGTCCCGTTCCGCCAGGGGGTCGGCATCCCGCGGGTCGCCACGGAGGACGTGCGGCTGGGCGACGTGACGATCCGGGCCGGTGACGCGGTGCACGTGTCGTACCTGACCGCCAACCGCGACGAGTCGGTGTTCCCGCGCGCCGACGAGCTGGACTTCGACCGCGAGGACGCCGCGCCGCACGTCGCGTTCGGCCACGGCAACCACCACTGCCTCGGCTCCCACCTGGCCCGCATGGTGCTCCAGGAGGCCGTCGGCGGGCTGCTGGCCCGGTTCCCGACCCTGCGGCTGGCCGTCCCGGCGCGGGAGGTGCGGTGGAACACCGTCTCCATCTGGCGGTACCCGCTGACCCTGCCCGTCACCTGGTGAGGGGCGCGCCGTGGCCACCCTCTGCCGGCCCGCCATCGCGGTCCCGGAACACCTCATCACCCGCGAGCAGACCCTCGAACTGGCGCGCGACCTGCACCGCGACCACCCGCAGCTCGACCTCGCGCTCCGGCTCATCGCCAACACCGGCGTGCGGACCAGGCACATCCTCCAGCCGATCGAGGACACCCTGAAGCACCCCGGCTTCGCCGCGCGCAACGCCCTCTACGAGAAGGAGGCGAAGTCGCGGGTGCCCGACGTGGTGCGCCGGGCGCTGGGGCACGCCGACCTGGCGGTGACCGACATCGACCTGATCGTGTACGTCTCGTGCACCGGGTTCACGATGCCGTCGATGACCGCCTGGCTGATCAACACGATGGGGTTCCGGCACTCGACCCGGCAGCTCCCAATCGCGCAGCTCGGCTGCGCCGCCGGCGGTGCGGCGATCAACCGGGCGCACGACTTCTGCACCGCCTACCCGGGGTCGAACGTGCTGGTCGTGGCGTGCGAGTTCTGCTCGCTGCTGTACCAGCCGACGGACCTGGCCGTCGGCAACCTGCTGTCCAACGGCCTGTTCGGCGACGCCCTGGCCGCGGCCGTCGTGCGGGGCGAGGGCGGGGACGGGGTGCGGATCGAGCGCAACAGCTCCCGCCTGGTCCCCGACACCGAGAGCTGGATCTCCTACGAGGTCCGCGAGACCGGCTTCCACTTCCTGCTGGACAAGCGGGTGCCGGGCACGATGTCCGTGCTCGCGCCCGCCATGCGGGACATGGCCGAGCCGCACGGCTGGGACATCGCGGGCCTCGACTTCTACATCGTCCACGCGGGCGGGCCGCGCATCCTGGACGACCTGGGCAGGTACCTGCGCCTGCCGCGGTCGACGTTCCGGTACAGCCGCCGGACGCTCGCCGAGCGCGGCAACGTGGCCAGCGTCGTGGTCTTCGACGCCCTGGCGCGGCTGTTCGCCGACGGCGGCGCGGAGCACGGCGCCCGGGGCGTGATCGCCGGGTTCGGCCCCGGGATCACCGCGGAGATCGCGCTGGGCACGTGGACCGCGACCGGCGTCGGCACCTCCCGCGACGAGGCGGACCGGCGCCCCGCCCTCGCCTGACGGGCTCACCCCCGGGAGGTGGACCCGCCCCGGCGGGCCGGGTTCGCGCTCGGCGTCCCCCGGCGGGGTGCGGATCGAGGGCCCGGGTCCGCACGGCCACCCGTCCGGGACATACTGACCGGTATGACCACACTCGACCACTGGGGCGGGACGAGCCGGCACGTCGACCTCGACGGCGCTCCGGTGCACTACGTCGACTTCGGCGGCGACGGCCCGCCGATGGTGCTCGTGCACGGCCTGGGCGGTTCGCACCTCAACTGGTGCCTGCTCGCGCCCCACCTGGTCGACCGGTACCACGTGCTGGCCGTCGACCTGGCCGGGTTCGGGCTCACCCACCCCGAGGGCCGCGCCACGACGGTGCCCGCCAACGCGCGGCTGCTGGACCGGTTCCTCGCCGAGGTCGTCGGCGAGCCCGTGGTGCTGGTCGGCAACTCGATGGGCGGGATGGTCGCGATCCTGCACGCGGCCCGCCGCCCCGCGTCGGTGACCGCGCTCGCGCTGCTCGACCCGGCCGTGCCGATGCCGCTCGGCGTGCGCCCGGACCCGCAGGTGGCGGCCGCGTTCGCGATGTACGCGCTGCCGGGCGTGGGGCAGTGGTTCCTGGCGAAGTCGCGGGCCGGAGTGTCGACGCGGCGGCAGGTCAAGCGGATGCTGAACCTGGTGTGCGCGAACCCGAGGTCCGTGCCGGAGGAGGTCGTCCTGGCGTCGATGTCGCTGTTGGAGCAGCGCGCCGAGATCCCGGGGCTGGACGAGGCGTTCCTGACGGCGGCGCGGTCGGTGCTGTGGACCGGTGCCACCAGCCGGCGGTACTACACGGCGATGAGCAGGGTGCGCGTGCCGGTGTACCTGATGTCGGGCGACCAGGACCGGTTGGTGCCGCTGGCGTCCGCGAGGGCCGCCGCGCGGCGCAACCCGTCGTGGCGCTTCGACGTGCTGGAGGGCGTCGGCCACGTGCCGCAGATGGAGGTGCCGGAGCTGGTGGCCTCGCGGGTCAAGGACTGGCTGGCGACGCTGGGCTGACGAACTGCGCCCAGGCCGCGCGGGAGAAGGTGAGCGTCGGCCCGGTCGGGTTCTTCGAGTCGCGCACGTCGATCGCACCGGGCACGAACCGCACCTCGACGCAGGCCGGGTTCTCGGCGCTGCGGCTCGACTTGAACCAGCCGGTGCGGTCGTTCACTCGAACTCCTCCCGGATCCGCTCGATCAGGCGCAGGGACTCGGCCCGGTCGAGCGCGAAGTCCATCGCCTGGCTGTGAGCCAGACTGTACTCGCGGATCCGCATGGGTTGATCGATCAGATCGGTGGTCGAGACGGTCTCCTGCCACACCAGGTCGGGCAGCCTGCTGCTGGCGAACCCGAGGAGGTAGAACGTCGACCCGCCGATGGCGTTGTGGTAGTCGGCGGTGAAGGGGACGACCCGGACGTCGATGGTGTCGGGGTGCTCCTCGATCTTGGCCGCCAGGTGCGCGAGCTGCGCCGCCATCACCGCCCGGCCGCCGACCTGCTGCCGCAGCCCGGATTCGGTGATCACGGTGGTGAGCCGGAGCGGGTTCTCGCCCTCCAGGCGTTCCTGGCGCTTCAGCCGCACCTCGACCCGGCGGTGCGCCTCGGCCAGGCGGATGCTCGGCGCGCCGCCGTTCATGATGGCCATGGCGTAGTCGCGGGTCTGCAACAAGCTCGTGATCATGCCCGCGCTGTAGGCCCTGATGCTCTCCGCGCCCGCCTCGAAGCCGAAGTAGCGCAGCACCTCACCGCTGAACATGGCGGAGTAGGGGCTCCACCAGGCGCGTTTGCCGGCCTCCTCCCGGAGTTGCTGGAGTTCTTCGACCTCCGAGGCGTCGAACTCGAGGACGGCGGCCAGTTCGGCGAGCTTGCGCTCGTTGATCTTCAGCTTGCCGGTCTCGACGCCCGACACGTACGACTGGCCGGTGCCGATCGCCTGCCCGGCCGAGGCGGCGGTGACGCCCATGAGTTCCCGGCGCTCGCGCAGGCGAAGGCCGAGTTCCCAGCCGGCGACGGATGGTGACAGTGCCATGATTCATCACCCGATCGGGTTGTGCCACTTGCTGATATCAGCAAACGTCGGCACGATCATAACAGGGCCGGAGATCGGAGGGCGGAAATGGGTCGGGCGCAGGTGCACCTGTGGGCGCAGGTGCCGGGTGATGTCTGGATCAACTACGAGGTGGAGCCGGGAGGGGGCGCGGTGGTGTTCAAGATCGGGCAGGACGTGGAGCTGTACGTCGACCCGCAGGCGCTGGCCAGGATCGGTGAGGCGGCGGTGGAGGCGGTGGAGCTGGCCGGCGCGGTGGCGGCCGATCACCGCAGCCCCCGGTCGCGCTGATCACGGCCGCGCTGATCACGGCCGCGCTGATCACGGCCGCGGGCCGCACTGTCGAGGAGGTGATCGCGAAGATTCGAGACGGCTCGGTACTGGCGCAATCAACCTGCACGAAACATCATGGTCACCTGGGGTTCGCGCTCGACGCGGAGCGGGGGAGAGGCCATGCCGGGACTGCCGGGCACCGCACCGGGTCACGCCGACCTGGGTCAGGAGCCGCTCCCCGCCGCGGCGGTGCTTCCCACCGCGGACCGGAGCGCCACTGCCGCGGCCACGTCGGAGCACCGCTCCTCACCGGCCACGACGGCCCGGTCCACCGCTCCGAGCGCTGACTCGGGCCGAGCCGGCGGGCCCGGGTCCGGAACCACTCCGAACCGAAGGCCGGGATCTGCGACCGGCCGAGCCGCAGGTCAACCCACCGGGTCCGGGGCCGCTCCGGGCGGAGGCCCAGGGCTTGCGGCCACCCGAGCAGCAGATCATGGCCTCGATTTCGAGGTCACGTCGAACCGGGACCCAGGGTTTGCGGCCACCCGAGCAGCAGATCGAGGTCTCGATTCCGGGGTCGCGTCGAACCGAGGTCCCGGAGCTGCGGCCACCCGAGCAGCAGGCCAAGGCACCGGTTCCAGAGCCACTCCGAACCGAAGGCCGGGATCTGCGGCCGGCCGAGCAGCAGGGCAAGGCACCGGCTCCGGAGCCGCGCCGAACCGAGGGCTGGCCAGAGCGGCGAAAGCGATCCTGAAGACGTCACCGGGCCCGGCCGCGGCCGAAGCGTCGGGCACCACGCAGGTCCCCGGGGCGGAACCGGCGCCGTCCCCGGTCTCCTCGGCACCCGTCAGCTCGGTTGGGGCTCCGGCGTCCGAGGGCGCACCGAAGCGCAGACGACGCGGGGTTGCCGTAGCGCCAGATCCGGGTTCGGCCGGGGTCGCCGCACCGCACGCCGAGCCCTCAGCGGGGGAGGACCCTGCCGTGGTGCCGGTACCGGTACCTGAGCCCGCGCCGGTGTCGGTGCCGTCGCCGAGGGAGGCTTCGGCGGACGGGCCGCCGACCCCGGCGCCCGGGTTGCTCTGGTACCTCACCGAACCCACGCGGGCCGCGGTGGGGATCGGGCAGTTCGCGGCGACCCGCTCGCTCCTCCGCGGCGCGCCCAGCGGTGACGGGCACGTGGTGCTCGTGCTGCCCGGGCTCGGGGCGACCGACGCGTCCACCGGGACGTTGCGCAAGTTCCTCGCCCGCCTCGGGTACGACGTGCACGGCTGGGGGCTCGGGCTCAACATCGGGCCGTCGGTCGGGGTCGTGCGCGGCATGCGGGAGTTGTTGCGGGAGTTGGCCGTCGGGGGGAAGGTCAGCCTCGTCGGGTGGTCGTTGGGCGGCATCTTCGCCCGCGAGCTGGCCCGCGAGCACCCCGGCGTGGTCCGCCAGGTCATCACCCTCGGCAGCCCGTACGCGATGACCGACCTGCGCCAGACCCGCGTCAACCCGGTGTACCAACTGCTGACCAAGCTGTACGTCGCCGGCGCGGACATGCCACCGCCCGAGCACACCCGCCCGCCCTTCCCGGTGCCGTCGACCTCGGTCTACTCGAAGGCGGACGGCATCGTGGCCTGGCAGACCTGCATCTCCGCGCCCGGCACGCGGCAGGAGAACGTCGCGGTCAACTCCAGCCACCTGGGCTACGGCTACAACGCCACCGTCCTGTGGCTCGTCGCCGACCGCCTGGCCCAACGCCCGAACCGCTGGCGGCCGTTCACCCCGCCGCCCGGCATGGCGCGCATGTTCCCCCAACCGGACGCCGGTCACTGAGCGCGGGAGCACGTCGGGAACCGTTGTGCCACGGTGAAATCTGTCTGACCGCGACATTCCTCAGTGGACCGGACATTGCTCGATTCGGGTGACCGGGCCGTTTTGTCAACCACCTGACCACAGCCGTTCAGCACGTGGGCGGGCTTGTTCGCGCGTCGGCGAAGTGGCTACGGTTCCGCCGCTCCACGGCAAACGCCCGCAACCCCGCACCTCCCGCACGCCGTACCCCGCACCTCCCGTACCCCGCACCTCCCGCACTTCGGCACCCCGCCGCTCCGCACCCGCCCCACCGGAAGGACCTCGCCATGAGCGTGTCCGCGCGACCACGCCCGCGTGCCCTCGACTCCCCGGCACCCCAGGTCGTCGCCGCCCGCCACCCGTGGCGGTGGGTGGGTGTCGTCGCCGTGCTCGTCCTGCTGTCCCAGTTCATCCACGGCCTGGCGACCAACCCCGGCTGGGACTGGGCCACGTTCGCCCGCTTCGTCACCGCGAAGTCGATCCTGAACGCGGTCGTCGTCACGCTGGAGCTGACCCTCTACGGCACGGTCCTGGGCTTCGCCCTCGGCATCGTGCTGGCCCTGATGCGGCTGTCCCGCAGCCGGTTCCTGGAGACGGTCAGCTGGACCTACGTGTGGGCGTTCCGCTCGATCCCGCTGATCGTGCAACTGCTGTTCTGGTTCAACATCTCCTACCTCTACGACGAGCTGAGCTTCGGCATCCCGTTCGGCCCGTCGTTCGTCAGCTTCCGCACCCAGGACCTGATCAGCCCGATGGGCGCGGCGGTGCTGGGGCTCGCGCTGCACCAGGCGGCGTACGCGGCGGAGATCGTGCGCTCCGGCGTCATCTCGGTGGACCACGGCCAGCTCGAGGCCGCCGCCGCGCTGGGCATACCGCGGTCGCGCCAACTGCGCCGGATCGTGCTGCCGCAGGCGATGCGCTCCATCCTGCCCAACGCCACCAACGAGGTGATCAGCCTCTTCAAGGGCACGTCCGTGGTGTCCGTGATGGCGATCGGCGAGCTGTTCTACCAGGTGCAGGTGATCTACGGCCGCAACGCGCGGGTCGTCGCGCTGCTCATGGTCGCCACCGCCTGGTACATCGCGCTGACCACCCTGCTGTCGGTCGTGCAGCACTACGTCGAGAAGCACTACGCCAAGGGCGCGACCAGGAACGAGGACGGGTGGAAATGGGCGAGGTGATGGTGGACGTCCGCGGCGTCCACAAGAGGTTCGGCGACAACGAGGTGCTGCGCGGCGTGGACCTCCAAGTCGGCGCGGGCGAGGTGGTGGTCGTGCTCGGGCCGTCCGGCTCGGGCAAGTCGACCCTGCTGCGCACGATCAACCACCTGGAGAAGACCGACCGCGGCCTCGTCGGGATCGACGGCGAGCTGATCGGCTATCGCAGGCGGGGTGACAAGCTCTACGAGCTCCGCGAGCGCGAGGTGCTCCGGCAACGCGCGCACGTCGGCTTCGTGTTCCAGAACTTCAACCTGTTCCCGCACCTCACGGTGCTGGAGAACATCGTCGAAGCGCCCGTCGCCACGGGCCGCAAGTCACCGGCCGAGGCACGCGCGCAGGCGCTGCGGCTGCTGGAGCGCGTCGGCCTGTCGGACAAGGAGTCGGCCTACCCCCGGCACCTGTCCGGCGGCCAGCAGCAGCGCGTCGCGATCGCCCGCGCCCTGGCGCTGGAGCCGAAGGTCCTGCTGTTCGACGAACCGACCTCCGCGCTCGACCCCGAACTGGTCGGCGAGGTGCTGGACGTGATCCGCGACCTCGCCCGCACCGGCACCACCATGATCATCGTCACGCACGAGATCGGCTTCGCCCGGGACGTGGCCGACACCGTGGTCTTCCTCGACGGCGGCGTCGTGGTCGAGCAGGGACCGCCCGGGCAGGTGCTGGACGACCCGCAACACCCGCGCACCCGCGCTTTCCTGTCCAAAGTGCTCTGAACAACCCTGGAGAACCGTTGTCCGCACTGAAGATCGTCGCCGCGATAACCGCACTCGTCTCACTGGTCGCCTGCGGCGCCGACGACGGGACGACCGAGAACCAGGTGGTCGCCGCAGGCAAGACCGTGAACCTAGGCCCGGACCAGCAGCGCGTCACCGCGACGAAGGTGGACGCCATCGCCGCCAAGGTGCCCGAGGAGTTCCGCCGCACCGGCAAGCTCGTCGTCGCCGGGTCGGTCACCACCGCGCCGCCGCTGCGCTTCTACGCCACCGACGACAAGACGCCGATCGGCGTGGAGACCGACCTCGCGGTGCTGATCGCCGGCGTGCTGGGCCTCGAACCCCAGCTCGAGACCACGTCGTGGGAGAACCTGTTCATCGGCCTGGACAGCGGCACGTACCCGCTGGGCCTGTCCAACATCACGGTCACCGAGGAGCGCAAGGAGAAGTACGACTTCGCCACCTACCGGCTGGACACGCTGGCGTTCGAGGCGCGCAAGGGCGGCTCCTGGCGGGTGACCAAGCCCGAGGACGTGGCCGGGAAGGTCATCGCGGTCGGCTCCGGCACCAACCAGGAGAAGATCCTGGTCGAGTGGAGCCGGGCCAACGAGGCGCGCGGCCTGGCGGCGACGGACATCAAGTACTACCAGAACGCCGCCGACTACTACCTGGCGCTGGAGTCCGGCCGGATCGAGGCCTACCTCGGCCCGAACCCGACCTCGGCCTACCACGTGGCCACCTCCGGCAAGACCGAGATCATCGGCACGTTCTCCGGCGGCGGCTCGACCGTGGGCAAGATCGCCGCGACCACGAAGAAGGGCAGCGGCCTGGCGCAGCCGGTCGCCGAGGCCATCGACCACCTGATCGCCAACGGCCAGTACGCCGAGGTCCTGGACCGGTGGGGCCTGCGGGACGAGGCCGTCCAGAAGAGCGAGGTCAACCCGCCGGGGCTGCCGAAGACGGCGTGATCCCGCACGGTGGACGACCTTGAGGACGCCGACGACGGGTTGCATGCTTCGGCACATGAACCAGCCACTCGTCGTCGGCGTCCTCGTCGGCAACCCCCGCCCGGGCTCCCGCACGTTGAACGCCGCACTGGCCCTGCGGGAAGCGGTCCGCGGCGCGTTGGCCGCCCGGGGTTCCGAGGTCGCCGGGAACGGACCGGTCGTGGACGCGGCGGAACTGGCGTCGTCCGTGTTCGCGCCGGGTTCCACGGCCGTGCGGGAGGCGTTGGACGAGCTGTCGGCGGCGGACGTGCTGGTCGTGGCGTCGCCGACCTACAAGGCCACGTACACCGGTCTGCTCAAGGCGGTCCTCGACCAGGCGCCCGGGAACTGGCTGCGGGGCAGGACCGCCGTGCCGCTGCTCGTGGCCGCGGCGGACAAGCACGCGCTGGCCGTGGAGCTGCACCTCAAGCCGCTGCTCGCGGAGCTGGGCGCGGCGGTGCCCGGCCGAGGTATCTTCGTCAACGAGGCGCTGCTGTCCGGGGAGGACCGGGCGGAGCTGGTCGGCGCGCTGGGCGCGCAACTGGCCGAGGCGGGGTGGTTCACCGCCTCGGCCCTGTGACGTCTCAGGCCACGGACTCGCCCGCGCCGTCGGCCGCCGCGGCCAGGAACCGCAGCACCGCCCTGGCCACCTCGTCGTTCTGCCGGAAGTTCGGCGCGTTGGTGCCGGGCCGGGCGAAGGCCGCGTACGCCTTGCTGGTCGTGTAGGGGCCGACGGCGAAGCGGCGGGCGTGGGGCGTGCCGGTGACGTCGACGATCCGGCTGTCGGCCGCGTCGACCAGCACCATTCCGTCCACATCGGACACGTCACCGCTCGCCGCCAGCGACCTGAGCAGCGGGTCGGCGGTGAGCGACAGGGTGTGCTCGGGCAGGCGCGCCTCGATCAGCCCGGTCGCGCGCACGACGTGCGACGGCACGCTGGCGCTGCCCGCCAGGAACACCCCGCCCTCCGCGCGGACCCACGTGTTCGCGCCCAGGAACCGCACCACACCGGCGCGGGACAGGGCCAGCAGCTCCTCCAACCGGTCCGGCGGCGGTCCGCTGGCGATCGAGCTGAAGAAGCCGTGCCACCAGCCGCCCTCGCCGCGCAGCCGACCGGCCGCCGACAGGACGGCGAACTGGCCGTACACGCCCAGCAGCGCCAGGAACGCGCCCAGGTCCGCGCTGAACGCCGAGTCGGACCGCCGGGCCACGTCCGCGATCACGTGCGCCCGCAGGAACTCCTGGAACTCCTCCGACGTGGGGAACTCCACCCCGTCGATGGGCCGGTCCAGCCGCTCGAAGTCGATGCGGTCCTCGTCGGCCGGCACGGTCGCGTCCTCCAGCGCCCGCATCCCGTCGCCGTACCAGTCCAGCTCGGCGAACCGCGCGGAGAACTCCTCCCACGTGGCCCGCACCCGTGACGGGTGCGCGGTGAACAGCTCGCGGTAGTGGCCGTAGGCGATCTCCTTGGCCATCAGCGGCCACACGTCCCGCCGGAAGTCCAGCTCGCCGGGACGGGCGAGCAGGTCGGCGGCCCGGAAGAACCGGGGCGGCTCCGGCGGCGCGCCGCGCAACCGGTAGCCGGTCTTGGAGTGGTACGGCGTGCCGCGGCGCGAGCCGACGTGCAGGCGCGGTTCGCGACCGGACGGCACGTACCGCAGCACGCCGTCGACCCGCTCGAACCGTCCGCCCCGCCCCTCGCCCAGCAGCACGGCCAGGTCGACGAACGCCAGCCCCAGGCCCCGCACCACGACGTCCTCACCGGCCCGCACCGCCGACAGGTCCGTGTCGGCGGTGTAGTCCGGCGGCAGGTACGTGAGGCCGTGCGCGGCCGCGTAGTCGGCCAGTTCCCGGTGCTCGGGCGCGACGACGGTGTCCAGGTGGCCCAGCACGAGCAGGACCACGTCCGCCACCAGGGGCTCGGCCCGGTCCGCGAGCCACACCCGCTGCCGCACCTGGGCGGACCCGGTGATCCGCACGACCTTCGTGGCGTGCTCGGTCACCGAGCTGCCCTCGGGCAACCAGGACACGGCCCGGGCGTGGAACCACCTCAGGTACGCGCTCTGCACCCGCCTGCTCGGGAACGTCGTGGGCCCCATCGCCTCCAGCTCGGCCCGCACGGCCGGGTCGAGGTCCACGCCCGACAGGCACGACCGGGCCCACTCGGCCAGCGACGGCCCCGGCCGGATCGGCCCCTCGCACGCCACCGAGTCGTCGGTGAACACCGTGACGTCCTCGGCCATGGAGTTCATCCGCAGCAACGGCGACTGCTCGTGCCGCCACACCCGGCCCGCGCCCGCCGCGAACGGGTCGACCAGGTGCACCTCCAGCGGTCCGTCGAACAGCTCCGGCGCGTTGGCGCCCAGCCGTTCCAGGATGCCGGACGTGCGCGGTCCCGCACCCACCACCACGACGACGCTCATCGCGCGCCCCGGCCGTAGTAGCGCTCGACGTAGTGCTGGCCGACGCTGAGCAGGCTCGTGACGAGCACGTACCAGAGGGTCGCGACCAGCAGCAGCGGGATGATCAGGTAGTTGCGGTTGTAGATGAGCTGGACGGAGTACAGCAGGTCCTGCACGGCCAGCACGCTCACGATCGAGGTGCCCTTCAGCGTGCCGATGAGCATGTTGCCCGCCGCCGGGACGATCGACCGCATCGCCTGCGGCAGCACGATCCGCCGCAGCACCCGGGACCGCCGCAGGCCCAGCGCCGCCGCGGCCTCGGCCTGCCCCGCGTCCACCGACAGGATGCCGCCGCGCACGACCTCGGCGGCGTAGGCGGCCTCGTGCAGCACCAGGCCGATGATCACCGACGTCAGCGGGCCGATCACCGGCGCGGAGCCGGACAGCGCCGGGTACAGCGCGCCGAAGTTGAACCAGAACAGCAGCTGCACCAGCAGCGGCACCGAGCGGAACAGCCAGACGTAACCCCAGCTCACGCCCACCAGCACCGGGTTGCCGGACAACCGCATGACGGCCAGCACGCCGCCGAGCGCGAAGCCGAGCACCACCGTCAGCGCCGTCAGCCACAACGTCAACCACAGGCCCCGCAGCACGGCGGTGGTGGCGAAGTACCGGGCGACCACGCCCCACTGGAACTGCTCGTTGGTCACCGCCGACCACAGCACGACGCCCACGGCGGCGAGCACGAGCACGGCGGAGGCCCAGCGCCAGGGGCGGCGCAGCGGGACGATCACGGGCGCCTCGGACGCCTGCGGCGGCGAGGAGAGGGTGGACGCGCTCATCGGCTGCTCCAGAGCAGGGGGGATCACGACAATCGGGCCGCGTCCCTCAACGCCGCACGGTGATCGTATTGGCGCGCCGTCGAGACCCGTCAAGGCATTCCGGTATTTGGACGGTGGTCGAAGGCCGTTGACGGCGACCCGCGCCGCTGTTGCACTGGGATCGTGGAAAGCACGCGGTTGGTCACCCGCGACCACATCGACTTCGGTCGGGTGTGGTCGGCCTCCTGTCGGGGCTGACGCCCCGCGTTTTCCGCACACCGTCGACCCCGCGCGTCTCCCTCAACGTCGTGTGCGCGTCGACGTCTTCTCCCTCCTGACGGAAGGTACTGACGTGCCTGTTGAGTTCCTGGGGATCGGCGGCACCAACGACGGTTCCGAGACCCACCCGCGCAGCGGTCTCGCGTTCGACAAGGACTACACCCTGCGGCTGGCCCGCGCGCACGAGGAGCACGGCTGGGACCGCGTGCTGTTCGCCTACGGCTCCGGCTCGCCCGAGCCCGCGCAGGCCGCCGCCTACGTCGCCACCAGGCTGGACAAGCTCCAGATCCTGTTGGCGCACCGGCCGAACGTGTCCTACCCGACGTTCGCCGCGAAGACGTTCGCCACGCTCGACCAGATCAGCGACGGCCGGCTGACCGTGCACTTCATCACCGGCGGCACGGACCACGAGCAGCAGCGCGAAGGCGACTACCTGACCAAGGACGAGCGGTACTCGCGCACCGAGGAGTACATCCGCATCGTCAAGAAGGCGTGGACCTCCCGCGAGCCGTTCGACCACGAGGGCGCGCACTACCGGTTCGCCGACTTCGTGAGCGACGTGTTCCCGGTGCAGCAGCCCCGGCCGCGCGTGTCGTTCGGCGGCTCGTCACCCGCCGCCTACAAGGCGGGTGGCGCGGAGGCGGACATCTTCTGCCTGTGGGGCGAACCGCTGGCCGACACGGCGGCGCAGATCGAGTCGGTGAAGCAGGCGGCGCGGGACGCGGGCCGCACCGACGTGCCGCGCATCCAGGTGGCGTTCCGCCCGATCCTCGGCGCGACGGAGGAGCTGGCCTGGGAGAAGGCGCACCGGATCGTGAACGACATCAAGACGCGGACCGGTGGGGTGAACGCCTTGACCCGCAGGCACTCGCTGAAGAACCCGGAGAACACCGGCTCCCAGCGGCTGCTGGAGATCGCCGACCGCGGCGAGCGCTTCGACCGCGCCCTCTGGACCGCGACCGCCGCCGCCACCGGGGGCGCGGGCAACTCCAACGCCCTCGTCGGCACGCCCGAGACCGTGGCGCAGGCGCTGCTCGACTACTACGACCTGGGCGTCACCATCCTGTCCGCCCGCGGGTACGACATGGTGAACGACACGATCGACTTCGGCCGCCACGTGATCCCGATCGTGCGGGAGGAGGTCGCCAAGCGCGACCGGGAACGCGCCGCGGCCGTGCCGGAGGCCCGTGAGATCGCGGTGGACGGCTGACCGCGTGACCGCACCGGAAACCCTCGTCGCCCGCCGGGTCCGCTGGGAGGACCCGGCCACGGCGCCGTTGAGGGACGAGCTGACGCAGGAGTACGTGGCGCGCTACGGCGAGGGCGCCCGTGCGGAGCTGACCAGGTACGACCCGGCCGTCTTCGCGCCTCCCCACGGCACCCTGGTGCTGCTGCTGTCGGCGGGTGTGGCGGTGGCCGGCGGTGCGTTCATGCGGTACGACGAGCGCACCGCGGAGCTGAAGCGGATCTGGACCGACTCCCGGCACCGCCGGCGCGGCCTGGCCCGGCGGGTGCTCGCCGAGCTGGAGCGCGACGCCGCCGACCTCGGCTACTCGCGCCTTTACCTGACCACCGGCCCCCGGCAGCCGGAGGCCCGCGCGCTGTACCTGGCCACCGGGTACACGCCGCTGTTCGACCTCACCGCCGACCCGCTCACCTTCCACCACCTGCCGTTCGAGAAGGACCTGGGATAGCCCATGCGCGCACGTTGCCTGTTGATGCTCACCGCGGTGCTCGCGCTCGTGGTCTCGGGGTGCGCCGCGCCGGCGGACGCCGTGGACCCGCCCGCGTCGGGCGTCAAGCCGACCGAGGACGTGCTGTCGGCCGTGGCGGAGGACGAGTCGATCGCCGCGCTGCTGCCGGCCGGTGTTCGCCAGGCGGGCGTGGTGCGGTTCGGGTCGTCGGTGGGCGGGCAGCCGCCGTCGTCCTACTACGCCGAGGACAACAAGACCGTGCTCGGGCTGGACGTCGACATGTCCGAGGCGGTCGCGAAGACGCTCGGGCTGCGCATCGAGCGCGAGGTGGCGAGCTTCGAGACGATCCTGCCGTCGTTGACGGGCGGGAAGTACGACGTCGGCACGGGCAACTTCGGCGTCACGGAGGCGCGCAAGAAGACGGTCGACTTCGTCACCTACATCAACGACGGCCAGGGCTTCGCGGTGCGCGCGGACGACAACCGCGTGACGCGGGCGGACGGGCTGCTCCCGTTGTGCGGGTTGAAGGTCGGCACGGGCGCGGGCACGACGTTCGAGGCGACGTTGGAGCGGGAGAAGCACCGGTGCGGCGAGGCGGGCAAGCCGGACTACGAGGTGCTGAGCTTCTCCGAGAACGCGGCGATCTTCCTGGGGTTGCAGCAGCGGCACATCGACGTCGTGATGAGCACGATCAACGGCCTGCGGCACGCGGCGGCCAACCAGCCGAACGTGAAGTTCCTGGGCGAGTTCAAGCGACTGGACGTGGGCTTCGCGCTGCCGAAGGGCTCGCCGCTCGCGCCCGCGTTCCAGGCGGCGGTGAACAAGCTCATCAAGGACGGTGCCTACCAGCGGATCCTGGCGAAGTGGGGCACCGAGGACTCGGCGATCCCGGAGTCCTTGATCAGCCCTCCGGAACACGCCTGAGGCGCGTGCGGGGCGGACCGGGGCACTTCGACGGCCCCGGTCCGCCCCGCCGTGTGCCCTGCGGCGTGCCTTGCCGTGTGCCTTGCGGTGTGCCGAAGTCCCGTCATCGCCTCACCCGCACGTCAGCGGCTTCGATCACCTGATCCACCCCTTGTGTTGCCCGGCGCTTCACCCCAGGGTTCTGCGCGGCCCGTTGGCTCCGACGGGCAACCCTGACGGAGGTGGAGCATGTCCCCCGCACGCAAGATCGCCGCGTCCCTGTTCGCGGCGACCGCCCTGTCGGTGTCCCTCACCGCGCCCGCGCACGCGGCGACCGACGCCGAGCTGGCGTTCCACTGGGCACCGGTGCACTACCAGGACACCGACTCGTCCGACTACGACGCCGACTACCTGTCCACTGTGGACTTCGACGGCGAGTGGAACACGCTGAACAACTGGGAGTCGCAGGACGACTCGGTCGCGCGGCTCACCGGTGCGGCGTACTACTCGGTGGTGGAGACGTCCACGCACTGGTTCCTGGTCTACAGCTTCTACCACCCGCGTGACTGGGAGGACGTTCCCGACCCGTTCGAGCAGTTCACCCACGAGAACGACATGGAGGGCCTGCTGGCGACCGTGCGGAAGGACGGTTCGGCGTTCGGCAGGCTGGAGGCCGTGATCACGGTGGCGCACAGCGACTTCTACTCGTACGTGCCGGCCGGGAGCACGTACACGTCGGGTCGGGAGAGCGTCGACGGCACCCTGCGGATGCAGGGCACGCGGCCGACGACGCGGCAGGAGGCGAAGGGGCACGGGCTGTACGCGTGGAACGGGGCGGACTTCCCGGGCGGCGACGGCGTCGTGTACGTGCCCAGCGCGACCGGCGAGGTGCCGTCGGGCGGGAACGACCGCTCGGTGGGGTACCGGCTGGTGGACGCGTTCGCGCCGGGCGGGCTGTGGGCGCAGCGCAACAGCTCCACGACGTTCGCGAGCTGGGGCACGTTCCGGGGTGACAACGGCAAGGACAACGCGGCGAACAGCGCGTGGGGCTGGGACGACGGCAACGACGGCAGCGACCTCCAGCGCGGCCTGCTGGCCACCGACCCCGCCTACCTGGTCTCCGCCTACTTCGCCAACCGCGGCCAGTTCAGCCTGACCTACACCCGCAACCCCTACCTCTAACCCGAGAGTCCTACGTTCACGCCGCGAGAGTCCTACGCTCAGAGCACCTGAGTTCAACGCTCGGACGTACCACCCGGTATGCCGAGTGTTGAATTCGGGGTGCGCGAACGTACGACTCTCGCGCGCTGAACGTAGGACTCACGCGGGGGTTAGGGTGCGGGGATGTTGAGGTTGGAGAGCGGTGGGGCGGTGGCGCGGTTGACGATCGACCGGCCCGCCAAGCGGAACGCGATGAGCTACGAGATGTGGTCGGCGTTGCCCGGGTTGGTGGAGCAGGTGCGGGACGACGACGAGGTGCGCGTGCTCGTCGTGCGCGGCGGGGAGCACTTCTCCGCCGGGGCGGACATCAGCGAGTTCTCCACCCTCCGCAACGGCGCCGAGGGCGCGGCCCGGTACAGCGAGGCGGTGCACGCAGGCGAACGCGCCATCGCCACCCTCGGCAAGCCCACCATCGCCGCCGTCACCGGCTTCTGCATCGGCGGCGGCTGCGAGATCGCCCTGGCCTGCGACCTGCGCCTGGCCGCCGACGACGCCCGCTTCGGCATCACGCCCGCCAAGCTCGGCATCGTCTACAACCTCACCTCGACCAAGCAGCTCGTCGACGTGGTCGGCCCGGCGTGGGCCAAGCAGATCCTGTTCACCGGCGACATCCTCGACGCCGCCACCGCCCTGCGGATCGGCCTGGTCAACGAGGTGCACCCGGCCGGCGGGCTGGAGGACCGGGTGGAGGCGCTGGCGCGGACCATCGCGTCACGCGCGCAGGTCAGCGTCCGCGGCGCGAAGCAGATCGTCAACCGCGTCACGGACGGGCGGCACGACGAGGACGACGCCGTCCGCGCCCTGTACGACGACGCGGTGCACAGCCCGGAGTACGCGGAGGGCGTGACGGCGTTCCTGGAGAAGCGACCGCCCCGGTTCTGATTGGCGGCGCCCCGGACGGGTACTTCGACCGCATGACCAACCCACTGGAAGACGACTCGAACGAGACTCGCGTCAACCCCGACCCGCCGCACTCCCCGGGCACGCCGCAGCCGCCCGACCTCGACGTGGACCCGGAGCAGTTCCTCGACGAGGACGAGCGGCGCGGGAAGGAGGAAGAGCCGCCCTCCTGACGGGGGACGGCCCTCCGGAACGGCGGGCGGACGTCAGTCCACGTACTTGTTCGTGTCGCCGGGCCACTCGCCGGTGAGCTTGTCGTACCCGGTCGCGCCACCCCGGTCGATCGCGGCCTTCACCAGGCCGAAGATCGCACCCTGGATGGACGCGGCCAGCAGCACCTCGCCCCAGCCCCGATCCTTCTGGGTCGGGGTCGGAGCCTCCTTGGTGCCCGTGATCAGCTTCCACACCTGGCCGAACACCGCGCTGGCCGCCAGACCGCCGAGCACGCCGAACAGCATGCCGAGCGGCCGGTAGAGGAGCTTGTTGACGTTCACCGCCCCCTCCTCAGGAGCTTCCACAGCACCAGCACGACCGCCGCGACACCGGCCGCGACCGCCGCCGGGTGCTTGCGGGCCTGCTCCACGCGCTGCTGCACGGGCGGCGGCAGGGTCTCGACCACCTGCGCGGCCTTCGTGCCGACCTGGTCGGCCACGACGCCCGCCTTGGCGCTGACCTGCTCCGCGACCACCCCCGCCTTGGCGCTGACCTGCTCGGCCACCTCGCTCGCCTTCGTGCCGACCTGGCCCGCGACCTCGCTCGCCCTGGCGCCGACCTGGCTCGCGACCTCACCGGCCTTCTGCCCGGCCTGCGTCGCCGCGGCACCGGCCTTCTCGCCGATCGCGGCGGCCTTCTCGCCGACCGCGGCGCCGGCGGCGCTGGTCGCCGCGCCCGCCTTGCCGGCCTGCTCGCCCGCCTTCTCCGCGACCTCGCCCGCCTTGGCGGCCGACTTGCCCGCCGCCGCCGACACCGCCGCGTTGGCCCGCGTAGCGGTCTCCTTCACCTGTTCCACTCCTTTGCGCGCCTTGTCCTTCACCCGTCCGGGCACGTCGGCCTTGTGCACCAGCGCCTCCACGGTGTCACCCAGCTCACGCCGCGTCTGCTCGACGTCGGCGCGCAGCTCGTCCGGGTCCGTGGGGCCGTTCTTGCCGCTGCTCATCGGTGTGCCCTCTCGCTCACGGTGGCGATGTCCTCCTTGACGCCCGCGATGGCCTCCTCCGGCACCGGCGGGGTCCCGCGGTCGATCTGCTTGCGGCCGACCAGCGCCAGCACGCCCGCGACGACGAACACGCCCACGGCGACCACGAACGCCGCCAGCCAGGCGGGCATCACGGTGGCCAGCAGCAGCACGAGCCCCGCGAGCACGCCCATCAGGCCGAACCAGGCCAGCACGCCCGCGCCGCCCAGCAGCCCCGCGCCCGCGCCGACGCGCTTGCCCTTCGTGCGCATCTCGGCCGCGGCCAGCCGCATCTCGTCCCGGGCGAGCCTGCTCACCTGCTCGGACAGCCTCTGCACCAGCTCCGCGGTGGACGGCTCCCGCTCCGCGACACGATCGGCGACCCGACCCGTTACCCGATCGGCGCTCCGGTCAGCCGCGCGGGTGGCGGCGACGTGACTCATGGCCGTCTCCTCTCTCCACTCGCACCCCGACTACCCGAAAACCCGCGGGTGTACGCGCGGCCGTACGGGGGAAACCCGTCGCCCATGGCCCACGCACCCCAAGCACCGACCCAGCTGCCCAAGCGCTCGTGGCTGGGGGTGCTGAAGCGGACGGTCAAGGAGTTCAACGAGGACAACCTCACCGACTGGGCGGCCGCCCTCACCTACTACGCGGTGCTGTCGCTGTTCCCGGGGTTGCTGCTGCTCGTCTCGCTGCTGGGCCTGCTCGGGCCCGACGCGACGAACTCCATTGTGGACAGCCTGGACGCGCTCGGGCCCGGCGAGGCGAAGGACTTCATCGCGGGCGGCATCGAGAACCTGCAGAAGTCGCAGGCCAGCGGCCTGCTGGCGATCGTCGGCCTGGTGACGGCCCTGTGGTCGGCCTCGGGGTACGTGGGCGCGTTCATGCGCGCGGCCAACTCGATCTACGACGTGGAGGAGGGCCGGCCGTTCTGGAAGGTCATCCCGCTGCGGCTGGGCCTGACGATCGGCGTGGTGGTGCTGCTCGCGCTCACCGCGCTGGGCGTGACGCTCACCGGCGGCGTCGCCCGCTGGCTGGGTGACCTGATCGGGCTCGGCTCGACGTTCGTCACCGTCTGGGACATCGCCAAGTGGCCGGTGCTGTTCGTGCTGGCGAGCCTGGCCATCGGCCTGCTGTTCTGGGCGTCGCCGAACGTGCGGCAGCCCAGCTTCCTGTGGATCACGCCGGGCGGCCTGGTCACCGTCGTGGTGTGGGTCGCCGCGTCACTGGGCTTCGCGTTCTACGCGGCCAACTTCGGGTCCTACAACAAGACGTACGGCTCGCTGGCCGGTGTGATCATCTTCCTGGTGTGGCTGTGGATCTCGAACCTGGCCCTGCTGCTCGGCGCCGAGCTGGACGCGGAGCTGGAGCGGGGCAGGCGGATCGAGGCCGGGCAGCCCGAGGGGCGGGACCCGGTGGCCCCGCCCCGCGACACGACGGCGATGGACTGAGGATCAGCCCTTCTGCTCCGCGACCTGCTTGCGGACCTCTTCCATGTCGACCTTGCGGGCCTGGTCGATCAGGTCCTCCAGCGCCGCTTCCGGCAGCGCGCCGGGCTGCGCGTAGAGCACGACACCGTCACGGACGATCATGAGGGTCGGGATCGACCTGATCTGGAACGCCGCGGCGAGCTGCTGCTGCGCCTCGGTGTCGACCTTGCCGAACACGATGTCGGTGTGCTTCTCGGCGGACTTCTCGTAGGTCGGGGCGAACTGGACGCAGGGCCCGCACCAGCCCGCCCAGAAATCGACCAGGACCATCTCGGAGCCGCCGACAACCTCGTCGAAGTTCTCCGCGGTCAGCTCCACGGTGGCCATAGGTCCTCCTTGCTGTGGACACGGGGTAGACCCCTTGCACCCCGTCCAACGACCGCGACACCGTCACAATTCCCCGCACCGGGGCGCGGCCGCCGGTGACCACGCGGTGTAGTGGTCGGTTCACCCGGAAGCAGGAGCTGGTCATGACCGTCCCGTCGTCCTACCTCGCTCAGTTCCACGAGCCGGAGGGCTACCTCGACTTCGCCCGGTTCGGGCCGCCGTCGCGCGCGGCGGTGGCGGCGACCACCCGGCTGCTGGAGGCGTCGGCGGCGGCCGGGCCGTCCACGGTGGACGACCTGATGCGGCAGGAGCCGCGGGCCAGGGCGGCCGCGGCCAGGCTGTGCCGCACCGACGCCGACCACGTGGCGCTGCTGCCCAACACGAGCACCGGGCTGTTCCAGGCGGCGCTGGGCGTGACCGGCGGGGTGCTGGTGTCGGCGGGGGAGTTCCCGGCCAACACCTACCCGTGGGCGCGGTCGCCGTCGGTCGACGTGGCGTGGCTGCCACCCGGTCCGGTGACGCCGGACGCGGTGCGCGAGGCGTTGACGCCCGGGACGGTGGCCGTGTCGGTCAGCGCGGTGGACTTCCGCACCGGGCACCGGGCCGACCTGGCGGCGCTGCGCGAGGTGGTCGGCGACCGGCTGCTGGTCGTGGACGGCATCCAGGGCTTCGGGGTGGTGGACGAGCCCTGGGAGGCGGCCGACGTGCTGGTCGTCGGCGGCCAGAAGTGGCTGCGCGCTGGCTGGTCGACGGGGTTCCTCGCGCTGTCCGACCGGGCCCTGACCAGGCTGGACCCGGTGTTGTCCGGCTGTACCGGCGCGGCCGACCCGGGGTTGTTCGACAACGCCGTTCACCCGGTCGGGGCAGGCGCGGCCGGGTGGTCGATCACGAACCCGAGCCCGGTCGCGGCGGGCGCGCTGGCGACGGCGCTGGAGCTGGTGGAGCTGGCCGGGGTCGGGTCGCTGCACCGGCGGGTCGTCGGGTTGGCCGACGAGCTGGCGGAGGTGGTGCGCGCGGCGGGCGGCGAGGTGGTCTCGGCGCGGGACCGCCGCGCCGGCATCCTCGCGTTCACGCTGCCCGGCCACCCGGCGGCGGCGGTCGGCGCGGCCCTGGCGGAGGCGGGCGTGACGGCGACCGCGCGCGCCGAGCACGTCCGGCTCTCGCCGCACGCCTCCACCACGCCCGGCACGGTCGCCCGCTTCGCCGCCGCGGTGCGCGGGCTGCGCGACCGGCGGTGACGTCCGGGGTCCGCCCTGGTCACGGCCCGAGGCGGTCGGCGTACGGGTCCGGGCTCAGCCCGCGCGACTCCAGCCAGGCGCGGTCGAAGAAGGTCCTGCGGTACGGGGTGCCGCGATCGGCGATGACGGCGGCGAACGGGCCCGCCTCGCGCATCGCCCCGACCAGGTGGTGGATGCCCCACAGGGCCGCCCCGGTGGACGGGCCCGCGTCCACGCCCCGGCGGTGCAGCCAGTGCAGCGCCGCGACCGACGCCGCGTCCGGCACCGGGACCACCAGGTCCAGCACGCCCGGCTGGAAGCCCGGCTCCACCCGCGGCCGGCCGATGCCCGGGATGCGGGACGGCAGGCCGGTGCCGTAGTCGTGCGCCCCGGACGCCCAGGCGGGGAAGTAGGCCGAGTTCTCCGGGTCGACCAGCGCCAGCCGGGTGTCGAGGCCCTCGCGGCGGATGTGGCGGCCGATCGCGGCCGAGGTCGCGCCCGTGCCCGCGCCCACGACGACCCACCGCGGTGGTTCGGGGAGCTGGGCGAACAGCTCGTCGGCGAGGGTCGGCGGCCAGGCGGCCACCGCGGGCTCGGCGTCGGCGAAGTGGTCGAGGAAGTGCGCGCCCCACCCCTCGGCGAGCGTGCGGGCCTCGTGCTGGAGCGCCGCCGGCGGCTGCGCGGCGCGCTGCCACCGGCCGCCCGCGTGGACGATCCGCTCCAGCACGTCCGGGTCGGAGTTCGCGGGCACCAGCGCGGTGAACGGCAGGTCGAGCAGCGCCGCGTACCGGGCGGTGGACACCGCGACCGCGCCCGCCGTGGCCACGACCACCCCGGTGCCCTCGGTGACGCGACCGCTCGCGATCGCGTGGCACAGCATCGCCGCCACCGCCCGGTCCTTGGTGCTGCCGGTGGGCAGGGTCGTCTCGTCCTTCAGGAAGACCCGCGCCCCGCCCACCCGCAGCTCGCGCAGCGGCGTCGGCCGGTGGTCCTCGCGCACCCGCCGGATCGCCCCGGCCGCCCACGCGCTCATGATCCGAACCTAGCCCAGCCCACCGCGCGCGGCGGCGCGTCCCCCTCGTGCACGGCCGCGCAGGCCCCGCCACGTGCGGCGCCTGCCTCCTCAGAGTGATCGCGCAGCGCGCGCACCTCACCCGGCAGGGTGACCAGGCGTCGACCGGCGGCGGTCGCACCCACCGGACCGCGTGAGCCGGCGCACGCCACGCGCCCCGGCGACCGGGCCTCCCGGCGGGATCGGCGCGTCGCGTTTTCCGCGTTCGCCCGCGCGTGCCGCATGATGCACCCATGTTGTCGAGCAAGGGCGAGGACTTCCGGGCGTTCTGGACCGAGCGCCACCTGTGCACGCTGACCACGATCCGGCCGGACGGCACGCCGCACGTGGTGCCGGTCGGCGTCACGCTGGACGTCGCGACGGCCACCGCCCGGGTGATCACCTCGCGCCGGTCGCACAAGGTGCGGCAGATCCTCGCGGCCGGCGACGGGGGCGCGCCCGCGGCCGTGTGCCAAGTGGACGGACGCCGGTGGTCCACGCTGGAGGGGCGCGCCGTCGTCCGCCAGGAGCCCGAGGTGGTCCGCGACGCCGAGCGCCGGTACGCCGAGCGCTACCGCACGCCGCGACCCAACCCGGACCGCGTGGTGATCGAGATCGCCGTCACCCGCGCCCTGGGGACGGTGTGAGCGTCACCGTCATCGGCATCGGCGCCGACGGCTGGGACGGCCTGCCGCCCGCCTCGCGGGCCGAACTGGCGTCGTGCGAGGTGCTGATGGGCAGCTCCCGCCAGCTCGACCTCGTCCCCGGCGACGTCGAACGGGTGCCGTGGCCCTCGCCGCTGGTGCCGGCGCTGCCCGACCTGCTGGCCCGCCACGCCGGGCGCCGGGTGGGCGTGCTGGCCAGCGGCGACCCGATGTTCCACGGCATCGGCACCACGCTCGTGCGGCTGCTCGGCAGGGACCGGGTCCGCGTCGTGCCGCACCCCTCGTCGGCGTCCCTGGCGTGCGCGCGCCTGGGGTGGGCGCTGGACGACGTGACCGTGGTCAGCCTGGTCGGCAAGCCCGCCGCGCTGCTCGTGCCGCACCTGCACCCCGGGCGCCGGGTGCTGGTGCTGGGCGGGACGCCCCGCGAGGTCGCCGCCCTGGCGCCGGACGCGCGGCTCACCGTGCTGGAGCAGCTCGGCGGGCCGGGGGAGCGGGTGCACGACTCGCTCGACGACGCCGACCCGCTGCACGTGCTCGCCGTCGAGTGCGGCGCGGACGGCGCTTCGCTGGTGCCGGGTCGGCCGGATGGGCTGTACGAGCACGACGGCCAGCTGACCAAGCGCGAGGTGCGCGCGGTGACGTTGGCGCTGCTCGCGCCGCGGCCCGGCGAGCTGCTGTGGGACGTCGGCGCGGGCGCGGGGAGCATCGCGATCGAGTGGTGCCGCACCCACCCGACCTGCCGGGCCGTCGCGGTCGAGCGGCAGCCCGAGCGGGCGGCGCGCATCACGCGCAACGCGACGGCGCTCGGCGTCCCCGGCCTGGAGGTCGTCGTCGGCACGTCGCCGGCGGCGCTGGACCTGGAGCCGCCCGACGCGGTGTTCATCGGCGGCGGCCTCACCGCCGAGGGCGTGGTGGAGCGCTGCTGGGCGGCGGTCAAGCCCGGCGGCCGGCTGGTGGCCAACGCCGTGACGCTGGAGTCGGAGGCCGTGCTGACCCGCTGGCACGGGCTGCTGGGCGGCGACCTGGGCCGCATCGAGGTGAGCCGGGCGACCGCCCTGGGCGGGTTCACCGGCTGGCGCCCGCAGATGCCCGTGACGACGTGGGCAGTGACGAAGGAGAGCGCGTGACCGTCCACTTCATCGGCGCCGGCCCCGGCGCCCCCGACCTGCTGACCCTGCGGGCGGCGCGGCTCATCGCGGAGTCGCCCGTCTGCCTGTACGCGGGCGCGCTCGTCCCGGTCGAGGTGCTCGACCACTGCCCGCCCGGCGCCCGCCTGGTCGACACCGCGAACCTCGACCTCGACCGGATCACGGCCGAGCTCGCCGCCGCGCACGCCGCCGGGCAGGACGTCGCCCGCCTGCACTCCGGCGACCCGTCGGTGTTCAGCGCGGTGGCCGAGCAGATGCGCCGGCTGGACGCGCTGGGCATCCCGTACGACGTCACGCCGGGCGTGCCCGCCTTCGCCGCCGCCGCCGCGTCGCTCAACCGCGAGCTGACCGTGCCGGGCGTCGGCCAGACGGTGATCCTGACCCGCACGTCGGCCCGCGCCACGCCCATGCCGCCGGGGGAGGACCTGGGTTCGCTGGGCCGGACCGGCGCGACGCTGGTGCTGCACCTGGCCGTGCAGCGGATCGAGGAGGTCGTCGCCGACCTGCTGCCCCACTACGGCCCGGACTGCCCGGTCGCCGTGGTGGCCCGCGCGAGCCGGGAGGACGAGCTGGTGCTGCGCGGCACCCTCGCCGACATCGCCGGGCAGGTGCTGGCGGCCGGCGTGCGGCGCACCGCCGTCATCGTCGTGGGCCGGGTGCTGACCGCGGCGGGCTTCCCGGACAGCCACCTCTACTCCGCGCAGCGCTGCCGGTCGTGACCTCAGGCCCGGCCGACGACCGCTCCCGCGCGGTCGATCACCACCACGTCGACGGCGACCGGCGCGCCCCGCAGCACGCCGTCCGCCGTCGCCTTGGCCCGTGCCGCCACCAGGTCGCCCAGCGGCACGCCCGCCGCCTGGCAGACCTGCAACGCGCCGAGCGCGGTGTTGGCCACCGCCACGGCGCCGGCCACCTCCGGGTCGTCCACCAGGGACGCGAGGAAGCCCAGGTCGACCTGCGACCGCCCCGAGTGCAGGTCCAGGTGGCCGTCCGCGAGCTTGGACAGCTTGCCGATCCCGCCCGCGATCGTCAGCCGCGGCACGGGGTGGCGGCGCAGGTACTTCAGCACGGCGCCGGCGAAGTCGCCCATGTCCAGCAACGCGTCCTCCGGCAGCCCGTGCAGCTCCGCCGCGACCCTCTCCGACGTGCTGCCGGTGCAGCCGGCCACGTGGTCGCGGCCCTGCGCCCGCGCCACGTCGATCCCGCGCCGGATGCTGTCGATCCACGCCGAGCACGAGTACGGCACCACGACGCCCGTGGTGCCGAGGATCGACAGCCCGCCCAGGATGCCCAGCCGGGGGTTCCACGTCCGGCGCGCCAGCTCCTCGCCGTGCTCGACCGAGATCGTCACCACCACGTCGCCGCTGCCGCCGTGCTCCGCCGCGACCCGGGCCACGTGCTCGCGCATGAGCTGCCGCGGCACGGGGTTGATCGCCGGCTCGCCGACCGGCAGCGGCAGGCCGGGCTTGGTCACCGTGCCGACGCCGGGCCCCGCCTCGAACACCACGCCGCTGCCCGGCGGGCCGTGCCGCACGGTGGAGCCGACCAGCGCGCCGTGCGTCACGTCCGGGTCGTCGCCCGCGTCCTTCACGATCGCGGCGAACGCGGAGCCTGCGTCGAGCGCCTCGCGGGCCAGGGCGAACGCCGGCGTGCGCCCCTTGGGCAGCGCGATCCGCACCGGGTCCGGGAACGCGCCGGTGAGCAGCGCCGTGTACGCCGCCGTGGTGGCGGCGGTGGCGCAGGCGCCGGTGGTCCAGCCGAAGCGCAGGTTCGTGCTCACGACGACAGGATGCAACAGCCGTGAGGACCGTGCTGGTACTGGGTGGCACGGGCGAGGCGCGCGCGCTCGCCGCCGCCCTCACCGACGTCCGGGTCGTCTCGTCGCTGGCGGGCCGGGTGGCCCACCCGAAGCTGCCGGAGGGCGAGGTCCGCGTCGGCGGCTTCGGCGGTGTCGCCGGGCTGGTGGCCTACCTGCGGGCCGAACGGGTGGCCGCCGTCGTGGACGCCACCCACCCGTTCGCCGACCGCATCACGGCCAACGCCCTGGCCGCCACCGCCGAGACCGGCACGCCGTTCCTCGTTCTGCGCCGCCCCGGCTGGCCGCCCGAGGACGGCTGGCGGTACGTGGACACCGTCGCCGAGGCCGCCGCGCTCGTCGCCGGCCGCCGGGCGTTCGTCACCACCGGGCGGCGCGACCTGGCCGCGTTCACCGCGGGCGTCGCCCGCACGGTCGACCCGCCCGACCCGCCGAACCCGCGGCTGGACCTCGTCCTGGACCGCGGACCGTACACAGTGGACGGTGAGCTGGCGCTGATGCGGGAGCACCGGGTCGAGGTGCTGGTCACCAAGGACAGCGGCGGGCCGATGACGGCGGCCAAGCTGACGGCCGCGCGCCTGCTCGGCATCCCGGTCGTGGTCGTGCGCCGGCCGCCGCCACCGCCCGCGCCGCTGGTGGAAACCGTGGCCGAGGCCGTCGAGTGGCTCAGCCGGGGTAGCGGCGCGGGGTGAACACCGCGCCGCGCGGGCTGACCCGCGTCTGCGACGAGCCCACCAGCAGCAGGCAGCGCATGTCCACGGTGGACGCGTCCAGGTCCGCCAGCCGGACCACCCGCACGGACTCCTCCGGCCCGCCGACGTCACGCCCGACGACCACCGGCGTGTCGGGGGAGCGGTGCCGCAGCAGCACGTCCCGCGCCTTGTCCACCTGCCACGTGCGGCTGCGCGAGGCCGGGTTGTAGATCGCCAGCACCAGGTCGGCCCGCGCCGCCGCCCCCAGCCGCTCCTCGATCACGTCCCACGGCTTGAGCCGGTCCGACAGCGACACCACGCAGTAGTCGTGGCCCAGCGGTGCGCCGACCCGGCTGGCCACGGCGTGCGCCGCGGTCAACCCCGGCAGCACCCGCACCGGCACGCCCGCGAACTGCTCCTCGCCCGCCACCTCCAGCACCGCGCTGGCCATCGCGAACACGCCCGGGTCGCCGGACGACACCACCGCGACCCGCCGCCCGCGCTTGGCCAGGTCCAGCGCGAACGCGGCCCGCTCGGCCTCCACCTTGTTGTCCGACGCGTGCCGCCGCTGCCGGGGGTCCACCGGCACCCGGTCCAGGTAGGTCACGTAGCCGACCAGGTCGTCGGCGTCGGCCAGCGCGCGGCGGGCCTGCGGCGTCAGCCACTCGGGCCCGGCCGGGCCCAGCCCGACCACCACGACCTCGCCCGCACCGGCGGGCCGGCGCGCGGGCCTGCTCGGCAGCAGCGCCAACGAGAAGTACGGCACGCCGTCGGGGTCCACTTCGGACAGCGGCGCGGTGCGCTGCGCCCCCGTCGTGGCGCGCTCCACGTACCACGCCTCGTCCAGCCGCCCGGCCCGCGCCAGCGCCTCGCGCACCCGCGGGAACGTCCGCCCCAGCTTCATGATCGCCACGGGGTCGCCGCCGGCCAGGTGCCCGGCGAGGGTGTCCGCCGGCAACGTGCCCGGCAGCACGGTCAGCACCTCGTCCCGCTCCACCAGCGGTCGCCCGATCACCGCCGCGCCCGCGCTCACCGACGTCACGCCCGGCACCACCTCGGCCGGGTAGCGGTGCGCCAACCGCTTGTGCAGGTGCATGTAGGAGCCGTAGAAGAACGGGTCGCCCGCCGCCAGCACCACCACCGTGCGGCCGGCGTCGAGGTGCGCGGCCAGCCGCGCCGCGCACTCCTCGTAGAACGCGTCGATCTCGCCCTGGTAGTCGTCGGAGTCCTCGGTCGTGACCGGGTAGACGAGCTGCTCCTCGACCTGGCCCTCGCGCAGGTAGGGCTCGGCGATCCGGCGCGCCACGCTGCGCCCGTGCCGCGCGCTGTGGAACACGACCACGTCCGCCTCGCCGATCAGCCGCGCCGCCTTGACGGTCACCAGCTCCGGGTCGCCCGGACCCACCCCGACCCCGTACAGCCTGCCCGTCATTCTTCCTCGCTCGCGATCGCGTTGAGCGCCGCCGCGGTCATGGCGCTGCCACCCCGCCGACCGCGCACGACCAGGTGCTCCAACCCCAGGGCGTTGGCCGCCAGGGCGTCCTTCGACTCCGCCGCGCCGATGAACCCCACCGGCACGCCGAGCACGGCCGCCGGTCGGGGCGCACCCGCCGCGACCAGGTCGAGCAGGTGGAACAGCGCGGTCGGCGCGTTGCCGACGGCGACCACCGCGCCGTCCAGCCGGTCGCCCCACAGCTCCAGCGCCGCGGCGCTGCGCGTGGTGCCCAGCTCCGCCGCCAGCCCCGGCACGCGCGGGTCGCCCAACGTGCACACGACCTCGTTGTCCGCGGGCAGCCGCCGCCGCGTCACGCCCGCCGCGACCATCTGCGCGTCGCACAGGATCGGCGCGCCGGCCAGCAGCGCCGCCCGCGCGGCGCGCACGACGTCGGGCGAGAAGTCGACGTCGGAGACCAGGTCGACCATCCCGCAGGCGTGGATCATCCGCACCACCACCCGGGCCACGTCCTCCGGGAACCGCGCCAGGTCCGCCTCGGCGCGGATGGTGGCGAAGGACCGGCGGTAGATCTCCGCGCCGTCCCTGATGTAGCTGGTCACCTGATCTCCTCGTAGCCGCCGCCGGTCGCGACGAACTCCACCACGTCGCCGGCGGGCCTGCCGCACCGGCGTGCGCAACCGGACCAGTGCGCCCGGCCGGACGTGCTCCGGGACCGCGCCCAGCGGGCCGCGTCGGCGCGCACGTCGGCCAGCGACTTCGCGCAACCGGGGCTGCCGGTGCACGCGCTGACGCCGTGCCAGGGCGAGTCCGCCGAGGTGAACAGGCCGCTGGTGTCGCTGCCGGCCGGCACGACCACGCTGCGCCACGGCGTCAGCCGCACGGGCACTCCGGCGAGCAGCCGGGCGTCCCACCGGCCCAGCGGCACACCCGCCACCACCACCTCGCCGTGCGCGCCGGGTGCGACGGGCGTCACAGCCGGCGCGACCCGGGCGTCACCCGGAACGCCCAACGCCGCCGTGATCTTCGGCACACCGCCGTCCACTTCGGACAGCCGCCAGGCGTCGCCGCGGATGCCGGCGAACACGCGCGCGGCGGTCACCACGGCCGCCACCGGGTCGGTCACCCGCAGCCCTGAATCGTGGCCGGCCAGGAACAACGCGTCACCGACCAGCCCGATGTCACCCGACAGGCCGCTCACCGCGCCACCCACCGTGACCAGGAACCGCCCGGGCAGGGACGCCAGTTCCGGCGTCGCGCACAGCTCCGCGTCGATCGCGTCGACCAGCGCCTGGTTGTCCTCCAGCGGCGCGGCGACGATGTTGCGCACCCGCTCGTGCGTCGGCGAGGGCAGCAGGCCGACGGCGCGCAGCCGTGCCCCCAGCTCGTGCTCCGCACCCGGCGCCAGGCCCCTGATCTGCAGGTTCGCCCGTGAGGTCAGTTCGAGCACCCCGTCGCCCAGCTCGATCGCGGCGGCCCGCAGCACGTCGACCTGCGCGGCGCTCAACGTGCCGCCGGGCACGCGGACGCGCGCCAGGCCGCCGTCGGCGGCCCGGTGCACGTCGACGGCGCCGGGGCAGGCGTCCGGGCGGGTTCGACCGGCCGACGCGGGTCCGCCGGCGAGGGGCGCGGGAGAAGCCGTGGGCATGGACTGGATGCTAACTGCCGTTAGGGTGACCTCCGAACGGCGAAGCAGCAGGAGGAAGCCGGTGCGAGTCCGGCGCGGTCCCGCCACTGTGACCGGGGGAGGCCCCGGGAGTCAGGAACTCCGCTCGCCGTCCCCTACGACCGGGGCGAGGACCCCCGAGGGATGGAGCACGCACGTGATCCTGCTGTTGTCGACCTCCGACACGGACCTGCTGTCGGCCCGGGCCAGCGGCGCGGACTACCGCCTGGCCAACCCCGCCCGCACGGCGGCCGACGACCTCCCGGCGCTGGTCGAGGGCGTCGACCTGGTGGTCGTGCGCATCCTGGGCGGTCGCCGGATGTGGGAGGAGGGGCTCGACCGGCTCCTCGCCTCGGGGCTGCCGGTCGTCGTGCTGGGCGGCGAGCAGAACCCGGACGCGCCGCTGATGGAGCTGTCGACCGTGCCCGGCGGCGTGTGCGCCGAGGCCCACGCCTACCTCGCGCACGGCGGCGCGGCGAACCTCGCCCAGCTGCACCGCTTCCTCTCCGACACCGTGCTGCTCACCGGGCACGGCTTCGCGCCGCCCGAGCCCACGCCCACCTGGGGGCTGCTGGAGCGCCAGGACCCGGACCAGGGCCCGACCGTCGCCGTCCTGTACTACCGCGCCCACCACGTGGCCGGCAACACCGCGTTCGTGCACGCCCTGTGCGACGCGATCGTGGCCAAGGGCGGTCGCCCCCTGCCGGTCTACTGCGCCTCGCTGCGCGCCGCGGAGCCGGAGCTGCTGGCCGAGCTGGGCAAGGCCGACGCCCTGGTCGTCACCGTGCTGGCCGCCGGCGGCACCAAGCCCGCCGCGGCGTCCGCCGGCGGTGACGACGACGCCTGGGACGTGGGCGCGCTGGCCGCCCTCGACGTGCCGATCCTGCAGGGCCTGTGCCTGACGAGCAGCCGCGCCGCCTGGGACGGCAACGACGACGGTCTGTCCCCTTTGGACACCGCCACCCAGGTCGCGATCCCCGAGTTCGACGGCCGGATCATCACCGTGCCGTTCTCGTTCAAGGAGGTCGACGAGGACGGCCTGACCGTCTACGTGGCCGACGAGGAGCGGGCCGCCCGGGTCGCGGGCATCGCCGTGCGGCACGGCAGGCTGCGCCACGTCCCGCCGGCCGAACGGCGCATCGCGGTCGTGCTGTCGGCGTACCCGACCAAGCACTCCCGCATCGGCAACGCCGTCGGCCTGGACACCCCGGCCAGCGTGGTGCGGCTGCTCGCCGCGATGCGCGAGCGCGGCTACGACATCGGCGACGAGCTGCCCGGCGTGGCCGACCTCGACGGCGACGCGCTGATCCACGCGCTCATCGCCGCCGGCGGCCAGGACGCCGACTGGCTCACCGAGGACCACCTGCGGGGCAACCCCGTGCGGCTGCCCGCGGCCCGCTACCGCAAGTGGTACGCCACCCTCCCGGAAGACACCCGGCGGGAGGTGGAGCGGCACTGGGGCGAGGCACCCGGCGAGCTGTTCGTGGACCGGTCCGGCGACCCCGACGGCGAGATCGTGCTGGCCGCGCTGCGCTCGGGCAACGTCGTGGTGATGGTGCAGCCGCCGCGCGGGTTCGGCGAGAACCCGATCGCCATCTACCACGACCCGGACCTGCCGCCGAGCCACCACTACCTGGCCGCCTACCGCTGGCTGGAGGACGAGTTCGGCGCGGACGCCGTCGTGCACGTGGGCAAGCACGGCAACCTGGAGTGGCTGCCCGGCAAGACCGTCGGCCTGTCGGCGGGCTGCGGCCCGGACGCGGCCCTGGGCGACCTGCCGCTGATCTACCCGTTCCTGGTCAACGACCCGGGCGAGGGCACGCAGGCCAAGCGCCGGGCGCACGCCACCCTGGTCGACCACCTCGTGCCGCCGATGGCCCGCGCCGACAGCTACGGCGACATCGCCCGGCTGGAGCAGCTGCTGGACGAGCACGGCAACATCGCCGCGATGGACCCGGCCAAGCTGCCGGCCATCCGGGCCCAGATCTGGACCCTCATCCAGGCCGCGAAGCTCGACCACGACCTCGGGCTCGCGGACCGGCCGCACGACGCGGAGTTCGACGAGCTGATCCTGCACGTCGACGGCTGGCTGTGCGAGATCAAGGACGTCCAGATCCGCGACGGCCTGCACGTGCTGGGCGCGGCGCCCACCGGCGCGGCGCGGGTGAACCTGGTGCTGGCGATCCTGCAGGCCAAGCAGGTGTGGGCGGGCCAGGTGGCCGCCCTGCCGGGCCTGCGGGAGGCGCTGGGCCTGGCCGAGGGCGGCGGTGACCGCGTCGAGACCGACCGGGTCGAGGAACGGGCCCGCGCGCTCGTGCAGGCCATGGAGGACGCCGGGTGGGACGTGGCCGCGGCCCGGACCCTCACCGACGACGACGCCGTGGCGCGCATCCTGGAGTTCGCCGCGCTGGAGGTCGTGCCCCGGCTCGCCCGCACCGCGGACGAGCTGACCAACGTGCTGCACGCGCTGGACGGCGGCTACGTCCCGGCCGGTCCCAGCGGCTCGCCGCTGCGCGGGCTGGTGAACGTGCTGCCGACGGGCCGCAACTTCTACTCGGTCGACCCCAAGGCGGTGCCGTCGCGGCTGGCCTGGGAGACCGGGCAGGCCATGGCCGACTCGCTGCTGGAGCGCTACCGCGCGGAGACGGGGCAGTGGCCGCCGTCGGTCGGCCTGTCGGTGTGGGGCACCAGCGCCATGCGCACGTCGGGCGACGACATCGCCGAGGTGCTCGCGCTGCTGGGCGTGCGGCCGCTGTGGGACGAGGGCTCGCGCCGGGTGACCGGGCTGGAGGTGATCCCGCTCGCGGAGCTGAACCGGCCGCGAATCGACGTCACGGTCCGCATCAGCGGCTTCTTCCGCGACGCATTCCCGCACGTTGTGGCACTGATCGACGACGCGGTGCGACTGGTCGCGAACCTGGACGAGTCGGCGTCGGACAACTACGTGCGCGCGCACGCCCAAGCCGATCTCGCGGAGCACAACGACCCGCGCCGCTCGACAATGCGCATCTTCGGCAGCAAACCGGGCGCGTACGGCGCCGGCCTGCTGCCGCTGATCGACAGCCGGAACTGGCGCGACGACGCCGATCTGGCCGAGGTCTACGCGGTGTGGGGCGGCTACGCCTACGGCCGGGAACTGGACGGCGTGGAAGCGCGGCCGGCGATGGAGAGCGCCTACAAGCGCATCGCGGTCGCGGCGAAGAACATCGACACCCGCGAGCACGACATCGCCGATTCCGACGACTACTTCCAATATCACGGCGGGATGGTGGCGACCGTCCGCGCGTTGACCGGGAAAGCGCCCGCCGCTTATGTCGGCGACAGCACGCGGCCCGACGCCGTGCGGACCAGGACGCTGCACGAGGAGACGAACCGGATCTTCCGCGCCCGCGTCGTCAACCCGCGGTGGCTGGCCGCGATGCGCGAGCACGGCTACAAGGGCGCGTTCGAACTCGCCGCGACGGTCGACTACCTGTTCGGCTACGACGCCACCACCGGCGTGGTCGCCGACTGGATGTACGAGCAGCTCGCGGCGAGCTACGTGCTGGACCCGGTGAACCGGGAGTTCCTGGAGCGGTCCAACCCCTGGGCGCTGCACGGCATCTCCGAGCGGCTGCTGGAGGCGGCCGAGCGGGGCATGTGGGAGCACCCGGAACAGGCGACGCTGGAGGCGCTGCGCAACGCCTACCTGGAGACCGAGGGCGACCTGGAGGACGGCCGCTGACCCGACGCCCGGCGCGAGCGCGCTTATAACGTCGTGGAAACGTGACGATAAAGAAGGCCGCGTCGGTATTCCAAGCCAGGCGTGCGCGTAATGCGACGCACGGTGAATCATTGCCTCCGAATGGACCGCCCGCTGCACCCGGTGGGCCGTCAGGACGTGACTCGACCGGCCGGGTTTGATCACCCGGCCGGTCGACTCGTGCTACCCGTCCGGGTCACCGGACGACCACTCAGGGCGACTCGCCGGGGGTGGTGACTGACGTGCGCGCACTTCCGGTGCAGACTGGTCCCGGGAGAGCGGGTTCGCGACTCGGGAATCTTTTCCGGGCCGTTCGGCGCGGAGACGAACCGAGCGTGTCCGACCGGTCTACGAACGGTGCCTGAACGGCCCACTCGGGACACCGCTAGCAGAATCGGTCCAGCAAGGCAAATGCAGCAGCGTCGGTAACAGCGCGGACACGAGTGCTTGACACAACTCCGTGGCGCGAACCACACTCCCCCAAAACCTGGGAGCGCTCCCAGAACGTTCACCGCCGATCAACTGAGGAGTTCTCGTGCGCTACCGTCGAGCAGGCTTGGCCAAAGTCCTGGCCTGCACCGCAGTGCTTGCCGCAGTCGCCACGGCCTGTGGCTCGGGAGGGTCCGGCTCGTCTTCGGACGGCAAGGTCGAGCTGACCATCGCGACGTTCAACGAGTTCGGCTACGAGGAGCTCCTCAAGGAGTACGAGGCCGCCAACCCGAACATCAAGGTCACGCAGCGCAAGACCGGCCAGGCCAGCCCGCACCACCAGAACCTGTTCACCAAGCTGGGCGCGGGTTCCGGCCTCGCCGACGTCGAGGCCGTCGAAGAGGGCTTCCTGAGCCAGGTCATGGCGAAGTCGGGCCAGTTCGAGAACCTCAAGGAGATCGGCCCGAGCGACGTCCGCGAGGACCGCTGGCTGCAGTGGAAGGTCGACGCCGTCACCACCAAGGACGGCAAGCTCATCGGCTACGGCACCGACATCGGCCCGCTGGCCATGTGCTACCGCAAGGACCTGCTGGAGGCCGCCGGCCTGCCGTCCGACGCCGAGGGCGTCAAGGCGCTGTTCGCCACCTGGGACTCGTACTTCGAGGCGGGCGACAAGTACGTCAAGGCGACCGGCAAGCCGTGGTTCGACTCGGCCGCCCAGATCTTCAACCCGATGCACAACCAGGCCAAGACCGGCTACTTCGACCGCGACGACAAGCTCGTGATCGAGAGCAACGACGACAAGAAGATCTGGACCCAGGTCACCGGCGCGGTCGCGCGCGGCCAGTCGGCCAAGCTCGCCGCGTGGAGCCCGGAGTGGGAGACCGGCTTCAAGCAGTCGGCGTTCGCCACCAAGACCTGCCCGTCGTGGATGCTGGGTGTCATCGAGGGCAACGCGGGCCCCGAGCACAAGGGCAAGTGGGCCGTCACCGCGGCGTTCCCCGGCGGCGGCGGCAACTGGGGCGGCTCGTACCTGACCGTCCCGAAGCAGGGCAAGAACAAGGCCGAGGCCGCCAAGCTGGCCGCGTGGCTGACCGCGCCCGAGCAGCAGATCAAGGCGTTCAAGGCCAAGGGCACCTTCCCGAGCCAGACCCAGGCCCTGATCTCCCCCGACCTGCTGAACCAGACCAGCGAGTACTTCGGCGGCGAGAAGGTCGGCCTGCTGTTCTCGGAGCAGGCCAACAAGGTCGCGGCGGCGCAGTACAAGGGCCCGCAGGACGGTGAGATCCAGGACAACGTGGTCTCCCCGGCGCTGCTGTCGGTCGAGCAGGGCACGTCCCCCGAGGACGCGTGGAAGCAGGTCGTCGAGGGAGCCAAGAAGGCTGCCAAGTAATGACGACCGAACTCACGGTCACGCGCGGGCGGGGCGCCGAGCCCCGCCCGCCGCGGCGCGACGACAACGATGACATCGGGTCGGGGAAACTCGGCTGGCGCTACCGCCTGACCAACCTCGACGTCAAGTACTCGCCGTACCTCTACATCGCCCCGTTCTTCGTCCTGTTCGCGGTGGTGGGCCTGTTCCCGCTGCTCTACACCGCCTACATCTCCCTGTTCGACTGGGAGCTGGGCGCGGACGAGCAGCCGTTCGTCGGGCTTGACAACTACACCACGCTGTTGGCCGACTCGCAGTTCTGGAACGCGATGGTCAACACGCTGAGCATCTTCGCGATCTCCACGATCCCGCAGGTGATCATCGCGGTGCTGCTGGCCGCCCTGCTCAACACGGCGCTGCGCGGCCGCACCGGCTGGCGGATGGGCGTGCTGCTGCCCTACGTGGCCAGCCTCGTGGCCCTGACCATCATCTTCGGCGACCTGTTCGGCGTGCAGTACGGCCAGATCAACGACGTGCTGCAGTTCTTCGGCCTGGACCGGATCGACTGGCAGGCCGAGCGCTGGTGGAGCCACGTCGCCATCGCGACCATGGTCAACTGGCGCTGGACCGGCTACAACGCGCTGATCGTGCTGGCCGCCATGCAGGCCATCCCGCGCGACGTCTACGAGGCCGCCTGGGTCGACGGCGCGAGCAAGGTGCGCCAGTTCTTCAGCATCACGCTGCCGATGCTGCGCCCCACGCTGATCTTCGTCGTGGTCACCTCGACGATCGGCGGCCTGCAGATCTTCACCGAGCCGAAGCTGTTCGCCCCCTCCGGCAGCAGCAGCGGCGGCGCGACCAACCAGTACCAGACGGTCGTGCTCTACATGTACCAGTCCGGCTTCCAGAGCTTCGACCTCGGCTACGCCTCGGCGATGGCCTGGGTCCTGTTCATCGTCATCATCGCGATCGCGGGGATCAACTTCCTGCTCACCCGCAGGCTCGCGTCCAGTGGGGAGGCGTGATGGCCACCATCACCGATCGCCCGGCGCCGATCGCCACCGGGGCCAGGCCCGCGAAGCGGCGGGCCTCGAAGAGGGCGTCGCTCGCCGAGCGCCGCCCCGGCTTCGTCGTCTACGGCATCCTGATCGCGTTCATCCTGGGCTCGGCGTTCCCGTTCTACTGGTCGTTCCTCGCGGCCAGCCACACGGACGCCGAGTTCAAGGCCGACGGGCCGCTGCTGCCCGGCGGGCACTTCATCGAGAACGCGAACCGCGTGGTCGACTCGATCCCGTTCTGGAAGGCGCTCGGCAACAGCGTCATCGTCTCCGGCACGGTCACCCTGTCCGTGGTGGTGCTGTCGACGCTGGCCGGGTTCGCGTTCGCCAAGCTGCGCTTCAAGGGCCGCGGGCCGCTGATGGTGTTCGTGGTCGCCACGCTCGCCGTCCCGACGCAGCTCGGCATCATCCCGCTGTACATGGCGATGGCGGAGTTCGGCTGGTCCGGCACCCTCGGCGCGGTCATCGTCCCCAACCTGGTGACCGCGTTCGGCGTGTTCTGGATGCGCCAGTACATCGCCGACGCCGTGCCCGACGAGCTGATCGAGGCGGCCCGCATGGACGGGTGCAGCATGATCCGCACGTTCTGGCACGTGTGCCTGCCCGCGGTGCGCCCGGCCGCCGCCATGCTGGGCATCTTCACGTTCATGATGTCCTGGAACGACTTCCTCTGGCCGCTGATCGTGCTCAACGCGGACAACCCGACGATGCAGGTCGCCCTGGAGAAGTTGCAGAGCGGCTACTACGTCGACAACTCGCTCGTGCTCGCCGGGACCACCATGGCCACGGTCCCGATTCTGATCGTCTTCCTCGTACTCGGTCGGCAGATCGTCGCCGGGATCATGCAGGGTGCTGTGAAGGGGTAGCTGTGGAGTCGATTTCCTTTCCCGAGGGATTCGTGTGGGGCGCCGCGACAGCGGCGTTCCAGATCGAAGGCGCGACCACCGCGGACGGTCGCACCGCGTCCATCTGGGACACGTTCTGCAAGATCCCCGGCGCGGTGGTGGGCGGTGACACGGGCGATCCCGCGGCCGACCACTACTACCGCGTCGACGAAGACGTCCAGCTGATGGTCGACCTCGGGCTGCACGCCTACCGGTTCTCCACCGCGTGGCCCCGCATCCGGCCGGACGCCGGCCCGGTGAACCAGCCCGGCCTGGACTTCTACTCCCGGCTGGTCGACAAGCTGCTCGAGAACAACATCACCCCGTGGCTGACGCTCTACCACTGGGACCTCCCGCAGACCCTCGAGGACGAGGGCGGCTGGGCCAACCGCGACACCGCGTACCGCTTCGCGGAGTACGCGGAGTCCGTCGTCGGCGCGCTGGGCGACCGGGTGGAGAACTGGACCACGCTCAACGAGCCGTGGTGCTCGTCGCTGCTCAGCTACGCCGCCGGCGTCCACGCGCCCGGCCGCCAGGAGCCGGAGGCCGCCGTCGCGGCCGTGCACCACCTGCTGCTGGCCCACGGCCTGGCCACCGCGGTGATCCGGGACCAGGCGCCCAGCGCCAAGGTCGGCATCACGCTCAACATGTACCCGATCATCCCGGCGGACCCGGAGGACCCGGCCGACCTCGACGCCGTGCGCCGGCTCGACGGCCTGCAGAACCGGATCTTCCTGGACCCGCTGTTCAAGGGCGAGTACCCGGCGGACATCGTGGAGGACCTGGAGCCGTACGGCTTCTCGAAGCACATCCGCGAGAACGACCTGGAGATCATCTCGGCGCCGTTGGACCAGTTGGGCGTCAACTACTACGCCGAGCACTTCGTCAGCGCGACCCCCGACCCGGAACCACCGGTCCAGACCAACGGCCGTCGCCCGACCGGGTCACCCTGGGTCGGCGCCGAGCACGTGTCGTTCCCCAGCCGCGGCCTGCCGCGGACGGACATGGACTGGGAGGTGCAGCCGGACGGCCTGTTCAAGGTTCTCACGCGGGTGCACCAGGACTACCCCAGCATCCCGCTGTACGTCACCGAGAACGGGGCCGCCTACCGCGACTCCATCAACGACGACGGCTCGATCCACGACACCGAGCGCCTCGGTTACATCGAGTCGCACCTCAGGGCCGCCCACGCGGCCATCGAGGCGGGTGTCGACCTGCGTGGTTACTTCGCGTGGTCGCTCATGGACAACTTCGAGTGGGCCGAGGGCTACGCCAAGCGGTTCGGGATCGTGCATGTCGACTACGAGACGCAGGTTCGGACGCCTAAGATGAGCGCCATGTGGTACTCGCAGGTTGCCCGTGGCAACGCTCTCGCGGCGACGGTCGCTCCGTGACCGATGCCGTTGACCCACCCAAGGCGCGACGACCCAACACCCGGCTGGAGGAGGTCGCTCGCGCAGCCGGGGTGTCCAAGTCGACCGTCTCCCGGGTGATCAACGGCGAGCCGTACGTGAGTTCGCGGGCTCGCGAAGCCGTCCACCTGGCCATCGGCAAGCTCGGGTACAGCCCCAACCAGGCCGCCCGCACGCTCGCCGGCAGCCGGGCGAACTGCATCGCGCTCGTCGTCTCCGAGCAGGGCAGCCGGGTGCTCGCCGACCCGTTCTTCGCCGGCGTGCTGCGCGGTGTGCACGCCGAGCTGGCGGGCAAGCGGGTCCAGCTCGTCCTCATGATGAGCAAGGAGGGCGACGAGCAGGACCTGGTCAACTACCTGTGCGGCGGCCACGTGGACGGCGTGCTGGTGATCAGCCTGCACGGCCAGGACCCGCTGCCGCGCACGCTGGCCGACGCGGGTCTGCCGACGGTCGTCGGCGGCAGGCCCCTCGGTGCCGGTGGCGTGCCCTATGTGGACTCGGACAACTTCAACGGCGCCATGGAGGCGGCCCGCTACCTGGTCTCGCGGGGCCGCAAGCGGATCGCCACCATCGCCGGCCCGCGGGACATGGCGGTCGGTATGGACCGTTTGTCCGGTTGGAAGCGCGGGCTGAGCCAGGCCCGGCTCGACACCGACCTGGTCGCGTACGGCGACTTCACCCCGGAGAGCGGCGCCGTCGCCATGGCGGACCTGCTCGAACGGGCGCCGGACCTGGACGCGGTGTTCGTCGGCGCGGACATCATGGCGCTGGGCGCGTTGCAGACCCTGCACGCGCACGGCAAGAAGGTGCCCGAGGACGTGGCCGTGGTCGGGTTCGACGACCTGATGATCGCCTCCACGGCGGTGCCCCCGCTGACCACGATCCGCCAGGACGTGGAGCAGCTGGGCCGCACCATGACGTGGCGGCTCATGGCGGAGCTGGCGGGCGAGGAGAACCTGCCGCCGTTCCTGCTCCTGCCGACCGCGATGGTCTCTCGTTCGAGCGCCTGAGTCGCCTTCGCCGACACCGCGACCCGGGCCGCACGGTCCGGGTCGCGGTGTTTTCGAATCGATTCGACGCCGTGGTCGACGCCTTCGACACGCCGACGGCGGTCACGGATCGCACTTCACTCGGATGGCGTAACCGGGCCTCTTGCCGCTGACCGATCAGCCTGGCTACGGTCGCATCCTGCACGTTCTGGGAGCGCTCCCAGAACAGGTGACCGGAGCGTGACGGCCCCGGACCTCACGACCCCCGTCCCGACGAGCCCGGGGGGAGGCGGATCCCTCTCGCCCACCGCCTCCTCCCACCCCCCTCGCGCAAAGGAGCGCACGCCATGGCCCGACGCACCCCCTCGACGCAGGCCGCCCCGGCCGGGGCGCCGCGCCGGGGCGGCGGTCCCGCGCGGCGGCTCCTCGCCCTGGGCGCCGCGGCCGCGGCCGCGCTCGGCGTCGTGCTGGTGGCCGCCGCGACCGGCCCCGTCGCGCCGTCGGCCGCCGCCGCCGTGCCCGCCCAGCCGCACAACTGGCGCAACGTGGAGATCGCGGGCGGCGGGTTCGTGCCCGGCATCGTCTTCAGCCCGGCCGAGAAGGACCTGGTCTACGCCCGCACCGACATCGGCGGCGCCTACCGGTGGAACCAGGCGACCGGCCGGTGGGTCCCGCTGCTCGACTGGGTCGGCTGGGACCGGTGGGGGTACAACGGCGTCGCGAGCATCGCGCCCGACCCGAGGAACGCCGACAAGGTGTACGCCGCCGTCGGCATGTACACCAACAGCTGGGACCCCAACAACGGCGCGGTCCTGCGCTCCTCGAACCGCGGCGCGACCTGGCAGCGCACCGAGCTGCCGTTCAAGCTCGGCGGCAACATGCCCGGCCGCGGCATGGGGGAGCGGCTGGCCGTCGACCCCAACGACGGCCGGGTGCTGTACCTCGGCGCGCCCAGCGGCAAGGGCCTGTGGCGCAGCACCGACAGCGGCGTCACCTGGGCGCGAGTGGCGAGCTTCCCCAACCCGGGCACCTACGTCGCCGACCCCGACGACGCCGGCGGCTACGGCAACGACGTGCAGGGCGTGGTCTGGGTGACCTACGACCCGCGCTCCTCGACCGCCGGCAGCCCCACCAGGACGATCTACGTCGGTGTGGCCGACAAGGAGAACGCGGTCTACCGCAGCACCGACGCGGGCGCGACGTGGACCCGGCTCGCCGGCCAGCCCACCGGGTACATCGCGCACAAGGGCGTCCTGGACACCGCCGGCGGCTTCCTCTACCTGGCCACCAGCGACACCGGCGGCCCGTACGACGGCGGCAAGGGCGACGTGTGGAAGTACGACACCGCCACCGGCGCGTGGACCCGGATCAGCCCCGTCCCGTCCACCAGCTCCGACGACTACTTCGGCTACAGCGGCCTGACCGTCGACCGGCAGAACCCGAACACGCTGATGGTCGCCACCCAGGTCTCCTGGTGGCCGGACGTGATCCTCTTCCGCAGCACCGACGGCGGCGCCACCTGGACCCGCGCGTGGGACTTCGCCGGCTACCCCGGGCGCAGCTTCCGCTACACCATGGACGTCAGCTCCTCGCCGTGGCTGACCTGGGGCGCGAACCCGCAGCCCCCCGAGGTCACGCCCAAGCTCGGCTGGATGGTCGAGTCGCTGGAGATCGACCCGTTCGACGGCAACCGGATGATGTACGGCACCGGCGCGACGATCTACGGCACCTCGGACCTGGGGAAGTGGGACGCCGGCGGCAAGATCACGATCAAGCCGACCGCCGCGGGGCTGGAGGAGACCGCGGTGCTCGACCTGATCAGCCCGCCCACCGGCGACGCGCCGCTGATCAGCGGGCTGGGTGACATCGGCGGGTTCCGGCACACCGACCTCGCCCGGGTGCCCGCGCTGATGTTCCGGCAGCCCGACTTCACCTCCACCACGAGCCTCGACTTCGCCGAGGGGAACGCCTCCGTCGTGGTCCGCTCCGGCAACGCGGACGGCGCGGCGCACGTGGCCTTCTCCACCGACGGCGGCGCGAACTGGTTCGCGGGCTCGGAACCCGGCGGCGTCACCGGCGGCGGCACGGTCGCCGCCGCGGCCGACGGCTCCCGGTTCGTGTGGAGCCCGGCGGGCGCGGCCGTGCACCACTCGGTGGGCTTCGGCACCGGCTGGACCCCGTCGACCGGCATCCCGGCCGGCGCGGTCGTCGAGTCCGACCGGGTCGACCCGAAGAAGTTCTACGGGCTGGCGAACGGCACCGTCTACGTCAGCACGGACGGCGGCGCGACGTTCACCGCGGGCGCGAAGGCCGACGTCGCCAAGCTGCACGCCGTGCCGGGGCACGAGGGGCAGCTGTGGCTGGTCGGCGACGGCGGCCTGTTCCGCTCGACCGACGCCGGCCGGACCGCCACCGCCGTCGCGGGCGTGACCTCGGGCGTGAACATCGGCTTCGGCAAGCCCGCGCCGGACAAGACCCACCCCGCGCTGTACGCCGTGCTCACCATCGACGGCAAGACGGGCGTGTACCGGTCCGACGACGAGGCCGGCCGGTACTGGGTGCGCATCAACGACGACGCCCACCAGTACGGGAACGCCGGCGAGGCGATCACCGGCGACCCGCGCGTCTACGGCCGGGTCTACCTGGGCACCAACGGCCGGGGCATCCTCGTCGCCGACCCCGGCGGCGAGCCGGGCAGCACCAGCTCGATCACCCACCCGACGGACACGTCGACCACCACGACCACCACGACGACGACCACAACCACGACCACCACCGGCACGACCACGGTCACGGACCAGCCGCCACCCGGCTGCTCGGTGCGGTACCGGGTCGACAACCAGTGGGGAGGTGGCTTCACCGGCTCGGTGAGGATCACCAACACGGGTGCCACGTCCCTCACGGGCTGGAACCTGCGCTGGCCGTTCGCGAACGGCCAGCAGATCACCAACAGTTGGAACGGCAGGGCGTCGCAGGTCGGCGCCGCCGTCACGGTGACCAACGAGGGCTGGAACGGGACCATCGCGGCGGGGAGCTCGGTGGAATTCGGATTCCAGGCGAGCTGGCAGGGCAGCAACGCCGCACCCACCGGCTTCACGCTGAACGGCAGGTCCTGCACCGCAGGGTGACCTGCCGTCGAACTACCGCAGCCCTCGTTTGGCCTGGCGGCGCAGCTGCATGATCCGGGCTGCGCCGACCAGGGCCACCAGGATCGCCCCGGCGATCGCCGCGAACAGCAGGGCCACGCCCAGCGGCAGCGTGCCTGCCGCGCCGAGGAAGTGGATCGTGGCGCCGGTGAGGTTCTGCAGGATGAACACCAGCAGGAAGATCAGGACCACGATCGAGGCCAGCACGGCGACCCACGTGCCGCTGATCCGGGTGCGCTTGATCTTGACCGGCGGCGCCGGCTCCGGCACGCCGATGACCGACGGCTCGACCGCGTGCGGGCCCCCGACGGGCGGACCGTCCGGCACGGGGTGGGTGGGCAGCGCTTCGGTGCGGTCGTCGTCACGCGGCGTGGTCACGCGGTGATTATCCGCCCGTTCGTGCCGCCTCGCCATTCAGTCGCAGGGCCGGTAGTACTCACCCGCCGCGCCCACGTACTGCTGCCACTCCTCCCGGGTGATGCCGGTCGTCACCCCGTCGCACATCTCGCGCACCGCCGTGGCGAAGTCGAACTCCCAGGCGCGGGTGGTGCCGTTCGACTTGGACGTCACCACGTCGGTCGCCGTGGTGCCGAAGCCGACCGCGTAGACGCCCTCGGTGAGGCCGTTGATCCGGCCGCGCTCCGCCGGCCGCCTCGGGTTCGACACGTCCCACAGCGCCACCTTGTCCTGCGCGCCGACCGTGGCGAGCGCGGTGCCGCCGCGGTGGAAGCCCAGGGCCTGCACCGCGCCGCGGTGCGCCTTGTCCGCCCACAGCTCGGCGGGCTTCGACCGGTCGGTCACGTCGTAGAGCCGCACCTCGCCCTTGGCGGTGCCCAGCCCGAGCACGCGGTGGTCGTGCGACAGGGCGATCGCCGTGACGTCCTTGCCGGTGTCGACCTGCGTGAGCAGGACCGGCCGCCGCGGGTCGACCACGTCCCACAGCCGGACCACGCCCATCACGTCCGCGGTCACCAGGACCGTGCCGTCGGGGCTGTAGACCAGGCCGACGACCGGGCGCGGCTGGTCGGGCAGCCGGGCCGCCTCGACCGGCCGGGCCGGGTCCGACCAGTCCCACACCGCCACTGCCGACGGACCCGACACGACGGCCAGCGTGCGGGCGCGGGCGGGGTCGAAGGTGATCCGGTCCACCGGCGGGCCGAAGGTGTGCACGACCTCCGCGGTCACGTCGGTGACGTCCCAGACCTTCGCCTGCCCGTCCACCACCGTGGTGGCGAAGGCCCGACCCGCGTCGTCGACGGCGATCGAGGTCACCGTCTCCTGCGCCGGCCCGAGCACCCGCGGCACGGTCTCCCGCTCGCGGTCCGGGTCGGCCAGCGCCTGGGCCGACGCGAACGCCGCCCGGGTCGCCATGTCCCGCTCGTCCGTCGCGTGCGCGCTGAGCACGCCGTTGCGCGTCTCGTCGTTGGGGTTGAGGTGGTGCGCGGCGATGGCGAGCTGGTCGGCGAGCTGCGGGTCGCTGCTGCGCAGGCCCTGCGACTGGTTGGCCACGTACCAGGCGGCCGACGACTTCCAGCCCGCCGCGGCCTCCTCCTGCGCGTCGATCGCGAGCACCACGGCGGTGCCCGCGAGCAGCAGCAGCACCGCCAGCAGCGCCACGAGCTGGCGCAACCGGCGGGTGCGCCGGTGGTCGAGCACCCGTTCCCGGTCGCGCGCCTGGAGGCTCTCGGCCAGGAAGTCGCGCTCCTGGGCGCTGGTGCGCACGCCGTCGCGCCGGGTCCACTCCACCGCGGCGTCCAGCCGCGAGCCCCGGTACAGCGCGTCCGGGTCGCGGCCCAGCGACTCCCAGGTGGCGGCGGCCTCGGTGAGCCTGCGCATCGTGCGCAGGCCCTCCCGGTCCTCGGCCAGCCAGCCGCGCAGCCGGGGCCACGAGCGGATCAGCGCCTCGTGCGCGATCTCCACGCTGTCGCGGTCGAGGGTGAGCAGCCGGGCGTGCGCGAGCCGGTCGAGCACCACGTCCACGTCGACGTCGTGGTCCAGCTCGGCGCGCGGCAGCCGGCGCTTGGTGTCCTCGGTGCCGTCACCGAGCGCGGTGAGCCGCAGGAACACCTGCCGCGCCAGCGCGCGCTGGTTGCGCTCCAGGGAGGTGTAGGTGCGTTCGGCGGTCTGCGCGATGGCGTGCTGGATGCCGCCCGCCGCCTCGTACCCGGCCAGCGTCAGCGTGGTGCCGCGCCGGCGCCGCCAGGTCTCCAGCAGCGCGTGCGACACCAGCGGCAGCACGCCGGCCTGGCCGGTCGCGTCCGCGACGAGCCGGGAGACGAGCGCGGTCTCGACCGTGCACGACGCCTTCACGGCCGGCTGCATGATCACCTGGCGCAGCTCCTCGGGGCCCATCGGCCCGAGCAGCAACTGGCCGTCGGTCAGGGCCTCCACCAGGGCCGGGTGCTGTGCGCAGTGCCCGTAGAAGTCGGCGCGGACCCCGATCACGACCTTGCAGCGCGCGGTCAGCAGGGCGTCGACGTAGGCGGCGCGCCGGTCGGCGTCCGGCCACAGCGTGAAGACCTCCTCGAACTGGTCCACGATCAGCAGGTCGGCGGTCAGGTCGGGGTCGGCGGTCTCGCTGGGCGAGGTGATCACGACCCGGCCGGCCACCCGCGGCACGAGGCCCGCGCGCAGCAACGACGACTTGCCGGCGCCCGACGCGCCGAACACGGCGACGAACCGGCGTCGCGCGATGCGCCGCTCCAGGTCGTCGAGCAGGTGGTCGCGGCCGAAGAACCACTCGGCGTCCTCGGTGCCGTAGGCGGCCAGGCCCGCGTAGGGCGGGTGGGCCTCCTCCGAGGCGGGGTCGGCGGGCTGCACCTCGGCGGCGACCCGGCGCCACCGGTCCTCCCACTCGGCCACGTCGCCCTCGCAGGCGCGCACGTAGGCCAGCGTCACGGCGAGGGTCGGCAGCCTGCGCCCGCCCGCCGCGTCCGACAGCGTCGTCGCCGAGTAGTGGGCGCGCGCGCCCAGCTGCCGGTAGCTGTGCCCGCCCGCCTTGTCGCGCAGCGACCGGAGATCGGCGGCGAACCTCAGCAGCGGGCTGTCACCGACGTCCAACGGGCGTTCTCCACGCGGCAACGGCTCCACCCCCCCGGCAGTCTCTCCCGACGGTTGTCGGCACTGGCAAACGTGCCATCCAGGCTGTCAGACGAGCGCGCACGGCGCGTCGCTTCCTGTGACTGCATTCGGGTGAACAGCACCGGCCAGTGCGGTATTTCGTGACGGTGGGTGTACGAGTCGGTACGCGGCGCGGTTCCGGCTGGGCTCGACCGGGTGCCCCGACTGATCGCGCTGAACGGTCCGCCCGGGGTGCGGCAAGTCGACAACCGCCCGCCGGTACGCCGAGGACCACCCGCCCGCGCCGGCGCTGGACGTGGACCGGGTGCGCGACCTGATCTCCGGCGACCGCGGTGAGGCCGGCCGCCGCGTGCGTGCACCGGGCGGCCGGGCACGGCCTGGTCGTGCGGCAGTTCCCCGGCCGGCCGCGCCGGCGGTCGAGGTCGGGGCCGCCCACCACGAGGTGGTGCCGCACGACTCGGAGGACAACGCGCTGCGCCGCTTCGCCGAGCGCGGCACCGTCCGGGCGACGCCGGCGGAGCTCGCCGCCGTGCACGACGCCCCGGGAACGATCACCGCCACCCGGTCCCCGCAGGTCATCGCGTCCGTGGAGGGTGACCCGGAGGGCGCCCACGAGTCCCTGCCGGCCGTCCTGAGCGTAGAACTCGGGGGTCGCGAACGTACGACACACGAGCCCTGAACGTAGGACTCTCGCGAGAGTCCTACGTTCGGGGCGCGAGAGTCCTGCGTTCGGGAGGGGTGGGTTGAACGTTCAGGACAGGACCGAGGTGACGTAGGGGTCCGGGTCGGCCAGGATCGCGCGCACGGCGGTGGTGGCGGCGCCCCGCACGGCGGCCTCGGCGCCCAGTGACGAGGCGACCACCCGGACGGGTGACCACGCGCCGCTGACGACCCGGCGGTCCAGTTCGGCCTGCAACGGCTCGTTCAGCCACGGCTCCAGGCGCGCGTACGTGCCACCCAGCACCACGGTCGGCAGGTCCAGCAGGTTCACCGCACCCGACAGCGCCACCCCGAGCCACCGCGCCGCCGCGCGGACCGCCGTCGTGGCCGTGCGGTCGCCCGCCGCGAGCCGCGCCAGCAGCTCCTCCACCTCCGACACGCCCGCCGCCCGCACGATCTCGTCCTGCCCCGCCAGCCGCTCCAGGCACCCCCGCGACCCGCACGCGCACGCCGGCCCGCGCGGGTCGACCGACAGGTGCCCGATCTCCCCGCCGAACCCGGACACGCCCTCGAACAGCGCACCGCCCACCACGATGCCCGCGCCGATGCCGACCTCGCCGGAGATGTGCAGGAAGTCCGCCGACACGTCCCCGTGCCACAGCTCGGCCAGCGCCGCCAGGTTCGCCTCGTTGCCCACCAGCACGGGCACGTCCAGCGCCAACCGCCTGGTCAGCTCTCCGCGCACGTCCACCTCGCGCCACCCCAGGTTCGGCGCGAGCCGCAGCGACCCGCCCGCCACCTCCACCAGGCCGGGCACGGCCACGCCCACCCCGCCGATCGGCACGTCCCGCTTCGCCGCCGCGCGCACCGCCGCGGCCACCTTCGCCAGCACGCGCGCCGGGCTGGAGGCGCGGTTGTCGCCCGCCCGCACGGACCGCGCCCGCACCCGCCCGGTCAGGTCGACCAGGCACGTGGCCAGGTAGTCGACCCCGATCTCCACGCCGAGCCCGTGCGGCCCGGTGGGGGACAGGTGCAGCGCCGTGCCGCGCCGCCCGGGGCCGGACCTGGCCTGCGCCTCGCCCTCGGCCACGAGGCCCGCGCCGATCATCCGGTCGACCAGGCTCGACACGGTGGCCTTGGTGAGGCCGGTGCGGGCGGCCACGGCGGCCCGGGACGACCCGGGCTCCTCGGCGATGGCGTCGAGCACCAGCGCGGAGTTGTGCCGTCGCACGGTGTGCTGGCTCGCGGGCTGCGGTCTGGACACCACTGGATACTAGCGGCTGAGTGAGATAAGTTCAGGCATCAAACTTATTTGGAGGTGTCCTCGTGGACAAGTTCAGCTTCGGCCTCTGGACGGTCGGCTGGCAGGGGCGTGACCCGTTCGGCGACGCGACGCGACCCGTGCTGGACGCGCCCTTGGCGGTGCGCAAGCTGTCGGAGCTCGGTGCGTGGGGCATCACGTTCCACGACGACGACCTGATCCCCTTCGGCGCCGACGCCGCCGAGGTGGACAAGCGGGTCGCCGCGTTCCGCGCGGCGCTGGACGAGACCGGCATGGTCGTGCCGATGGTGACCACCAACCTGTTCACCCACCCGGTGTTCAAGGACGGCGGCTTCACCAGCAACGACCGCGCGGTGCGCCGGTTCGCCCTGCGCAAGGTGCTGCGGAACATGGAGCTGGCGGCGGAACTGGGCGCCGAGACGATCGTGCTGTGGGGCGGTCGCGAGGGCTCCGAGGTGGACGCCGGCAAGCCGGTGGGTGCCGCCCTCGACCGCTACCGCGAGGCCATCGACACGGTCGCGCAGCACTCGGTCGACCAGGGCTACGGCTTCCGCTTCGCGCTGGAGCCCAAGCCCAACGAGCCCCGCGGCGACATCCTGCTGCCGACGATCGGCCACGCGCTGGCGTTCATCTCCACGCTGGAGCACCACGAGCTGGTCGGCGTGAACCCCGAGGTCGGCCACGAGCAGATGGCGGGCCTGAACTTCGTGCACGGCATCGGCCAGGCGCTGTGGCAGGGCAAGCTCTTCCACATCGACCTCAACGGCCAGAAGGGCCCGCGCTACGACCAGGACTTCGTGTTCGGCCAGGGCGACCTGCTGTCCGCGTTCTTCCTGGTCGACCTGCTGGAGAACGGCGGTTACGAGGGCCCGCGGCACTTCGACTACAAGCCGCTGCGCACCGAGGACCTCGAAGGCGTGTGGGCGAGCGCGGCGGCCAACATGCGCACCTACCAGCTGCTGCGCGAGCGGGCGGCGGCGTTCCGCGCCGACCCCGAGGTGCAGGAGGCGTTCAAGTACAGCGGCGTCCACGAGCTTGCCGAGCCGACGCTGAACCCGGGTGAGTCCATCGCGGACTTCCTCAAGGGCGAGGACTTCGACCCGTCGACCGCCGCGGAGCGCGGTTTCGGGTTCGTGCGCCTCTCCCAGCTGGCGACCGAGCACCTGCTGGGCGCGCGCTGATGGCGCTCGTCGCGGGCGTCGACTCGTCCACCCAGTCCTGCAAGGTGGTGGTGCGCGACGCGGACACCGGCGCCCTTGTCCGGCAAGGGCGTGCGGCGCACCCGACGGGCACCGAGGTGCACCCCTCCGCGTGGTGGGACGCCCTCCAGACGGCCATCGCGGACGCGGGCGGCCTGGACGACGTGGCCGCCGTCTCGGTGGCCGCGCAGCAGCACGGCATGGTGACGCTGGACGAGTCGGGCGAGGTGGTCCGGCCGGCGCTGCTGTGGAACGACACCCGTTCCGCGGGGGCGGCGATCGAGCTGACCACCGAGCTGGGCGGTCCGGACGAGTGGGCCGAGGCGATCGGCAGCGTGCCGGTCGCCTCGCTCACGGTGACCAAGCTGCGGTGGCTCGCGACCAACGAGCCGGAGTCCGTCGCCCGCACGGCGGCGGTCTGCCTGCCGCACGACTGGCTGACCTGGAAGCTGTCCGGCGCGACCTCGTTGGACGCGCTGACCACCGACCGCAGCGATGCCAGCGGCACGGGCTACTGGTCACCGTCCACAGAGGACTACCGGACGGACCTGCTGGAGCTGGCCCTGGGCAAGGTCGTCGCGCTGCCGCGCGTGCTGGGTCCGGCGGACCTGGTCGGCGGCCGGTTCGGCGCGGGCGCGGGCGACAACGCGGCGGCGGCACTGGGCGTGCAGGCGCGGCCCGGTGACGTCGTGGTGTCCATCGGCACGTCCGGCACGGCGTTCGCGCGCCGGGCGGAGCCGGTGGCCGACGGCACGGGCATCGTCAACGGCTTCGCCGACGCCGAGGGCGCGCACCTGCCGCTCGTGTGCACCCTGAACGCGTCACGGGTGCTCACGTCGACGTCGGCCGTGCTCGGGGTCGACCTGGCGGACCTGTCGGACCTGGCCCTGAGCGCGCCCGCGGGCGCGGACGGGCTGGTGTTCGTGCCGTACCTGGAGGGGGAGCGGACGCCGAACAAGCCCGACTCCACCGGGGCGCTGCACGGCCTGCGGCTGGACACGATGACCCCGGCGCACCTCGCGCGCGCCGCGGTCGAGGGCCTGCTGTGCAGCCTGGCCGACGCGATCGACGCGCTGCGCGCGCTCGACCTGCCGGTCGACCGGGTGCTGCTGATCGGCGGCGGCGCGCGGATGCCCGCCGTGCAGCAGCTCGCGCCGGCCGTGTTCGGCTGCCCGGTCGTGGTGCCGTCGCCCGGCGAGTACGTGGCCGACGGCGCGGCCAGGCAGGCGGCGTGGGCCGTCGGCGGCGCCGATGCACCGCCGCACTGGTCGGAGCTGGCGTCGACCCCGGTCGAGGCCGAGCCCACCCCGTGGGTGCGGGACCGCTACGCGGCGGCGCGGGACCTCACCGTCAACCGCTGAACCGATCCGGAGGGGGCGTTCCCGGCCGCGGGGGCGCCCCCTCCGACCACGTCACGCGTCGTCCAGGACCGCCTCGACCACCTGCCGGGGCGAGTCCGCCCGCACGTCGTCGGCCAGGGTGATCAGCGCCTTCCACAGCGCCCAGCCCCGGGCCCGCGCCCACGTCGCGTCGTCCGTCCCGACGGCGTCCCGGAACGCCTCCCGGCTCGCGCCGGAGAACATCGTCCACGCGATCACCAGGTCGCACGCCGGGTCGCCGACGCCGGACGTGCCGAAGTCGATCACCGCGGCGAGCTTCCCGTCCCGGACCAGCAGGTTCCCGCTCGCGATGTCGCCGTGGAACCACACCGGGGGCCCGGACCACGCGGGCGCCCGCAGCGCGTCCTCCCACACGGCCGCCGCACGTCGCGTGTCGACGTGCCCCCCGAGCACGGCCAACGCCTGCCGCGTGCCGTCGTCGTAGTACCCCGGCGGCGCGCCCCGGTGGAAGCTGTGCGCGCCCGCCCGCGGCCCGTCGGTCGCGTCGACGCGCTGCAAGGCGCGGATGAAGTCGGCGACCGACTCGGCGAACGCCACCAGGTCGTCGACGCGGTCCGGTGCGGCCGTGTCCCCCTCCAGCCACCGGCGGACCGACCAGTGGAACGGGTAGCCCTCGCCCGGCACGCCCAGCGCCAGCGGCTCGGGGACCGGCACGGGCAGCGCCGGCGCGAGGACCGGCAGCCACCGGTGCTCCTTGGCCACGGCGGGCGCGTAGCCCTCGGCGGTCGGCAGCCGCACCGTCATCCCCTCGCCGAGGCGGTAGGTGCGGTTGTCCCACCCGTCCACCTCGACCGGGGTGACCGGCAGGTGCGCCCACCGGGGGAACTGGCTCGCGAGCAGCCGCCGGACCAGCCCGGCGTCGATGCCGGCGCGTCCGTCGCGGTGCGGGGTGTCGACCACGGGCCCGAGCCTGGCGACCGGCCGCGCCCCCGGCAACGCATTTTCCCACGCGCGCCGGGCGGGGCACGTAATCGGCTCCTCGCTACCGCCTGCCGTCGAGGTATGCGCAGGACAGCAGGGCCAGCGCGAACGCGAGCGCGGCGGCCGAATCGTCCGGTCGCGGCGCGCGCAGGCCGCGCACCACCTCGGACGTCTTAGCCCATACCTCGTATCCCTTCTCGGCCAAGCGTGCCGAGATGACGCCCTGTTCCCGCAGGAAATCGACGCCATCGAGGGGGGTGGGGGAGTGCCGGCCCCGTTCCCGCGCCCCCACCGCCTCGATCAACGTCCTCGTGAGGCTCATCGCCGCCATGTGCGCGCCGGACGCGTGCGCGAGGCAAGCCGACTCGTAGGTCGTGACGAGCTCCGCGGGCGCGAACACCGACAGCGGACTGAACGGCAGAGGGCCGCCGGACTGGATGTAGACCGTGCCCCCCGTGGAGTGGACGGTGGTCGACGTGTGCTGAACGTGTTGGGAGGCGGGCAGTCCGAGTTCGGCGCTCAGCTCGTCCGCGCGGTCCTCCAACCCTTGGCGCTCGCTGCGGATCAGCTGGAACAGCCGCTCGAACCGCTCGACGTCACCGCCGAGCGCCCGGACGACATCCAGGACAATTGGCAGGCTCGTGACCCGCCCCGCGGACAGCACGCTGCTGATGGTCGACGGCGCGCGTCCGGTATCCCGGGCCAGGTCGCGGTACGACGGTTCACCGCGCTCGACGTACAACTTCCGCAGCTCGACCAGCAGTCGGGCCTCGCTCGCCGATGGTTCGCCGCTCGGCCTGAGTTCCGTCATCCCACTCTCCTGCGTTGCCTGCTAGCCGCACTCTAGCGTACGTTGATTGCGAACGTTCGCAAACGTTCGCGAACAGGCTACTGAGGGGTGGGTCGTGATCGACTGGCGCTTGATCGCAGTGGTGGCGGTCTTCGGGTGGGTCGCGTGGTTCGTCAAGAAAAAGGAGGAGTGGGTGCAGCCGATCGTCGTGGCCGCCGCCATGGCGACGCTCGTCGGCACCCTGCTGTTCCTCGGTGTCCCCCTGATCCGGTAGCGCGATTCAGGTGTGCGACAGCGTGAACGCGGTCAGGAACCCGGCCACGGTCACCAGGCCCACCAGCAGGTGGGCGTCGTCGAACGCCTCGGGGATCATCGTGTCGGCCACCATCGACAGGATCGCCCCGCCCGCGAACGCGGTGATCCCGGCCAGCCACTGCGGCGGCGCGCCGGCCAGCAGGCCGTAGCCCGCCATCGACGCCAGGCCGCTGATCAGCGCGATCCCGGTCCACAAACCGAACACGTACCGCTTGGACCGCCGCGCCTGCCGCATGCCCGCCGCCGACGACAGCCCTTCCGGCACGTTGCTGATGAACACCGCCGCCACGGTCACCGCGCTGACCCCGCCGCCGCCGAGCAGGCTCGCCCCGATCACCACCGACTCCGGGATGCCGTCCAGCAGCGCGCCGACCGCGATCGCCGTGCCCGACCCGCTCTGCTCCGACTCCGACGGCTGCAACCCGCCCGACCTCTTGCGGTGCCGCGCGCCGCGCTTGGCCAGCGCCACGTTCGCCGCCGTGTAGACCAGCGCGCCCAGCGCCGCGCCCACCGCCGTCGGCAGCAGGCCGCCCGCCTCGTGGGCCTCGTCGATCAGGTCGAACGCGACCGCCGACATCAGCACGCCGCTGCCGAACCCCATCACCGCCGCGACCACACCCCGCGGCACCCGCGCCAGGTAACCCACGAGCGCGCCCACCAGCAGCGCCGACCCCGCCAGCAACCCCCACCCCGCCGCCTGGAACACCCGACCTCCTCGTGTCGACCCGCCCCGCGCGGGTACCCGACCGCCATGAGGATCGTCGTCACCGGCGCCACCGGCAATCTGGGCACCGCGCTGCTGCGCCGTCTCGCCGACGAACCGGACGTGGCGGTGCACGGCATCTCCCGCCGGGCACCCGCCGCGGGAGCGCCCTACGACACCATCACGTGGACCCCGGTCGACCTGAGCCGGGACGGCGCCGAGGAACCGCTCGCCGAGGCGTTCCGCGACGCGGACGCGGTCGTGCACCTGGCGTGGTTGATCCAACCCGGCCACGACGAGCGCCTGCTCTACCGCACCAACGTGGCGGGCAGCGACCGGGTGTTCACCGCCGCCGCGAAGGCGGGCGTGCCGCACCTGGTCCACATGTCCTCCGTCGGCGCCTACTCGCCGGCCGCCAAGGACCACACCGTGGACGAGTCCTGGCCCACCGACGGCGTGCCCACCTCCTACTACAGCCGGCACAAGGCCGCCGTCGAGCACCTGCTGGACCGGTTCGAGCGCGACCACCCGCGCGTCGCCGTCACCCGCGTGCGCCCCGGCCTGGTCCTGCAACCCGACGCCGCCGCCGAGATCAGGCGCTACTTCCTCGGCCGCCTGGTCCCGCACGCGCTGTTCCGGACGAGGTTCCCGGTCCTGCCGCTGCCCGGGGCGATGGTGCTGCAGTTCGTGCACGCCGACGACGTGGCCGACGCGCTGGCCCGGATCCTCACCACCCGCGCCGAGGGCGCGTACAACCTGGTCTCCGACCCGGTCGTGACGCCGCAGGTGCTCGCCGAGGTCATGGGCACGCGGCACGTGCCGCTCCCGCCGTCCGCCCTGCGCGCCGCCGCGCGCATCACCTGGCACCTGCGCCTGCAACCCACCTCGCACGGCTGGGTCGACCTGGCGCTCACCGCGCCGCTGCTGGACGCCACCAAGGCGTTCACGCGGCTGGGCTGGGCGCCGCGGCACAACGCCCGCGACACCCTCAAGCAGCTCCTGGACGGCCTCGGCCGCAAGGAGGGCGTGGCGGCGAGTCCGCCGCTGCGGCCCTGAGGGCCGTCAGGAGCCCTCGAACAGGTTCGTCCAGCCCATCACCTGCGCCACCACGAACGCGAGCGTCAGCGCCGTGATGACCAGCACGGCCACCAGCGTGATGATCGGGCCGCGGCGCGAGGGCATCGGCTGCGGGTGGGACAGGCCGGAGGTCTGGCCGGCGTCGGGCGGCGTCTCGCCGGGCGCGACCCCGCCACCGGGCTCGAGGCCGGGTGTGCGGGCCGGGTCGGGATCGGGCGGTGTGGCAGTCATACCGGGTGGGCTACCCCGGGGGGACCGCGCTACCCCCACCGCCGTGTGAAGGTCCGGTCCTCCGGGTAGTCATCACGCATGAGCGGTGTCCAAGACGAGCTGCTGCGCACGTTGACCAAGGTCGCGAAGGCCCTGCGCACGCACGACATCCCGTTCGCGCTGGCGGGCGGGTGCGCGGTGTACGCCAGGGGTGGACCGGCCACCGAACACGACGTGGACATCCTGGTTCGCGAGCAGGACGCCAGTGAGGCGGTGAGCGCGCTCGTCGCGGCCGGCATGCGCGCCGCGACACCGCCCGAGGACTGGCTGCTGAAGGTCTACGACGGGGACTCGCTCGTGGACCTGCTGTTCCGGCCCAACGAGGTCCCGGTGACCGAAGAGACGCTCTCGCGCGCCGAGGAGCTGCAGGTCGGCTCCGTGGTGCTGCCGGTCATGCCGGCCACCGAGGTGCTGATCGGCAAGCTGCTCGTGCTCGACGGGCACCGCTGCGACTTCAGCCAGCTGCTGCCCTTCGTCCGCGCGCTGCGCGAGCAGATCGACTGGGAGCAGGTCCGCGAAGCCACCAAGCACTCGCCCTACGCCGAGGCGTTCCTCGTCCTCGTAGAGCGCCTCGACCTCCTGCACACCTCGTTGACCAGGAGCGCCTGATGACCGCAGAGCAATACCTCTCCGCCCGGCTGCGCCAAGCGCTGGCCGAGGACCCGCGCACGACCGAACTCGGCGTGCGGGTGACCGTGCGCGGTGACCACGTGCTGCTGTCCGGTGACGTCGCCAGCCCGGAGCGCCGCGCCGAGCTGGAGGCCGTGATCCACGACGTGGCGCCGGAGCTGACCGTGCTCGACGACGTGAAGGTCGTGCCGTCCGACGCACCGGTCGGCCGAGAGGAGATCCGATGATCCGCATCGCCGCGGTGGGGGACGTGCACCTGGGCGAGGACGCGCGTGGCCGGATGCGACCCGCGCTGGAGCAGCTCGGCGAGTCCGCCGACGTGCTGCTGCTGGCCGGCGACCTGACCCGGCACGGCACCGTGTCCGAGGCGCGGGTGGTCGCCGACGAGTTCCGCGACCTGCCCGTGCCGGTCGTGGCGGTGCTGGGCAACCACGACTACCACGACGACAAGCCCGACGAGGTGACCGCCGTGCTGCGGGACGCCGGGCTGACCGTGCTGGAGGGCGAGGCCACCACCCTCACCGTGGACGGGCAGACGCTGGGCGTCGCGGGCGTGAAGGGCTTCGGCGGCGGGTTCGCCGGCAAGTGCGGCAGCGCGTTCGGCGAACCGGAGATGAAGGCGTTCATCCGGCACACCACCGGGATCGCCGAGTCGCTCGACGCCGCGCTCGCCGGCCTCCGGGCGGACGTGAAGGTGGCGCTGACGCACTACGCGCCGGTGCCCGACACGCTGCGCGGCGAGCCGCCGGAGATCTACCCGTTCCTCGGCTCGTACCTGCTGGGCGAGGCGATCGACGCGAACGGGACGAACCTCGCCGTGCACGGGCACGCGCACTTCGGCACCGAGCACGGCATGACGCCCGGTGGCGTGCGGGTGCGCAACGTGGCGCAGCCGATCATCCGGTCGGCATACACCGTCTACTGCGTGGAACCCGCAGTGGTGGAGGTGTAGGCGCATGGACGAGGAACCGAGGACCGCGGGCCCGTCGGTGGTGTGGGCCGGCCCGCCGGACGCCCCGGCGGTCGTCGTGCTCGACCCGGCCGGGGTCGGCAGGCACGGCGAGCTGCCCGGGACGTGGCGGCCGCTGACCGAGCACCTCCAGGTGATGTGGTGCCGCCTGCCCGCGGCCGACGAGCCGTGGCACGAGGTGGACGAGGTGCTGTCCGAGTTCGCCGACCGCGACGTGCCGGTGCACCTGGTGGCGGGCGCGGCGGCGGGCTCGGAGGTCGGCGACCTGATCCGCAGGCACGAGGACGTGATCGCGTCGGCCCAGACGTTCGCCGCCCCCGTGCCGCTGGGGCACCCGGAGGTGGTGCTGGAGGTGCTGCGGGAGCTGCTGGACCAGGACGTGGGCCCGCGGGGCGACCAGCCGGGGGAGGGGAGCGCGAACGGCAGGGCCGCGTCGGGCTCCCTGCTCGGTGACGCCGCGTCGGCGCTGCGGAGTTCGGTGAGCGGCCTGTTCGACCGCCTGAAGGACGGCTGACCACCGCCGGAACCGGACCGAAGAGGCCCGCGGGGACGAACCCCGCGGGCCTCTTCGCGCTGCTGACGGGACCGAGGGCTCGCTCGCCCGAGGACGGGACCGAGGGCTCACTCGCCCGAGGACGGGACCAAGGACTCGCTCGCCCGTTGACGGGACCGAGCACTCACTCGCCCGAGGACTTGCTCGTGGATCGCGGTCGGCAACCCGGTCACCGCCGGTGCGCGGACATGCGAGGACCCCGCGAACCGGAGTTCGCGGGGCCCTCGCGCACCCGTCAACCGCTCACGCGGTCCGACAGCCTTCCAGCGGCGGCCGCGGGCGGGGGATCGGAGGAGGAGGTGACCAACCCCGCCCGCGCGCCGCCACTTCGCTCATCGCAGCGGGTCACCCGGCCGGCCGGCGTCCGGCAGGTCGTGGCGCGTCTCGCCGGCCTGCGGCGGGCGGCTCACGTCGCCCCGCCACGCGCCGGTCTCCGCGCCGCGACCCTCGATGAACTCCTTGAACCGCTCCAGGTCGCCGGAGACGCGGTGGTCGACCAGGCCGACCGCCGCACCCGCCTTCTCGGTCAACGTCTGCGGGTCGTACTCCATCTGCACGTGCACCCGCGTGCGCCGGTCGTCGAGCCGGTGGAACGTCACCACACCGCCCTGCGGCGTGCCGTCGACGGTGTGCCACGCCACCCGCTCGTCGGGGTGCTGCTCGGTGATCTCGGCGTCGAACTCACGCGTCACACCCGCGATCTTCGTCACCCAGTGCGTCCGGGTGGGACTCACCTGCGTGATGCGCTCGACGCCCTCCATGAACTGCGGGAAGGACTCGAACTGCGTCCACTGGTTGTACGCGGTCGTGACCGGGACCTCGACGTCCACGGACTTCTCGATGGTCGTCACTGCAAACAACCCTCTCGCGTTGGGAATCGAGTTCGAGGGTTGAGTACCCGTCCACTCCGGCTCTACACCTACGTTCACTCGATCGGTGGTAGCGGAGAGTAGCGCTTCTCCGAGAAGTGTTTGCTTCACTTCTCACCGGCTAACTCTCCTCTGTGGACCAGTACCCCGACGCGGTTCTCTTCGACCGCGACGGCACGCTCATCACCGACGTGCCCTACAACGGCGACCCGGAACGGGTGAGCGCCATGCCCGGCGCACGCGAGTTCGTGCGCGCGTTGCGGTCGCGCGGCGTGCGCACGGGTGTCGTGACGAACCAGTCCGGCATCGGCCGGGGTCTGCTGACGCGCGAGCAGGTCGACGCGGTGAACGCCAGGGTCGAGGTGCTGCTCGGCAGGTTCGGCACGTGGCAGGTCTGCCCGCACCACCCCGACGACGGCTGCGCGTGCCGCAAACCCGCGCCCACCATGGTCCTCCGGGCCTGCGAGGCCCTCGGCGCGCGCCCCGAGCGCACCTACTTCATCGGTGACATCGAGGCCGACGTCAAAGCCGCGCTCGCCGCCGGCGTGACGCCGATCCTCGTGCCCACCCCGGTCACCTTGCCCGACGAGGTCGACCGCGCGCCGCACAAGGCGACCGACCTCCGCGCCGCGATGGCGATGGTCCTATGAGGACCCTCGTGGCCCGGTTGGACAACGACGGTGACGTGCTGCTCGCCGGACCGGCGGTGCGCGCCGCCGCCCACGCGGGCGAAGTCGTCGTGCTGTGCGGGCACTCCGGCGCGCAGGCGGCCGAGCTGCTGCCCGGCGTGCAGCGGGTCGTGCGGTGGGACTGCCCGTGGATCGCCAACCCGGCACCGGAGGTCCGCACCCCCGACATCGAGGGGATCGTGGCGCTGCTCAAGGGAATCCGGGCCGACGTGGCGCTGGTCCTGACGTCGTTCCACCAGAGCCCGCTGCCGCTCGCGCTGCTGCTCAAGCTCGCCGGCGTGCCCAAGGTCGTGGCCCGCTCCACCGACTACCCCGGCTCGCTGCTCGACGTGCGGCTGCGCGACGACCCCGACGTCCCGGAAGCCGAGCGGGCGCTGCAAGTCGCCCGCGCCGCCGGGTTCGAGCTGCCCCCCGGCGACGACGGCCGGCTCCGGATCGTCGAGCCGCCGCAACCGGCCGAGGTCGGCCCGTACGTCGTCGTGCACCCCGGCGCCTCCGTGCCCGCCCGCGCCTGGTCACCGGACCGGTGCGCCGAGGCGGTCGCGGCGCTGGCGCAGGCCGGGCACCGGGTCCTGGTCACCGGCGGCCCCAAGGAGACCGCGCTGACCGGGCACGTGGCCGGCGCGCACGGCGTCGACCTCGGCGGCCGGACCACCTTCGCCGAACTGGCCGGGCTGCTGGCGCGCGCGGACGCCGTCGTGGTCGGCAACACCGGCCCCGCGCACCTCGCCGCGGCGGTGGGCACGCCCGTCGTGTCCTTGTTCTCCCCTGTCGTGCCCGCCACCCGGTGGGCGCCGCACGGGCCGCACGTGTTGCTGGGCGACCAGGCCGCGCCGTGCCGCGATTCGCGCGCGCGGGAGTGCCCGGTGCCCGGCCACCCGTGCCTCGACCGGGTGACGGCCGACCAGGTCGTCACCGCCGTAGCCGACCTCGTGGGGGTGCGGACGTGAAGATCCTGCTGTGGCACGTGCACGGCTCGTGGACGAACGCGTTCGTCCGGGGCGGGCACGAGTACCTGATCCCCGGACCACCCGCCGGGATCGGGCTGTCCGGGCGCGACTGGCCGGCGGCGCGCGAGGTACCGGTGTCCGAAGTGGACGCCGACGTCGCGGTGCTGCAACGACCCGAGGAGGTGGGGCTGGTCCCCGCCGGCATCCCGGTGGTGTACCTGGAGCACAACACGCCCAAGTACCCGAACCAGGCCCACCCCCTCAAGGACTGGCCCGGCACGATCGTCCACGTCACCCACTTCAACGACCTCATGTGGGACTGCGGCACCACCCGCACGGTCGTCATCGAGCACGGCGTGGTCGACCCCGGCCCCCTCTACACCGGCGAGCTGCCCCGCGCCGCGGTCGTCGTCAACGACCCGGTGCGCCGCGGCCGGGCGGTCGGCACCGACCTGCTGCCCCGGTTCGCCGAGGTCGCGCCGCTGGACGTGTACGGCATGAAGACGGAGCAGCTGGGCGAAATGGGGCGCGGCGACCACGACCTGGCGTCGCTGCACCGGGAACTGGCCCTGCGGCGGCTGTACCTGCACCCGGTGCGGTGGACGTCGCTGGGGCTGTCGCTGATCGAGGCGATGCACCTGGGGATGCCCGTGGTGGCGTTGGCGTGCACCGAGGTCGTGCGCGCGGTGCCGCCGGAGGCGGGTGTGGTGTCCACCGACGTGGACGAGCTGGCGCGGGCCGTGGCCGAGTTGGTCGCCGACCCCGCGCTGGCCAGGCAGAAGGGGAAGCACGCCAGGGAGTTCGCCCTGGCCCGGTACGGGCTCGACGCCTTCCTGCGCGGTTGGGACCGGTTGTTGACAGGAGTGAGCGGATGAGGATCGCGATGGTGTCCGAGCACGCCAGCCCGTTGGCCGTCCTGGGCGGTGTCGACGCCGGCGGGCAGAACGTGCACGTCGCCGCGCTGTCCGAGGCCCTGTCGGCCCGCGGGCACGACGTGGTGGTCTACACCCGCCGCGACGACCCGGGGCTGCCCGAGCGGGTGCGCACCGAGCAGGGCTACGACGTCGTGCACGTGCCGGCCGGCCCGGCCCGCGCGGTGCCGAAGGACGACCTGCTGCCGCACATGGGCGAGTTCGCCCGGTTCCTGGAGCGGCGGTGGGAGCAGGAACCGCCCGACGTCGTGCACGCCCACTTCTGGATGTCCGGCCTGGCCTCGGTGCTCGCCGCGCGCAAGGCCGGCGCGCCCGTCGTGCAGACCTACCACGCCCTGGGCACGGTGAAGCGCCACCACCAGGGCGCCGACGACACCAGCCCCGGCGAGCGGATCGGCATCGAGCGCATGATCGGGCGCGAGGCCGACCGGATCGCCGCCACCTGCTACGACGAGGTGACCGAGCTGATGCGCATGGGCGTGCAGCGGTCGCGGATCTCCGTCGTGCCGTGCGGCGTGGACCCGGTGCGGTTCCGGCCGGAGGGCCCGGTCGAGCGCCGCACCCACCGCAACCGGGTCGTGTCCGTCGGCCGGCTGGTGCCCCGCAAGGGTTTCCAGGACCTGATCTGCGCGCTGCGCTCGCTGCCCGACACCGAGCTGGTGATCGCGGGCGGCCCGGTGGACGTCGGGTCCGACCCCGAGGCGCGGCGGCTGGCCCGGTACGCCGAGCGCGTCGGCGTGCGGAACCGGGTGCGGCTGGCGGGGCAGGTGTCGCGCGACGCGATGCCCGCGCTGCTGCGGTCGGCCGACGTGGTGGCGTGCGTGCCCTGGTACGAGCCGTTCGGCATCGTGCCGCTGGAGGCCATGGCGTGCGGGGTGCCGGTGGTGGCCAGCGCGGTCGGCGGCCTCACCGACACCGTGGTGGACGGGGTGACCGGCGTGCTCGTGCCGCCGCGCGACCCGTCCGCGCTCGCCCGCGCGCTGCACTCGCTGCTGTCCGACGAGGCCCGCCGGGAGGCGTGCGGGCTCGCGGGCCTCGACCGGGTGGGCGTGCGCTACACGTGGGACCGGATCGCCCAGGACACCGAACGCGTCTACGAGCGGGTCGCGGCCGGGCAGGCCGTGGCCGTGGGAGGCACGCGATGACCGTCGAAGAGCACCTGAACGGACTGGCCCGGTCGCTGGCCGGGCTGCGCGCCCAGGCGCCGCGGCTGACCCGCTGGGGCGGCGTGCTGGCCCGCCGGCTTGCCGACGGCGGCCGGCTGCTGGCCGCGGGCAACGGCGGGTCGGCCGCCGAGGCGCAGCACCTGACCGCCGAGCTCGTCGGCCGCTACCGCGACGACCGCCGGCCGTTCTCGGCGATCGCGCTGTGCGCCGAGTCCTCCAGCGTCACCGCCATCGGCAACGACTACGGCTACGACCAGGTCTTCGCCCGCCAGGTCACCGCGCACGCCCGCCCGCAGGACGTGGTGGTGCTGCTGACCACGAGCGGGCGCAGCCCGAACCTGCTGGAGGCGGCGAAGGCCGGGCGGCAGGCCGGCGCGCACGTGTGGGCCATGACCGGACCCGCGCCCAACCCGCTGGCCGACGTCGTGGACGAGGTGCTGGCGCTGCCCGGCGACCCCTCCAACGTGCAGGAGGCGCAGCTGGTCGCGGTGCACGCGCTGTGCGCGGCCTTTGAAGCCGCGCTCCCGGCGGCGGGGCGGAGGGTCTCGTGAAGCTCGTCGTCGTGGGCGACTCGCTGCTCGACGTGGACGTGCTCGGCACCGCCGAGCGCCTGTCCCCGGACGCGCCCGCCCCCGTCCTGGACGTGACCGAGGAACGCGCCAGACCCGGTGGCGCGGGCCTGGCCGCGGCCTTGGCCGCCGCCGACGGGATCGACGTCACGCTGGTCAGCGCCGTGGCCGACGACGCGGACGGGCACCGGTTGCGCGAGGAGCTGGCCCGGGTGCCGTCGGTGCTCGGCCCGTCGGCCGCGCCGACCCCGGTCAAGACCCGGCTGCGCAGCGGGGGCCACTCGATCGCCCGCCTCGACCGGGGCGGCGGCCCGCAGCCGCCGCGGGTCACCGACGACATGCTCGACGCCGTGCTGGAGGCGGACTGCGTCCTGGTCTCCGACTACGGGCGCGGCCTGGTGCGCGACGAGCGGCTGCGGGGCGTGCTCGCCCGCCGCCCGGTGGTCTGGGACCCGCACCCGCGCGGCCCGGAGCCGGTGCCCGGCGCCCGGCTGGTGACGCCGAACGCGTCCGAGGCCAAGATGTTCAGCGGCCACGCCGACCCGATGGACGCCCTGGAGGTGCTGCGCGCCAAGTGGCGGGCCCGGGCCGTGGTCGTCACGCTCGGCGCGGACGGCGCTCTGCTGCACGGCGGTGGCACGCCGGTCGCGGTGCCGGCGCCCCGCGTGCCGGTGCTCGACCCGTGCGGCGCGGGCGACCGGTTCGCCGTCACCGTCGCGGCCCGGCTCATGGCCGGCGCGGCGACGGACGACGCGGTCGCCGCCGGCGTCACGTCGGCCGCCGACTTCCTGCGCCACGGCGGCGCGTCCGGCTTCCGGCCGGTCGACCCGCTGTCCACCGTGGACGCCGTGCGGGCGCGCGGCGGGGTGGTCGTCGCCACCGGCGGCTGCTTCGACCTGCTGCACGCCGGTCACGTCCGCACCCTGCGCGCCGCCCGGTCGCTCGGCGACTGCCTGGTGGTGTGCCTGAACTCCGACGCGTCCGTGCGGCGGCTCAAGGGACCGGACCGACCGGTCACCGAGGAGCAGGACCGGGTCGAGGTGCTGCGCGCCTTGGATTGCGTGGACGACGTGGTCGTGTTCGAGGACGACACGCCGGAGCGCGTGCTGGCCGCCCTGCGCCCGGACGTCTGGGTCAAGGGCGGCGACTACACCGTTGAATCGCTGCCGGAGGCGGAGCTGGTCAAGGGGTGGGGCGGGCGGACCGTCGTCGTGCCCTACCACCGCGGCCGGTCGACCACCGAGATGCTGTCGAGGAGGGGCTGATGCTGGGTCAGGTGCTGGTGACCGGGGGTGCGTCCGGTCTGGGCGCGGCCGTGGTGCGCGCGGTGCACGAGCTGGGCGGGAAACCGCTGGTGCTGGACAAGGCCGCGCCGTCGTCGCCGGAGGTCGCCGACTTCGAGTCGGTGGACCTGTCCGACACCAGGGCGGCCGAGCGCGCGGTCAAGGCCATCGCCGAGCGCAACGGCGGCCTGCGCGCCGTCGTCACGGCGGCGGGCACGGACGCGTGCGGCCGGCTGGAGGACGTGCCCGGTCCGGACTGGGACCGGGTGGTGCTGGTGAACCTCCTCGGCACCGCCGCGGTGGTGCGGGCGGCCCTGCCCCTGCTCGACGGCGGTGGCAGGGTGGTGACCATCGCGTCCACGCTCGGCATCAAGGCGGTCAGCGACGCCACCGCCTACTGCGCCTCGAAGTTCGGCGTGGTCGGCTTCACCAGGGCGCTGGCGGCCGAGACCGCGGGCCGGGTCGGCGTCACGCTGGTGATCCCGGGCGGCATGCGCACGCACTTCTTCGACGACCGCGAGGAGCAGTACCGGCCGCCGGACGACAGCAAGCTCAACCCGCCCGAGCGGGTCGCCGACGCGATCGTGTTCGCCCTGCGCCAGCCCGAGGGCTGCGAGGTGCGCGAACTGGTCGTCGCGCACGCGGAGGAGGGGTCGTGGCCGTAGCCTCGCGGCTGGACACCGGCCGGGCGTTCGCCGAGGTGCTCCTGCCGACGCTGGCCAAGGGCGTGATCGTGCGCCGCCCGGTGGTCACGGCGCTGGCGGAGAAGATCCAGGCGGACGCCGTGGCCGTGGCCGCCATGAGGAGGTTCCGGGAGCGGTACGGCCCGGAGCCGCTGCGGCTGCGGGTCACCGGGCGCAGCATCGCGGTGCTGCTCGACCCGCTCGACGTGGCCCGGCTGCTCGCGGAGTCGCCGACGCCGTTCGCCCTGGCCACCCGCGAGAAGAAGGCCGCGCTGGCGCACTTCCAGCCGCACGGCGTGCTGATCTCGACGGGGCCGGAGCGGGCGCGGCGGCGCGCGGTGAACGAGGACGTGCTGCGGCCCGACAAGATCGACGTCCGGGCGATCGTGTCCGACGAGGCCGACCTGCTGCTGCGGCACGTCCGCAGCGCGGGCCGGCTCACCTGGGACTCGTTCGCGCAGGCGTGGTGGCGGGCCGCGCGGCGGATCGTGCTCGGGTCGTTCGCCCGCGAGGACGTCGAGCTGACCGACCAGCTGAAGACGTTGCGCGGCAACGCGAACTGGGCCTACCTGCACCCCCGGCGGGAGGCGTTGCGCCGGCGGTTCGAGGCCCGGTTGGACGGGCACCTGCGGCGCGGCGAGCCGGGCAGCCTGGCGAGCCTCGGCTCGCCCGACGAGCTGCGCGGGCAGGTGCCCCACTGGCTGTTCGCCTTCGACGCGGCGGGCATCGTGACGATGCGGGCGCTGGCGCTCGGCGGCGAGGGCGAGGCGGGGATCTGGGAGTCGGCGCGGCTGTGGCCGACGACGCCGGTGATCCTGCGCGAGAGCACCGAGCCGACCCGCTGGCACGGCACGTGGCTGCCCGCGGGCACGACGTTCGTCGTGTTCACGCCGTACTTCCACCGGGACCCGGACCGGCTGTCGCACGCCGACTCCTACGCGCCGGAGAACTGGCCGGCGCCCAGCGACCCCGGCCTCGTGCCGTTCAGCGGTGGCCCGGGGATCTGCCCCGGCCGGGACCTGGTGCTGGTCGCCGGCAGCACCATGCTGGACGCGCTGCGCGACCACCTGGAGGTGCCGACGCTGCGGGCGCCCCTGCCCGCCACGCTGAACCACTTCGGGCTGTCGTTCGCCGCCCGCGGTCACGGTTAGCCGATCACCCGAACGGGTAAGAAGGTGCGGTGAGCCAGGCGGAGGAGTCGCACCAGCGGAGGTTGGCCCGCAACCTCAACGAGCTGCTGCAGGAGCTGCGCGTGGCCCAGGCCGGCGTGCAGATCCTGTTCGGCTTCCTGCTGTCGATCGCGTTCACCGACCGCTACGCCTCGGCCGACCGCTACATCCGCGTCACCCACCTGATCACGGTCCTGTTCGCCGCGGGCGCGGTCGCGCTGCTGACCGCGCCCGCGCCCTGGCACCGCCTGCTGTTCCGCCGCGGCAGGCGGGAGGACATCGTGGAGGTGGCCAACCGCTTCGCGATCGGCGGCCTGGCGTGCCTGGCCGTCGCGATGACCGGCACGATCCTGCTGCTGGCCGAGGTCGTGGTCGGCGGCTGGCTGGCCATCGCGTTCGGCGTGCTCGCCGCGGTGGTGTTCGGCGGCCTGTGGTTCGCCTGGCCGTGGCGCGAGCGCCGCCGCGACGGCATCGACAGCGCCGGTGACGAAGAGGGCGGGGACCGCCTCGACTGAGCGCGATTCCCGCGCCGGTCGTGAGCCGCAGGAAATGGGGAAATCACCCCTTCCCACTCCAACATATAGCGCACCCCGGGCCTTGCGGCAAGGCCCGGGGTGCGCTGCACAATGACCGGGCCACATCGGTTCACCTGGGAAAAGCGCGCGTCAACACCGACTCGGGAATGCGCACGTCCACGTTCGGGTGACGTGACGCCGGGTGGAGAACGACAAATCGGCGTGCACTCCACTGATGAGTGGAACGCCCGCCGTCTCTATTTCGAGATTAGCTGCAGTGAGGGGCCTGTGTCAACTCAGGGGTACGAAGACGAATTGCGCTCCGAGCGCGGCTACGTGGCCGACCTGCACCGCCGCCTCGACGCCGAGCGGGCGCGGGTGGAGGCGCGGTACGACGCGGCGCTGCGCGGCAACGGCGGCACGCCCATGGAACGCGACGACGAGGTGCGCGCCCTGGCCAAGGAGGCGAAGCGCCTCGCGGTGGCGGACAACGGGCTGTGCTTCGGCCGGCTCGACTCCGTCACCGGCGAGCGGTCCTACATCGGGCGGATCGGCCTGTTCGACGAGGACGACGACTACGAGCCCGTGCTACTCGACTGGCGGGCGCCCGCGTCCCGCCCGTTCTACGTCGCCACGGCGGCGAACCCGGAGAACATGCGCCGCCGCCGGCAGTTCCACACCCGCGGGCGGCAGGTGGTCGACTTCACCGACGAGGTGCTCGGCCGCCCGGACGGCGCGGAGCGGGGGGACGCGGCCCTGCTGGCGGCCGTGAACGCGCCGCGCGGCGAGGGCATGCGCGACATCGTGGCCACCATCCAGGCCGAGCAGGACGAGATCATCCGGCTCGACCACCCGGGCGTGCTGGTCATCGAGGGCGGTCCGGGCACCGGCAAGACCGTGGTCGCCCTGCACCGCGTCGCGTACCTGCTGTACACGCAGCGCGAGCGGATGGAGCGTCACGGCGTGCTCGTGGTGGGGCCCAACCCGGCGTTCCTGAACCACATCGGCCGCGTGCTGCCGTCGCTGGGGGAGTCGGACGTGGTGTTCACGACGCCCGGCGGCCTCGTGCCCGGCCTCCGTGCCACCGCCGAGGACCCGGCCGAGGTGGCCCGGCTCAAGGGGTCGCTGGAGGTCCTGGAGGTGCTCGCGGCGGCGGTCGCGGACCGGCAGCGGTTGCCGGAGCGGCCGCTGCCGATCACCCTCGGCGGTGTCACGGGCCGGATCGACGCCGAGACCGCGCGGTGGGCGCGCGAGGAGGCGCGGGCGAGCGGCCTGCCGCACAACGAGGCCCGCGCCGTCTTCACCGAGATCGTCACGTACGTGCTCACCGAGCGGGCGATCCCGCGGCTCGGCGAGGAGTGGCTGACCCGCGCGGACCGCGAGGCGTGGGAACGGCTGCGCGCCGACCTGGTGCGGGAGTTGGCGGTGGACGAGGCGTTCACCGCCGCGCTGGACGGGCTGTGGCCGGTCCTCACGCCCGAGGGCCTGCTGTCGTCGCTGTACGAGTCGCCGGAGCGGCTGCGGGCGGCCGGCGCGGACGCGGCGCTGTGGCGTGCCGACGGCGCCGCGTGGACGGTCTCGGACGTGCCGCTGCTGGACGAGCTGGTCGACCTGCTCGGGCGCGACGAGGCCGACGACGGTGCCGCCGAGCGCGAGCGGGAGGCGCGGACCAGCTACGCGGCGGAGGTCCTCGACAGCCTGGTGGGCAGGCAGGACTCCATGGACGACGAGGACCACCTGTTCGCCACGGACCTGCTCTACGCCGAGGACCTGGCCGAGCGCACGCTCGAGCGGGACACCCGGGAACTGGTCGAGCGGGCCGCGGCGGACCGCGACTGGACCTACCGGCACGTGGTGGTGGACGAGGCCCAGGAACTGTCCGAAATGGACTGGCGGGTGCTGATGCGGCGCTGCCCCGGCCGTTCCTTCACCGTCGTCGGCGACCTCGCGCAGCGGCGCTCGCCCGCCGGCGCGACGTCGTGGGAGTCCGTGCTGGAGCGGTACGCGCCCGGCCGCTGGGCGTACCGCGGCCTCACGGTGAACTACCGCACCCCGGCGGAGATCATGGAGGTCGCCGCTGGCGTGCTGCGCGAGTTCGCACCCGACGTCACGCCGCCGGAGTCGGTGCGCGCGTGCGGCGTCCGGCCGTGGTCAAGGCGGGTGACCGACGACGACCTCGCCGCCGCCGTCGAGGAGTTCACCCGGGAGGAGGCCGGGCGCGAGGGCACGAGCGTGGTGATCGGGCCGGCCGACGTGCCGGGCGCGGTGCCCGCGTCGGAGACGAAGGGCCTGGAGTTCGACGCCGTCCTGGTGGTGGACCCGGACCGCATCCTCGCCGACGGCCCGCGCGGTGCGGCCGAGCTCTACGTCGCCCTGACCCGCGCCACGCAACGCCTGGGCGTGCTGCACCGGGGCCCGTTGCCGCGCGGGCTGGGCGGTCTGGTCGAGGTCGGGCTCGCGACGGCGTGACGGTGCCGCGCGGCCGGCTCCCGGAGGGGAGGGGCCGGCCGCGCGGTCAGCCGGACTCGTCGGTCGTGCCGTGCGGCGCGCCGACCGGTTTGGACTGCGACGAGCCGCGCTGGCGCAGGTAGACGCTGAGCACGGCCATCGAGCCGATCGCCAGGAACTCCGACTGCCAGTTCTGCAGCGACCGGTTCCAGAAGTCGGCCGACAGCACGTAGTCCCACCAGCCGATCGCGTCCTGGAAGGAGTTCAGCCGGTCGTTGTCGTACGCGCTGCGGCCGGCGATCGACTGCGTCACCCAGGAGCCGAGGAACAGCCCGAGCATCGCCAGGCCCAGCGAGTTCGAGTACAGCGCCGTGCGCCGGCCACCCGCCTTCGCCCACGCCGGCGACCGCCGCTCGACGTGCGACCCGAGCAGCTGCTCCTCGTCGGACTCCGCGCCGAGCCGCTCCGGGGTCTTCGACTCCGCGGACCCCCGCTGCACCAGCCACACCGTGGCGAAGATGTAGAGGAAGAACTGGAGGTACTCCGACTGCCAGTTCTCGGCGACGTCCACCGCGAAGTCCGAAGAGGTCACGTACCGGGCGAACCCGATCGGGTCACCGCCGTCGGCCAGCCGCCGGTTGTTCAGGTCGGCGTTGCCGGCGAACGCCTGGCCGACGAGCGTGACCAGGAACAGCAGGCCGAACGCCAACCCCAGCCCGTTGTCCCGGAGGAACCGCCTCACCTGCCCACCAGCCCGATGACGCTGAAGCACACCAGCAGCCCCACCACGCCGACCAGGTAGGCGCAGAACACCAGCCGCCGCGTCACGGTCCACCCACCTCGCACTCGTACGGCCTCTCCTCCCGCGACCGGCAGCCCGCGCCGGACACCCGCCACCCGGCCGCCGGCTCGCGCAGGAACAGCACGTCGTCGGACGTGCGCACCTGCGCCGCGTCACCCCAGACCTCGACCGTCCGCACGGCACCGCCCGGGACGTCCAGCGACGAGCACTCCACGCCCTCGCGGGCCCGCTCGGTCAGCAGCTCGCAGGCGCGGTCGTGCTCGCCGGACGCCACCGCGGCGGTGAACTCCTCCGCCGTGCCGCGGACCAGGTCCTCCGATCCCGCCCCGCAGCCGCCCAGGGCCAGCACGACGGGCAGCGCCGCGGCGCACCACCACCGGGAGCCGATCATCGTCGGACGTCGGTCCCTCACGGGCGCAGCAGCACCTTGACGGCGTTGTCCTGCTTGCGCTGGAAGATCTCGTAGGCGTGCGGCGCCTGGTCGAGCGGCATGTGGTGGGTGGCGAAGGTGTCCACGCCCAGCGGGTCGCCGTCGGTCAGCAGGGGCAGGATCTCCGGCACCCAGCGCCACACGTTGGCCTGGCCCATGCGCAGCTGCACCTGCTTGTCGAACATGGTCAGCATCGGCATCGGGTCGGCCATCCCGCCGTACACACCGGACACCGAGATGGTGCCGCCGCGCCGCACGATGTCGATGGCCAACCGCAGCGCGTGCAACCGGTCGACGCCCGCGGTCCGCATGAACGGCGCGGCGATGGCGTCCGGCAGCAGGCCGACGGCCTGGTGGGCGAGCTTCGCGACCGGCGCGCCGTGCGCCTCCATGCCGACGGCGTCGACGACCGCCTCCGGCCCGCGCCCGCCGGTCAGCTCGCGGATGTGGTCGACCAGGTGGCTGTCCCGCAGGTTCAGCACGGTCACGCCGTGCGAGCGGGCCCGCGCCATGCGCTCGGGCACCAGGTCGACGCCGATGACGGTCTCCACGCCCCGGTGCTGCGCGATGCGGGTGGCCATGTCGCCGATGGGCCCCAGGCCCAGCACGACCAGGCTGTCCCGGGTGGCCGCGTACTCCACCGCCTGCCACGCCGTGGGCAGCACGTCGGACAGGTACACGAACCGGTCGTCCGCCGGGCCCTCCGGCACCTTGATCGGCAGCGTGTTGCCGAACGGCACCCGCAGGTACTCGGCCTGGCCGCCGGGCACCTGCCCGTACAGCTTGGTGTAGCCGAACAGGGCCGCACCGGACCCCTGCTCGCGCACCTGGGTCGTCTCGCACTGCGACTGCAGGCCGCGCTCGCACATGAAGCACGTGCCGCAGTTGATGTTGAACGGGATCACCACCCGGTCGCCCGGCTTGACCTCGGTGACCTCCGCGCCGACCTCCTCGACCACGCCCATCGGCTCGTGCCCGAGGATGTCGCCCTGGTCGATGAACGGACCCAGCACCTCGTACAGGTGGAGGTCGGAGCCGCACAAGCCGGTCGAGGTGATGCGCACGACGATGTCCGTCGGGTCCTTGATGATCGGGTCCGGCACGGTGTCCACGCGCACGTCCCGCTTGCCGTGCCAGGTGACGGCCTTCATCGGTGCTCCTCCCACTGCGTTGGCGGACTGACCGGAGCGTTCCCGGCACGGCGTGTGGCAAACACCTCCCGGGGTACCCGCAGGCCATGAGCGCACCCCTACCGCAGGACCGGTCCGGCGCGCCGACGCGCGCGGTGGTGACCGGTGCGGACTCCGGCATCGGCAAGGCGATCGCGGTCGCCCTCGCGGGCGGTGGCGTGGACGTCGGCATCACGTTCCACAACGACCCCGACGGGGCGGAGCGGACCGCGCGGGAGGTACGCGACCTGGGCGCGCGGGCGGTCGTGCGGCCGCTGGACCTGACCGACCTGCCCGGCGCGGCGTCCGCGGTGGACGACCTCGCCGCCGAGCTGGGCGGGCTGGACGTGCTGGTGAACTGCGCCGGCACGGGGTCCTCGCAGAAGGCGCTGGACATGGACTTCGAGACGTGGCGCGGTGTGCTGTCGGTGGACCTCGACGGCGCGTTCCTGTGCGCGCAGCGGGCGGCCCGGCACATGATCGAGGCCGGTCGCGGCGGGCGGATCATCAACATCACCTCGGTCCACGAGCACCTGCCGCGGGTGGGCGCGGCACCGTACTGCGCGGCCAAGGCCGGGCTGGGCGCGTTGACGAAGGTGCTGGCGCTGGAGCTGGCGGAGCACGCCATCACGGTGAACTCGGTCGCGCCGGGCGAGATCTCCACCCCGATGACGGGCCAGGAGGACGTGGACCCGCGCACCCAGCCGCGACCGGGCGTGCCGCTGGGGCGCCCGGGGCACGCGGGCGAGGTGGCCGCGGTCGTGGCGTTCCTGGCGACGCCGGCGGCCGGGTACGTGACCGGGGCGTCGTTCGTGGTGGACGGCGGCATGACCCTGATGGGCCCGCAGGCGAGCCCCCTGCTGCCGGACCGGAAGTGGCTGGAGCCGTGACCGCGTTCTGAGGTGATTCCAAGGTTCGCCGAAAGTCGCCCTGAGCCGGAACCGGTCTGCTGGTGCCAGGCACCGGACCGACCGGTGCCCCGGCACGAGGCAGGGGATGCGAATGCGGATCCGGACCAGGCTCATCGCGGCCGTCTTGGCGGCGGCCACGGCGACCGCGGGGGGTGCGGCAGAGGCGTCGGCGGCACCCGCCCCGGCGGCACCCGACGTCACGGTGGAGGCCGATGCCAACCCGGTCGACGGTCCCTCGGTCGAGGACCGGGACAAGCCGGTCGACGGCCGGCCGGGTGAGGTGAAGCCCGGTGAGGACAAGCCGGGGCAGGGGACGCCGGAGCAGGACAAGCCCGGCAGGCCCGGCGAGGACAAGCCCGGACCCGGCAAGCCCGGCCACGGGAAGCCGGGCAAGCCGGGCAAGGGGCAGCCCGAGGTGCCCGAGGAGGCGGTCACGGCCCTGGCCGCGAAGCTCGGCATCACCGTCGACCGCTCCCGCCAGGTCTTCCGCGACCTGGAGAAGGTGGAGGCGCGGGGTGACGAGATCCTGGCCGACCCGGCGTTCGTCGCCATCGCCGCCGGGCTCGGCCTCACCCCCCAGCGGCTCCTCGACGTCCTGCGCGAGGTGAAGGAGGCGGTGGCCGGGCAACCCCGGCCGAAGCCCGCCGACAGCGGTTCGCCCGTCGGGTGACCCGTTCCCCCGAGCGGCCCGGACCGGTGCCGAACCGGTCCGGGCCGCGACCCGGAAGCCCGAACGCGGTGATCCATACTGGTGCCGTGCGGGTCCTGGTGGTCGACGACGACGAGGCCGTCCGACGCTCCCTGGCCCACGCGCTGCGCCGCGACGGCTACGAGGTGTCGGTCGCGGCGGACGGCACGCAGGCCCTGGACGAGCTGGGCCGGGCCCGGCCCGAGGTGATCGTGCTGGACGTGCTGCTGCCCGAGCCGAACGGCCTGGAGATCTGCCGCGGGCTGCGCCGCCGCGGCGACCGCACCCCGATCCTCATGCTGACCGCCCGCGACCTGGTCGAGGACCGGGTGGCCGGGCTCGACGCCGGCGCCGACGACTACCTGGTCAAGCCCTTCGCCCTGGACGAGCTGCGCGCCCGGGTGCGCGCGCTCCTGCGGCGCACCGGCGTCACCCGGGAGGTGCTGCGGTTCGCCGACGTGGAGATGGACACGACCTCCGCCCGGGTCCACCGGGGCGGCCGGGCGATCGAGCTGACTCGTACCGAGTACGCGCTGCTGGAGCTGTTCCTGCGCCACCCCGACCGGGTGCTGAGCCGGACGTTGATCTTCGAGTCGGTTTGGGGCTACGACTTCGGCCCGGCGTCGAACGCGCTGTGGGTCTACATCAGCTACCTGCGGGCGAAGCTGGAGTCGGCCGGTGAGCCCCGCCTGATCCAGACCGTGCGCGGGTTGGGCTACGTGCTGAGGGAGCGGCCGTGACGCTGCGCACCAAGGTCGGCCTCGCGGGCGGTGCGGTGGTGCTGGTGGCGTTGGCCGTCGCCTCGGTCGTCGTCTACACGACCGTGCGCACCGACCTGCGCCGGCGGCTCGACCAGTCCCTCGCCCAGACCGCGGCGCAGAGCGAGGGCATCGCCGTGCTGCTCAAGCAGAAGATCGGCGAGTCGGGCCGCGACGTGCCGATCGACACCCCGGTCGACCTCGGCAGCACGCTGGTCCAGTTCGTCACCGCGCCGGTGTCCGCCGGCTCGCACCGGGCGTTCGTCGCGGTGACCGAGCGGGACGTCGCCGTGGCCCGCGGCAAGGAACCCGCGTACTACCAGGACGCCACCTACGACGGCGTCGAGTACCGGGTGCACACCGCGCCGATGCCGGGGGCGCGGGGCACGTTGGTGCGGGTCGCCCGGCCGCTGGGCGACGGGTCCGCCGCGCTGGCGGCGCTGGCGGCGCTGCTGGTCGCCCTGACGGCGGTCGGCGGGCTGGCGGCCGCGCTCGCCGCGCGGTCGGTGGCACGGCGGGTGCTGCGGCCGGTGCGGGTGCTGACCGACGCGGTCGAGCACGTGACCGCGACCCGGGACCTGAGCGCGCGCGTCGACCTGACCGGGCGCGACGAGATCGGCCGGCTGGGCCGGTCGTTCGCGGCGATGATGACCGAGCTGGACGCCTCCGTGCACGCGCAGCGGCAACTGGTCGCCGACGCGTCGCACGAGCTGCGCACCCCGTTGACCAGCCTCACCACGAACCTGGAGCTGCTCGCCGAGGACGACGGGTTGCGCGACCCGGAGGCACCGGCCCTCGTGCGCTCGGCGATTGAGCAGGCGGGGGAGCTGCGGTCGCTGGTCAACGACCTGATCGACCTGGCCCGCTACGGGGAGGACACCGCGCGGGCCGAGGACACCCGGCTGGATCTGGTGGCGGGCACCGTGCTCGAGAAGGCCCGGTCCCGGGCACCCGGCCTGCGGTTCGAGGCGGCGCTGACGCCGTGCCTGGTGCACGTCGACCCGGACGCGATCGAGCGGGCGATCGGCAACCTCGTGGACAACGCGGTCAAGTGGAGCCCGCCGGGCGGTCGGGTGCTCGTCACCGCGGCCGACGGCGAGTTCACCGTCGCCGACGAGGGGCCGGGCATCCCGCCCGAGGACGTGCCGCGCGTGTTCGACCGCTTCTACCGGTCGACGCAGGCGCGGTCGATGCCGGGCTCCGGGCTCGGCCTCGCGATCGTGCGCCGCGTGGTGGAGACGCACGGCGGCGAGGTGGCGGCCGAACCGCTGGAGCGGGGCGTCCGCCTGCGCCTGCGCCTGCCGGTGGTGGGGGAGTGACCCGGCGTCAGGACCGGGCCTTGGCGGTCTTGCGGTTGTTCGCCTTGCCGATCGCCTCGACGAGCTGCTGCTTGGTCATCGTGGACCGTCCGGGCACGTCCAGCTTCTTCGCCAGGTCGTAGAGGTGCTGCTTGCTGGCGTTCGCGTCCACGCCGCCGGCGGTCTTGCCGGGCTTCGGCGTGCTGCGCGCGGCCTGGGCGTCGGACGGGCCCTTCTTCGCCTTCGGCTCCCAGTGGTCGCCGACCTTCTCGAACGAGTGCTTCAACGCGGCGAACGCGGTCCGGTGCGACCGCTGGCCCTCGCCGTAGGTCTGCACGGCCGAGTCGTGCGCCTTGATCCACGTCCGCTGCGCCTTCTTCGACGAGCGGGCGATCGTGCTGGGCAACTCCTCACGTCCGGGCATGGCTGTCCTCCTCGGGGCTCCGCCTCGGGTTTCACCTCGGCGACCGGGGTACCCGGTGACCATGACGGACATGCGTGTCGATGCACTTGACGTCCACAGCCCCGTAGACGGTCAGCTGATCGCCCGACTCCCGACCGCCACGGACGAGGACGTGGCGGGGGCGGTGCTCACCGCGCGTGAGGCGCAACCCGGTTGGGCGGCAACGCCCGCGGCCGAACGGGGTGCCGCGCTGCGGGCCGCCGCGGCGGTGATCCGGGACTGCGCCGACGACCTGGCTTCCGTGCTGCGCTCGGAGACCGGTCGCCCGTTCGCGTCCGCACGGGACGGTGTGCTGGCCGGTGCGTCCACGTTGGAGCAGTACGCCGAGCTGGGCCCGGTCCACCGCGGCCGGTCGTTGCAGGGCTCGCACGACGCGGCCGACTTCATGGTCCCGCAGCCGCGCGGCGTGGTCGTCGCGCTCACCCCGTGGAACGACCCGGTCGCCGTGGCCTGCGGCCTGCTCGGCGCGGCGCTGGTGACCGGCAACGCCGTGGTGCACAAGCCGAGCGAGCGGTGCCCGCACACCGGCGCGCTGCTCGCGCAGCTTATGGTCGACCACTTCCCGCCGGGCGTGCTGCAGAGCCTCACCGGTGACGGCTCGGTCGGCGCGGCGCTGGCCGCGTCACCGCACGTGGACGTCGTCGCGCACGTCGGCGGCACGGCCACCGGCCGCTCGATCGCCGCCGCGTGCGCCCGGACCGGCGCGAAGGCGCTGCTGGAGAACGGCGGCAACGACCCGCTGCTGGTCGACGCCGACGTGGACCCGGTGTGGGCGGCCGAGCAGGCGGCGATCGGCGCGTTCACCAACGCGGGCCAGCTGTGCACGTCCGTGGAGCGGATCTTCGTGCACGAGGCGGTGGCCGAGGGGTTCCTGGAGGCGCTGTGCGAGCAGGCGCGCCGCTGGAACGCCGACCCGCAGCCGCTGGTGGACCTGCGGATGCGGCAGCACGTGCACGCGCACGTCGCCGAGGCGGTGGCCGACGGCGCGCGGCTGCTGGTCGGCGGCGAGGTGCCCGACCGCGAGGGCGCGTACTACCCGGCGACCGTGCTCGACCGCTGCACGCCCGACATGCGGGTGATGCGGGAGGAGACGTTCGGCCCGGTCGCGCCGGTGCGCGTGGTGGGGTCGTTCGAGCAGGGCCTGGCCGAGGCGTGCGTGGACGAGCACGGGCTGGCCGCGACGGTGCTCACCGGGTCGATGGCGCACGCGCAGCAGGCGTGGCGGGCGCTGCCGGTCGGCACGGTGAAGGTCAACGCCGTGTTCGGCGGGGCACCCGGCGGGGCGGCCCAGCCGCGGCGGAGTTCGGGCACCGGGTTCGGCTACGGCCCCGAGCTGCTGGACGAGATGACGACGGTGAAGGTCGTGCACCTCGGCCAGGCTCAGATCCAGCCCTCGTCCCAGGCGAGCCGGGCGGCCTCGTAGCGGGTCCGCACGCCGAGCTTCGTCATCGCCGACGACAGGTAGTTGCGCACGGTGCCGGTGGCGAGGTGGGCGTCGCGCGCGATGGCGGCCACGGTGCCGCCGCGCAGCGCGTGCCGCAGCACGTCCAGCTCCCGCGCGGTCAGCGGGCACGCGCCCTCGGTCAGCGCGGCGGCGGCGATCTCGGAGTCCACGTAGCGGCTGCCGGCGTGCACGTCCCGCAGGATCGAGGCGAGCCGGGCGGCCGGCGTCGTCTTGGGCACGAACCCGCGCACGCCCGCGCTCAACGCCCGCCGCAGCACACCGGGCCGGGCGTGCCGGGTCACGATCACCACGGCGACGCCGGGCAAGCCGCGCACCGCCTCGGCCGCGAGCACCCCGTCCAGGCCCGGCATCTCCAGGTCGAACACCGCGATGTCGGGCCGGTGCGCCCGGACGGCCGCGACCGCCGCGGCACCGTCGCCGACCTGCGCGACCACCGAGACGTCGTCCTCCAGTTCGAGCAGCGCCGCCAGGGCGCCCCGGATCAGGTCCTCGTCGTCGGCCAGCACCACGCGGATCACCGGCCCACCCCGGCCCTGCCGACCAGCTCGAACCCCTCGCCGCCGGTCGGGCCGACCTCGACGCGCCCGCCGACGGTGGCGAACCGCTCGCGCAACCCGGCCAGCCCGGCCCCGACCGGGTCCGCCGCGGGGCGCGCCACCCCGCTCGGCACGCCGTCGTTGCGCAGCCGCACGCACACCTGGCCGTCGAGCACGTCGACCAGCACCGCGCAGCGCCGGGCCCGGCTGTGCCGCAGCACGTTCGTCGTCCCCTCGCGCACCAGCGCGCCGAACAGCGGCTGCAACGGCGGCGGCACGCGAGCCGCGTCGCCCTCCACCGTCGTCTCGATGCCCGCGGCCCGCAGCACGCCCACCGCGTTCGCGATCTCCGTGCCCAGGCTCGCCCGCCGGTAGCCCTGCACCACCTCGCGGGTCTCCCGCAGCGCCGTCCGCGCCAGCTCGGCCACCTCGCCCGCGTGCCGCCGGGCCAGCTCGTCGTCCCGGCCGATCAACCGCTGCGCCAGCTCGCCCTTCAACGCGATCGCCTGCAGGTGGTGGCCCTGGATGTCGTGCAGGTCGGCGGCGAACCGCAGCCGCTCCTCGGCCACGGCCAGCGCCTCGGCGGTCTCGCGGCCGCGCTCCTGGCGCACCGCCAGGTCCCAGATCCACAGCTGGGCGAGGTCGGCGCACACGAGCACCGCGACCATGGACCCGGCCATCACCATCGCCGACGTCGCCTGGTCGCCGCCGAACAGCCCGCCCACCGCCACGGACGCCACCGCCATCACGACGACCACGGGCCGGCGGGTGCGCGCGGGCAGCACCGCGCCGACGTGCGCGACCACCAGGGCGGGCAGCATGGCCCAGACGGGCAGGAAGCCGTCCTCGCCGGCCGTCGCCGCCCACGCCGCCAGCGCCACCGCGAACGTCCCCGCGTGCTCCCAGTGCCGCCGCTCGCCCCGGCCGAGCCCGTCCATCGCCTGCCGCAGGTACCGGGTGTGCTGGACGACCACCAGCGCCACGGCCGTCGCCAGCGCCAGCGCCCGCGGCAGGGCGTAGCGCTGGGCGACCAGGTCGGTCACCGTGCCGAGGGCGACCATCACACCGCCGGCCGCGACCGTCCACCAGGTGTAGCGGCGGAGCCGGTTGAGGGGAGTCACGAGGTCGAATCTACGAGCCGGATCACACCCCTGTCTGCTGACATCTGTCACGAGGACCGGTGCGCGCCGGCACTGGGGCGGCCCGCGCGGGCGGCGGAGCATGGTCGCCATGGCGGAGACAGTGATCGACGTGGTGGACCTCAGGTGCCGCTACGGGGACTTCGAGGCCGTGCGAGGGGTCGACTTCGACGTCCGGCGGGGCGAGCTGTTCGCGCTCCTGGGCACCAACGGCGCGGGCAAGACCACGACCATGGAGGCGGTGGAGGGGCTGCGCGCCCCGTTCGGCGGCACCGTGCGGGTGCTGGGGCTCGACCCGTTCCGGGACCGGGCGGCGCTGCGGCCCCGCACCGGGATCGTGCTCCAGGACAGCGGCTTCCCCGCCGACCTGACCGCGGGCGAGCTGGCCGGCCTGTGGGGCGTCGCGAGCGGTCGCCGCGCCACCGGGGACGTGCTGGCGCGGCTGGACCTGGCGCACCGGCGCGACGTGCGGGTCAAGCAGCTGTCCGGCGGCGAGCGGCGGCGGCTCGACCTGGCCCTGGCCGTGCTCGGGCACCCGGAGGTGCTGTTCCTGGACGAGCCGACGACCGGGCTGGACCCCGAGTCGCGGCAGCGCACGTGGGAGGTGGTGCGCGGGCTGCTGGCCGAGGGCACGACCGTCGTGCTGACCACGCACTACCTGGAGGAGGCGGAGGCGCTGGCGCACCGGCTGGCGATCCTGCACGAGGGGCTGGTGGCGGTGTCCGGCGCGCTGGTCGACGTGCTCGCCGCCCAGCCCGCGCGCATCGGGTTCGACCTGCCCGCCCGGCTGGACGTGACCGAGCTGCCGATGCTGTCCGGCGACGTGGTGCACCACCCGACCGGGCGGGTGGAGGTGCGCACCGCCGAGTTGCAGGACGACCTGGCGGTGCTGCTGGCGTGGGCGGCGCGGGAGGGGCTGCGGCTGGGCCGGTTCCGCGCGCACCACGCGTCGCTGGAGGACGTGTTCCACAACGCCCGCAGGGGCGGGGAGGTGGTGGCGGCGTGATCGTCGCACTGGGCTTCGCCGAGCTGAAGCTGTTGCTGCGCAACCGGACCGCGGCCGCGCTGGCGGTGCTGATGCCGCTGGCCGCCGGGCTGTGGTTCGCGTTCGGGATGGGCGGCGAGCGGACCGGGTGGACCGTGGTCGTCACGCTGCAACTGCTGTTCTCGTTCGGGTTCACGGTGTACGTGACCGTGACGACCGCGCTGACCGCGCGCCGGCAGGACCTCTACCTCAAGCGACTGCGCACCGGCGCCGCGTCGGACGTGGTGCTGGTGACGGGGCTCCTGCTGCCGGTCGTGCTGCTGGGGCTCGCGCAGGCGCTGGTGCTGCTGGGCGTCACCGCGGCGGCGGGCGCGCCGCTGCCCGACCGGCCGGGTGCGCTGCTCCTGGCGGTGGTCGGCGGGATGGTGCTCGCCTGCGCGGCGGGCGTGGCCACGAGCGGGGTCACCGGCACGGCGGAGCTGGCCCAGATCACCACCGCGCCGTTCTTCCTCGCCCTGGTCGTCGGCGGGGTGCTCGGGTCGGCCGGCCCGGTCGACCCGCCGGTGTTCCTGCTGCCCGGCACGGGGCTGGGCACGCTGGCGGGCGCGGCGTGGGGCGGCCCGACCGACCAGGTGGGCACGGCCGCGCTGGCGGTGGCCCTGTGGTGCGTCGTGGCCACCGCCCTGGCCGTGCGCTTCTTCCGCTGGGACCCGCGCGGGTAGCGCGGTCACCGCGCCGGCGTCGGCCGCCCCAGCGACACCAGGTGGAAGCCCGCCTCGGACACCTTCTCGACCGGCAGCAGGTTGCGCGTGTCCACGATCACCGGGCGGGCCATGGCGGTGGCGAGGTTCGGCCAGTCCAGCTCCGCGAACTCCGGCCACTCGGTCAGCACCACCAGGCCGTCCGCGCCCCGCGCGGCGGCCTCGGCCGAGCCGACCACCCGCACCAGGCCGCAGTCCGCGGTGACGCACGGGTCGTAGCCGGTCAGCCGCGCGCCCTCCTCCGCCAGCAGCGCGGCCACCGCCAGGGCGGGGGAGTCGCGCAGGTCGTCGGTGCCCGCCTTGAACGTCAGCCCCAGCAACCCGAGCGGGACGCCGGCCAGCTCGCCGCCCACCGCCTCGCGCACCAGCCGGACCACCCGGCGTGCCTGGTGGCCGTTCGTGCCGATCGTGGCGCGCAGCAGCGGGAAGTCCACGTGCGCGTCCTCCGCCGTGGACAGCAGCGCCCTGGTGTCCTTGGGGAAGCAGGAGCCGCCCCAGCCGGGCCCGGGCTCCAGGAAGGCCGACCCGATCCGGTCGTCCAGCCGCATGCCCTCGGTCACGTCGCCGATGTCCGCGCCGACCTGCTCGCACAGCTCGGCCAGGCTGTTGACGTAGGACAGCTTCATCGCCAGGAAGCAGTTGCTGGCGTACTTCACCAGCTCGGCGCTGGCGCTGGTGGTGACCAGCGCGGGCGCGCCCGTGCCCGCGTACAGGGCGACGACCCGCCGTGCCGCCTCCTCGGCCCGCGCGCCGACCACGACCCGCTGCGGGCGCAGGAAGTCGTCGACCGCGTGGCCCTCGCGCAGGAACTCCGGGTTGGACACCACCTGCACGTCCGACCGGTCCAGCAGGCGCGACACGCGCTCCGTCGTCCCGGCGGGCACGGTCGACTTGATCACGACCACGCAGCCCGGCGACACCGCGTCGCGGGCCTCCCGCAGCACCGCGTGCACCGCCGCGAGGTCGGCCGCGCCGTCCTGCCCGGTGGGCGTCGGCACGCACAGGAACACGAACTCCACGTCGGCGAGGGCCTCCGCGTTGCCGAGCACGAACCGCAACCGCCCCTCGCGCAGGCCCTCGGCGACCAGCTCGGCCAGGCCGGGCTCGTGCGCGCCGATCTCGGCCCGGCCCAGCGCCGCGACCCGGGCCTCGTCCACGTCCGCGCACACCACCGTGTGCCCGAGGCGGGCGAAGCAGGCCGCCGTGGTCAACCCGACATAGCCCGCGCCGATGACGCCGATCCTGGCCACGGTCCACCTCCCAGTAGCGATCGCGCGGCGCCCAGCACCTCGTCCGCGGTGATGTCGAGCAGGCCCGGGTCGGGCCGGTCGGCGAACGTGTCACCGGTCGTGCCGTGCCAGAGCGCCCGGTGCGGCCCGGACCGCGGTCCCCACTCCTCGGGGGAGACCGGCCCGAACAGGACCACGGACGGCGTGCGGTAGGCGGTGGCGACGTGCGCCACGCCCGTGTCGCCGCAGACGACGAGCCGGGCGCCGGCGACGAGGTCCAACAGCCCGCCCAGGTCGCCCATCCGGGTGCGGCCGTGGGCGACCCGGCGCACCAGGGGTTCCTCGGCGGGGCTGCCGGTGACCACCACGTCCGGGCCCAGCGCCCGCGCCACGGCCGCGAACCGCTCGGCCGGCCACCGCCGCGCGCCGTGGCTCGCGCCGGGGTGCACGACGATGTGCTCGTGCCGCGGCAGGGGCGGCAGGTGCAGGTCGTCGGGGTCGCACGGGATGCCGAACTGGGCCAGGAGCCGGCACCACCGCAGCACCTCGTGCTGGTGGGCGGGCCAGGGCACGTGGACGCCGTGCGTGATCAGCCGGGCCGGGCGGGTGGCGCGGAGGAGCTCGGTGCTCTGCGGCCCGCGCCCGTGCAGGTTGACCGCGAGGTCGGGGGAGGCGTAGTCGAGGGGCACGAGCCCTTCGGTGGGCAGGAGGTGGTCGACGGCGTCGATCCGGTCCACCGCGTCGGCGAGCCAGGCGGGCGCGGCGAGGGTGATCTCGGCTCGGGGGAACGCGCGCCGCAGGCCGCGCAACGCGGGCACGGCCGTCAGCAGGTCCCCGAGCCCGAGCGCCCGCAGCACGAGCACCCTCATGACCCCACCGCCCCGGTCCCGCCGGCCTCGCGCGCACCACCGGCACCCCGGCCACCGCCCGCCGAGCCCGACCGCTTCGGGCCGCGTGTCGCGGTGTCGGACCCGCCTGACCGCTTCGAGTCGCGTGTCGCGGTGTCGGACCCGCCGGCCGCCTTCGAGCCGCGCGTTGCGCCGTCGGACCCGCCTGACCGCTTCCAGCCGCGCGTTGCGCCGTCGGACCCGCCGGCCGCCTTCGAACCGCGTGCCCGAGCGTTGCCCGACGCCTTCGAGCCGCGCGCCGCACCGGGCCCGCCGGCCGCCGCGCGACCCGCTCGACCACTCGCCGCCGACCCCGCCACCGGCACCTTCCGGTGCCGGACCTCACCGGCCAGGCGGTGGGCGCAGGCGGCCGGTGGGATCGCGATGCTGGTCACCACCATCTTCGCCACCTCCTCCGCCGTGCGCGGCCCCGGCACGATCCGCCGCACGGCGAACCAGCCGGTCAACCCGGCCCACGCACCGCCGAAGGCCAACGCCGCCCGGCGCCACCCGAGCAGTCCACAGAGGACGGCCAACCCGCCGGCCGCGGTGGTGGCCACGTGCCACGGCAGCCGACCCGGCGCACCACCCATCAGCTCCCGCCACCGCGGCCCCAGCAGCCGCCGCACCAGGGCGTCGTCGGCGTTCCCGCGCTGCTGCTTCAGGCTCGCGAAGAACCCCGCCTCCCGCACCGGGTGCGTGGTCACGCGGTCGCCGTTGACGATCCGGTACCCGCGCGCCTGCACCCGCAGCGCCAGCTCGGCGTCCTCCCGGTACGCCCGCGGGAAGCGCTCGTCGAAACCGCCGGCGTGCACGAGCGCCGCCCGCCGGTACGCCATGTCGGCGGTGATCCACCGGGCGTCGGCCAACCCCGCCGTGCCGCGCTCCCAGTCGGTCGGCCTGCGGTCGCGCGGCAGCGGCACGACGATCCGCGCCTGCGACGCGCCCACCTCCAACCCCAGCCGGGCCAGGTCCTCGGTCAGCCGCAGCTTCCAGTCGTGCGGCGGCACGACGTCGTCGTCCAGGAACGCCACCCACTCGCAGCACGCGGCACGCCACCCGGCGTTGCGCGCGGCGGCCGGGCCGCGACCGCCGGAGCGCAGCACGCGCGCCGAGTGCGTCGGCGGCAGCGGGCCGGGCTCGGGCCGGTCGTCCACCACGATCACCTCGCGCGGCGGCGGGCCGACGCCGTGCTCCAGCGCGTCGAGCACCACGCGCAGGCTGTCGCGGCCGACGGTGGGGATCACCACGGCGTAGTCGACGCTCACGACCGCGCCCGCCGCACCACGAACCGGCCGATCGCCAGCAGGTCCACCGGCGCCGAGCCGAAGCACTCCAGCGCGTCGCGCGGGTCGTCCACCATCGGCCGACCGGCGGTGTTCAGGCTCGTGTTCACCACGACGGGCACGCCGGTGCGCCGGTCGAACTCGCTGATCACCCGCGCCATCAGCGGTTCGCCGGCCGGGTCGACGGTCTGCACCCGCGCGGTGCCGTCGACGTGCACGACCGCGGGGATGCGGTCGCGCCACTCCGGCCGCACGTCGTGCACGAACAGCATGTAGGGGCTGGGCAGCGGCCCGCGCTCGAACAGCTCGGCGGCGCGGTCGGCCAGCACCATCGGCGCGATCGGCCGGAACTGCTCACGCCCCTTGACGTTGTTGAGCCGCTCCAGGTTCTCCGCCCGGCCGGGGTGCGCGAGCAGCGACCGGCGGCCCAGCGCCCGGGGACCGTACTCGCTGCGGCCCTGGAACCAGGCCACCACCTGGTCGTCGGCCAACGCCTCGGCCACCGCGACGGCCACGTCCTCCGGCTCCTCGTAGGCGACCTTGGCGTCGCGCAGGTAGTCCTCGATCTGCGCGTCGGTCCACGACCGGCCCAGGTCCGCTCCCGGGATCGCGGCGGCGGGCTCGCCCGCGTCGGCCACCACCTGCAGCGCCGCGCCGAGCGCGGTGCCCGCGTCACCGGCGGCCGGCTGCACCCACACCTCCTCGAACGGCCCCTCGGCGAAGATCCGCGTGTTCGCCACGCAGTTCAGCGCCACGCCGCCCGCCATGGTCAGCCGCTTCTGCCCGGTGCGCTCGTGCAGCCACCGCACCAGGTCCAGCAGGACCTCCTCGACGCGGACCTGCACGCTGGCCGCCAGCTCGGCATGCTCCCGCGTCACCTCGTCGTCCGGGCCGCGGCGCTTGGCCAGCGTCGCCCAGTCCAGCGGCGTGATGTGGAACCCGCCGTCCTCGGTCGCGCGGACGTGCTCGCGCAGCAGGTCCAGGTGCTTGGGCTCGGCGTAGGAGGCCAGCGCCATGACCTTGTACTCGTCGCTGGAGCGCAGGAAGCCCAGGTGCTCGGTCAGGTCCTCGTAGAACAGCCCGAGCGAGTGCGGCAGGTGCTGCGCGGCCAGCGTCTCCAGCCGGTGGCCGCGGTAGCTGCCCGCCAGGTGCGAGCGGCACTCGCCGCGGCCGTCGTTGACCAGCACGGCGCAGTCGCCACCGAACGGCGCGGCCAGGCCGGTGGACGCGGCGTGCGCCACGTGGTGCGGCACGAACCGCACGATCGCCGGGTCCAGCCCCGGCAGCGCGGTGGCCAGGAAGTAGGGGGCGCGCCGGGCGTACTCGGTGCGCAGGTCCTCCCACGGCACGTCGTTCGGCTCGACGAGGTCCGGGTCGTAGGAGTACGCCACCGCGTCCAGGTCGGCCGGGGTCAGGCCCGCGTGCTCCAGGCACCAGCGGGCGGCCTGCTCCGGCTGCTCCCAGGCCGAGAACGGCACCGGTCGCTTGCCGTGCTTGCGCCGGGAGAAGCGCTCCTCCTCGGCGGCGGCCACCACCTCGCCGTCCACCACGAGGGCGGCGGCGGGGTCGTGGAAGACCGCGTTGATACCGAGCACGCGCACGGCTTGCCCCTTTCGCTTCGACTCCTGTGTGGACCGTTCCTCGGGCGCGACGTCGATCGACTACCCGACGGGTTGCCGGTCAAACGACCGCCGCAGCCCCTCGTCCAGCCCGATCTCGGGCTGCCAGCCCAGCACCTCGCGCGCCAGCGAGATGTCCGGGCGGCGGCGGCGCGGGTCGTCGGTCATCGCCTCGACGTGCTCGATCCCGGACGTGCTGCCGGTCAGCTCGATCACCTTCCGGGCGACCTCCAGCACGGTGACCTCCTCCGGGTTGCCGAGGTTGATCGGCCCGGGGTGGTCGCTCCCGGCCATCGCCAGCAGGCCGCGCACCAGGTCGTCCACGTGGCACAGCGACCGGGTCTGCGCGCCGTCGCCGTGCACGGTCAGCGGCTCGCCCGCGCGGGCCTGCCGCACGAACGTCGGGATCATCCGCCCGTCGTCCGGGCGCATCCGCGCGCCGTAGGTGTTGAAGATCCGCACGATGCCCGTGTCGACGCCGTGCTCGCCGCGGAACGCGCAGGTCATGGCCTCGCCGAAGCGCTTGGCCTCGTCGTAGACGCTGCGCGGCCCGATCGGGTTGACGTTGCCCCAGTACGTCTCGCGCTGCGGGTGCTCCAACGGGTCGCCGTACACCTCGCTGGTGGAGGCGATCACGATCCGCGCGCCCTTGCGCCGCGCCAGCTCCAGCGCGTGCAGCGTGCCAAACCCGCCGATCCGCAACGTGTCCACGGGCGTACGCAGGTAGTCCACCGGCGAGGCCGGGCACGCCAGGTGCAGCACCAGGTCCACGTCGCCGAGCAGGTCGAGCGGCTTGGTCACGTCCTCGACCACCACGCCCAGCCGCGGGTCGTCCGGCAGGTTGTCCGCCGACCCCGTGCGGAAGTCGTCCACGCAGACCACCCGCGTGCCGCGCTTGAGCAGCGCTTCGCACACGTGCGAGCCGAGGAACCCGGCACCACCCGTCACCACCGCGCGTTCGAATCCCATGACCTGGGCCTACCCGTGGATCCGAGGAGTAACCACCACTTCTCGGGGTAGTACTCGCTCGTGCCAGACACGACCGTGGTGATCGCGACGCGTGACCGCGCCGACGACCTCGTGCGCACGCTCACCCGCCTGCGGGAGCTGGACGTGCCGATCATCGTGGTGGACAACGGCTCGTCCGACGACACGGTCCGGCGGGTGCGGGACGGGTTCGAGCGGGTCGAGGTGCTGGCGCTGGGCCGCAACGAGGGCGCTCTGGCGCGCAACCACGGCGTGCGGCACGCGAGCACGCCCTACGTGGCGTTCAGCGACGACGACTCGTGGTGGGCGGTCGACGCGCTGCCGCGGGTCGAGGAGCTGTTCGCCCGGCACCCCCGGTTGGGGTTGGTCGCGGCGCGCACGATCGTGGAGCCGCACGGCGCGCTGGACCCGGTGTGCGCGGAGATGGCCCGCTCGGCGCTGGGCCGCGACGACGACCTGCCCGGGCCGTCGGTGCTGGGCTTCGTGTGCTGCGGTGCGGTCGTGCGGCGGTCGGCGTTCCTGGAGGTCGGCGGGTTCCACCCGGTGCTGTTCTGGCCCGGCGAGGAGCGGATCTTCTCCTGGGACCTGGCCGCGGCCGGCTGGGCGTGCTGCTACGTGGACGACGTGGTGGCGCACCACCAGCCGTCGCCGTCCCGGCCGCCGTCGGCGTGGCGGCGGCGCGTGGAGATGCGCAACGACCTGCTGACCACGTGGCTGCGCCGCCGGGCCCGCGTGGTGCTCGGGGAGACGTTCGCGCTGGCCAGGAGGGCGGTGCGGGACCGGGACGCGGGCGCGGCGCTGGTCGCGGCGGCCCGCAGGCTGCCCGCCGTCGTGCGGCACCGGCGGTCGCTGCCCGCCGACGTGGAGCGGCGGATCGCGCTGATCGGCTGACTCAGCCCGCGGACGCGTCGCGCTCCACGACGACCTCGCCCGCGTGGTCGAGCCGGTAGCCGACGCCGCGCACCGTCGTGATGAACGAGGCGGCGTCGCCCAGCTTGTGCCGGATGCGCCGCACGTGCACGTCCACCGTCCGGGTGTCGACGACCGTCTTCGTGCGCCACACGCTGGCCATCAGCGAGGTCCGCCGGTGCACCCGGTGGGGGTTCGCGCACAGGTGCAGCAGCAGGTCGAACTCCAGCCTGGTCAGCTCCACCGGCACGCCCCGCCGCAGCACGCGGCGCGAGTCGACCAGGATGCGCAGCTCGGGCTCCGACCGGGTGACCGGCAGGTCGACCACCACGTCCGCGCCGGGCAGGTCCAGCGCCGAGCGCAGCGCCGCGGCCAGCCGCCCCGCGGTGTCCGCCGCCCGCGTGCCGGGTGCGGACACGCGGATGACGACCGTCACCTCGACGTCCGTCCCGTCGGTGTCGGTCACCTCGCGCAATGCGGTCACAGGGGAATCGGACCAGTGAGGTGTGGCGGGCGTCAACGCCTCCCACCACGTGGGAGGCGTTGACAACGGGCATCATGAAGAGCATGAACACCATCACCCTGAACAACGGCGTCACCATGCCGCAGCTCGGATTCGGCGTGTTCCAGGTGTCCACTGAGGACACCTACGACGCGGTGACCGAGGCGTTGCGGGTCGGCTACCGCAGCATCGACACGGCCACCGCCTACCGCAACGAGGAGCCGGTCGGCCGGGCGGTCGCCGACTCGCCGGTGCCGCGCGACGAGGTCTTCGTGACGACCAAGCTGTGGAACTCCGACCAGGGCTACGACGAGGCGCTGCGCGCGTTCGACGCCAGCGCCGGGCGCCTCGGCCTCGACCGGGTCGACCTGTACCTGGTGCACTGGCCCGCGCCGAAGCAGGACCGGTACGTCGACAGCTGGCGCGCGCTGGGCAAGCTGTACGCCGACGGCCGGGTGCGGGCCATCGGCGTGTCCAACTTCCAGCCCGCCCACCTGGAGCGGATCGTGGAGGCCACCGGCGAGGTGCCCGCGGTGAACCAGGTCGAGCTGCACCCGCGGCTCCAGCAGGCCGAGCTGCGCGCGTTCCACGCCCGGCACGGCATCGCGACCGAGGCGTGGAGCCCCCTGGCGCAGGGCGCGCTGCTGTCCGAACAGGTCATCACGGACATCGCGGACAAGCACGGCCGCACGCCCGCGCAGGTCGTGCTGCGCTGGCACCTCCAGCTCGGCAACGTCGTCATCCCCAAGTCGGTGACGCCCAGCCGGATCGCGGAGAACTTCGCGCTGTTCGACTTCGAGCTGGACGCCGACGACATGGGCCGCATCGAGGGGCTCGACCGGGGCGAGCGCACCGGCCCGGACCCCGACGCGTTCGGCTGAACCGGCGGGACGACCCGACCACCGGACGAGCGGACGGCCGCTAGACGCTCACCGGGCCGCCGGTGCGCCAGTACTCGCCGGCGTCCCGGCTGAGCAGGCCTTCGTCCACGAGGTACCGGCGCACGGTCACGTGGTCGACCTCACCGCCCTCGCACCACCGCTTCAGCACCTCCACCACGTCCCGCTCGGGGTACCTTCTACCCGGCTCGAACGCGGTGCTCACCTGTTCGAGCACCGCGCGCCTGCGTCCGCGCTGCGCGGGGAGCTTCACCAGCCGCCCGTCCCGCACGAACGGGTCCTCCGGGACCCGGTTCGCCTGTTCGACCCGGGTCGCCTCCTTGAACAGCTCCTCGCGCAGCCGCAGGCCGGACCCGTCGGTCACGACGAGCCCCGCCGAGCGCAGCCGGCGCAAGGAGTTCTCGACCCGGCGAACGTCCAACCCGGTCGCCTCGACGATGTCCGCACTCGTGCGGGCACCCAGGACCAACGCGGCCGCCACGCGCAACCGCTCGGGTTCGGCCAGCAGTCCGATCAGTGAATCAGGGGTCACGCTTCGAGCTAACCGAAGCCGGCGGTCTGGTGCACGCCCAATTCGGGCGGACCTTAATAGCCGTGCCCACTGATCACCTCTTCCCCCTGGCATCGGTCGAGCCGGTTTTCGGCATGCCGATCGAGAACGCCCGCAAGTTCCAGCAGGTGGCCGCCGAGCAGGACCTCGTCATCGACGTGCGGGCGACGAACCCGCACGCGGTGGCGTGGTTGCGCGCGGGCGCGCTGCCCAAACCCGAGGCGGTGAAGGCCAAGACCATCGACGACCTGGACGTGCGGCTCGGCGCGGACCGCCGCCACCTCGGCCTGGTCGGCTACTTCCGGCCCGAGTTACCGCGCTCCGACCTGCACGACCGCCTGCTGCGCCGGTACGACCAGCGGCGCGTCGAGTTCACCGCGCTGCGCGAGAAGATGGACCGCTTCGAGCGGCGCGGCGAGTACGTGGTGCGGGACGGCGTGGTTCACGGGTTCGACCGGGACGGGAGGCTGCGCCCCCTCACGGGTGACCACGACGTGTTCGACATCCACGCCTCGGGCGGCGCGCACCTGAGCCGCCGCCGCTACGACCGGGCGGTGGCCACCATGATGTCGATGGACATGGGCGTCACCCACGGCGCCCACATGTACTGGCGGCCCACCACCAAGTCCGACCTCGCGATGTTCGAGTCGATCGCCCGCAGCGGCGACGCCAAGCTGCGCTTCCACCCCGACGGCGCGCTGACCGCGGGCGACTACCGCCGCTTGAACGCGGGCACCAGCGCGATGACCGCGCCGGCCAGGGCGGCCCGCCCGTATGCCAGGGTCTCCCACGTGGGCAGGCCCAGGACGCCGGTCTCGTCCGCGTCGCTGATGAACAGCTGACCGTAGAGCAGCAGCAGGAGGACGCCGTAGAAGCGCGCGTGCCGGTGCCGCCACGCGAGCACGACGCCCGCCAGGCCCGTGCACACGTACAGCGTGTGGGTCGGGCCCTGGCCCATGGGCAGGAACGGGACGGAGGCGGAGAGGAGCTGGAGCAGGCCGACCACGAGCGCGAGCGCCTGGGCCCGGCTGAAGGACCGGGTGCCGGCTTCGGCACCCGGCCGGGTCTTCTTCCCGGTACGCCTTTCGCTCATCGCCGTCACGTTCCGCATGGCAGCGGGTTACCCTGGCCCGTCAGGCTCATCCTCGACCCCCGCCGGCTCACCTCTACGGGTCACATCGTCCAACACGGTCCGGCGTTACCGCTGATCAGCGGGCCGCAGCAGGTCGGTGGCCCGCCCCGCGATCACCGCAGCAGCGGGTCGATCTCCGCCGCGGCCTCGGCAATCGCCTGATCGGGTGGGCGTTCGCCGGTGAGCACCCGCGTGACCATCGCGGCGAGGGCGCGGGAGACCTCCGGGTATCGCGCGCCGTAGGCCGCGGGGGAGCGCGCCGACCGCAGCCGTGCGGTGAACCCCGGCACGTTCGGGTCCCACCGCCAGGGCAGGGCGTCCACGGTGTCGGTGCGGTTGGGCAGCGCGCCGAGCCCGCCGCCGAACTCGGTGGCGTTGTCCGGGTGCTCGGCCAGCCAGGTCAGCACCTCCCACGCCCGGTCGACGCGGGCGTCGCGCCCGACCACCCACGCCTGGCCGCCGAGCGGGGTCGCCCCGCCGGTCGCGCCGTCGGGCAGCGGTGCCACCGCCCAGTCCAGCCCGGCCTGGTTCAGCTCGGGGGCGGCGGCCGGACCGGTGACCACCATCGCGCAGCGGCCCTCCGCGAAGCGCCGCCGCGCGTCGGCGTCGGTCCAGCCCAGCGCCTCCGCCGGGACGCTGCGGTCGGCGCGCACCAGGCCGTCGAGCCGGTCCAGGGCGTCGCGCGTCGCCGGGCCGCGCAGGTCGGCGAGGTCGCCACCCGCCTGCCACAGCAGCGGGAGGAACGTGGTGGTGAGGTCGTCGCCCTTGCCGCCGAAGCACAGGCCGGACCGGTCGGCCGAGGTCAGCGCCTTCGCCGCGGCCCGCACCCCGTCCCACGTCGTCGGCGGTCCGGCCAGGCCGGCGGCGGTGAAGTGGTCGCGGTTGTAGACCAGCGCGGTCGTGGTGGTGCGCAGCGGCACGCCGCGCACGCGACCCGCCGCCGTGACGCTGTCGCGCACCGGCGGCAGGAACCGCTCGCCGACGTCCCAGCGGTCGAAGCGGTCCGTGAGGTCGGCCAGCGCGCCGCCCGCGGCCAGCCCCGGCAGGTCGGTGGTGTCGACCGCGGCGATGTCGGGGAACGCGCCCGACGCGGACGCCTCGGCGAGCTTGGCGCGGAGGTCGTCGGCGGACAGCGACGTGCGCTCGATCCGCACGTCGGGGTGCTCCTGCCGGTACCGGGTGAGGAGGCTGTCCACGGCCTGGTCGGCCATGGGGGAGTGGTCGAAGTGGTCCCACCAGGTCAGGGTCACCGGATCAGGGGCCTCGGTCCGCTCCGCGGTGCACGCTCCGACGGCGAACAGGGTCGCCGCCAGGAGCAGTGCTCGTCCACGCATTCCGCTCCACCCTTCGGGGTAGGCGACCTTTACGGGCTGTGCCCGTCCTACTCCGCCGCGCGACGCGGTGTCAAGATCAGAGGTGGTCCAGACCTTCGGGGGGCGGGGGTGCGGCGGCACCGGTGGTGGCGGGAACGGGGACCCGGTCGTCGGCCGGCTCGCCGGGCTCGGGCGTCGTGAGGTCGGCGAGGTAGGTGGCCGCCAACTCGTCGTAGATCGGTGTTGAGCTCACGTCCCGGCATCCTGTCCGGCCGCGGCCCCCGGCGCTGCCCCTCTCACCCCTGTGGGTTACCTGACAGCGGTCCGGACCCGCACTCCTGCGGACGACCCGGTTCGCGCTGGTCAGGTGTCGTGGTGGAGTCGCCGCAGCGGAGGGGGCGGCGACACCGCGGCGAAGTGGTGGGTTGAACGCCGGTAACAGGGGTACCCGTCGCTGCGATGAGGGCTTAGGCGGCCACCGCCCCCCAACTGGCCGCCTGACAAGTCCCGGCCGGACTCCCCTCCCCCCAAGAGTCCGGCCGGGCACCTCATCCCCATCCCTTGCCACACCGGCGTTCCGCGGTACCCGGAACGGGTGTGAACGATCAGCGGATCGGCGGCACCCGCCGGGCCGGCGAGCGGTGGTACGGCTGGCTCAGCGGCGGCGGTTCCGGCGCGTCCGGTGTGGACATCGTCACCGGCTCGCCGGGCGCGACCACGATCGGCTCGCCGTGGTGGCTCGTGCGCAGCGCCTCGCCGGCCACGATCCGGTAGGTGACCGAGCCGCCTTCGACCTCCACCGCCAACCGCGTGCGGCGGAACGACATCCGGAAGGCCATCCGGGACAACCCCGGCGGCAGCCGCGGCGCGAACGCCAGCTCCCCGTCGTGGTCGCGCATGCCGCCGAACCCGGCCACCAGCGCGACCCACGCGCCCGCCAGCGACGCCATGTGCAGTCCGTTGTGGACGTTGCGGTGCAGGTCGTGCAGGTCGGTGAACGCCGCCTCGGCCAGGTAGTCGTAGGCCAGCGCCAGCGCGCCGACCTCCGCCGCCAGCACCGCCTGCGTGCCCGCCGACAGCGACGAGTCCCGCACCGTCCGCGCCTCGTAGTAGGCGAAGTTGCGGGCCTTCTGCTCCGGGCTGAACGCGTCACCCCGCACGTGCATCGCCAGCACCAGGTCGGCCTGCTTGACCACCTGCTTGCGGTAGAGGTCGAAGTACGGCCGGTTGAGCAGCAGCGGGTACTCGTCGGGGTCGGTGCCCTCGAAGTCCCACTCCGCGTGCGAGGTGAACCCCTCGTTCTGCTGGTGCACTTCGAGCAGGTCGTCGAACGGGATCAGCATCCCGTCGGCGGCCCGCCGCCAGTCCCGCACCTCCCGCGGGGTCACCTCCAGCCGCTCGGCCACGTCCGGGTGCCGCTCGCAGACGTCCGCCGCGCCCTGCAGGTTCCGCTGCGCGATGAGGTTGGTGTAGACGTTGTTGTCCACCACGGCCGAGTACTCGTCGGGCCCGGTCACGCCGTCGATGCGGAACCCGCCGTGCTGGTCGTGGTGCCCCAGCGAGGTCCACAGCCGGGCGGTCTCCACCAGGATCTCCGCGCCGCACTCCCGCTCGAACACCCGGTCCTCGGTCGCGTTGACGTACTGGAGCACGGCGTGCGAGACGTCGCCGTTGACGTGGAACGCGGCCGTGCTCGCGGGCCAGTACGCCGAGCACTCCGCGCCGCTGATCGACCGCCACGGGAACGCCGCGCCGCGCTGGCCCAGCACCTCGGCGCGCTCCCGCGCCTTGGGCAGCGTGGAGTGCCGCCACCGCAGCGCGTCCCGCGCCGCCTCCGGCACGGTGTAGGCCAGCACGGGCAGCACGAACATCTCGGTGTCCCAGAACGCGTGCCCGTCGTACCCCGGCCCGGTCAGCCCCTTGCCCGGGATCGCGCGCGTCTCACCGCGCACCGCGGCCTGCATGATGTGGAACAGCGCGAACCGCAGCGCCTGCTGCAACTCGTCGTCGCCGTGCAGCTCGATGTCGGCGGCCTCCCAGAAGTCGTCCAGGAACCGCCGCTGCTCGGCCAGCAGGCCCGTCCAGCCGGTCTGCCGCGCGCCCGCCAGCGCCGCCTCGACCTGCGCCCGCAGCGCCGGCACCGACCGCTGCGCCGACCACCCGTAACCGAGGTACTTCACCAGCCGCAGCTTCCCGCCCGCCGGCACGTCCACGGCGGCGGTGAAGCGGGCCAGGTCGCCCTCGGCGCGGATCTCCGTGCGCACGCCGTCCCGGACCTCCAGCTCGTGGTCCATCGCGGCGGCCATCCGCAGCCCGGAGTTGCGCGCGTGGTGCGCCAGCACCGCCCGGTAGTCCTCGGCGTGCGCGAAGTCCGCCACCAGCGGGTCGTTCAGCGCCGCCGCGACCCGCGGGTCGTCGCCCTCGTTCTCGACCGGCTCGTTGGCCAGCAGGTCGGACTGCACGACGAGCTGCACGCCCTCGCTCGGCTCGACCTCGTAGAGGATCGCCGCGACCGCGCGCTGGGTCAGCGACACCAGCCGCTCGGTCCGCACGGTCACCCGGCGGCCGGTCGGGGACTCCCACTCGGTGCAGCGGCGCAGCGTGCCGGTGCGGAAGTCCAGCTCCCGCTGGTGCACGTGGGCGCGGCCGTAGCGCATGTCCAGCGGCTCGTCCTCGACCAGCAGCCGGATCACCTTGCCGTCGGTGACGTTGACGATCGTCTGACCCGCCTCGGGGTAGCCGTAGCCGCCCTCGCCGTACGGCAGCGCGTGCTCCTCGTAGAACCCGTTGAGGTAGGTGCCGGGCAGGCCGCGCGGCTCGCCCTCGTCCAGCGTGCCGCGCATGCCGATGTGCCCGTTGGACAGCGCGAACACCGATTCGGTCCGGCGCAGCTGGTCCACGGCGAGGCCGTCCCAGCGCACCATCCAGGGGTGGACCTCCCAACCGCTCACAGCAGCTCCGCCAGGTCCTCGACCACGACGTCCGCGCCGTGCGCCAGCAGCGCCTCCCGCTGACCGGTCCGGTCCACGCCCACGACGTGCCCGAACCCGCCCGCGCGGCCGGCCCGCACGCCCGCGAGCGCGTCCTCGAACACCGCGGCGTGCTCCGGGCGCACCCCGAGCTGCCGCGCGCCCGCCAGGAACGAGTCGGGCGCGGGCTTGCCCTTGAGCCCGTCGCGGAGGATCACCACCCCGTCCACCAGGGTCCGCACGAACGGGCTCAGCCCTGCGGCGTCGAGCACCTTGCGAGCGTTGGCCGACGACGTCACCACGCCGATGCCCAGCCCCTCGTCCTCGACCGCGCGCAGGTACGGCACGGTGCCCGCGTACGGCGTCACCCCCTCGTGCCGGATGATCGCCTCCAGCAGGTCGTTCTTGCGGTTGCCGACGCCGTGCACGGTGTCGGCCTCGGGCGGGTCGTCCGGCGTGCCCTCGGGCAGCGTGATGCCGCGCGAGGCCAGGAACTCCCGCACGCCGTCGTACCGGGGACGGCCGTCCACGTACCCGAGGTAATCCGATTCGGCGAACGGCGGCTCGCCGCGCGGGCGCAGGAAGTCGTCGAACGTGCGCCGCCACGCCCGGCGGTGCAGCACGGCGGTGCTGGTCAGCACGCCGTCGAGGTCGAAGAGGCAGGCGGTGATCGCATCCGGCAGTCCCAGGGCCATGGTCGTTGTCTACCCCTTCTCGGTCCGGGGTACCCGCTGGCGAACGGGACATCGGCGGAGGGATCCGGACATGGGCAAGCCGCGCGTGCTGGTCGTCGGAACGGGCTTCGCGGGCTACCACTGCCTGCGCACGCTGGAACGCGTGCTGCCCGCCGACGCGGCCGAGTTGGTGGCGGTCAACCCCACCGACTACATGCTCTACGTCCCGCTGCTGCCCGAGGTCGCGGGTGGTTCGCTCGACCCGCGCCGGGTGGCCGTGCCGCTGCGGACCAAGCTGCCGCGCACGCGCCTGGTGCAGGCGCACGCGACGGGGATCGACCTGGCCGCCCGCACGTGCACCGCGGTGGACGTCGAGGGCCGGGAGCAGGTGCTGGAGTGGGACCGGCTGGTGCTGACGGCGGGTTCGGTCACCCGGATGATGTCGATCCCGGGCGTCGCCGAGCACGCGTTCGGCTTCAAGTCCGTCGCCGAGGCGGTGTTCCTGCGCGACCACGTGCTGCGGCAGGTGGAGCTGGCCGAGCAGGCGACGGACCCGGCGGAGCGGGCGGCGCGCGCCACGTTCGTCGTGGTCGGCGCGGGCTACACCGGCACCGAGCTGGTGGCGCAGGGCCTCCAGCTGACCCGCTCGGCGCTGCGCGGCCGCACCGGCCTGACGGAGTCCGAGGTCAAGTGGGTGCTGGTCGACATGGCACCGCGCGTGCTGCCCGGCCTGGACGAGCGGCTGTCCGGTCCGGCGGCCCGGGTGCTGCGGCAGCGGGGCGTCGACGTGCGGCTGGAGACCAGCGTGAAGGAGGTCACCGAGCACTGCGCGCGGCTGACCGACGGCAGCGAGATCCCCACCCGCACGCTGGTGTGGTGCGTGGGCGTGCAGCCCGACCCGCTGGTGGAGGCGGTCGCGCTCACCACCGTCAAGGGCCGCGTGGCGGTCGACCCGACGCTGGCCGTGCCGACGCACCCGCACGTGTTCGCGGCCGGTGACGTGGCGGCCGTGCCGGACGTGTTCAACGACGGCAAGCCGACCCCGATGACCGCCCAGCACGCCCAGCGCCAGGGCAAGCTCGCCGGTCGCAACGTCGCCGCGTCCCTCGGCCACGGCGAGGTGGGCACCTACCGGCACCGCGACCTCGGGTTCGTGGTCGACCTGGCCGGCCCGCAGGCGGTGGCCAACCCGCTGCACGTGCCGCTGACCGGGCTGCCCGCGAAGGCGGTCGCCCGGGGCTACCACCTGCTCGCGATGCCGGGCAACCGGCTGCGGGTGGCCGTCGACTGGCTCACCGACCTGCTCGCGCGCCGCCAGGTCGTCCAGTTCGGCCTGGTCCCCGAGGCGGGCGTGCGGCTGGGCGACGTGGAGAGGGCGGCCGCCGCCCGCCGGGGGTGAGGCGCCGGGGGTGAGGCGGGGCTCAGGCAGGCTTGAGCGGGTCGTGGCCGATGGACATGAGCCGGTGCCGCCAGTGCGCCTCGCCGGCGGTCGGCTCCAGGTCGTCGCGCCGCTGCTCGTGCACGCGCTCCACGACCTTGCGCATCACCCGGACGTCCTCGGTGGTCAGGTCCGTGCGCCGCTTGCGCAGCACCCTCAGCACCTCCTGACCGGTCAGCGTGCCCGCCTGGTCGGGCACCGTCTCGCTGTCCTCGTCCGCCGAGCGGGTGCGCAGCCACTCCTCGAGCTCGTGCGAGGTCATGTTCACCACTCGGTGGAACTCGTCCCACAAGGTGTCGGTCATGGGGAAGAGGTTTTCCGCTGCGCTCGGGTACGAAACGGCACCGCCCCCGAGCAGGGCTTTTGCCGAACCCGAACACGCGCCGCACGTGCCGCGCACGCGGACGGGCGATCGTGGTCGTCATGAACACCTGGATCCGCCTCGCGGTCGTCACGACCGCCGCGCTCGGCCTCGCGTCGACCGGCGTCGCGTCCGCGCAGGACTACGCGCCGATCACGATCGGCCCCGAGAAGGTCAAGCAGCTGTGCGAGCAGCGCGTGCCGAAGGTCGAGGACCGCATCGGCCGCCTCACCACCCGGTTCACCGGCGGGCCCGAGGTCGTCGGGTCGACCGCCTGGCTGCGCGCCAAGGCCCAGCAGGCGCGCGACAAAGGGGACACCGCCCGGGCCGACCGGTTGGACGGGCGGGCCGAGCGGCGTGACGGGCGGTTGGCGAAGCTCGGCGACGCCCAGCGGAGGGTGGACGAGTTCCGGGCCGCGCACTGCGGCGTGAAGTGACCGGAGCCCGCGCGTCAGGGGCGTGAAGCAGCCGCGGTCCCGCGTCGGCGGCGTGGGGACCGCGGCTGCCGAGTCAGGTCAGGTCCGGCGCGTACTGCGCCTTCGCCGTCGTGACGGCCGCTTCCAGGTCTGCCGCGGTGGCGCTGCCGGAGGCCAGGACCGCCGCCGCCCACGCGTCGATGGACCCCAGGTTGAACTCCTGGACCTCCCGCGTGCCGGCGGCGGCGACCGGGTCGCCGACGTCCTCGCCCGCCAGGTGCAGGGCCAGGCCGAGCAGCGCCCCGTCCCAGCCGGGCCCCACGTACAGGGCGCCCGCGCCGCTGCGCGCCATCTCCTTGGGCACCGTGTGCTCCAGCTCGACCGCGGTGCGCTCGCCGTCCTCGGTGAGGCGCAGCTCGACGACGCTGGTCTCGCCGCCGAACGTGACCCGCAGCAGCTTCGGCGGCTCGCAGGTCAGGATGTCGCCGCCCGCGTTGCCCTCCAGCTGGAAGTTCCCGCCCTCGCGCAGGTCGCCGGTCACCGGCAGGAACCAGCGCCGCAGCCGGTCGGGGTCGGTCACCGCGTCCCACACGTCCGCCGCGTCCGCGTCGTAGGTGCGGCGCAGCAGCACGGCGACGGTGTCGTCCCCGTCCTCCACCCGGCGGTGGATGGCCTTGAGCTGCTCGGCGATGTCGATCACTGCTGTTCCTCCCTGAGTCGCCTCTCGCGCTTGCCGCGCGCGAGTTCGGTGGCCAGCGCGTCGAGGTGCCCGCCCCAGAACCGGCGGAACCGGTCGAGCCACTCGTCCACCTCGCGCAGGCCCTGGTCGTCCACCGCGTAGAGGCGTCGGGCGCCCTCCGCGCGGACGCGGGCGAAGCCGTTCTCGCGCAGCACCCGCAGGTGCTGGGAGACGGCCGGTTGCGAGATGCCGAACTCCCGGCGGACCACCTCCGTGACCGCCCCGGAGGTCTGCTCGCCGTCGGCGAGCAGCTCCAGGATGCGGCGACGGACCGGATCGCCGAGGACGTCGAACGCATGCACGACCAGCATCTTTAAGCATGAGCTTATATAAGTCAAATCTAAGACTCGGGAATTGTCGGTGGTCGGTGGCACTATCTCGAACGGATGTTCGGTACGCGTTCGAAGGGAGCCATGCGATGCGTGTTCGACTCGATCCCCGTCAGTGGCCCGGCCGTGTCATCCCCGAGACCGACGCCGAGATCGACACGGCGGTCGAGGCGTTCTGCCTCCGCGCGAGCTGGCCCGATGCCCACCGCGCCGGGGTGCGCCGGGTCGTCGAGCCCTGGTTCGCCGAGGGGTGGAGCGTCGATGCCCTGCTCGCGGCGGTCGACCGCAGGCCCGACGGCACGAGGCAGGGCAGCCCGAGGAGCCGCGACCAGGTGGCGCACGACTTCCTCCGTGCGCGGCTGCGGTCGTGGTGGCAGGGGGGCGCGCGGCGTGCGCGCCCCCCGGTGGCGGGCATGACGCTGGGTGCCTGGTGGCGGGTCAACCGCCGCAACGCGCGGTTGACGGAGCCGCGCCCCCGGCGGCCGCTGGGCACGGCGGGCACGTTGGCGCGGGAGCAGTCGCGGGAGCGGGTGCGGGCCCGGCTGAAGGACCCGGTGGAGCGGGCGCGCGAGCTGGCGCGGCGGCGGCAGGAGGTGCTGGACGGGCTGCTGGTGCCCGGGCAGAAGGTGCCGACGTTCGACGACAGCCGGAAACTGCTGGCCGACGTGCGGCTGCCGGCGCACCCGGTGTGCAGCCGGTGCGGGTGCAGGCAGGGGGTGCTGCCGAAGGCCGCTTGACGCGTCCTTAGTCTGTGGATCCCGACACGGTGAATTCGGCCGACGGGTCGTGTGCTTTCGGGTCGAACCGGTGACGTGGCGTCGTGATCGCGGGTGGCAACGCCCGAGATGCGCTGCCCGCTACCCGCGGCCGGGCGCGGCCTGTCGCGACGCACCCGTCGACGTCCTGTTCCGCAAGCTGTGGCCGTAGGAGTTGGCAGTGTCCTGGTTGCTCACCACCGTCCTGTGCGTGGCGGCGTTCCTGGCGGGCGCGGCAGTCGTCTGGCTGCGCCTGACCCCGACGATCCGCTCCCTGCGCACCCGCCTGGACCACCCGACCGACACCCCCGCTTCCGACCAACCCCCAACCGACCCCACTCCCGCCACAGCCACCCCCACCCCAGCCACCGCGGTCACCCCGGCCGATCCCGCCGCCGCCCTGGTCACCGCCGAACCAGCCACCGCCCTGGCCGCCACCGAGTCCGCCACCCCGGCCGCCACCCCGGCCGCCAACCCCGCCGCCGAACCGGCCACCGCTGAGCCGACCACTGCCGAGCTTGCCGCCTCCGAGCCGACCGCCGAGCCCGCCGTCGCTGAGCCGACCGTCGCCGAGCGCGCCCCCGCTGAGTCCGCCGCCGCTGAGTCCGCCGCAACCTCGGACATCACGGCCGACCGGACCGCCGAGCCCACTGCCGACGCCGAGCCCACTGCCGCTACCGGTCCTGCCGACAACACCCCGGCCGTTGCCGAGCCGCTCGCCGCCGAGCGGACCACCGAGCCTGTCGCCAACTCCGCCGCCGCCACTGATCCGGCCGACACGACCCTGGCCGGTGTCGAGCCCGCCGCCGCCGAGCCCGTCGCAGCCTCGGACATCACCGCCGAGTCCGCCGAGCCGGTTGCCCCGCCCGCGGAGATCGCCGAGCCCACCGCCTCTGCCGACACCGCCTCTGCCGACACCGCCGACAACGCCACAGCCGTCGAGCCGGTCGCCGAGATCGCTGCCGAGCCGGTCGCCGGGATCGTCGAACCCGTCGCCGAGATCGCAGAACCCGCCGAGCCCGCTGCCGAGTCCGCCGCCGAACCCGCCGGCGAGATCCCGGCCGCCGAACCCGCCGCCATCGCGGCCGAGTCGGACACCCCTGCCGAGGTGGGAACGCCATCCGCCGAGACCGCTCCCGAGGCAGCTCCCGGGATTCCCGCCGAGACCCTCGCGCCGGTCGCCCCCACCGCCGTCGAGGTCCCGGCCGTCGCCGCCGAAATCGTTGCGCCCCACACGGGTGACGGGCTCGCGGTCAAGGCGAATTCCAAGTCGAGGATCTTCCACACGCCCGACTCGCCGTACTACAAGCGCATGAAGGGCGACGTCACGTTCGCCTCCGCCGAAGACGCCGAGCGCGCCGGCTACACCCAGTGGACCCCGAAGCCCAAGGCCGTCGCCCGCTGACCCGCACCACCGCACCACCAAGCCACACCGCCACGCCAAGCCACACCGCACCACCACACCGCCACGCCCGCGGACACCTCACGTGCCGCGGGCGTGGCGGTCTCCTCGCCTCAAACCAGGACAGCCGCGAACGCCCGTCAGGACGCGTGCAGCTCCTTCTCCAACTGCGCCTTGCTCTTGCCCGACGCCCCGCTCAGACCGGCGTTGCGCGCCTGCGCCAGCAACTCCTCGCGCGTCGCCTCACCCGGCTGGTCGCCCAGGTGCCTGGCCCGGCTCTCCGCGAACGCCCGGCCCAGCTCCTCGCGCCGCTTCTCGTCCAACCGCTCCCGCATGCCGGGCAGCACCGTCGACTCCTCTTCCTCGACGTGGTGCGTCACCGACTCGACCAGCTCCTGCAGGACGTCCTCGAAGGCGGGCGACGTCGGGTCGGTCTTGGAGAGCTTCAGCAGCAGCTCCTCCGCCTCGACGTGCTCCTCCTGGCTGTGCGCGACCTCGTCGACCTCGCCGGCCTCGTCCTTCGCCGCCGGGTAGACCTCGGCCTCCTCCGCGCGGCTGTGCGCGGTCAGCACGGCGGTCAGCACCGGCACCAGCAGCGGGCGCTTCTCCGGGTGGTCCTTCAGCTCGGCGAACAGCCGCTCGACCTCGCGGTGGTCCTGCATGATCAGATCGACAACGTCCGGCATGTCTTCCTCCGTCACGTGACTGTGGCGCAGGAGTAGTACCCGGGATTCAGCCGACCACGCGTCGGATCACGTCGACCGGTCCGATCGACTCGATGTCCTGCACCTTCACCGGCACGCCCTCGGTGGAGGCGTGCACGGCGCGGATGCCGTCGATCGCCATCGCCACGTGCGTCTGACCCGCGTAGTAGATGATCAGGTCACCGGCCTTGACGTCGTTGCGCGACACCTGCCTGCCGATGGTGGCCTGGCCGTAGGTGGTGCGGGGGATCGCGATGCCGGCGGACCGGTACGCGGCCTGCATCAGGCTGGAGCAGTCCCAGCTGTCCGGCCCGTTCGACCCGTACACGTAGGGCTTCCCGCGCTGCGACAACGCGAACGCCAGCGCCTCGCCCGCCTTGCCCGCGGGCACCGGGATGGCGCTCATGTCGCCCCGGCTGTTCAGCGCGGCCCGCTCCGAGGCGCTCAACGACCGGTACGCCTCGCGCGCCTCGGTGATCTGCCCGTCCAGCGCGGCCTTGCGCTGGTCGATGTCGGCGATGGCCCTGGTGGCGGTGTCGGCGGCCTCGGTCGCGCGGCGCGCGGCGTCGTCGGCCCGGCCCACGGCGTCGGCCAACCCCTGCAACGCCTCCGCGTTGTCGCCCGCCAGCACGCCGAGCGCGGACATGCGGTTGAGGAAGTCCTGCTGCGAGTCGCTGACCAGCAACGCCGACAGCTGGCTGAACCGCGCGCCCTCGAACGACGCCTCGGTGAGCAGGTCGACCTGGCCGCGCAACGCCTCCTGCGCCTGCTGGGCGGAGGTCAGGTCCCGGTTGGCCTGGTCCAGGGCGCCCTGGGCGCCGGACAGGGCGTCCTGCGCGCGCAGGTGCTCCTCGTTCAGCGCCTCGGCCTGCCGGGACAGGTCGTTGTACTTCTGCAACGCCGCCGAGGCGTCGGACGGGACCTCGGGGTCGGCGGTGGCCTGGGGGAGCGGCATCGCGACGCCGAGCAGCGTGGAGACGGCGGTCGCCGTCAGGGCCGCGCGGACGGTGCGCTGAGCGGATTTCGACGCCACGGTTCGCGCGATCCTCCTTGAGCCGGGTGGTGACCCCGAACGGGTCGCGCCGTCGAGGTCTCGGACAGGTTACGGAACCCGTCCGCGCTCGTCCATAACGGGTGCGGTTCCGTGACCTGCGGCTCAGGCGACCGCGGTGGAGTGGCGGAACTCGCCCGCGCGCACCCCCCGCAGGAACATCTCCCACTCGCCGCGCGTGTAGCGCAGCGAGGTGCCGTCGTGGCTCGCCCGCAGGACCACCCCGCCGCGCGGCGCGGGCAGCACGGCCAACGCGCCGTCCGCGTCCGGGGAACCCGCCTGCAACCGGCGCAGGAAGTCGTCCCACCGCGGCGCGTCGACGGTGATCACCGGGCCGCTGCCCCGGTCCTTGGTGTCGCGCACCAGGACCGAGTCCCCGTCGAACCGCACCTCGACGCAGTCGCCGGACGCCGTGCTGAAGCTGCTCTTGAACCAACCGCGTGCCGTGGCGGAGGGGGTGTGCCGCATCAGGACCGCTCCATCTCGTGGTAGACCGCGTCGATGAACTCGCGGGAGTCCCGGTCGCCGAGCGCCCGGTCGAACGTCTCGGCGAAGCTCGCCGTCGACTCGAGTATCACTTGGCGCTTGTCCACGAGGACACCGCTGATCGCTGTCTCCTGGTAGATCAGGTCGCCGAGCCTGGTGGAGCGGAACGAGAGGATCTTCAACGCCGAACCGAGCAGCGGGTGCGCGCCCGCGGCGAAGGGCATGACCCGGACGCGGACGTGACCGCCCTTGCGGTCGAGGACTTCCAGCAGGTGGCCCAGTTGCGCCCGCATGACGCCCGGGTCGCCGACCCGTTGGCGCAACGCGGCTTCGCCGAGCACGACGTCCAGCCGCAACGGGTGGTCGCCGTCGAGCCTGCCCTGCCGCGCGAGCCGCGTCCGCAGCCGGGGGTCGACGTCGACCGGCCGGATGTACGGCGTGCCCGCCCGCACCACCGCCCGCGCGTAGTCGGCGGTCTGCAGCAGCCCGGGGATGATGTCCGGCGCGTACTCGAACACCTTGTCCGCACCCGCTTCCAGGCCGAGCAGGCGCAGGAACTCGTCGGGGTAGAGGCGGGTGTAGTCGTACCACCACTCGCGCCGCTCGGTGCGCGCCCGCACCGCTTCGAGGTCGGCGCGCTCGGGGTCGGGCAGCTCGTAGGCGTCGGCCAGGTCGGCGAGCTTGGCGGCGGTGAGGCGGCGCTTGCCGGACTCGATGGCGGACAGGTTGGTCCCGCCGATGCCCGTACTCCGGCCGACCGCCGCGGCCGTGAGCCCGAGCCGTTCCCGGTGCTCGCGCAGCCTCAGCCCGAGTTCCCACGCCTGCACCGTGCTGGAGGTGGGGGCGTCGTCGCCCATGTCCTTCGTCCCGTCGATCCCTGGGGTGGGGCGACGCACAGCGTAGCGACGGCCACCCGTTCGACTAATCGACAGTGGGATAAGTATCAAGATAGCTTCGGGCGGCACGCGCGGCGCACCGCAGTCGAGGAGATGACCTGGTGGACCACAAGCCCTCGCTGCGCAGCCGCCTGCTCGGCCGGGAACTGCGCCGGGTCCGCGAGGCCGCCGGCCTGACCGCGGCCGAGCTCGCCCGCCGCACGCGCCGGCCCACGAGCAGCATCGAGCGGCTGGAGGACGGCATCGCCGCCTCGTCCTCGCCCGACCCGACGCTGTGGTGCGCCTGGGGGACCGAGGCGAGCTGCCTGATCAACGTGCTGTGCCGCACCTCCGCCCGCGTCGACGTCTTCGCGCCGCTGGGGGTCCACCCGTCCCTGGAACAGCTCGACGCCGACCGCTGCACGGCCTACGTGCTGGAGGGCACGGTGGTCGACCGCGCGGACGTCACCGTCCGGTTCATCCCGCGCGGCGCGGAGCTGTGCCCGGGCGTCGAGCACCCGCTGACCCGGTTCGCGTTCCCGGACGGCCCGGGCGTGGTCTTCTACCCCTACCTGCACCGGGCGATGTTCACCGAGGAACCGGACCACCTGCGGTCGGCGGACCGGCTGTTCGCCCGGCTGGCCGCGCTGACCGGCGGGTAGCACCAGCCCGGTGAGGTCCGTGCGCCCGCCGGGGTGGCCCACCGCGCGGCCGGCGGCGGTGGCGAGCCGTCCGGCGTCCTCCGGGCCGTCGCCGCGCGCCGGCGCCACGGTCGGCGCCGCCGGCCGGCATCCCGGACGCGGCGGACGTCGTCCGGCGTCACGGGGGTCGGCTCGGGGACGTCCTCCAGGTACCGGTACCCCCCGTCGCACACGAGGTCCACGAGCAGCGCCGTGCGGGGCGCCTTCGCGGCACACCACCGCGGCCGTCGCTACGCCGTCCGCGTCGAGCCGCTCGACCAGCAGGCGGCCCTCCCGGTCGTCCCGACGACGCCGACGAGCGCGGCCGTCGCGCCGAGCTGCCTGGTGCCGCGGGCGATGTCGGCGCCCTTGCCGCCGAGCATTTCGCGCCGTTCCAGCACGCCCGCCGAGCCCCCGGTCGCGGGCACCTCCGGCACCACCAGCACCAGGTCACGGGCTATCCGGCCGACCACCGCGATCCGCCTGCCCGGGTGCCACCCGGTGGCCACCAGTTGAAACGGGTCGTTGACGTGGCGTCACGGTGGTGCGATCGTAATTCTGGGAGCGCTCCCAGTCCCCGTGGTTCACAGATCACCGTCGATCTGAAGGAGAAGGTCCTTGCGACTCAAGCGCTTTGGGGCGTTGGCCGTTGCCGCGCTCGGAGTGGTCGGTGTGACCAGCGTGTTCGTCCAGAGCGGCGTGGCGCTGGCGCACGGTTCGATGACCTACCCGGCAAGCCGCACCTACGCCTGCTACGAGGACGGCAGGGCGGGCAGCGGCGGCGGCGACCTGAACCCGACGAACCCGGCGTGCGTCGCCGCGGTGCAGCTCGGGGGCAAGCAGCCGCTGTGGGACTGGTACGGCAACCTGATCAGCCTGGCGGGCGGCCGGCACCGCGAGATCATCGCCGACGGCGACCTGTGCGGTCCGACCACGAAGTACGACGCCTACAACCTGCCCCGCGCCGACTGGCCGACGACCACGTTGCAGGCGGGCGCGCGGATCAACTTCAAGTACAACGCCTGGGCTCCGCACCCCGGCACCTGGGACCAGTACGTCACCAAGGACGGCTTCGACGTCACGCAGCCGCTGAAGTGGTCGGACCTGGAGCCCGTGCCGTTCGACAGCATCACCAACCCGGTCGCGGTCGGCGGCGAGTACTCCTGGAACGGCACCCTGCCGAACAAGACCGGTCGCCACATCATCTACTCGATCTGGCAGCGCAACGACAGCCCCGAGGCGTTCTACAGCTGCTCGGACGTGATCTTCACCGGCGGCAGCACCGGCGGTGACACCCAGGCGCCCACCGCGCCCGGCGCGCCCACCGCGACGGCCACGGCCGACTCGGTGTCGCTGAGCTGGTCGGCGGCCTCGGACAACACCGGCGTCAGCGGCTACACCGTGTACCGGGAGGCGGGCGCCACCGACGTGGCCGTCGCGACGACGTCCGGCACCACGGCGACCGTCACCGGCCTGGCCGCGGACACGGCTTACCAGTTCTACGTGGTGGCGCGGGACGCGGCGGGCAACACCTCGTCCCCGTCGGCGGTGGTCTCCGTGCGCACCGCCACGGGCGGCGGCACGACACCGGGCGCGTGCTCGGTGGCCTACACCGTGGCCAGCGCGTGGTCCGGCGGCTTCACCGCGAACGTGACGGTGAAGAACACGGGCACGAGCGCGGTCAACGCGTGGCAGCTCGTGTGGGACCTCCCCTCGGGTCAGGGGATCAGCCAGGCGTGGTCGGCGGAGGTCGCCGTCTCGGCGGGCAAGGCCACCGCGAAGGGCGCGAGCTGGAACCAGAACATCCAGCCGGGCCAGTCGGCGACCTTCGGGTTCAACGGCACGTCGCAGGGGACGCCCGCGAAGCCGACGTCGTTCGCCCTCAACGGCGCTTCCTGCGCCGCGGCCTGATGTTGGGGCGGTGCGCGGCCCTGGTCGCGCTCCTGGTGGGGTCGGTCGCCTGCTCCTCGGCGGCGACCGGTCCCACCGGCCTGGGCTCGAACGCGCTCGGCCCGCCGCTGGGCACCTCGGCGGAGGTGGGGCAGTGGGTGCGGGAGAAGACCGGGCAGTGCGACGAGGTGGTGCCGCGGACGATGGCGGAGTTCGCCGACTTCGTCGGCCCGCTGCGGGCGAAGCTCTACGCGCCGTACGTGGCGGAGTGGTCGACGTGCTCGGCCGGGCCGTACGAGCGGCTCGGGTTGGTGGTCTTCCAGCGCGACAAGCTGGCGGACTTCCAGCGCTCCTGGCAGGGGGCGCTGTCGGCCGGCGAGGTGGCGGACAACCCGGACTTCGGCTTCGGCAACGGCTTCGCGCTGAGCGGCACGCTCGGCCTGGAGCTGCTGGGGCTGCACGAACTGCGTTGCACACCGGTGGGTGCCGGCGAGGAGGTGGGGCACACCCTGCCCGCGGAGGCGCAGGGGTGCACCTACGTCCAGCAGCCGGGCCACCACCACTAGAGGAGGCGGCTCGTCAGCGCGGCGCGGCGGTGCTCTGACGCACCACCAGCGTGGTGGCAAGCTCGATTCGGCGGTGTTCGGGCTCTTCACCACGTGCCAGCGTGATGGCGAGACGGGTGCCCGCCGCGGCCATGTCCTGCAGCGGCTGCCGGACCGTGGTCAGCGGCGGGCCCACCCACTGCGCCACCGGGAGGTCGTCGAAGCCGATGACGCTGAGGTCCTCCGGGACGCGCAGGCCGGCGGCGCGTGCCGCCTCGTACACGCCGAGGGCCTGCAGGTCCGACCCGGCGAAGACGGCCGTGGGCGGGTCCGGGAGGTCGAGCAGCGGCGCGAACTGGGCGCGACCGGACTCGACGTGGAAGTCGCCGTAGCGGACCAGGGTGGGGTCGTAGGCCAGGCCCGCGGTCTCCAGCGCGGCGCGGTAGCCGTCCACGCGGGCGCGGCTGCACAGCACCCGTTCCGGGCCGCCGATCATGGCGATGCGGCGGTGGCCCAGCTCGATGAGGTGGCGGGTGGCGGTCAGGCCGCCGTTCCAGTTGGTGGCTCCTATGGAGGGCGTCTCCAGCTGGGGTTCGCCGATCGGGTCGACCACCACGACCGGGATGTCCCGCGCGCGCAGCTTGGCCAGCTGCGAGGACGTGAGGTCGGAGAAGACGGAGATCACCGCCAGGGGCTTGCGGGCGATGACGCCCTCCAGCCAGCCGTGGCCGGGCGTGAGCCTGCCCTGCGACTCCGACAGCACCAGCGCGAGGCCCTGCTCGGCGGCGACCTGCTCCGCGCCGCGGATGATCTCCAGCGCCCAGGCGCTCTCCAGCTCGTGGAACATCAACTCCACGAGGTTGGACCGCCGCGACCGCTCGTCCGCCCGCCTCTGGTAGCCGTGCCTCCGGATGATCGCCTCGACCCGTTCCCGGGTGTGCGGCGCGACGTCGGCGCGACCGTTCATTACCTTCGAAACAGTCGGAACCGAGACCCCGGCCTCAGCCGCGATGGCGGCAATGGTCACTTTGCCAGAGGCTGTGCCATCCGAGGGTGACGGGTCGGCTTTGGTCGGCATGGGGGCAGTCTACGGCAGGCCAGGCCGGTTCCGGCTGCTGGACGCGGGGGAGCGGTGATGGGGTGTTCGTCACTTGGAGTACCCGTAACCGGGTCGAAACAATCGCATGGGTAATCGAAACTGTCGAATGTCCGATTGCTCCCACCGACAACACCCCGAGGTTACCGCAACGCGGATCACGCCCGTCCACCAAATGGGATCCCGAGAACGGTGGCTCACTCCGAGCGGTGAACTCACCGGTCCTGAACGCAGGACTCTCGCGACCTGAACGTAGGACTCTCGCGACCTGAACGTAGGACTCTCGCGACTTGGACGTAGGACTCTCGCGGGAGCCCTGCGTTCGGGTGGCTCGGGCCCGCGGGAGAGTGCGGGCCCGAGCCGGTCGGGTCAGCCCCGGCGGCGCGGACCGCCGGACGAGAGCTCGTCGCGCAGGGCCCGGTGGGCGGGCTTGGGCGCGTGGTTCTCGTCGAGGATGCCGGCCGCACCTTCACCCTCGAACCACCCGGGCACCCAGGAGTACTCGTCCGCGTACCCCCAGACCGTGAACGACAGGCAGCCCGGCGCGTCCAGGCACGCCCGCAGCAGCGCGCGGTAGCCGTCGGCCTGCGCGCGCAGCTTCACGTCGTCGACCGGCAGCACCACCCGCACGTCGGCCTCCGTCACCGCCGTCCGCACGCCGAGGGCCTCGAACCTCGCCAGGTTCTCGGCGAGCGTCACCGGCGGTTCGGACGCCTTGAGGTGCCCCTGCAGGCCGACGCCGTGGATCGGCACGCCCTGTCGTCTCAACTCGCGCACGAGGTCGTGCACGCCGTCGCTCTTGGCGTTGACGTCCTCCACCTCGTAGTCGTTGTAGAACAGCAGCGCGTCGGGGTCGGCCTCGTGCGCCCACCGGAACGCGTCCGCGACGTAGCCGGGACCCAGCGCCCGCAGCCAGAAGGTGTCACGGGGCGTCCCGTCGTCCTCGACCACCTCGTTCACCACGTCCCACTGCCAGATCCGCCCCCGGTACCGCCGCACGGTCGCCTGGACGTGCGCCTTGAGCACCGCGCCCAGCTCCCCGGGCGGCACGTCCGCGAGCCACGCCGGGTTCTGGTTGTGCCAGACCAGCGTGTGGCCGCGCACCCGCTGCCCGTTGGCCTCGGCGAACGCGACCAGCGCGTCCGCCGGACCCCACTCGTACCGCCCGCGCACGGGTTCGAGCGCGTCCCACTTCATCGCGTTCTCGGCCGTCACGGTGTCGAACTGCGCCGCCACCCACGACCGGTACCGCGCGTCGCCCGCCAGGGCGACCAGGTTGACGGCGGTGCCGATCGCGAGGCCGTGCCGCGCCGCGAGGTGGCGCAGCGCCGGCTCCGCCGCCACCGCGGGTGCGGCGGCAGCGGGCGGGACGTCGGGCACGGGTGCCTCCGGTCGGTGGTGGGCCTACTTGCCGAAACCGGCGGTGAGGCCGCTGAGCAGGAACCGCCGCCCGATCAGGTACACCACGAAGATCGGCAGCACGGACAGCGTCACGGCGGCGAGCAGCGCGGGCACGTTCGTGCCGAACTGCCCCTGGAAGTCCCACAACCCGAGGGTGAGCACCCGCGACGACTCCGACTGGGTGAGCACCAGGGGGAAGAGGAACCCGTTCCACGCGTTGAGCGCCGTGTAGACGACGACGGTCATGATCGCCGGCCGCGCCAGCGGCAGGACCAGCGACACGAGCACCCGCATCGGACCCGCGCCGTCGATCGCCTGCGCCTCGTACAGCTCCCGCGGCACGTCGCGCAGGCTGTTGACCAGCACCAGCATCGCCACCGGCAGCGCGAACGCCGCCGTCGGCAGGATGATCGCGGTCAACGTGTCGTACAGCTGCATCCGGGTGATCATCAGGTACACGGGGATGATCGTCGCCTGGGCGGGGATCGCCAGGCCCATCAGCAGCAGGGTGAACCCGCGCTGCACGAACTGGCTGGTGTTGCGCACCACCGCGTACGCGGCGGGCACGGTCACCAGCACCACGATCGCCACCGTCGCCACGGTCACGACGACGTTGTTGAGCAGGTACTGGCCGAAGCCGCCGGTCAGCACGGTGACGTAGTTGTCCAGCGACAACGCGTCCGGCACCGCCCACACGCTCTTGCCGAGGTACTCGGCGCGCGTGCGCAGCGACACCGTGACCAGGTAGAGCAGCGGTCCGACGACGATCGCCAGCCACACCAGGGCGAACAGCCCGGCGGGCCAGTTGGGACGAGACTTCACGACCCCTCCTGCTGGCTGCTCATCTGGCGGAACCCGCTCCAGCGCATGACCGCCAGCGACAGCGCGGTGCCCAGCACGACCAGCACGACCGCGATCGTGCTCGCGTAGCCCATCTCGAACCCGCTGAAGCCGGTGATGTACATGTGCAGCGGCAGGATGCGGGTCGCGGTGCCCGGCCCGCCGTTGGTCAGGATCAGCACCGTGTCGAACGTGGTCAGCGAGCCGACCAGCATCAGCACCGACGAGGTGACGATCGTGTACCGCAGCTGCGGCAGCGTGATGTGCCGGAACTTGCTCACCCGCGACGCGCCGTCGATGGTGGCCGCCTCGTACAGCGACGGCGGCACCGCCCGCGCCGCGCCCTGGTAGAGCAGGGTGTGGAACGGGATGAACTGCCACGAGATCACGAGGACCACCGTGTAGAGCGCGATGTCGGGGTCGCCCAGGAACAGCGGGCCGCCGACGAACGCGCCGAAGTTCGGTTCGAGCAGCGCCTGCCACAACAACGCGATGGCGGCCGTGGACAGCAGCAGCGGCAGGAAGAAGATCGAGCTGAGCACCGCCCGTGACCGCTGCTTGCCGGCCGCCCAGACCCCGATCAGCAACGCGATCGGGGTCTGGACGAGCCACGACACGACCATCAGCACCAGGGTCCGCCACACCGAGGCCCGCGCCTCGCTGTCCTCGAGCAACCGGGACCAGTTCTCGCCACCGGTGAGCGCCGGCGTGCCCAGGCCGTCCCAAGCGGTGAAGCTCAGGTAGATCACGAGCAGCATGGGCAGCGCGGCGAACAGGGCGAAGAACGCGAACGCCGGCACGGCGTACCAGGCCGAAGGCCGCTGGGACGACATCAGCGCGCGGCCACCGCGTCGACGAACTGCTGCGGCGAGACCTTGCCCAGGAAGAACTCCTGGAGCTGGGTGAGCATGAACGTCGCCTTGTCGGCGGGCAGGTCCTGGTCCCAGGACAGCTGGAAGTTCTTCGAGCCCAGCACCAGGTCGTAGATGAACGAGGCGTACTCCGGGTTCGGCGACTTCTTCAGCTTCTCCTCGGCGCCCACCACCGGCGGGACGTCACCGGCCTCGATCAGCGCCTCGACGTAGGAGTCCTTGTTCAGCTCGGTGGTGACGAACTTCTTCGCCGCGTCGAGGTTCTTCGAGTCCGCGGTGGCGGAGTAGAAGTTGCTGACGTTGCCGACGAGGTTGCCCGCGTCGCCCTTGCCGCCCGCGATCGACGGGAACGCGATCCAGCCCAGGTCGCCGTTCTTGACGAAGTCGGGGCTCTGGTCGAGCTGGTTGGTGTACTCCCACGAGCCCATGAGGTGCATCGCGGCCTTGCCCTGCGCCAGGATGGTCGACGCGCCACCGGCGTCGTAGCCGACGGAGGCGAAGTTGCTGCCGAACGCGCCGCGGTCGATCAGGTCCTTGAGCTTGGTCATGGCCTCGACCACGGCCGGGTCCTTCCAGCCCGCGGGGCCGTTGTCCCGGATCTTCTTGAACACCTCGGGGCCGGCGACGCGGTCGAGCACGTACTCGGCCCACATCAGCTCGGTCCACGCCTGGGTGCCGGCGAGGGCGATCGGGGTGATGCCCTTGGCCTTGAAGGTGTCGACGGCGGCGAGCAGCTCGTCCCACGTCGTCGGCGGCTTCGCGCCCGCCTCGGTGAACACCTTCTTGTTGAAGAACAGCAGCACGGGCTGCATGCCGCGCATCGGGACGCCGTAGTACTTGTCGCCGAGCTTGGCGCCCTCGAGCACGCTCGGGATGAACGCGTCCTTGACGGCCTTGTTGTCGTTGAGCACCTGGGTCAGGTCGGCGACCTTGCCGGCGTCGACGTACTCCTTGAGGTTGCCACCGCCCCAGTTGAAGAACAGGTCGGGGGCCTGGGGCGAGCCGATGGCCACCCGGAGCCGCTGCTTGTACGGGTCGTTGCCGAACGTCTCCAGCGCGGCGTTCCCACCGGCCGACTTGAACGAGTCGATCGACTTGTTCTCGATCTTGTTGAGGACCGGGTCCTCGAGCGCCCAGATCTTCAGCGCGCCGCTGCTGGACTCGCCCGGACCGGACGTGCCACACGCGGACACCACTGCTGTCAAGGCGACAAGCCCCATCGCGATGAGGGGACGCACCCACGAACGGCGGGACATGCGACCGCCACCCTTCTGCCACGCTGCGGATTTGTTCGTGGCATCGAAACATTTCGAAACATCCACGACTTGCGCAGACCTTAGGCGGGTGGCTAATCGGTGTCAAGCGTCACCATTCGGCGTGTCCGCGTATTGTTTCTGCACGTCAGGAGGTCACCCTTGTGTTTCGATCGAGTTTCGATACTATCGGCGCATGCGTCGAGCCACGTTGGCCACGATTGCCGCAGCAGCGGGGGTGTCTCTCCCGACGGTGTCCAAAGTCCTCAACGGGAAGGACGACGTCGGCGCGGAGACCAGGGCTCGGGTGCGGCAGTTGCTCGCCGAGTACGACTACGTGCCGGTCGGGTCCCGTCGGGCCTCCGGCCACCTGCTGGTCGACCTCGTGTTCACCGCCCTCGACAGCCCGTGGGCGGTGGAGATCATCCGTGGTGTCGTCGACACCGGACTGCACGTCGTGGTGTCGTCCACCGACAAACCCCGTCAGCACACGTCCTGGGCGGCGTCGCTGGTCGAGGCCAGGCGCGCGGGCGCGCTCCTGGTCACCTCCCAGCTGACGGCGGCCGACCGCCGCGTGCTGGCCAACTCCCGCATCCCCGTCGTGGTCATCGACCCCGTCGACCTGCCGCAGCCGAACGTGCCCAGCGTCGGCGCGACCAACTGGGCGGGCGGCCTGGCCGCCACCGAGCACCTCCTGCGCCTCGGCCACCGCCGGGTCGGCGTCATCGGCGGACCGGCCGGGATGCTGTGCAGCCGCGCGCGGGTCGACGGCTACCGCGCCGCGCTGGACCGCGCGGGCATCCCGTTCAACCCCGAGCTGGTCAAGCACGGGGACTTCAAGCACGAGGGCGGGTTCCGCCGCGCGGCCGAGCTCCTGGCGCTGCCGGACCGGCCGACGGCGATCTTCGCCGGCAACGACGAGCAGGCTTTAGGCGTGATCGAGGCGGCCCGCGTCGTGGGCCTGTCCGTGCCGCACGACCTGAGCGTGGTCGGCTTCGACGACCTGCCGGTCGCGGTGTGGTCCTCGCCCGCCCTCACCACCGTGCGCCAACCGCTCACCGAGATGGGCCGCCACGCGGGCCGCATGCTCGCCGACCTGATCGCGGGTCGCCCCGTGGAGACCGAACGGGTGGAACTGGCCACCGAACTCGTCGTCCGATCGTCAACGAAGGAGCCGCCGTGCTGAACCCCTGGGCCGATCCCGGAAGGCCGACCGGTGAGCGGGTCGCCGCCCTGCTGGCCGAGCTGACCCTGGAGGAGAAGCTGGCCCAGCTGGTGGGCGTGTGGGTGGGCATCTCCGAGGGTGAGGAGGTCGCCCCCGCGCAGCACGAGTTCGCCGAGCCGCTGCCGCCGTGGGACGAGCTGACCAAGCCCGGCCTCGGCCAGCTGACCCGGGTGTTCGGCACCGGGCCGGTCGACCCGCTGGTCGGCGCGAAGGTGCTGGCCGAGACGCAGCGCAAGCTGGTCGCCAACACCCGCTTCGGCATCCCCGCCATGGCTCACGAGGAGTGCCTGTCCGGCTTCACCGCCTGGCAGGCCACCGTCTTCCCGACCCCGCTCGCGTGGGGCGCGTCCTTCGACCCGGAGACGGTCGAGCGGATGGCCCGCGAGGTGGGGCTGGCGATGCGCGACGTCGGCGTCCACCAGGGGCTGGCGCCGGTGCTGGACGTGACCCGCGACCCGCGCTGGGGACGCACCGAGGAGACCATCGGCGAGGACCCGTACCTCGTCGGCCTCGTCGGCGCGGCCTACACCAGGGGGCTGGAGTCCAGCGGGATCGTCGCCACGCTCAAGCACTTCGCGGGGTACTCGGCCTCGCGCGGCGGGCGCAACCACGCGCCGGTGCACATGGGCCCGCGCGAGTTCGCCGACGTGGTGCTGCCGCCGTTCGAGATGGCGCTGCGGCTGGGCGGCGCGCGGTCGGTGATGAACTCCTACGCCGAGGTCGACGGCGTGCCGCCGGCGTCGGACCCGAGGCTGCTCACCGACCTGCTGCGCGGCGAGTGGGGCTTCACCGGCGTGGTGGTCGCCGACTACTTCGCGGTGTCGTTCCTGGAGACCGCGCACGGCGTCGCGGGCTCGCCGGGCGAGGCCGCCGCGCTCGCCCTGGCCGCCGGCATCGACGTGGAGCTGCCCAGCGTGCGCTGCTACGGCGAGCCGCTGGCCGAGCTGGTCCGCTCCGGCCGGGTGGACGAGGCGCTGGTCGACCAGGCGGTCACCCGCGTGCTGACCCAGAAGTGCGAGCTGGGCCTGCTGGACGAGGGCTGGCAGCCCGAGTCGCCCGCGGTGCTGCGCGGCGAACCGGTCGACCTCGACCCGCCGGCGCTGCGCGACCTGGCCCGCACGATGGCCGAGCGCTCGGTCGTGCTGCTGGACAACGCCTCCGGCGTGCTGCCGCTGCGCGAGGCGGGCAGGCTCGCCGTCGTCGGGCCGTGCGCGGACGACCTGCTGGCGCTGATGGGCTGCTACGCCTTCCCGAACCACGTGGGCGTGCAGCACCCCGAGGTCGCGCTCGGCGTGGAGATGGACACGATGCTCCAGGCCGTCCGCAAGGAGTTCCCGGACGCCTCGGTCACCACCGCCAAGGGCTGCGAGGTCGACGGCGACGACCGGTCGGGCATCGAGGACGCCGTCGCGGTGGCGCGCGAGGCCGACGTGGTGCTGGCCGTGCTGGGCGACCGGGCCGGGTTGTTCGGCCGCGGCACGTCCGGCGAGGGCTGCGACGCGGAGGACCTGAGCCTGCCCGGCGTGCAGGGCGAGCTGCTGGACCGGCTGCTGGCGCTGGACGTGCCGGTCGTGCTGGTGCTGCTCACCGGTCGCCCGTACGCCCTGGGCACGTACCGGCCGGCGGGGATCGTCCAGGCATTCTTCCCCGGCGAGGAGGGCGCGGTCGCGGTCGCGGGCGTGCTCAGCGGGCGGGTCAACCCGTCCGGCAAGCTGCCCGTGCAGGTGCCCCGCGGTCCCGGCGGCCAGCCCACCACGTACCTGCACCCGCCGCTGGGCGGTCCCGGCGGGGTCAGCTCGGTCGACCCGTCGCCCGCCTACCCGTTCGGGCACGGCCTGTCGTACACGTCGTTCGAGCTGTCGGACTTCGCGGCCGGCACCGAGTTCCCGACCGACGGCGAGGTCGAGGTGTCGTGCCTGGTGCGCAACACCGGCGACCGGGCCGGCGCGGAGGTCGTCCAGCTGTACCTGCACGACCCGGTGGCCAGCGTGACCCGGCCGGTGCGCCAGCTCGTCGGCTTCGCCCGGGTCGAGCTGGAGGCGGGCGCGGCCACCGAGGTCACGTTCCGGCTGCACGCCGACCGCACCTCGTTCACCGGCCGCGACGGCAGGCGGGTCGTGGAGACCGGCGACCTCGTGCTCCAGGTCGGCTGCTCGAGCGAGGACATCCGCTGGGAGCACAAGGTGCCGCTGACCGGCGAGCCGCGCGTGGTCGGCCACGACCGCGTGCTCGTGACCCCGGTGACCACCACGTCGCGATGAGGCGACCATGAGGTTGGCGCCCTTGCCGGTGCCGCCGGCGCTCCTCGCGCCGGCGGCACCGGCGGCGTCACCCACCCCGAACGACACCGCGGTGAACCGCCGGTGGGAGCGCAACACCTCGAGCAACGTCAACGAGACCGCCACCGGGCACCGGCTCACCGCGGGCGCGCACGCGCTCGAGCTGTGGGTGGTCGACCCGACCGTGGTGGTGCAGGAGCTGGTCGTGGACACGGGCGGGCTCAGGCCGAGTTACCCGGGCCCCCCGGAGAGCCGTCGAGTCCACTGACCGGGCAGGGTCGTGAGGGGACTATGGCGGTGGTCCCCTCACGACCCGCTCATCACAGGTGAGCGCGCAGGTGGCGCAGCTTGCGCTCGTCGTGCACCCGCGGCGTGGTGTGGCCGCTGAACGGGAACACCGCCATCTCCTTCGGCGCGGTGATCTCGTTGTAGGCCGCGTACACAGTGGACGGTGGGCACACCTCGTCCATCAGGCCGACGCTCAGCAACGACGTGGCCGTGATCCGCCTGGCCAGCAGCGCGCCGTCCACGTACCGCAGCGTGTCGCGGGCGGCCGGGATCAGGTCGACGTGCTGGGCCAGGAACTTCGCGATCTCGGCGTACGGCTCGGCGTCGGTCAGCGTGATGGCGCGCTGGAAGTCGCACAGGAACGGCACGTCCGCGTGGCAGACCTTCACCGCCTCGCCGTTGAGCGCGGCGGCGGCCAGCGCCAGCCCGCCGCCCTGGCTGCCGCCCGACACCGCGATGCGCGAGGCGTCCACGCCGTCGAGGGACGCGGCCACCTCCACGGCGCGTGCCGCGTCCACCATCAAGCGCGTGACGTAGTAGGTCTCGGGGGAGGCGATGCCGCGCGTCATCACGCCGGGGTGCTCGGGGCCGGCGAACCCGGAGTCCGGTGTCGCGCCGAGCGTCCACCGCCCGCCCTGGCCGCGGGTGTCCATGACGAACACCGCGTAACCCACGGACGGCAGCAGCGCGTGCTCCGAGGGCAGGCCGCGCCCGCCGCCGTACCCGATGTAGCAGACGACCGCGGGTAGCGGCTCCTCCCCGGAGCCCGCCGGGCGGAGGTACCAGCCGCGCACCCGGTCGCCGCCGTAGCCGGAGAACTCGACGTCCCAGACCGAGAGGGGGCCGTAGGCGTCGGCCGCGTACGGGGTGAGCACCGGCGGCAGGGCGGCGGCGCGGGCATCCTCCAACCGGGTCTTCCACCACAGGTCGAGGTTGTCCGGTTCGACGGTGTCGGTCCGGTACAGCGCCAGTTCCCGCTCGGAGAGGTCGAACCACGGCACGGCGGTCCCCTTTCACAGATTCCGTTAAGCGCTTAATTACCCTACCGGGCCAGGTGGGGTGCGTGGCGGTCTAGACTTATTGATCACCGACCGAGGAGGCGCGGGGTGGCAGGTAAGCGTCCGACCATCTCGGACATCGCCAAGGCCGCGGGGGTGTCCACCGGCGCGGTGTCGTACGCGCTCAACAACCGGCCGGGCGTCTCCGAGCCGACGCGCCGCCGGATCATGGACATCGCCGACCGCCTCGGCTGGGTGCCCAGCAGCGCGGCGCGGTCGTTGAGCGACGGTCGGGCGAACGCGATCGGGCTGGTCGTGGACCGGCCCGCGCGGGTGATCGGCGTCGAGCCGTACTTCATGCAGCTGATCTCGGGCATCCAGGACGCGCTGGCGGGCGGGCCGACGTCGTTGCTGCTGCAGGTGACGGACAACTCGGCGGCCGAGCTGGCGGCGTACCGGCGGTGGTGGGGCGAGCGGCGGGTGGACGGCGTGCTGCTGGTCGACCTGGTGCAGGACGACCCGCGGGTGGAGCTGGTGCGGGAGCTGCGGCTGCCCGCGGTCGTGCTGGGCGAGCCGGTCGTGCCGGAGCTGCCGTGCGTGTGGACCGACGACGAGCCGGCCGTGGCGGAGGTGCTGGAGTACCTGGTGGCGCTCGGGCACCGGCGGATCGTGCGGGTCGCCGGGCCCACGAAGTTCGTGCACACGCAGACCCGGTCGCGGGCGTTCACCGCCGCGGCGGCGCGGTTGGACCTGCCGGAGGCGCGGGTCGTGCACGCGGACTACTCCGACGAGGCGGCGGCGCGCGTGACGCGGCGGGTGCTGACCAGCGGGATCGCGCCGACGGCGCTGGTGTTCGACAACGACGTGATGGCGGTGTCGGCGCTGGGCGTGGCGCACGAGCTGGGCCTGTCGGTGCCGGACCAGTTGTCGCTGGTGGCGTGGGACGACTCGGCGCTGTGCCGCCTGGTCCGGCCGGCGCTGTCGGCGGTGCGCCGCCCGATCGCCGAACGGGGCGCGGCCGCCGTGCGCCTGCTGCTGGACGTGATCAACGGCGCCCCACCGGAGCAGGTCAAGACCTCCGACCCGGAACTGGTCCCCCGCTCGAGCACCACCCACCCCCCAACCTGACCGGCGAGAGTCCTACCTCCAGCTCGCGAGAGTCCTACGTTCGGGCCGCGAGAGTCCTACGTTCGCGCGTCGTGAGTTCAACGCTCGCGCAACGGTGGCCTCGCTCGCCAAAACCGCAGGTCGGACGTTCTGAGCGTTGAATTCACCTGTCCTGAGCGTTGGACTCTCGCGTCTTGGACGTAGGACTCTCGCGGTTTGGGGATGCGGCGCACGTGGTGGGTGGGCGTTGACACTTAAGCGGTTAATTGCTTTGGTGTTGGGGCCTGCCGCGGGCAGGCGCGCTGCCCTGCGCTCGCTACGTCAACGTCGACAACTACGCGAGGTACTTCGATGCGCAAGCGATTCGCCTTGGTTGGCGCCGCCGTCGCCGCCTTGGTCCTGTCACTGCTGACGGTGGTGCCGGCGCAAGCCGCGGCCGGGTTCACCGTCGCCAACGGGCGTCTGCTCGACGCCAACGGCAACGACTTCGTGATGCGTGGCGTGAACCACGCGCACACCTGGTACGCCGACCGCACCACCCAAGCGCTCAAGGACATCAAGGCCACGGGCGCGAACACGGTCCGCGTGGTCCTCAGCTCCGGCGACCGGTGGACGCTCAACAACGCCGCCGACGTCGCCAACGTCATCGACCAGTGCAAGTCCAACAGGCTGATCTGCGTGCTGGAGGTGCACGACACCACGGGCTACCAGGAGCAGAGCGGCGCGATCACCCTGGCGCGCGCGGTCGAGTACTGGAAGAGCGTCCAGAGCGCGCTCGCCGGCCAGGAGAAGTACGTCATCCTGAACATCGGCAACGAGCCGTGGGGCAACACCGGCTACACCGGCTGGACGCAGGCCACCAAGGACGCCATCACGTCCCTGCGCGCCGCGGGCTTCCAGCACACGATCATGGTGGACGCGCCGAACTGGGGCCAGGACTGGTCGTTCACCATGCGCGACAACGCCGCCTCCGTCTTCGCCGCCGACCCGCAGCGCAACACCGTCTTCTCCATCCACATGTACGGCGTGTTCGACACCGCGGCGGAGGTCAACAGCTACCTCAACGCCTTCGTCACGGCCAAGCTGCCGATCGTGGTGGGCGAGTTCGGCAACAACCACTCCGACGGCGACCCCGACGAGGACACGATCTTCGCCACCGCGCAGTCGCTCAAGCTGGGCTACCTGGCGTGGTCCTGGTCGGGCAACGGCGGCGGCGTCGAGTACCTCGACATGGTGACCGGCTTCAACGCCGCCCAGCTCACCACCTGGGGCCAGCGCGCGGTCAACGGCGCGAACGGCATCAAGGCCACCTCCCGCGAGGCCAGCGTCTACGGCGGCACGACCCCGACCGACCCCACCCCGCCGTCCACGCCCGGCACCCCGACCGCGTCCGGCGTCACGTCCACCGGCGTCACGCTGTCCTGGACCGCCTCGACCGACAACGTCGGCGTCACCGGCTACGACGTCGTCCGGGTCAACGGCACCGCGGAGACCGCGGCGGGCAGCTCCACCACCACCTCGGCCACCATCACCGGCCTGACCCCCGCCACCGCCTACGCGTTCGCGGTCTACGCGCGGGACGCGGCGGGCAACCGCTCCACCCGCTCCGGCACGGTGAACGTCACCACGCAGGCCGGTGGCGGCGGCGGGTCGTGCGCGGTCACCTACAAGGTCACCGGCCAGTGGCAGGGCGGCTTCCAGGGCGACGTGAAGATCACCAACACCGGCTCCGCCGCGGTGAACGGCTGGACGTTGCGCTGGACCTGGGCCAACGGCCAGACGGTCAGCCAGTCCTGGGGCGCCACCACGACCCAGTCCGGCGCGACGCTGAGCGCGACCAACGTCTCCTACACCGCGAACATCCCGGTGAACGGCTCGGTCGGCTTCGGCTTCATCGGCTCGTGGAACGGCGCCAACCCGGCGCCCACCGCGTTCACCCTCAACGGCGCCACCTGCACGACGGCCTAGGAGCTGACGATGACGAGGAAGACCGCGCTCGCGGCGCTGTTGGCCGCCCTGGCGACGCTCGTCGGCGTGCTCGTGGCCGCACCGGGCCAGGCGGTCGAGGCCGCCGCGCCCACGCGGATCATGGCGCTCGGCGACTCCATCACCGGTTCGCCGGGCTGCTGGCGGGCCCTGCTGGACCGCGACCTGCGCGCGGCCGGGCACACGGACATCGACTTCGTGGGCACCCGCGCCGGCGACGGCTGCGGTTTCGCCTACGACGGCGAGAACGAGGGCCACGGCGGCGCGCTGGTCACGGCGGTGGCCGACCAGAACCAGCTCGTCGGGTGGCTGGGCGCCACCAACCCGAACGTGGTGCTCATGCACTTCGGGACCAACGACGTCTGGAGCAACCGGTCCACCGCGACCATCCTGGCCGCCTACGGCAAGCTGGTCGACCAGATGCGCGCCAACAACCCGGGCATGAAGGTGCTCGTCGCCAAGATCATCCCGATGGCGGCGAGCGCGTGCGCCGAGTGCCCCCAGCGGGTGATCGACCTGAACGCGGCGATCCCCGGCTGGGCGGCGGGCAAGTCGACGGCGCAGTCGCCGGTCACGGTGGTCGACCAGTGGACCGGGTTCGCCACCGCCGGTGACACCTACGACGGTGTTCACCCGAACGCGTCGGGCGATCGCAAGATCGCGGACCGGTGGTTCCCGGCCGTGGTGGCCGCCCTCAACGGCACCACGCCCACCTCCACCACGACGTCCACCACAACCACGACAACCACAACGACAACCACCACGACCACGACCGGGACGACGACCACGACGATCCCGCCGACCGAGTGCGGTGTGCTCGTCAGGGTCACCAACCAGTGGCCGGGCGGGTTCTCGGCGGAGATCGAGATCCGCAACGGCCGGGTGTCCACCACCCGGGGCTGGCGCGTCCAGTTCGACCTGAGGGCCGGGATGGCGGTGACCCAGGGGTGGAGCGGCACGTTCAGCCAGAGCGGCACCACCGTGACCGTCTCCAACGCGTCCTGGAACGGCGCGATCCCGCCCGCGGGCACGATCAAGGTCGGCTTCAACGGCTCGGGTGACGCCACCGGCTGGGTGCCGTCCCCGCCGATCTGCACGCTGTCCTGAACCGGACCTCGCGGTCGCGCCCGCACGGGGCGTGACCGCGAGGACCAGGAGTATGTGACGCAGGTCACATGTCGTGACGTAGGGATCGCCGCCGCGGCTCCGTCAACGGGGTGGAAGCGCCAAGATGGGCGCACGACCACCGAGGAGTCCGAAATGGCGAAGTTCCTGCTCCTGATGCACTACGGCCCGACCGCCAACTGCGACGTCCCGATCGACCAGTGGCCGCCCCGGGACTTCGCCGAGCACATCCGGTTCCAGCAGGCCCTGGGCCGCGAGCTGACCGAGAACGGCGAGCTGGTCGACGGCCAGGGCCTGGCGAGCCCGGAGCTGGCCAAGACGGTGACCCACACCGGCTCGGGCGCGCCCGTCATCACCGACGGCCCGTTCCCCGAGTCCAAGGAGATGCTGGCCGGCTACTGGGTGGTGGACACCACGCCGGAGCGCGCGCTGGAGATCGCGGCGAAGGCGTCGGCCGCGCCCGGTCCCGGCGGCGTGCCGCTCGGCCAGCCGATCGAGGTGCGCGAGCTGATGTCCGCGCCGACCCCGCCGGACCTGTGAGCCCGACCGTCGAGGACCTGCTGCGCGAGTGCGCGCCGCGGGTCCTCGGCGTGCTCGCGCGCCGGTCCGGCGACTTCGCGCTCGCCGAGGACGCGGTGCAGGAGGCGTTGCTGGCCGCCGCACGGCACTGGCCCGCGGCCGGCGTGCCGGACAACCCCGGTGCCTGGCTCCTGCGGGCGGCGGAGCGGCGGATGACCGACCTGGTCCGGGCCGAGGCCGCCCGCCGCCGCCGTGAGGACGAGGTGGCGCGCGAGCCGCCGCCCGGTCACGCGGTGGACCGGGACGACACGCTGGTGCTGCTGTTCCTGTGCTGCCACCCCGAGCTGACGCCCGCCTCGGCGATCGCGCTGACGTTGCGCGCGGTCGGCGGCCTGACCACGGCGGAGATCGCGCACGCGTTCCTGGTGCCCGAGGCGACCATGTCGCAGCGCATCACCCGGGCCAAGCAGAAGCTGCGCGGCGCGAGCTTCGCCCTGCCCGACCCCGCGGAGTTCGCGGCCCGGCTGCGGTCCGTGCTGCACGTGCTGTACCTGGTCTTCAACGAGGGCTACACCAGCAGCTCCGGCGGCTCGCTGCACCGCACCGAGCTCTCCGGCGAGGCGATCCGCCTGGCCAGGGCCGTGCACGCCCGCCTGCCCGCCGACCCGGAGGTGGCGGGCCTGCTGGCGCTCATGCTGCTCACCGACGCCCGCAGGTCGGCGCGCACCGGTCCGGACGGCGCGCTGGTCCCGCTGGCCGAGCAGGACCGGTCGCGGTGGGACCGGGCGCTCATCGCCGAGGGCGCGGACCTGATCCTGGCGGCGGTCGAGCGGGGCGCGATCGGCGAGTACCAGCTCCAGGCCGCCATCGCCGCCCTCCACGACGACGCGGCACGCGCCGAGGACACCGACTGGCCGCAGATCCTGGGCATGTACGGGTTGCTGGAGCGGATGACCGGCAACCCGGTCGTGTCGCTCAACCGCGCGGTCGCGGTGGCCATGGTGCACGGCCCCGCCGCCGGGCTGGAGCTGGTCGACGCGCTGGACGGGCGCCTGCCCGGCCACCACCGCGTCGACGCCGTGCGCGCCCACCTGCACGAGATGGCGGGCGACGCGGAGCGGGCGGCGGCGCACTACCGGGCGGCCGCCGCGCGGACCACCAGCCTGCCCGAGCGGCGCTACCTGGTGGAGCGGGCCGCCCGGCTGACGCCCTGACCGCCGGTATGCTCGGTGGCGGGGTGGTGCGTCGTGACCGAGCGCAAACCGGCCGGTGTCGGCTTCGAGACGTGGATCGAGCGGCAGATCCGCGAGGCGCAGGACCGCGGTGAGTTCGAGGGCCTGGCGGGTGCGGGCAAGCCGCTGAAGGGCCTGCGCGAACCGCACGACGAGCTGTGGTGGGTCAAGGAGAAGCTGCGCCGCGAGGAGGGCACCGCGCTGCCGCCGACCTTGTTGCTGCGCAAGGAGGCCGCCGATGCGCGGGAGGCCGCCGGGCGGGCGCGCACCGAGGCCGAGGTGCGGTCGATCCTGGCCGACGTCAACGCGAAGATCGTCGAGGCGATCCGCAAGCCGATGTCCGGTCCGCCGCTGAACCTGATGCCGTTCGACGTGGAGCACGTGGTGGCGCGGTGGCGCGCCGACCGGGAGGCCGCGGGCTGAGGGCCCGCCCGGCTCAGGTCACGCCGGCCGCGTCGAGCAGCGCCGTCGCGGTGGCGACGCCCAGCCCGCCCAGCGGTTCGGCGCGCACGACGGCCCGTGCCGCCGCCCCGTCGAACACCACGGTGAGCTGCGCGGCCAACGTCCCCGGGTCGGCCGCGCCCGCCGCGCGCAGCTCGGCGGCGAAGAAGTCGGTCAGGCCCTGCTTGTGCCGGCGGGCGACGGCGTTGGCCGGGTGGTCGACGTCCTTCAGCTCGGTGGCCGTGGCGACCAGGGGGCAGCCGCGGTAGCCCGGTCGGCCCGCCAGGTCGTCCTGCGCGCGGAACACGTGCAGGACCCGTTCGCGGGGCGTGCCGCCGTCGCGGGGGAGCAGCGCGGCGTCGTAGTCCGGCGCGCGGCGGTCGAGGCTGGCCGCGATCAGCTCGTCCTTGCTGTCGAACAGCAGGTACATCGAGCGCTTGGAGACACCGGCGGCCTTGCACAGGGCGTCGACGCCCACGCCGACGCCCTCCCGGTAGAACAGCTCGCCCGCCGCGTCGAGCAGCCGGTCCCGTGGAGTGGTCATCCCCGCAGGTTACCGGGGCGGTCGGCGAATGGAAACCGATCGGTCTACAGGCGGGGGAACCCGGTCGGTTTCCACCTCTGGGGGACTGGCATGACTCCTGCGGCACCCTCAGCGTGACCCGGGCGTTCGTGCCGGTGATCGGGTGCAACGGCGGCGGGCACGTGCCCAACGTCGCCTCCGCGCTGTCCCGGGTCGCGCTCGGCGGTTCCTGCGGCGCGTCCAAGGCCGCCCCGTGGTCCCGGACCGACTCCCTGCGCCTCGACCTGCGGCCGCGCGGCGTCGCCGAGCCGGCGGTGGCCGGCATCGAGGCCGACGCGTTCGAGGTGCCGGCCGACGACGCGACGCGGCACGTGAAGTCGGCACCGGCGCGGGACCTCGCCGCGCAGTAACCGCCCCTGGCGCGGTGACCGTCCAAACCGGACCGATGACGTCCCCGCGATGACGTCACCACCCCGCACGCGCAGCGCCCCCGGTCCCGCCAGGGTCGGGGGCGCTGCGCGTCGTGCCCGGGTCCGCGACCGGTCGCCCCGTCGATATCGACTCGAATTCGACGCTCCGTCGAACGCTGTGGTCGAACAGAGGTCGAACGGCCATCGATCGAAGTTACGTCGTTGACGTGTGGCGGACACTTTCGCAATACTCTGTTCGCACTTCTGGAACGTGTTCACATTTATGAACAAATTCGCCGCGGAAGGCCCCTCGTCATGCGGATACTCAGTACTGCGCTCGTGCTTTCCTGCGCCCTCGGCGTGATCGCGGCGGCACCCGCGCACGCAGGCACCGACCTGGGGCGACAGGTCCTCCAGCCCGGTGACGGCTGGGGTTCGAGCGGCACCGGGACCACCGGCGGCTCGGCCGCCACCACCGAGCACGTCGTGCGCACGGCGGCGGAATTGCGGGCCGCCCTGGCGGCGCCCGCGCCGCGCCTGATCAAGGTGCGCGGCGTGATCGACGTCCGGGCCGATTGCTCGACCTACGCCACCGACGGCTACACGCTCGCGGGCTACCTGGCCGCCTACGACCCCGCGGTCTGGGGCCGCGACACCGAGCCCAGCGGACCGCTGGAGGACGCCCGCGCGGCGTCGGCCCGCCGCCAGGCGGAGGCCATCGGGTTCACCGTCGGCTCCGACACCACGATCGTCGGCGACGGCCGCGGCGCGGGCCTGACCGGCGCGAACCTCCGCATCCACGGCGCGAGCAACGTGATCGTCCGCAACCTCACCTTCCGCGACACCCGCGACTGCTTCCCGCAGTGGGACCCGACCGACGGCGCGACCGGCAACTGGAACTCCGAGTACGACGCGGTCTCGCTCCAGCGCGCCACCAACGTGTGGGTCGACCACAACACGTTCACCGACCAGCCCTACCCGGACAGCGCGGCGCCGGACCACTTCGGCCGCCCCTACCAGCAGCACGACGGCTCGCTGGACATGACCAGCGGCACCGACCTGGTCACCGCCTCGTACAACCTGTTCTCCGACCACGGCAAGACGATGCTCATCGGCTCGTCCAACACCTCGACCACCGACCCGGGCAAGCTGCGGATCTCGGTGCACCACAACGTCTTCCGCAACACCGAGGAACGCCTGCCCCGCGTCCGCTTCGGCAAGGTGCACGTCTACAACAACCTCTACGAGCCCGGACCGACCTTCGTCTACGCCTGGGGCGTGGGCGTGCAGTCCGCGCTGTACGTGGAGAACAACTACGTCAAGCTCGCCAACGGCGGCTCGGTCGAGACCCTCGTCCGCAACTGGGGCGGCACGGCCGTCACCGAGGTCGGCACGCTGGTCGACGACCGCCCGGTCGACGCGCTCGACGCGTTCAACGCCGCCAACCCGACGGCGCGGCTCGCCGACGACGCCGGGTGGACGCCGACCCTCACCCGCGGCCTCGAACCGACCTCCCGGGTGAAGAACCTCAAGGCGGGCGCGCAGCAGCGCGAGCGCTACCACGTGGCCAAGGGCACGGACTTCGACACGGTGCAGGCCGCGATCGACGCCGCGCCGCCGGGCACCACCATCACCATCGGCAAGGGCGTGTACCGCGAGGTGGTCCGGGTCCCCGCGAGCAAGACCGACCTGACCCTCAAGGGCTCCACCGGCACCGCCCGCGACGTGGTCGTCGACTACGACAACGCCAGCGGCACCCGGAAGCCCGACGGCACGACGTTCGGCACCACGGGATCGGCCACCGCCACGATCGAGGCGGACGGCTTCACCGCCCGCGACCTGACGTTCAGCAACTCGTTCGACCGGGCCGCACACCCGGAGATCACCGCCACGCAGGCCGTCGCGGTGAAGGCGACCGGCGACCGGCAGCACTACGACCGCGTGCGCTTCCTCGGCCACCAGGACACCCTGTACGCCGACACGCGCGCGGTCGGCACGCGGGCCCGCCAGTACTACCGGGGCGGCGAGATCGCCGGTGACGTCGACTTCATCTTCGGCCGCGCCACCGCCGTCTTCGACCAGGTGACCATCCGGGCGCTGGACCGGGGCGGCGACCCCAACGGCTACCTCACCGCCGCGAGCACCCGGCGCGACAACCCGCACGGCTTCCTGATCATGAACTCCACCGTGGTCAGCGACGCCCCGGCGGGCACCTACCACCTCGGTCGGCCGTGGCACCCGGGCGGCGACCCGGACGCCGTCGCCTCCGTCGTCGTCCGCGACACCGAGCTGCCCGCCGCCGTGAAGACCGCGCCGTGGACCGACATGTCCGGCTTCTCCTGGCGCGACGCCCGGTTCGCCGAGTACCGCAACTCCGGTCCGGGCGCGACGCCGGGCGCGGACCGGCCGCTGCTCACGGCCGACCAGGCCGCCGAGCACACCCGGCGCGCCTACCTCGGCGACTGGAACCCCGCATGAGGACCCGCACCTGGGCGCCCTACGCCCTGATCGCACCGACGCTGGTGCTGATGGCGGTCTTCCTGGTCTACCCGATCGGGAGCGTCGTCTACTACAGCCTCCAGCGGTACAACGTCACGCAACCGTGGAAGAACGGCTTCGCGGGGCTGGACAACTTCACCCGGATGCTGTTCGAGGACGAGCTGTTCCGGCAGAGCCTCGCGTTCAGCGCCAAGTGGGTGTTCGTCGAGGTCGGCCTGCAACTGCTGCTCGGCCTGGTGCTCGCGCTGATCGTGAACGAGACGTTCGTCGGCCGGGGCGTGGCGCGGGCGCTGGTGTTCTCGCCCTGGGCGGTGTCCGGCGTGCTGACCACGGGCATCTGGATCCTGCTGCTCAACCCGTCGACCGGCGTCTTCCAGGTGCTCTCGCAGTGGGGCGTCGGCTCGCCGGGCACCTCGGTGCTGGGCAACCCCGACACGGTGTTCGACGCGCTCGTGGTGACCGAGCTGTGGCGCGGGGTGCCGTTCTTCGCCATCCTGCTGCTGGCCGACCTCCAGAGCATCCCCAAGGACCTCTACGAGGCCGCGTCGGTGGACGGGGCGAGCCGGTGGCGGCGCTTCACCAGCGTCACCCTGCCGCACCTCAAGGACGCGATCATCCTGTCCACGCTGCTGCGCGCGGTGTGGGAGTTCAACAACGTCGACCTCATCTACACCCTAACCGGCGGTGGTCCGGCCAACCAGACGACCACCCTGCCGCTGTACGTCGCCAGGCAGGCCGTCGACTCGCACAACTTCGGGTACGGCTCGGCGCTGACCGTCGCCGGGTTCCTCATCCTGCTGTTCTTCTCGATCGCCTACCTGCGGCTGTCGAAGTTCGGGAGCCGATCATGACCGAGACCCTGGGCAAGACCGGCACCCTGGTGCGCGAGGTCGTCGACACCACGCACGCGCCGCCACCGCGCCGGCGCCGCCGCCGTGCGGTGGCCGAGGAGCCCGGCAAGCGCTGGATGATCCACGTGCCGCTGGTGCTGTACCTGCTGTTCACGCTCGTCCCGTTCTACTGGATGCTGGTGTTCGCGGTGCGGCCGTCGGGCTCGACGCAGCTCGTGCCGTGGCCGATCTCGTTCGAGCACTTCGACACGGTGTGGAACGACATCGGGTTCGGCGTCTTCTTCTACAACAGCGTGGTCATGGGCCTGGGCGTGCTCGTGTTCGTGACCGTCCTGTCGGTGATGGGCGGGTACGCGCTGGCGCGCTTCCGCTTCCGCGGCCAGCGGGTGTTCCTGCTGGCGCTGCTGTGCAGCCAGTTCATCCCCGGCGCGATGATGCTGATCCCGCTGTTCGTGATCTTCAAGGGCCTGGGGCTGCTCAACACCATCACCGGCCTGGTCGTCGCGGAGGTGGCGTTCCAGCTGCCGCTGTCGCTGATCCTGATGAGCGGCTTCATCCGCAACATCTCCGTGGAGCTGGAGGAAGCCGCCATGGTGGACGGCTGCTCGCGCCCGCGGGCGTTCTTCGCGGTGGTCCTGCCGCAGCTCAAGCCCGCCCTGGTGGCCGTCGGGTCGTTCGCGTTCATCGGCGCGTGGAACAACTTCCTGTTCGCGCTGATGTTCGCCACCCGGCAGGACAAGTTCACCCTGCCGGTCGGCCTGAGCTACACGTTGGGTGAGTTCAACACCGACTTCGGAGCACTCGCCGCCGGTGGCGTGGTCGCCGCCGTGCCGGTGGTCCTGGTTTTCGCCGTCGTGCAGCGGTTCCTGGTGCAGGGGCTCAGCGCCGGGGCTGTCAAGGGATAGGGAGCATCATGAGAAAACTGCTGGTCGCCGTGGCCGCCACCGCCCTGGCGCTGTCCGCCTGCTCGTCGGGGGGAGGTGCGGGCGGCGACGGGGACGTCACCATCACGTTCTGGGACAACAACGGCGGTCCCGCCCGCGAGCCGATCTACAAGGAGCTGATCTCCCGCTTCGAGGCGGCGAACCCGACCATCAAGGTCGAGTACGTCGGCATCCCCAGCGCGTCGGTGCAGCAGAAGTACGACACCGCCATCGCGGGCGGCGAGACGCCCGACGTCGGCGGCGTCACCACCTCCTACCTCGCGCACCTGGTGGGCCAGGAGGCGCTGGCGCCGCTGGACGACCGCGTCAACGGCGGCGCGCTGAAGGACAAGCTGCTGCCCTCGCTGGTGGAGACCGTCCGCCAGACCGCGCCGGACGGCAAGCTCTACCTCGTCCCGTCGTCGGCCAACATGGACATCATCTGGTACCGCGCGGACTGGTTCCGGGACGCCGGCATCGAGCCGCCGAAGACCTGGGACGAGTTCATCACCGCGGCCACGAAGCTGACCGACGCGGCGGCCAACAGGTACGGCTACACCATCCGCGGCGGCGCCGGCTCGGTGTTCCAGCTCATCACCGAGGCGTACGCGTACTCCGGCGTGGACAACTTCTTCAAGGACGGCCAGAGCACGCTGGCCGACAAGGGCAACGCCGAACTGGTCGACAAGGTGGCCGAGCTCTACAAGAAGGCCACCCCCGAGGCCGACGTCAACAACAGCTTCACCCAGATGATCGCCCAGTTCACCGGCGGCTCGGTCGCGATGATGCACCACAACCTCGGCTCCTACAGCGACGTGACCAAGGCCCTGGGCGACAAGGTCGCCGCCATCCCGCTGCCGGTCGGCCCGAGCGGCAAGCGGACCGTCGTGCCGAACCCGACCGACGGCTTCGCGGTGTTCAACAACAGCGAGCACCAGGACGCGGCCTGGAAGTTCGCCGAGTTCCTCACCTCGGCGGAGTCCAACAGCTACTGGAACGAGAAGGTCGGCCAGATCCCCGCCAACACCGACGTGCGCGGCGCCGCGTGGATCGACAAGGCCGCGCACGTGAAGATGGCGCTCGGCGTGCTGGAGGACCCGGCCACGGTGCTCGTGCCCGCGCCGGTGTACCTGCCGCAGTACTCGTCGATCACCAAGGCCGACAGCGAGCCCCAGTACCAGAAGGTGCTCCTCGGCGAGCTGAGCGCCCAGCAGTTCCTGGACGACGTGGCGAAGAAGCTCACCGAGGCGCAGAAGGAGTGGGAGGACCGCAAATGATCGAGCGCGTCGAGGTGTCGGTGTTCACGACCACCGCGTGGACCGCGGTGGACCCGCACGGGCACCGGCACCCGAGCGCCGAGCACGAGGTCCGCGAGGCGCTGCTGGAGATCACCGACTCCGACGGTGCCGTGGGGCGCGTGCTGGTGCACCCCGACCAGCTGCGGCCCGCCGTGCTCGACTCGATCGTGAAGCCCGTGCTGATCGGCGCGGACCCGTGGGACCGCGAGCGGCTGTGGCGGAAGATGGCGCGCAAGCAGCGCGGCTCGCACGGCCGGTTCACCGACCGGGCGCTGGGCTACGTCGACACGGCGCTGTGGGACCTGGTGGGCCGCATGGCCGGGCTGCCGGTGTGGAAGCTGCTCGGCGGCGCGCGCGACCGCGTGCCCGCCTACGCCAGCACCATGTGCGGCGACGAGCTCCCCGGCGGGCTCGGCACGCCCGGCGACTACGCCTCGTTCGCCGAGGAGCTGGTGGAGCGGGGCTACCGGGCGATCAAGCTGCACACGTGGATGCCGCCGGTGCCCGGCGCGCCCAGCGTGAAGGCCGACATCGCGGCCTGCGAGGCGGTCCGCGAGGCGGTCGGGCCGGACGTGGCGCTGATGCTGGACGCCAACCACTGGTACTCGCGCACCGAGGCGCTGGAGCTGGGCCGGGCGCTGGAGGCGCTGGACTTCTACTGGTTCGAGGAGCCGATGGAGGAGGCGTCGATCAGCTCCTACCGGTGGCTGGCCGAGCAGCTGTCCATCCCGGTGATCGGGCCCGAGGTGGCGTGGGGCAAGCACCACACCCGCGCCGAGTGGCTGACCTCCGGCGCGTGCGACATCCTGCGCGCCGGGCCGACCGACGTCGGCGGCATCTCGCCGACGGTCAAGGCCCTCCACCTGGCCGAGGCGTTCAACGTGGACTGCGAGATCCACGGCGACGGCTCGGCCAGCCTGGCCGTGCTCGGCGGCACCGACAACGGCCGTTGGTACGAGCGCGGCCTGCTGCACCCGCTGCACGACTTCGACCGCGTGCCGCCCCACCGGCTCGCGATCGCCGATCCCCTCGACGCGGACGGCCACGTCACCCTGACGCCCTCTCCCGGGCTGGGCGACGAGTTCGACGTCGAGCACATCCGCAAGCACACCGCGGAGAGGTGGTGAGTCCGGTGTAACCCCTCGGTCGCCGCCACGTCGCAACCCGCCGCCGGTTCCCTTTTCATCCACAGTCGCATGGAGGAAACCGCATGTCCCGCAAGATCTCCCGGGCGCTGTTCGCGGCCACGGCCCTGGCCGCGTCCGCGGTCATGGCGCCCGCGGCCGGCGCCGCGTCGTTCAACCTCGAAGGTTGGGGTACGCAGTGCGGTGGCACCACCGGTGGTGCCGGTGGTGGCACGGTGACCGTGAGCGACGCCACGTCGTTCACCAACGCCGCGAAGTCCACCACCACGCAGACCATCCGGGTCTCCGGCACCATCTCCCTGTCCAGCATGACGAAGGTCGCCTCGAACAAGACGATCATCGGCGTCGGCTCGGGCGCGACCATCACCGGGCAGGGGCTCAACGTCGCCAGCGCGTCGAACGTCGTCATCCGCAACCTCAACTTCCGCAACTGGGGTGACGACGCGATCAACGTCCAGTACTCGACGCGGGTGTGGATCGACCACAACACCCTGTCCAACGGGTACGACGGCGCGATCGACATCAAGCGCGCCTCCGACTGCGTGACCGTGTCGTGGAACAAGGTCAGCTCCCACGACAAGACGATGCTGCTCGGCCACAGCGACGACAACGGCAGCGAGGACCGCGGCAAGCTGCGGGTCAGCTACCACCACAACTGGTTCGACGGCACCAACCAGCGCCACCCGCGGGTCCGCTTCGGCAACCCGGTCCACGTGTACAACAACTACTACGGCGGCGTGACGTCGTACGGCGTGGCTTCCACCCAGGAGGCCGGCGTGCTCGTGGAGTGCAACTACTTCGAGAACACCAAGGACCCGTTCCACCGCGGTGAGGGCGACTCCGACCCGGCCAACCTGGTGGCGCGCAACAACGTCCTGGTGAACTCGGGCTCGGGTGACCAGGGTGGCAGCGTCAAGTCCATCCCGTACTCCTACGCGCTCGACTCGTGCTCCAGCGTGAAGTCGGTGGTCCAGAGCGGCGCGGGCGTCGGCAAGGTCGGCTGACCCGTCCCACCGGTGAACCGGCGGTCCCCGGCCCTCTCCCGCCGGGGGCCGCCCACCACCGCGTCAGCCCACCACCGCGTCACCCCGCCACGGCGGCCCGGGCCGCGTCCACGGCCATCAGCGCCGCGACGGCCAGCAGCGCGGCGGCGAACACGCGTCGCCGGGTCGTGGCGGGCACCCGGGCGGCCAGGCGCTTGCCGTCCCACGCGCCCAGCAGCGCGGCGGCGGCGAACGGCGCGACCACCGCCCAGTCGAGCAGGGTCACGTCGCCGAGGCGTGCGACGAGGGCCGCGCCCGCGTTCACCGCGATCACCAGCAGGCTCGTGCCCACCGCGGCCGACATCGGCACGGACAGCACGCCCACCAGGGCCGGCACGGCGAGGAAGCCGCCGCCCACCCCGAGGAAGCCGGTCACCGCGCCCAGCCCCGCCCCGGCGCCGACGGCCCGGACCGGGCGGACCCGGTCGGCGGTCGGCTCCCGGGCCCGCAGCAGCACCACCGCGGCGGTCGCCGCCACGACGCCGAACGCCCCGGTGAGCACGGCGGCCGGCACGTGCCGCGCCAGCGCGCCCGCCGCGGCGGCCGGCACCACCCCCGCCACCGCGAACACCGCGCCCAGCCGCCACCGCACCGCGCCGGCCCGCGCGTGCCCGGGCAGGGCGAGCAGCGAGGTCACCACCACGACCAGGAGGCTCGCCGTCGCGGCCTCGTCGGGGCGCAGCCCCCCGAGGTAGATCAGCGCGGGCACGGCCAGCACGCTGCCACCGCCGCCGAGCGCGCCCAGGGCCAGGCCGACGACGGCACCGGCGAGCAGGGCGAGGACGAGCGCGGTCACGGTGCCGTGGTCGGCACGCCGGCGTCCGCCGCGGCGGCCCGGTCGTCGTCGAGGCGCACGACGTCGCGGCCCGCGCCGTGCGGCAGGCTCGCGGCGATCCCGGCGCGGGGCTCGTCGGGTCGGCGGACGTCGAGGAGCACGACCGGGTGGCCGGGCGCGGGGTCGTCGGCCGGGTCGCCGATCGGGGCGCTCGGGCGGTCGACGCCGGTGCGGGACCGGTCGCGGATCGCCGCCCGCACGTCCTCCTCGGAGCCGACGAGGGCCACCGGCTCGCCCCGCGGCAGCGGTTGGGCGGTGAAGCCCGGCCCGCAACCGACCGTGCCGACCAGGTGCCCGGCGGCGAACGCGCCCCGCCGCCCGTCGTGCCCCACCACGGAGGCCAGGGGGTGGTCCGGGGCGGCGACGGCGGTGACCGCCACCGCGCCGACCGGGATCTCGCCGTCGTCGTGCACCGGGTAACCCCGGTCACCCGGGGCCGCCGTCTCGATCGTGTGGACGTCCACACCCGCCTCCCGCCATTTGTCCGTACATTACGTGCGACGGGAGACGTGAGGCAATGTCGGTTATCGGTTCAGCGGGAGACCTTCGACTCGGTGGTCACCGCGTACCGGTCGCCGCGCACCAACGTGTGCCGCCACTCCACCGGGCGACCCCCGGCCAGGCCCAGCCGGTGGATGGACAGGCAGGCCACGTCGGGGCCGCAGCGCAGCAGCGCCCGCTCGGCGGCGGTCGGCACGACGGCCTTGATCGTCTCGCGGCTGTGGTCGAGGCGGACGCCGGTGCGCTCGGCCAGCACGGCGTACAGGCTGGTCCGGGTGAAGTCGGCGTCGACGAGCGGCCCGGCCAGGTCCGCGGGCAGCCAGGCCCGGTCGATCGCCAACGGCTCGCCGCCCGCCAGGCGCAGGCGTTCGAGGTGCAGCAGGGGGGTGGAGCCCTCCAGCCCGAGCTGGTCGGCGACCACGCCGTCCGCGCGGGTGTCCAGCACGCGAACCGCGCTGCGCTGCTCCAGGCCGGCGGCCTCGACCGAGGCGAAGAGGCTGTAGAGGGTGTCGAGGGGTTGGACGACGTCGGCGGCCGGGGCGACCCTGGGCTGGCGCCCCCGCTCGGCGAGCACGAGGCCGTCGGCGCGCAGCCGCTGCAGGGCCTGGCGGACGGTGTGGCGGCTCACGCCGTAGTCGCGGACCAGCCTCAGCTCGCCGGGGAAGCCGAGGGTGAACTCGCCGGAGCGCAGCCGGCCCACCAGGTCGTCCTGGAGCTGCCGCCAGAGGGGCCCGCCACCGGACCGGTCCAACACGCGTGCGGGCACCGCGCCTCCCCGTGCTCGGATGTCGCCGGGGACGAATGTACGGACCACACGGCCTCCGGTCGCCCCGGGTCCACGCCGTGGGAGCCGACCGGCGACTCGCGTGGTGCGCCCCGCCGCCGCTGCCCCAAGCCGAGGGATGTTCATTGTGAGCTGCTCTGAACGGTTGATGTGTTAGGCCATGAGAGTGGTGCGAAATCACGCGCGGTAACGGCCATGCGGAGGTGTCGATAGTCGGGTGAACACGACGCAGGGCGGTCAGGGCTTCTCGATCAAGGGAGCACAGATGGGATTCATGAGTGACATCGCCATCCGGGCCGAGTTCCGCAAGCGGAAGCGCCGGGCGCTGATGGAGTTCTACGAGGCCAAGGCCCAGTTGAACTTCCTGGAGTCCCCGCACGCCAAGGGCATCGCCACGGCCGACGGCATCCGGGAGCAGCGGGACGTGGTGGAGCGCCTCCAACACGTGCTCAAGGTGCAGTTCGACACCGTCGTGCAGTAGTCCAAGCGAATCGGAGCCAGGCCATGCCGAGCAACACCGCGGGAGACCGCGACAAGATCGCCTCGCAGCGGAACACCATCGCGACTCACATCGAGAAGTGGCGGAGGTACCCGAACCCCCAGGACAAGGAATTCGCGCTCAAGACGATCAGGAACGCCCAGGCGCAGATCCAGAAGCTCAAGAGCAGGCACCCCAGCCTCCGCCACGACACCGCGTCCGAGGACACCTGGCAGCCGCCCCGCGGCTGATCCCGGGACGGCCGCGCCTCCGACGCGCCGGCTTCGCGTTCCGTCCGGACAACGCGGAGGACCCCGCCCCGGGGGACGGGGCGGGGTCCTCGCGGTGGTGCCGGTCAGGGGTTGACGGTGATGGTGAAGGTGGAGGTGCGGTTGCGGATGTTCTCGACGTTGTTGCCGAACCGGAGGTTGTTGAAGGTCGCCGAGCCGACCGCGGGCCCCTGACCCGCCTCGGGCATCTCGTTGGCCCAGACCCCGATGCCGGACTTCGCCTGGAACTCGTCTCCGCTCAGCCGCGCGCCGGAGATCGAGATGTTGGTCAGCACGGTGTCCTGGACCGGGTTCTCCGGCGTGGACCCGTTGTACTTCGTCTGGAACATGATCCCGGCGTAGGTCGGGTCGATGATGTCGACGTCGTTGACCCGGATGCCCCGGAACGGCTTGGAGGCCGAGAACATCCAGATCCCCGGGAACGTCTGCGCGCCCCAGAAGTGCCCGCCGGTGCGCACCAGCGTGAGCCCGCTGAACGTCGTCGGCTCCGGGCCGAAGCCGTTCATCGGGTAGCCGAAGTCCAGCGAGCTGATCGTCACGCCGGCGTAGGTCAACGTGTCCGCGACGTAGATGTTGCGGAACGTGTTGAGGAAACCGCCGTAGACGGCCAGGCCCGCCGCGCGCCACGTGGTCGTCGAGGTCAGGTTCTCGTAGACGTTGTTCTTCTCGTCCGCACCGCCCGCGTCGATCGCGGAGAACAGGGCGAAGCTGTCGTCACCGGTGGAGCGGGCCTCGATGTTGGCCACCCGGTTGTCCGTGCTGCCGTTGGTCATGTTGATGCCGTCGGCGAACGTGTTCCGGATGCGGGAGTCCTTGATCGTCATGAAGTCGGTGTTCGCGCCCCAGTAGAGGCACACCACGTGCTCGGCCCAGATGTTGTCGATGGTGATGTTCGAGACGTTGGCGAAGTCGAACACCTTGCCGGGACCGTCGATGCGGGACGTGTAGTTGCCGAAGAACGCGAACCCGCTGAACGTCGAGCCGTTCACCGACTGCTCGGCCCGGAAGCCCGCGTCGGTGTTCTCCTGCGTGGTCGGCACGACGAACCTGGTGAACCACGGCCCGGCGCCGACCACCCGGACCGGCTTGCCGTACACCTGGAACTTCTGCGAGGTGGTGTACGTGCCCGCCGGCAGGTAGACGCCGACCAGGTTGCCGCTGGTGTCCATGCGGAACTTGTCGAGCGCGTTCTGCACGTCCTGGTGGGTGAAGCCGGTGGGCGTGACGTACCGGGCGGGGTCGGGGTTGGCCTGCGCCACCGCGTTCTCGAAGTCGACGAAGTCGATGGCGTAGTTGGTGGTGTTGGCCGCGTCCTTCTGCAGCTTGACCTTCGTGCCGGCGGGGAACGTGCCGTTCAGCATCACGCTCGCCTCGTCGTAGATGTGCCGCGGCCCGCCCGCGCCGGGGGAGTTGCCGGGGCTCGCCTCGTTGCCGTAGAGCCAGATGTGCCGCGAGGTGAGGTCCAGGGCCTTGTGGAACGACCCGTTGACGTAGACGTTCAGCGTGGCGTTGATGCCGCCGCCGCCCGGCGCGTCGGGGATGGAGAAGCGGGTCACGAGGGTGTTGGTCGAACCGCTGGTGGTGAACTCGACCGACGCGCCGGTGCTGTTGAGCGTCACCGCGCGCCGCCCGGACGCCTCGCCGGCCAGGTCGCCGATGGTGCGGTTCGGGCCGATCTTCTGCGCCCCGCCCGCCGTGACGGCGTCCTCGGCCTCGACGTGCTCCCACGGCACGTTCGCGCCGCGGCCCACGAACAGCGATTGCGTGGTCACGTTGTTGGCCTGCCGCGCGGCGATCTCGTTGCCGTCGACCGCGACGTCGGTCCGGAGGGTGTACTTGCCGTTGGCGGCGGCCCAGGTGCCCAGGGTGATCGGCGACGCCGACTGGCCGGGCTGGATGGCACCGGTGTAGCTGCCGCTGAACGTGCGCACGGTCGCGCCCGTGGCGGCGTTGACGAGCGTGAAGGTGACGCCGTGCGCGCCGCTGGTCGTGGCGATCGAGCCCTCGTTGCGCAGCACGACGGTGAACGTGGTGCTCTGGCCGTTGGCCGGGTTGTTCGGCGACCAGCTCAGCGCGCCCACGAGGTCGGAGCTGGGCACGGGCGTGACGACGAGGGCGCTCGGGTGCAGGCGGGCGTTGTTGGCCTCGTTCTGCTCCACGACCTTCTTCGTCTCGTCCACCTTCGCGGTGTACTGGTAGGAGCCGGAACCGCGCGGGCCGATGTCCGCGGTGACGGTCGCCGACGCGCCGGCCGCGAGCGCGCCGACCTGCGCCGTGCCCACGGCCTCGTCGCCCAGGAAGAACGTCACGTCGGTCGCGCCGGACGCCGCCGTGCCCGCGTTGCGGACCGTGGCCGACAGCGTGATCGGGGTGGTCTCCACCGGGCTGGTCGGCGTGAACGACGTGCCGGTGACGGTCAGGTCCGGGTTGGGCGCGGCCGTGCCGAACACCTGGAACTCGGCGACCTGGCCGCCGGGCGCGCCGGTGTTGGACGTGATGCGCAGCTGCACGTCCGCGACCCGCGCGGACAGCGGGATCGTGACGGTGTTGCCGGTGGCCGGGTTGAACGTGTAGTCGCGCGCCGCCACCAGGCTGGTGAAGCCCGAGGCGCTCTGCTCGCGGCCCAGCACCTGGACGTTCTGGGTGCGGGTGCCCCAGGCGGACGAGGGGTTGAGCTTGAGCACGACCGAGCTGAGGTCGGCGTTGGACCCGAGCTGCGTGGTCAGGGTGTTCGGGTAGGTCGCGCCCTCCCAGTACGTGGTCACGTCGTCGTCGTTGGCGTTCGCGGCCACGAAGGTGAAGGTGTGGGAGCTGGCCGTGATCGGCTTGCCCTTGGCCAGGTTCGTGCCGTTCCCGGGGGTGCCGGGCCGGGTCACCTGGTTGCTGGGCGAGGACTGGTTGCCCGCCGCGTCCTTGGCGATCACGTGGTAGGTGACCGCGACGCCGTCGGGCTGCGAGTCGGTGTAGGTCAGCACCGTGCCGGGGACGCTGGTGCGCAGCGCGCCGTTGGCGTAGACGTCGTAGCCCGTGACGCCGGTGTTGTCGGTGGACGCCGACCAGGTCAGCCGGATCTGGCCGGACTGCGGCGAGGTGTAGGCGAGGTTCGTCGGCGCGGACGGCGGCTGCGTGTCGCCGGTGCTCGGGCCGTGCAGCTCGAACTCCGAGAACTGGGCCGCGGGCCAGGCGGTATTGCCGGTGACCCAGAGCCGCACGTACCGGGTGGTGACGGCGGTGAACTGGATCGTCACCGTGTTGTTCGCGGTCGGGTTGAACGCGTACTGGGCCGAGGGGACCAGGTCGCCGAAGTTCTGGCCGTCGGTGCTGTGCTGCACGGCCAACGTCTGCGTGCGCGCGCCCCAGTTCGCGGTCGGGAGTTTGAGCACGAGGCGGTCGACCTTGACCGCCGCGCCCAGGTCGGCGCGCAGCCACTGCGGGAACGCGTTGTTGGCGCTCTCCCAGTAGGTGGCCTGGTTGCCGTCGCCGACGTTGGCCGGCTGGTAGACGTCGGCCTGGCTGCTCGCGGTGTAGGTGGCGGCGAGCTTGGCGGCGACGTCGGCGGCCGGGCGGACCTCGATGTCCTGGACCCGCGCGCCGTCGACGCGCACGTAGCGCACCAGCGTGGGGTCGAACTCGAACGTCTGCTCGTCGCCCCGGCGCGGGGCGGGGGGCACGAGGGTGGCGTAACCCTTGCCGTCGAGGCTGGTCTGCACGGCGAACGTGCTGTCGTCGTCCGGCAGGGACAGGTGGACCTGGTCGATGCGGGTCGGCTTGCCGAGGTCGAGCACCCCCGCCGTCGGCGCGGCCTGAGCGGCAGGGGGGCTCAGGGTGAACGCGGTGAGGGACAGGGCGGCGAGCAGGGAGGCGGCGAGGCGTGAACGGGCGCGTGTCGTCGTTGACATCGTCGTGCGGGCCCTTCTCTTAGGGCTGTTCCGGGCGGTTGTCAGAAAGTTCCGGACACTTGTCGATTTCTTGCGTAAGCGGTTCGAAGGGTTGCAGAGGCGCGGCCGGAAAGTCAACGGGTCGGCAGGCCCTTGCGCCATCCGGACCAGCGCGGCCGTTTCTCCAGGTGGGAGGGGGACCCGGAGCGGTGGTCACGGCGGTGGGGCGGTTTCCGCGCAGGCTTCGGCACGGGTGCCTGACGCGTTCGCGAGGGGAGCCGTCACGCGACGGCCGGGACCGGCAGAGGTGGCCGATAGAGGTGGCCGGCAGAGGTGGCCGAGGAAAGTGGCCGACGGAGGTGGCTGGCGGATTCCGGCCGGTGAGTCCGGCCGTTGACGTGGCCGACGGGGTGCGACCGTGGGGGGTGGCCGGCGGAGTGCGGCGGCTGGGGCGGCCAATGGGCCGGCGGGCCGGAGGGCCGAAGGCGGCTGGGTAAGCGGCCGGTGGGCCGGCGGTGGCCGGGCGGCGGTGGCCGGGCGGCGGTGGCCGGGCGGCGGTGGCCGGAGGTGCGGCGGCGAGGGCGCGGTGGGCTGGGCGGCGGCGAGGGTGCGGCAGGCTGGGGGAGCAGCGGCGGCGGCCGGCAGCGGCGCGGCGGCAAGGGCCCGGCGGCTGAGCGGGGCAGCGAGGGCGCGGCGGCGGCTGGGGTGCGGCGGCGGCTGGGGGCGGCGGCGGTGGGCAGGGGAGCGCCAGTTCGGCGGCGCGGCCGTACTGCGGGAACGTCCCGGGATTCCCCGCACGGGGCCGGGAGGACGGAGCCGGGCGGGCTCGGCGGGGAGCCGAGCCCGCCCCGGTCCTCAGGTGCGGCGGACGATGACCCGCTGCAACGCGATGAACGCCAGCAGCAGCGCGCCGATCACGATCTTGGTCCACCACGAGGACAGGGTGCCCTCGAACGAGATCAACGTCTGGATCGTGCCCAGCACCAGCACGCCGACGACCGACCCCACCACGAACCCGACCCCGCCGGACAGCAGGCTGCCGCCCACGACGACGGCCGCGATCGCGTCCAGCTCCATGCCGACCGCGTGCAGGCTGTAGCCGGACAGCATGTAGAGGCTGAACAGCAACCCGCCCAGCGCCGAGCAGAACCCGCTGATCACGTACACGCCGATCTTCACCCGCGTGGTCGCCAGGCCCATCAGCCGCGCCGACGACTCGCTGCCGCCCACGGCGTACACCGTGCGCCCGAACCGCGTCAGGTGCAGCACGTACACCGCGGCCAGCACGGCCACCAGCGCGATCACCACGCCGTAGGTGATGGTCACGCCGCCGGGCAGCTCGATCGTGCCCGTCGCCACGTCGCGGAACGTCGGGTCCTTGATCGACACCGACTCGACGCTGATCACGAAGCACAGCCCGCGCGCCAGGAACATGCCCGCCAGCGTCACGATGAACGGCTGCACGCCGAACCGGTGGATGATCCACCCCATCGCCAGCCCCAGCCCGGACCCGACCGCCAGCACGGTCACCACCACGAGCCACGCCGGCCAGCCCGCGCGCAGCATCGCCGCCGCGATCATGGTCGACAGCGCCACCACCGACCCGACCGACAGGTCGATGCCGCCGGTCAGGATCACGAACGTCATCCCGACCGCGAGCACGATCAGGAACGCGTTGTCGATGAACAGGTTCGCGACCACCTGCCCGGACGCGAACCCCTCGTACCGCACCGAGCCGACGCCGAACGTCGCCACGAACACCACGAACGTGGCGATCACCGGCAGGAACCGCTTCGGCACGCTCACCAGGCCGCCGCGCGGCCGACCCGGCGCGCCCGCGGTGACCTCGGGCTCCACCACTGCTGTCTGCTTCACGCGGGCACCCCTTGCCTGACCCGGATCCGGAGCGGGGCCTGCACCAGGCACACCGCGATCACCACGATCGCCTTGAACACCAGCGTGATCTCCGGCGCGATGCCGATCGTGTAGACCGTCGTCGTCAACGTCTGGATGATCAACGCGCCGAGCAGCGTGCCGGTCAGCGAGTACCGGCCGCCCGCCAGCGACGTGCCGCCGATCACGACGGCCAGGATCGCGTCCATCTCGATCCACAGGCCCGCGTTGTTGGCGTCCGCCGCGCTCACGTTGGAGCTGATCATCAACCCGGCCACGGCCGCGCACAGGGCCGCGAACACGTACACCGTCCAGATGATCGTCCGCGCCCGCACGCCGGCCAGCCGCGACGCCGACGGGTTCACGCCCACCGACTCGATCAGCAGCCCCAGCGCGGTCCGCCGGGTCACCAGCGCCACCAGGCCCAGCACCGCCAGGCTGATCAGGATGGCGATCGGCAGCACCAGGAACCCGGCGCCCACCTCGCGGTAGGTCGGCGAGTCGACCGTGACGATCTGCCCCTCGGTGATCAGCATCGCCACCCCGCGCCCGGCCGTCATCAGCACGAGCGTGGCGATGATCGGCTGGATGCCCAGCACCGACACCAGGAAGCCGTTCCACAGCCCCAGCACCCCGCACAGCAGCAGCGCCAGGCCCATGCCGGCCCACGCGTTGCCGCCCGAGGCGATGTAGGTGCACGTCACCGCGCCCGCGATCGCCGCCACCGCGCCCACCGACAGGTCGATGCCCCGGGTCGCGATCACCAGCGTCATGCCCAGCGCGATCAGCAGCGTGGGCGCGCCGTTGCGCAGGATGTCGATCAGGCTGCCGAACAGGTGCCCGTCCTGCAGCCGGAGGTTGAAGAACGTCGGCGTCACCACCACGTTCAGCACCAGCAGGGCGACCAGCGCCAGCACCGGCCAGAGTAGTCGGTTCTTCACGACGCCACCGCTTTCTCCACGTTCTCGTCCAGCCCGTGGTCGCCGCCGGCGATGAGCGCCATCACGTCGTCCACGCCCGCCTCGCCGTCCAACTCGGCCACCTTCTGCCGGTCGCGCATCACCACCACCCGGTCGGACACGCGCACCACCTCCTCCAGCTCGGCGGAGATGAACACCACGGCCATGCCCGTCGCGGCCAGGTCCGCGACGACCTTCTGGATCTGCGCCTTGGCGCCGACGTCGATGCCGCGCGTCGGCTCGTCCAGGATCAGCAGCCGCGGCTCGGTCACCAGCCACCGCGCCAGCAGCACCTTCTGCTGGTTGCCGCCCGACAGGTTGCCCACGGCCCGGTCCGGGTCGGCGGGTCGGATGTCGAGCAGCTCGATGTACTTGGCCACCAGCTCGTCCGCGAGCTTGCGCGGCACCGGCCGCGCCCACCCGCGCGCCGCCTGCATCGCCAGGATCAGGTTGTCCCGCACGCTCAGGTCGGCCACGATGCCCTCGGCCTTGCGGTCCTCGGACGAGAACGCGATGCCGACCTCGATGGCGGCCCGGGGACCGGTCAGCCGCAGCGGCTTGCCGTCCACCAGGACCCGGCCCGAGTCGGCCTTGTCCGCGCCGAACAGCAGCCGCGCGACCTCCGTGCGGCCCGAGCCGAGCAGCCCGGCCAGGCCGACCACCTCACCCGCCCGGATCTCCAGGTCGAACGGCGCGACGGAGCCCTTGCGGCCCAGCCCCTCGGCGACCAGCAGCGGCTCGCCCGGCGTGCCCGACCGGCGCTCGATCTCCTCCAGCAGGCCCATCTCGCGGCCGAGCATCGCCGACACCAGGTCGATCCGGCTCAGCGCGGCGGTGGCGTGCTCGCCGACCAACCTGCCGTTGCGCAGCACGGTGATCCGGTCGGAGATCTCGTAGACCTGCTCCAGGAAGTGCGTCACGAACAGCACCGCGACGCCCTCGTCCCGCAGCACCCGGATGATCCGGAACAGCTCCGCGACCTCGTCGGCGTCCAGGCTCGACGTCGGCTCGTCCAGCACGAGCACCCGCGCGTCCACCGCGACCGCGCGCGCGATCGCGACGAGCTGCTGCACGGCGATCGGGTGGCTCTCCAGCACCGAACCCGGGTCGATGCGCAACCCGATGCGCGCCAGCATCTCGGCGGCCCGGGCGCGCATCGCCCTGCCGTCGATGCGGCCGAACCTGCGCGGTTCCCGCCCGAGCAGGATGTTCTCCGCCACGGTCAGGTTCGCGCACAGGTTGACCTCTTGGTACACCGTGCTGATCCCGGCGGCCTGGGCCTGCGCGGGACCGTGGAACGACACCGACCGACCCTCGAAGCGGATCTCGCCCGCCGCGAGCGGGTGCACCCCGGTCAGCGCCTTGATGAGCGTGGACTTGCCCGCCCCGTTCTCGCCCATCAACGCGTGGACCTCGCCGGGGAACAGCCGGAAATCCACCTCCTGCAGGGCTTTCACGCCGGGGAACTCCACCGAGATGCCCCGCATGTCGACGACCGGCTCGGTCACCGGACAACTCCCCTCACACGACGTCGGCGGAACCGACAATCGGACGACTGAGTGCGGTCCCCGCCACCCGGGGGTGGCGGGGACCGCGGCCTGGGATCAGTACTTGCGGTTGGGGAGCTCGGTCTTGGCCTGCTCCGAGGTGAACGTGGTCTCCTCGGTCACCACCCGCGGCGGCACGTCCTCGCCCGCCACGACCTTCTTGGCCAGGTCCATCAGCTGGTCGCCCAGCAGCGGGTTGCACTCCACGATGAAGTTGATCTCACCGGCGGCCAGCGCGGTCATGCCGTCCTTCACCGCGTCCACGGTGATGATCTTGATGTCCTTGCCGGGCACCTTGCCGGCGGCCTTGATGGCCTCGATCGCGCCCAGGCCCATGTCGTCGTTGTGCGCGTAGACGACGTCGATCTGCGGCACGGACTTGAGGAACGCCTCCATGACCTGCTTGCCGCCCGACCGCGTGAAGTCACCGGTCTGCGTGGCCACGATCTTCAGGTCGGAGCCCGCGATGGCCTCCTCGAAGCCCTTCTTGCGGTCGATCGCCGGCGCCGCGCCCGTGGTGCCCTGCAGCTCGACGACGTTCTTCGCGCCGGCGGCGTTGGCCTTCAGCCACTCGCCCGCCTTCTTGCCCTCTTCCACGAAGTCCGAGCCGAGGAACGTCTTGTACAGCGACGTGTCGTCGGAGTCGATCGCGCGGTCGGTCAGGATCACCGGGATGTTGGCGCGCTTGGCTTCCAGCAGCACCGTGTCCCAACCGGTCTCCACCACCGGGCTGAAGGCGATCACGTCGACCTTCTGCTGGATGTAGGAGCGGATCGCCTTGATCTGGTTCTCCTGCTTCTGCTGCGCGTCGGAGAACTTCAGCTCGATCCCGGCCTTGGCCGCCGACTCCTGCACCGACTTGGTGTTCGCGGTGCGCCAGCCGCTCTCCGCACCCACCTGGGCGAAGCCCATGGTGATCTTGCCGTCGCCGTTGGCGTTCGGCGTGCCGGACGACCCCGCGTCCCCGGACCCACCGGACCCGCACGCGGTCAACGCGGCCAACAGGACCGCGGCGGCGGCGGTCGAGATCTTCTTGAACACTGGTCTTCCTCCGTGTGAACCCGAGACACTGACGGGACGGCGAACCGCGTGACGGTGGTCACCTGGGGCACAAGAGTGAACGCTCACAATCGGCTCGTCAACCCCTCGGAAACGTCAACTTTGCATCCTTGACACGTTTGTTAGGGCAGTCGTATGTTAGCGCTCACTTTTGTGATGCGGCCCACCCATACCTCCGGATGCCCTGTTCCTCCGCGGCTTCGCGCCGCGCGCAGACGAGAGCGACGCCCCCACATGGCCACCCTCCGCCATCGCCCACGCACCCTCGTCGCGACGGCCGTCGCGGCGCTGGCAGCGGCGGCCTCGATCACCCCGCCGGCGTCGGCCGCCGACGGCCTCGTCCTGCACTACCCCCTCACCGAAACCGAAGGCGCGGTCGCAGCCGACACCTCGGGCGGAGGTCGCAACGCAACCGTTATCGGCGACGCCACGCCGGGCGGTGCTGAAGGGCTCCAGTTGGGCGGCGTGAACGGTCACGTGAAACTGCCCGACAACGTCCTGCGCGGACTGACCGAGGTCAGTGTCTCGATCCAGGTGCGCATCGCGCCCGACCAGGCGACGCCGTACTTCGTCTACGGCCTGGGCAACTCGGCGGGCACGGCGGGCAACGGCTACCTGTTCACCACCGGCAACGCCTACCGGTCGTCCATCGCCACCGGCAACTGGTCCACCGAGCAGACCGTGACCGCAGGCCGCGACCTGGCCCGGGGCGTCTGGAAGACGCTGACCTACACGCTCGGCGGCGGCACCGCCGTGCTGTACGAGGACGGCGTCGAGGTCGCCCGCCGCACCGGCGTCACGACCACCCCGGCCGCGATCGGCGGCGGCACGACGACCGCCAACCACATCGGCCGCTCCGTCTACAGCGGCGACCGCCACCTGAAGGGCGCGGTCCGGGACTTCCGCCTGTACGACCGCGCGCTCACCGCGGCCGAGGCGCACGACCTCGGGTTCGTCGCCGACGAGGAGAAGGGCCGGCGCGACCTCGCGGCGATCGACCTGGGCGACCTGTCCGCCGTCACCGACGACCTCGCCCTGCCGGTCACCGGGCCGTACGGCTCCACGATCACCTGGCGGTCGAGCGACCCGGCCGCGGTGTCCGCCGCCGGCGTCGTCACCCGTCCCGCGGCGGGCGCGGCGCCCGTCACCGCCACCCTCACCGCGACCGCGTTCGGGCAGACCAGGGAGTTCCGGGTGACCGTGCGCCCGCAGCTCACCGACGACGAGAAGGTGGCCGAGGCCGACGCGGCGCTGGTCGTGTGGGACCCCGACGACATCCGGGGCAACATCACCCTGCCCGCGACGGGTCCGCACGGCACGTCGATCACGTGGAAGAGCGCCAAGCCCGACGTCGTCACGACCACCGGGGAGGTCACGCGGCCCGCGTTCGGGCAGAAGCCCGTCAAGGTGCAGCTGACCGCCGAGATCCGGTCGGGCCGGGAGACGACGCGCAAGAAGTTCAAGGTGACCGTCACCCCGCTGCCGCAGCGGCAGGACTACGAGGGGTACCTGTTCGGCTACTTCACGGGCGAGGGCTCGGCCACCGGCGAGCAGGTGCACTTCGCCGCGAGCCGGGGCAACGACCCGCTGAAGTGGGACGAGCTGAACCAGGGCAACCCCGTGCTCACGTCGTCGTTGGGCGACAAGGGCGTGCGCGACCCGTTCCTCATCCGGTCCCCCGAGGGCGACAGGTTCTACCTCGTCGCCACCGACCTGAAGGTGCACGGGAACGGCGACTGGGACCTGGTGCAGCGCAAGGGCAGCCGCTACATCGAGGTGTGGGAGTCCACCGACCTCGTCAACTGGGGTCGGCAGCGCCACGTGCGGGTCTCGCCGGAAGCCGCGGGCAACACGTGGGCACCGGAGGCGTACTACGACCGGTCGATCGGCGCGTACGTCGTCTTCTGGGCCTCGAAGCTGTACGCGGCCGACGACCCCGGGCACACCGGCAACACCTACAACAAGATGCTGTACGCGACCACGCGGGACTTCCGCACGTTCAGCGAGCCGGCGGTGTGGGTCGACCCGGGCTACTCGGTGATCGACTCGACCGTGATCGAGCACGGCGGCGAGTACTACCGGTTCACCAAGGACGAGCGGAACAACACGTCCAGCACGCCGTGCAGCAAGTTCATCCTCGCGGAGAGGTCGACCGAGCTGCGCGACACCTCGTACGACTTCGTCGCGGACTGCATCGGCAAGGGCTCGATCAACCAGGGCGAGGGACCGACGGTGTTCAAGTCCAACACCGAGGACCGCTGGTACCTGTTCCTCGACGAGTTCGGTGGCCGCGGCTACGTGCCGTTCGAGACGACGGACCTGGCCTCCGGCAAGTGGACCCCCGCCACCGGCTACCAACTGCCCGGCAGGCCCCGCCACGGCACCGTGCTGCCGGTGACGAGGGCCGAACTGGACCGGGTGCGGGCCGCCTTCCCCTGACCCCGGCGGCGGCCACCTCGCCCGGGTGGCCGCGCCGACGAGCCCGGGAGCGGGCGACTTTTCGGGTGACCCGACGCGTCCTGCGCTGGTGGGAACGGTCTCTGGTGGACAATGGACCATGAGCGCCTTCGCGGTGATCAGGGCGTGTTATCGCTAACATCGAGAACGAAGGCGGCATGTCGACCAGGGGAGATGGGGCGGTAGTGGAGCACAAGACCTCGCGCGATCCCGCGATGACGGACGTCGCCCGGCTCGCCGGGGTCTCGCACCAGACGGTGTCGCGGGTGCTCAACGGGCACCCCAACGTCCGGGAGCAGACCCGGCTGCGGGTGCGCGCGGCCATCGCCGAACTGGGCTACCGGCCCAACAAGGCGGCCCGCGCGCTGGTGACCGGGCGGTCCCAGCTGATCGGCGTGGTGGCGCAGAACTCGACCCTCTACGGCCCGGCGTCGCTGCTGGCGGCGTTCGAGGCGGCGGCGGCCGAGGCCGGGTTCGCGGTGAGCGTGGGCCGGGTGAACGTGCTGGACCGCAACTCCATCTCCGACGCCGTGGAGCGCCACCGCGACCAGCGGGTCGCCGGGATAGTGGTCATCGCGCCGACCGCGTCGGCCAACGACGCGGTCGGCGACGTCTCCGCCGGCATCCCGCTCGTCACGGTGGACGGCGACCCGGAGCGCTCCACGCCGCTGGTGACGGTGGACCAGGCGGCGGGGGCGTTCGCGGCCACCACGCACCTGCTGGAAGCCGGCCACCGCACGGTGTGGCACGTGTCGGGGCCGTCGGACTGGTTCGACAGCCTCGGCCGCATCAGGGGCTGGCGGTCGGCGCTGGAGACGGCGGGCCTGGAGGTGCCGCCGGTCGTGCCGGCGGACTGGAGCGCGGCCTCGGGGTACCGGGCGGGGCAGATGCTCGCGCGCATGCCGGAGGTCACGGCGATCTTCGCGGCGAACGACCACCTGGCGCTCGGGATCCTGCGGGCGATGAGCGAGCGGGGGCGGCGGGTGCCGCACGACGTGAGCATCGTGGGGTTCGACGACGTGCCGGAGGCGGCCTACTTCATCCCGCCGCTGACGACGATCAGGCCGGACTTCCACGCGGTCGCGAAGGAGACGCTGGAGCTGTTGCTGGCGCAGGTGGGCGACGGCGACGTGGGCGCGTCGCAGCGCACCGTCGCGCCGACCCTGGTGAAGCGGGACAGCGTCGCACCGCCCACCCAGTGACGGGGTGAGCCGGGCCCACCGCCCGCCCGGTGGGGTGGGCGGTGAGCTGCGGCCCGGCCTCGGGGCGACGCGGTGCCGGTCGAGCGGTGTGGGTCGGGCCGTGTGGCTTGGGCCGTGTGTGTTGAGCGGTGTCGGTCGGGCGGTGTCGGTCGGGCGGTGTCGGTCGGGCGGTGTCGGTCGGGAGGGCCCTCCCGGTCGGTCGACGCCGGATGTGATGCCGTGTCGGTGCGGTGCGGTGCGGTGCGGTGCGGTGCGGTGCGGTGCGGTGCGGTGCGGTGCGGTGCGGTGCGGTGCGTGGCGTGGCGTGTTGGTGCGTGCGAGACGTGTCGGTGCAGTGGCAGTGCGTGGTGGCGTTGGTGGCGGTCGGTGCGGTGGGTTCGAGGCGGGCCGGCCGGATCGTGGCGGTTTGGTGTGGTTCGGGTGGTGTGCCCGGTCGGTCCCCCTCCGGTCGGGGTGGTGGTGTGCCGGTCGAGGGATCGGGTCGGTGGACGGGTACCGTTCCCCCGGTCGTGGCGCGATGAGCCGCCGCCGCAACAGTTTCGTGGCCATTGCGCGCATCTGCGGTCCCGCGGTCGCCCCCGACGCGCCTAGGCTGGGGTGGCACCGCAGTCGCCCGCACCACGCTGAACACCGTCTTTGTGCACGCTCACTAACTGTTTAAGACCACGTTGCGGGCAGGTCTTGACGCCGTGAATGTTAGCGATAACACTCCTCACCATGGCGAGCGATCCATTGGTGGTGGGTGTCGACTTCGGCACGTTGTCCGGCCGCGCGGTGGTCGTGCGGGTGCGCGACGGCCTCGAACTGGGCACCGCGGTGCACGACTACCGGCACGGCGTGCTCGACCGCGCCCTGCCCGACGGGCGCCCCCTGCCCCCCGACTGGGCCTTGCAGGTGCCCCAGGACTACGTCGACGTCCTCAAGCACGCCGTGCCCGCGGCCATCGCCGCCGCCGGTGTCGACCCGGCCGACGTGATCGGCATCGGCACGGACTTCACCGCGTGCACGATGATCCCGGTCAAGGCCGACGGCACGCCCCTCAACGAACTGCCGGAGTTCGCCGGCGACCCGCACGCGTACGTCAAGCTCTGGAAGCACCACGCGGCCCAGCCGCAGGCCGACCGAATCAACGCCCTGGCCGCCCGGCGCGGCGAGAGCTGGCTGCCCCGCTACGGCGGCCTCATCTCCTCGGAGTGGGAGTTCGCCAAGGGCCTGCAACTGCTCGAAGAGGCCCCCGAGGTGTACGCGGCGATGGACCACTGGGTCGAGGCCGCCGACTGGATCGTCTGGCAGCTCGCCGGCGTCTACGTGCGCAACGCCTGCACCGCCGGCTACAAGGGCATCTACCAGGACGGCTACCCGTCCACCGACTTCCTGTCCGCGCTCAACCCCGACTTCGCGGGCTTCGTCGCCGACAAGCTGGACCACCCGCTGGGCCAGCTCGGCGACCGCGCCGGCGGGCTCACCGAGCAGGCCGCGGGGTGGACCGGCCTCAGGCCGGGCATCGCGGTCGCGGTCGGCAACGTCGACGCGCACGTCACCGCACCCGCCGCGCGGGCCGTCGAGCCCGGCCAGATGGTCGCGATCATGGGCACCTCGACGTGCCACGTGATGAACGCCGACGTGCTGGCCGACGTGCCCGGCATGTGCGGCGTCGTGGACGGCGGCATCGTGCCCGGCCTGTGGGGCTACGAGTCCGGCCAGAGCGGCGTGGGCGACATCTTCGCCTGGTTCGTGGAGCACAACGTGCCCGCCGAGTACCACGAGCAGGCGCGGGAGCGCGGCATCTCGGTGCACGAGCTGCTCACCGAGCTGGCCTCCCGGCAGCGCATCGGCGAGCACGGCCTGATCGCGCTGGACTGGCACAGCGGCAACCGCTCGGTGCTGGTCGACCACGAGCTGTCGGGCGTGGTCGTCGGCCAGACGCTGGCCACCCGCGCCGAGGACACCTACCGGGCGCTGCTGGAGGCCACCGCGTACGGCACGCGGGTGATCGTGGACTCCTACACCGACGCGGGCATCCCGGTGACCGAGCTGGTGATCGCGGGCGGCCTGCTGCGCAACCCGCTGCTGATGCAGATCTACGCCGACGTGACCAACCTGCCGCTGTCGGTGATCGGCTCGGAGCAGGGCCCGGCGCTCGGCTCGGCGATGCACGCGGCCGTCGCGGCGGGCGCGTACGACGACATCCACGCCGCCGCCAAGGCCATGGGCTCCATCAAGCGCGGCGCGTACCTGCCGATCCCGGAGAACGTCGAGGCCTACGAGCGGATGTTCGTGGAGTACCAGGAGCTGCACGACTACTTCGGCCGCGGCCAGAACGAGGTCATGCACCGGTTGAAGGCGCGCCGCCGCGCCGCGAAGGGGGAGTAGCCGGTGTCCGCCATCGCAGACCTGCGCCGCACGGTCGCCGACCTGCACCGCGAGCTGACCCGCTACGAGCTGGTCATCTGGACCGCGGGCAACGTCTCGGCCCGCGTGCCGGGACAGGACCTGATGGTCATCAAGCCGTCCGGCGTGTCCTACGACGAGCTGACGCCCGAGGCCATGGTCGTCACCGACCTGCACGGCGAGCTCGTCGAGGGCGACTACGCGCCGTCCTCCGACACCGCCGCGCACGCCTACGTCTACCGGCACATGCCCGAGGTGAACGGCGTGGTGCACACGCACTCCCCGTACGCCACGGCGTGGGCCGCGCGCGGCGAGCCGATCCCGTGCGTGCTCACCATGATCGCCGACGAGTTCGGCGGCGAGATCCCGGTGGGCCCGTTCGCGCTCATCGGCGACGACTCGATCGGCCGCGGCATCGTGGAGACGCTGCGGGCCAGCCGGTCGCCCGCCGTGCTGATGCGCAACCACGGCCCGTTCACCGTCGGCAAGGACGCGCGGGCGGCGGTGAAGGCCGCGGTGATGCTGGAGGACGTGGCCCGCACCGTCCACTTCGCACACCAGCTGGGCTCGCCCCAGCCGATCGAGCAGCACCACGTCGACAGCCTGTACGCCCGTTACCAGAACGTCTACGGGCAATGAGCCCACGAGGGGAGACCCGCATGTCGCCTGCTGGGAAGCCGCAGGTCTGGTTCCTGACCGGGAGCCAGCACCTCTACGGCCCGGAAACGCTCGAACAGGTCGCCCAGCAGTCGCAGCAGATCCAGCGGATGCTCACCGAGTCGGGCCGGGTCGCCGCCGAGGTGGTGTGGCAGCCGGTGCTGACCGACACCGCCGCCATCCGCGACGTGATGCTCGCGGCCAACGGCGACCCGTCGTGCATCGGCGTGATCGCGTGGATGCACACCTTCTCGCCCGCGAAGATGTGGATCACCGGGCTGGACGCGCTGCGCAAGCCGCTGCTGCACCTGCACACGCAGCTCAACGAGGCCCTGCCGTGGTCGACCATCGACATGGACTTCATGAACCTCAACCAGGCCGCCCACGGCGACCGCGAGTTCGGGTTCATCCAGACCAGGCTCGGCGTGCCGCGCAAGACCGTGGCCGGCCACGCGAGCGACCCGCGGTTGGCCGACCGGATCGACGGCTGGGTGCGCGCCGCGACCGGATACAGCCACCTCAACGGCATGAAGCTGGCCCGGTTCGGCGACAACATGCGCGGCGTCGCGGTGACCGAGGGCGACAAGGTGGAGGCCGAGCTGCGCTTCGGCGTGTCGGTGAACACCTACGGCGTGAACGACCTGGTCGCCGTGGTGGACGCGGTCGAGGACGAGGAGGTCGACGTCCTCGTCACCGAGTACGCCGACACCTACCGGCTCGCGCCCGAGCTGCACAAGGGCGCCGAGCGGCACGAGTCGCTGCGCTACGGCGCGCGCATCGAGGCGGGCCTGCGCCGGTTCCTCACCGAGGGCGGCTTCGGCGCGTTCACCACGAACTTCGAGGACCTGGGCGGGCTGCGGCAGCTCCCGGGCCTGGCCGTGCAGCGGCTGATGGCCGAGGGCTACGGCTTCGGCGGCGAGGGCGACTGGAAGACCTCCGCCCTGCTGGCCGCCGTGAAGGCGATGGGCGCGGGCACGGGCCGCGGCACGTCGTTCATGGAGGACTACACCTACCACTTCGGGCCGGGCGAGCCGAAGATCCTCGGCGCGCACATGCTCGAGGTGTGCCCGACCATCGCGGCCGACCGGCCGTCGTGCGAGATCCACCCGCTGGGCATCGGCGGCCGCGAGGACCCGGTGCGGCTGGTGTTCGACGCCGCCGCCGGGCCCGCCGTGGTCGTCGGCCTGGCCGACCTGGGCGAGCGCTTCCGGTTGGTGGCCAACGAGGTCGAGGTCGTGCCGCCGGACGAGCCGCTGCCGAAGCTGCCCGTGGCGCGCGCGGTGTGGAAGCCCGCGCCGTCGCTGTCCACCTCGGCCGAGTCGTGGCTGACCGCGGGCGGTCCGCACCACACCGTGATGACGCAGGCGGTGGGAGCCGACGTGCTGCGCGACTTCGCCACCATGGTGAACACCGAGCTGGTGGTCATCGACCGGGACACGACGACCGCGTCGTTCGGCGACCGCCTGCGCTGGAACCAGGCGTACTTCCGACTCGCGCAGGGCCTGCGCTAGCGGGATCCGGGGCCAGTGCGACCCGGGCAAGAGCACCACCACCAAGGGAGAGAGAAACGATGAGGTTTCCGCGGATCGCCGCCGCCACCGCGGCCGGCCTGATGCTCGCCGCCTGCGGGTCGGCGGAGAAGACCGTCGACCAGCAGTCCGGCTCGACGGAGGGCGCGCTGGTCGGCGTCACCATGCCGACCCGGTCCTCCGAGCGCTGGATCCACGACGGCGACAACATCAAGAAGGCGTTGGAGGAGAAGGGCTACAAGGTCGACCTCCAGTACGCCGAGAACGACATCCCCACGCAGGCCAACCAGCTCGAGAACCAGATCACCAAGGGCGCGAAGCTGCTGATCGTGGCCTCGATCGACGGCACCGCGATCACCTCGCAGCTGCAGCAGGCGGAGGACGCGAAGATCCCGGTCATCGCCTACGACCGGTTGCTGCGCAACACCGACAGCGTCGACTACTACGCCACCTTCGACAACTTCAAGGTTGGCGTGCAGCAGGCGACCTCGCTGCTGACCGGCCTGAAGGTGATCAAGGCCGACGGCAGCCCGGGCGAGGCCAAGGGCCCGCTGAACATCGAGCTGTTCGCCGGTTCGCCCGACGACAACAACGCCACGTTCTTCTTCAACGGCGCGATGTCGGTGCTCAAGCCCTACATCGACAAGGGCACGCTGGTGGTCAAGAGCGGCCAGACCGACTTCAAGACCGTCGCGATCCTGCGCTGGGACCCGGCCACGGCCCAGAAGCGCATGGAGGACCTGCTGACCTCGACCTACGGCGGCGCGCAGGTCAACGGCGTGCTGTCGCCGTACGACGGCCTGTCCATCGGCATCCTGTCCGCGCTCAAGAGCAGCGGCTACGGCACCGCCGGCAACCCGTACCCGATCGTCACGGGCCAGGACGCCGAGGTCGCCTCGGTCAAGTCGATCATCGCGGGCGAGCAGTACTCGACGATCTACAAGGACACCCGCGAGCTGGCGGCGACCACCGTCAAGATGGCCGACGCCGTGCTGAAGGGCGACAAGCCCGAGGTCAACAACGACAAGGACTACGACAACGGCAAGAAGGTCGTGCCGTCGTACCTGCTCGAGTCGGTGATCGTGGACAAGGGCAACTACCAGAAGGTGCTCGTCGACAGCGGCTACTACACCGCGGATCAGCTGAAGTAGGTTTGCACACCATGTCCGACGAAATCCTGGTGATGCGCGGCATCACCAAGCGGTTCGCCGGGGTCACCGCGCTGCACGACGTCACGCTGTCCGTGCGGCGCGGTGAGATCCACGCGATCTGCGGTGAGAACGGCGCGGGCAAGTCCACGCTGATGAAGGTGCTCTCGGGCGTCCACCCGCACGGGTCGTACGAGGGCGAGATCGTCTTCGAGGGCGAGCCGTGCTCGTTCGGCGGCGTCCGCGACAGCGAGCGGCGCGGCATCGTGATCATCCACCAGGAGCTGGCGCTGTGCGGCCAGCTGTCCATCGCGGAGAACCTGTTCCTCGGCAACGAGCGGGCCAGGCGCGGGTTCATCGACTGGAACCGCACCAACCACGCGGCGGGCGCCCTGCTCTCCCGCGTGGGCCTGCGGGAGAACCCGACGACGCCCGTGCACGACCTGGGCGTGGGCAAGCAGCAGCTCGTGGAGATCGCCAAGGCGCTGGCCAAGGACGTCCGGCTGCTCATCCTGGACGAGCCGACGGCGGCGCTGAACGACGACGACTCCGCGCACCTGCTCGACCTGCTCGACGGGCTGCGCGACGAGGGCATCACCTCGGTGATCATCTCGCACAAGCTCAACGAGGTGACGCGGATCGCCGACAGCATCACGATCCTGCGCGACGGCCGCACGATCGAGACGCTGCCCGCGCGGGACGTCACCGAGGACCGGATCATCGCCGGCATGGTCGGCCGCGACCTGGAGCACCGCTACCCGCCGCGGACGCCGAAGATCGGCGACGAGGTGCTGCGGATCGAGGACTGGACGGTGCACAGCCCGTCCCAGCCCGACCGGGTCGTGGTCGACAACGCCACCCTGGTGCTGCGGCGCGGCGAGATCGTCGGCCTGGCCGGGCTCATGGGCGCGGGCCGCACCGAGCTGGCGATGAGCGTGTTCGGGCGGACCTACGGCGTCGGCGTGTCCGGCCGGGTGGTCAAGGACGGCCGCGAGATCGACACGCGCAGCGTCCGCAAGGCCATCGAGCACGGCCTGGCCTACGTCAGCGAGGACCGCAAGCGGTACGGGCTGAACCTGATCCAGGACGTCAAGCTCAACGTGTCCGCGGCCGGGCTGGAGAAGCTGGCGCCGCGCGGCTGGGTGAACGAGAACGAGGAGCACTCGGTCGCCGAGTCCTACCGCCGCTCGATGAACATCAAGACGCCCAGCGTCGCCACGCCGACCGCGTCGCTCTCGGGCGGCAACCAGCAGAAGGTCGTGCTGGCGAAGTGGATGTTCACCGACCCGGAGGTGCTCATCCTCGACGAGCCGACCCGCGGCATCGACGTCGGCGCGAAGTACGAGATCTACTCGATCATCAACGACCTGGCCGACCAGGGCCGCGCGGTGCTGGTCATCTCGTCCGAGCTGCCGGAGCTGCTCGGCCTGTGCGACCGGATCTACACCCTGTCCGAGGGCCGGATCACCGGCGAGCTCGACCGCGCCGAAGCCACCCAGGAACGCCTGATGCACCACATGACCCAGGGACAGACCACATGACCACCAAGATCGCGGCCACGCCGGAGGCCCACCAGGCCGGGCAGCCGCAGCGCAGGTTCACCGTCAACCTGCGGCAGTCCGGCATCTACATCGCGTTCGCGCTGATCGTGGTGCTGTTCACGGTGCTGACGAACGGTGCTCTGCTGACCCCGCAGAACATCTCCAACATCATCGTGCAGAACTCCTACGTGCTGATCCTGGCCATCGGCATGATCCTGGTGATCATCGGCGGGCACATCGACCTGTCGGTGGGGTCCGTGGTGGCGCTGACGGGTGCGATCTGCGCGGTGCTGACCGTGCAGCTGGGCCTGCCGTGGCCGCTGGCGGTGCTGATCACGCTGCTCGCGGGCGCGGTGATCGGCGCGGCGCAGGGCTACTGGGTGGCGTTCTTCGGCATCCCGGCGTTCATCGTCACGCTGGCGGGCATGCTGGTGTTCCGCGCGCTCACCCTGACCGTGCTGGGCAACCAGGGCATCGGCCCGTTCCCGGAGCAGATCCGCACCCTGGCCAACGGCTTCACCGAGGGCTACCTGGGCAACGTCGGCCTCGGCCCGCTGGGCGGCGCGGACCTGCTCAGCCTGCTGGTCGGCGTCGCGGTGGTGGCCGGGTTCGCGTTCAACCAGTGGCGCAACCGCAAGGCGCGGCTGGCCTACGGGCAGGTCGTCGACCCGTTCCCGATCTTCGTGGCGAAGATCGCGCTGGCGGCGGCCGTGGTGCTGGCCGTGGTCGTGCAGCTGGCCCGGTTCCGCAACCTGCCCTGGGTGCTCGTGCTGCTCGCGGTGCTGGCGCTGGGCTACTCGGTGATGGCGAACAAGTCGGTCTTCGGCCGGCACATCTACGCCATCGGCGGCAACCTCCAGGCGGCGACGCTGTCCGGCGTGAAGGTCAAGCAGGTCACGTTCTGGGTGTTCGTGAACATGGGCCTGCTCTCGGCCCTGGCCGGCGTGATCTTCGCCGGTCGCCTCAACCAGGCCGGTCCGACCGCGGGCAACGCGTTCGAGCTGGACGCGATCGCGGCGGCGTTCATCGGCGGTGCGGCCGTCCAGGGCGGTGTCGGCCGGGTGGTCGGCGCCATCACCGGCGGCCTGATCATGGGCGTGATCAACAACGGCATGTCGCTGATCGGCGCGCCCAGCGAGCGGGTGATGCTGGTCAAGGGCCTGGTCCTGCTGGCCGCCGTCGCCTACGACGTGTGGACCAAGCGCCGGGGTCGCGCCTGACACTCTGTTGGATGATTGCAAAGTAACACGTCAGCGCGACAATTTCCGACATGACGTCCCGCGTCGTGCCGGTCCTGTCCGCCGTCCTCGCCCTCGGCTTCACCGCGGCTCCTCCCGCGGTGGCCGAGGGCGCGCGCGTCGACTACCGCGAGTGGCGGTCGGCGCAGCTCGCCCAGGGCGGGCACGAGGGCACCGCGCCCGTGGCGGGCGGCCTGGCGATCGACCGGCCGGTCGGCGCCCTCGACGGCTACGACTACGCCCGGTGGACGTCCCCGCGCCACGTCCTCGGCTTCGGCGCGACCCAGGCGGTGGCGTCCTGGAACGCCGACACCCCGCCCGGCACGTGGCTGGAGGTGGAGCTGCGCGGCGACGGCACCCGCTGGTACGTCATGGGCCGGTGGGCGTCCGGCGACCGGGACATCCGGCGCACCACGGTCCCCGGCCAGGCCGACGAGGACGGCTCGGTCGACGTGGACACCTTCCTGGCCGCGCGGCCCCTGCGCGCCTTCCAGCTGCGCGTCACCCTCTACCGCCTCGCGGGCACGCGCACGTCGCCCCTCCTGCGCATGGCCGGCGCGATGGCCTCCGCCATCCCGGACCGCTTCACCGTGCCGCCCAGCGCGCCCGGCGTCGCCCGGGGCGTGGAGCTGGCGGTGCCGCGCTACTCGCAGAACGTGCACGAGGGCCACTACCCGGAGTACGACGGCGGCGGCGAGGCGTGGTGCAGCCCCACGTCCACCGAGATGGTCGTGGAGTTCCACGGGCGCGGCCCGAGCGCCGACGACCTGTCCTGGCTGGACCCCGACCACGTCGACCGGTCGGTCGACCACGCCGCCCGGCACACCTACGACCACGACTACCGGGGCGCGGGCAACTGGCCGTTCAACACCGCCTACGCGGCCACCTTCGGCCTGCGCGGCCACGTCACGCGGCTGCGCTCGCTGTCCGAACTGGAGCGGTACGTCGCGCGCGGCGTCCCGGTGATCACGTCCCAGTCGTTCCGGGCGGACGAGCTCGACGGCGCGGGCTACGGCACGGCCGGCCACATCATGGTCGTCGTGGGCTTCACCGAGGACGGTGACGTGATCGCCAACGACCCGGCGTCACCGACCGACGAGGCGGTGCGCCACGTCTACGACCGCGCTCAGTTCGAGACCGTGTGGCTGCGCACCAAGCGCCACCGCGCGGACGGCTCCGTCGCCGGCGGGTCGGGCGGGATCGCCTACATCATCACCCGTTAGCCCGAACGGTCGTACGCGCCGGGGTCTTGACGGGTGCCGGCTCATCCGATTCACTACCGAATAGTCCTGGGAACGCTCCCAGGTCATGGGCACGGCAGCGGCCCGCCACGTCCCTCGGCGGGCCGCCGCCACCCACCACCGACCGATCGCGCCGGGGTTCCCACCGCCGCTCCGGAAAGCGCTCACCAAGCCGTTGGGTGATCACCGGACGAGAGCACTCCCCGCCGGGTCGGCGAATCCGGCCTGCTGCTCAACCAGACGATCAACGCCACCGTCGACTCCGACAACGCGGGCGCCGGCACGGGTTGCGCCGCGTTCCGCACGGCCAACCGCAATGGCCGGATCGGCAACTCCCGCCCGACGAACATCCGGGTCGGCACGGTCGAGGCCCGTGGCGGCGGCCGCGGGGTCTTCGGCGGGTCGGAGAGCGGCGGCCTGGTCGTCGACCGCGTGGACATCGCGAACGGCGGCGAGATCCGGCTCGCCGCGGGCGGCGAGTTCCCGAACGACCCCGACATCCACGCGCAGAACCCGACCGCGACCAACTCGTCGATCCGCGAGGGCCCGTGCGGCACGAACACGGTCTTCCACGACAACGCGGTGGTCAACAGCGGCCAGGGCACCTGCTGGTCCGCGTGACGGGGAGGGCGGTCGGACGGTCCTTCCCGTCGCGTCGCGTGGTCGCCCGGCTACGTGGTGAAGTCGCGGGCCGTACCGCGATCCAGGTGTTGATCACCGGGAGGTCACGGCGGGCCAACGGAACGGGGTGCCCCGCCCCCCGGGTCGGTCGACGGCGGTGATCGCGCGCCCTCCGGTCCCACGTGGACCGTGCCGCACTCGCGTGGACTACCGGTCCCGACGAGCGGTTGCCGCAGGACCGGCGCTTGCCGGAGGAGGTTGCGGCGTTCGCCCGCGGCTGGCCGGCACCGCTCCCAGGAGGCGTCGCCGGAGCACCCGCCAGTTACCCGTCAGTTGCGGTCAGGTCACGTCGACCGTCCCACTCCTTGACACGGTCTTGTGGCTCGCGACACAGTACCGCCGATTTCGAGCGGTCATTCGGCCGTCGCCGCGCGCCACCGGTCGCGCCGGCGTGCTCTGCGACGGGGAGGGCAGCGATGGCGCGTCCCGGCGACCCGGTGACGACCCGCCGGCTCGCGCTGCACGCCCGTGCCTCCTGCGAGCACCACCTCGACCACCTCACCGACTCGGGTGTCGCCGCCACCACCGCCCGGTGGACCCCGGCCCGCTCCGCGCCCACCGACACCGCACACCACCACCTGGGCCACCGCCCGGTCGACCGTCCGCACGCTCCGGACCACGGCTCGGCCGACGCCCCGCGCCACCGCTGCGCGGACGGGCCGCGCGGCCGGCAGGTGGGCCGCACCGCCCTCGACCTGCCCGCGGACCGCCGCGTGCCCGCCGAGGCCGACGCCGGCGCGGCGGGCGGGGCGGTGATCCGATACCTGCTGGACCCCGAAGTCCCTCCGCGCGTGGTGATCGCGGTGGGCGACCCCCTTGCGGTAGGTGTGCACGGTGCAGTGCTCCGGCCGGGGACCGACGTCGCGGTGACGGGTTCCGGCGACTCACCGCCGGCCTCTGTTGTGGACGGTGGTCCCACCTCGGTCGGGCAACCCGTCGAGGGGTTCGCCCGCACCGCGGTCGACCTCCTGGAGGGCACGAGCACCACCGGCGATCGGGGCGTGGTGCTGCCCGGCGGGCTCATCAGCCGCGGCAGCGCGCCGATCCGCTTGACAAGGCAAGACCTGAACGAATGGGAGTCTCGGTAATGGGCGTTCGGACAACGGCGCTGCGGGCAACCGCGGTGCTGGGCGTGGCAGTCCTGCTCGCGTCGTGCGGCAGCGGGGGGGACAAAGGCGGCGAGCAGCCCAGCGGTGCGCTCGAAGGCCGGGGCGAGGTCACCTTCGCCACCGGCAAGGACACGTCCGGCAACATGCAGAAGCTCGTCGACGAGTGGAACGCCAAGCACGCGGACGAGAAGGTCCGGATCATCGAACTGCCCGAGTCCGCCGACGCCCAGCGCCAGCAGATGGTGCAGAACGCGCAGGTCAAGTCCGACGCGTACACGATCCTCAACCTCGACGTGGTGTGGACGGCCGAGTTCGCGGCCAACCGCTGGGTCGTGGAGCTGCCCACCGACCAGTTCGAACTGGACAAGTTCCTCCAGCCCGCCATCAAGACGGCGCAGTACCGCGACAAGCTCTACGCCGCGCCGGTCTACTCCGACGGCGGCCTGCTGTACTACCGCAAGGACCTGCTCGACGCGGCCGGCCTGAAGCCGCCGAAGACGTGGGCCGAGCTGACCGCGGCCTGCCAGGCCGTCAAGGCCGCGCAGCCGCAGATCGGCTGCTACGCGGGCCAGTTCGAGAAGTACGAGGGCCTGACGGTCAACTTCGACGAGGCCGTCCACTCCGCGGGCGGCGACGTGGTCGACCCGTCCGGCAAGCCGGTCGTCGACACCCCCGAGGCCAAGGCCGGGCTGGACGCCCTGGTCACCGGCTTCAAGCAGGGCATCATCCCGGACAAGGCCATCACCTACAAGGAGGAGGAGGGCCGCCGCGCGTTCCAGGCCGGCGAGCTGCTGTTCCACCGCCAGTGGCCCTACCAGTGGAACCTCGCCGGCAAGACCGACGGCTCCTCGCAGGTCGCGGGCAAGTTCGACGTCGCGCCCCTGCCCGGCCTGAACGGCCCCGGCAGCTCCACCCTCGGCGGCCACAACTTCGCCATCTCCGCGTTCGGCAAGAACAAGGCCACGGCGCTGGACTTCATCAAGTTCTTCACCAGCGAGTCCTCGCAGCGCTCCAACCTGCTGGCCACCTCGCAGGCCCCGACCCTGGCGAGCCTGTACGACGACGCGGAGCTGATCAAGCAGTTCCCGTACCTGCCCACGCTGAAGGAGTCGATCCTCTCGGCCAAGCCCCGCCCGCAGGCCGTCCGCTACGGTGACGTCACGCAGGCGATCCAGGAAGCCGCCTACGCCGCGCTGACCGGGGCGAAGCCCAGCGACGCGGCGCTCAAGGACCTCCAGTCGAAGTTGCAGGAGCTGTTGAAGTGACGACGGTCGCCCGCCGCGCCCGGGGTGCCACCTCGGGCGCGGGGCGACTCGCCGCGGCGCTGCTGTCACCCACGTTCGTCGTGCTCGGCCTCGTGGTCGGGTACCCGCTGGTGGCGGCGCTGCGCGAGTCGGTGTTCCGCGAGGGGACGGACCTCGACGAGAGCGGTTTCGTCGTGGAGGGCTCGCAGTTCGTCGGGCTCGACAACTACACCGCGATCTTCGCCGGGGAGTCCGCCTCCCGGTTCTGGAACGCGTTCGGCAACACCACCCTGTTCACCGCCGTCACCGTCGCCCTCGAAGTCGTGATCGGCGTCGCCATGGCGCTGGTCATGCACCACGCGCTGCGCTGGCGCGGCATCGTGCGGGCCAGCATCCTCGTGCCGTGGGCCGTGCCCACCGCCGTGTCCGCCCTGCTGTGGCGCTGGATCTTCCAGGCCGACGGCGTGGCCAACGCGGTCATCGGGCAGCAGGTCCTGTGGACCACCGAGGGCTGGCAGGCGAAGTTCGCGGTGATCCTCGCGGACGTGTGGAAGACCGCGCCGTTCGTCGGCCTGCTCGTGCTGGCGGGGTTGCAGATCATCCCGAACGACGTCTACGAGGCGGCCCGCGTCGACGGCGCCTCGCCGTGGCGGCAGTTCTGGCGCATCACCCTGCCCCTGGTGAAGCCGGCCCTGCTGGTGGCCGTGCTGTTCCGGGTGCTCGACGCGCTGCGGATGTTCGACCTGCCGTTCGTGCTCATCGGCAGCCGCAAGGAGTCGGTGGAGACGCTGTCGATGGTGGCGTTCGACGAGGCGTCGAGCCTGCGGTTCGGGCCCGCGGCCGCGTACGCGACGATCCTGTTCGCCTACGTGGCGATCACCGCGCTGGTGTTCGTGCGGTTGCTGGGCGCGGACGTCATCGGCGCCGCTCGGGAAAGGGCGCGCAAATGAGTGTCACGACCGGGGGCAACGCCACGGCGGGCCGCAAGGCGCTGACCGTCGTCGGCCTGCTGCTGATCCTCGTCTACTGCCTGGCGCCGTTCTACTGGATGGCGGTGTCGGCGTTCCGCCGCCCGTCCGACCAGTTCGAGCTGACGCCGCTGCCCGCGCCGTTCTCGCTGGACAACCTGACCGCCGTGTTCGCGCCCGGCGTCGGGTTCGGCCGGTCGCTGCTCAACAGCCTCGTCGTGGCGGGCGTGACCACCGCGCTCACGCTGGTCATCGGCGTCTCGGCCGCCTACGCGCTGGCCCGGCTCCAGTTCCGGTTCAAGAACGCGGTCGCGGCGCTGATCATCGCCACCTCGATGTTCCCCGGCATCTCCCTGCTGGTGCCGCTGCTGGCGCTGTTCACCGACATCGGCTGGATCAACACCTACCAGTCGATGATCGTGCCCAGCCTGTCGTTCGCGCTGCCGCTGGCGGTGTGGAACCTGACCGCGTTCTTCCGGCAGATGCCCGAGGAGCTGGAGCAGGCGGCCATGATCGACGGCTGCACGCGCGGCCAGGCGTTCCGCAAGGTGATCCTGCCGCTGGCCGCGCCGGGCATCTTCACCACCGCGATCATCACCTTCATCGCGGCGTGGAACGAGTTCATCATCGCGCTGTCGATGGTGAACGACAGCAAGATGCAGACCGCCACCGTCGCGATCTCCCGGTTCACCGGCGCGTACGGCTTCGACCAGCCGTTCGGCACGCAGATGGCCGCCGGCGTGATCGTGACCGTGCCGCTGGTCGTGGCGGTGCTGGTGTTCCAGCGCAGGATCATCGCCGGCTTGACCGCGGGAGGCGTCAAGTAGCCGCCCGGCGGTGACAACGGCCGGTCGCCACGTGTTGGGAGAGCCGTGGCGACCGGCCAATTACCCCTTCGCCTCACCTCACGGCAGCCGCCACTGCTGCGCGCCGGTGCCGTTGCAGTCGTGGATCTGCAACTGGACGCCGTTGACGGCGTTGCTGTTGGGCACGTCGAGGCACTTGCCGGACGGGGAGTTCACCAGCGTCGACCCCTTCGGCCACCACTGCTGCGCGCCGGTGCCGTTGCACGTCCACAGCTGCACCTTCGCGCCGTTGACCCGGGCGCTGCCGCTGACGTCCAGGCACCGGCCCAGCGCCCGCAGCGTGCCGTCCGGGGCGAGGGTCCACTGCTGGGCGGCCGAGCTGTTGCAGTCCCACAGCCGGACGGGTGCGCCGTCGGTCGGGCCCGCCGGTTCGGCGTCCACGCACTTGCCGCCCAGGCCGACGACCGCGCCCGACCGCGCCGGGTTCGGGCCCACGTCGAACGACGGCGGTGCGTCCGCGGCGGCGCTGCCCCAGCTCGACGGCGCGGTGCCCAGGGTGAAGTCCAGCGCGCCGCCCTGCGCGACGAATGACGCGGGCAGCCAGGGCCTGCTCGACGCGGTGCCGTTGACGGTCAGCGCCTGGACGTACTTGGCGCTGTCGGAGGCGTTGGGCGCGGTGATGGCGATCGTGACCCCGTTGCCGCGCCTGATGGTCGTGCTCGGGAACTGCGGGCTGGCCAGCACCAGCTCGGCCCGGCCCGGTGCCTGCGGGTACAGGCCCAGCGCCGCCCACACCGCCCAGGACGACATCTCGCCCAGGTCGTCGTTGCCGACCAGGCCCTCCGGCGTGGGCAGGAAGATCGACGTCAACGCCCACCGCACGACGTCCTGCGCCTTCTGCGGCGCGCCCGCGTACGCGTAGGCCCAGGGCGTGTTGAGCGTCGGCTCGTTGCCCAGGTACGCGTAGGGCTTCTTCGAGCCGGCGTTCAGCTCGGTGAAGAAGGTGTCCAACCGCGACACGACCGCCGCGTTGCCGCCCATCGCGTCGAACAGCCCGCGGTGGTTGTAGGGCACCATCCACGTGTACTGCGCCGCGTTGCCCTCGACGTACTCGTTCTCCTGCGTCGGGCTGAACGCGGGCCACGACAGGTCGGTGTTGCGCGGCTGCACGTACTTGCTGCCCGAGTTGAACAGGCTGCGCCAGTTCTGCGCGCGCCGCAGGAAGTTGTCCGCCGTGCCGGCGTCGTTGAGCCGCGCCGCGAACTGGGAGATGGCGAAGTCCGCGCTGGTGTACTCCAGTGTGGTCGCCGCCGAGCCCCACACGTCGCCCAGGCCCGTGGGCACGTAGCCGTAGTCGTTGAACTGCAACCACCCCGGGCGCTGGCGGATGTCGTTCACGCCCGCGACCATGCGGCGCAGCGCGTCGGCCGTGTCGAACCCCGTGCCGCCGAACGCGTGCGCGGTGGACACGATGATCGGCATCGGGTCGCCGTTCATCACGCCCGTGCCGCCGTTGGCGACCGTCCACCGGTCGAAGTAGCCGCCCTGGGCGGCCTGGTTGACCGCGGACTGGGCGATGTCGGCCGCCTCGGCGGGTCCCAGCAGCGCGACCAGCGCGATCTGTGACCGGTAGACGTCCCAGCCGGAGAAGTTCGCGTACTGGGTCCGCGAGGTGGTGCGGGTCTGCCGGTCGAAGCCGGTGTACTGGCCGTTGACGTCGCTGAACACGTTGGGGTGCAGCAGCGAGTGGTACAGCGAGGTGTAGAGCGTGCGCAACTGGGTGGACGTGCCGCCGGCGACGTCGATCCGGCCGAGCCACCCGTTCCAGGCGGCCCGGGAGGCGGTGCGCACGTCGTCGAACGACCGGGTGCCGGTCTCGGCGGCGAGGTTGGCCCTGGCGTTGTCGACGCTGACGAACGAGATGCCGACCCGCGCGGTGACGGTGGTGGCGTTGAACGACACGAACGCCGACGCGGCGAACGGCTGCACGTCCTCGGCGGTGGCCGACGGCGCGGGCACGTGCTGGGTGCCCGCGGTCTTGGGCGCGGTGGCGGCGCGACCCCGGCTGCTCCCCTCGACGGTGCGGCCACCGGGCGTGACCCGGCCGTCCGCGACCGTCGCCGTCGAGGCGAAGGGCTGGTCGAAGGTGACGTGGAAGTGCAGCCGGTACCGGTTGCCCGCGCCGCAGAACCCGCCGCTGTCGGTGTAGCCGGAGATGCTGTCGGTGCCGATGGTGACCGAGCCGGTGGCGGCGTTGAACGCGCGGGCGGCGTCGACGTTCAGCGAGGCGCGCTGGCCGGCCGGGTAGGTGAACCGGGCGACGCCGGAGCGCTGGTTGGCGGTCAGCTCGGTGCGGATGCCGTTGTCGAAGCGCACCGAGTAGTAGCCGGGGGACGCCTCCTCGTTGGCGTGGCCGAACGTCGAGTACGCGGCGGGCGTCGTGCCGAGGGAGGGCATGAACGGCACGGTGCCGAAGTCGCTGCACCCCGGGCCCGACAGGTGGGTGAGGCTGAAGCCGCGGATGCGGTTGTCGTCGTAGTGGTAGCCGCCGTGCTGGTGGGTCACCGTGTCGGGGCTCCACTGGAGCATGCCGAACGGCGCGACCGCGCCGGGGAAGGTGTTGCCCGCGCCACCGCCGTGCCCGAAGTCCGGGCCGCCGGGCCTGGTGCCGACGAACGGGTTGACGTGCTGGGCGGGATCGGTGATGGCGGCGTGCGCCGACCCGGTGAGGACGGGGACGGCGAGCGCGGCGAGGGTGAGTGCGGCGACGGCCGCGGAGCGGAGACGCATCTGGAACCTCCGGCAGGGGTAGGAGGTCGTGACAACGTTGTCAGGTGCCGATTCTCCCATCGGTGGAACAGCTCAGGAACCCGCTGCGCGGCCGAACGCGTTGGGCCGGCGGTGTCCACCGGACAGTGCTCTGATCTCTCTATAACTTCAGTGTTGACTGAAAAAGCGCCTCGGGGGTGGGGGAGACAACAGGAGGCCCGGGGGCACCGAACGCCGGTGGGCCACAGCTTGGCGGGCGCTCGCTCGACCCGGGACAGGTCGACGACCCCACTGGTGAACGCCGCCCCGTCGAAGTCGCCGCCGTCGAACACTGCTCCGGTGAAGTCGAAGTCGTGACCGCGCCGGGTGCGCGGATCGGTTTCGGGGAGGTGCAGGTTGTCGCGGATCAGCCGGATGACCGTGAGCCGCACCCGGCGCTCCCGGCTGTTCGTCCATGGCGCCACGGTGGCGCACACGAACGCGGGAAGTGGTCAGTCGACCGGGGCGGGGGAGTTGGCTTCCGGGACCAGGATCGCCGGTGTGCCCGAGCCGTCCGCCGGCACGGACCACACGTCGTTCACGCCGTCGTCGCGCTGGATGCCGTACGCGACGGTCCGCCCGTCCACCCACGCCGGCTGGTCGTCGACGCTCCGCGCCTCCGCGAGCGGGGTGGTGGCCAGGGTGCGCAGGTCCATGACGGACAGCCGCCAACCCTGTTGCGGGTCGCCGTTCACCGCCGCCTTGTACGCGATGCGATCGCCGTCCGGTGACAGCGAGGGGCATTCGACGTTGTCCGCGACGGACCGCAGGGTGCGGGCGGCGAAGTCGCCTTCCACCAGGTAGCGGTGGGTGCCGGTGGACATGGTGGCGTAGAAGCGGTTGTCGTCGGCGGCGAAGGTGACGCCCCAGAAGTTCCGGTCGGCGGCGGTGGCCGGTTCACCGTCTACTGTGGACGTGAACTCCTCCAGCGAGCGCACCAGGGCGCCCGTCCGCGTGTCCAGGATGCCGGTGCTGGTGGAGAACCCGTTGGCCGCGTACGAGTGGCCGTCCACGAACAGCGTCCACGCCACCATCCGGCCGCTCGGGGACACCCTGGTGCGGTTCGGGAAGCCGGTCAGCGGCACGGTCCGCACCTCGCGCAGGCCGGTGTCGAGCACCGCCAGCTCGCCCGCCTTGAACGCGCCGACGGGTCGCAGGCACGACGTGGTCCCGCCCGCGCGGTAGACCCGGTCGCAGCGCTGCTCGGTCACCTCGCGCGGCCCGCCGGGGTCGTCGCGCGACACGGTCGACAGCCTGCCGTTGCTCAGCACCACCAACCGGGGCCCGCCGACGGTGGTCGACGCCACCTCGTCGGGCACCCCGGTGCGGGACAGGGCCGCGTACCCGACCGCGATCCCGGCCAGCACGACGGCGACGACCGCGGTGATCACCAGGCGGAGCTTGGTGCTCATGGGCGACGCCCCACCAGCGCGGCGGTGACGACCAGGGTGAGCCCGACGCCGGCGGCGGCCAGGCGGGTGGCGGCCTCGGGCCCCCAGGACTGCCAGGCCAGGCCGAACAGCACCGACGAGGCCAGGTACGCCAGCGCCTGCCCGCTCTGGATCAGCGCGATGCCGGTGGTGCGCAGCCGCTCCGGCAGCAGCGGTCCGACCAGCGCCATCAGCACGCCGTCCGTGGCCGCGTAGAACAGGCCGTACAGCGCGACCGCCGCCACGACCAGTGGCCACCCGCCCAGGGGACCGAACAGCAGCAGGTACACCGCGCCCAGCGCCAGGTACCCGCCGAGCAGCACCGGGAGCCTGCCCACCCGGTCGGCCAGCGCGCCCAGCGGCGCGGCCAGCAGCAGGTAGACCAGGCTCGTGCCGACCGCGAGCAGCGGGAACCAGCCGATCGACAGCCCTTCGCGCTTCTGCAGCAGCAGGTACACGAACCCGTCGCCGATGGTGGCGAGCCCCAGGGCCGAGGCGGCGAGCACGACCCGGCGCACGCGGGTGTCGCGCCACAGCGCGCCGATCGCGCCGACGCGGACCGGTTGCGACGGCACGGCGGCGCGGTGGTCGCGCACGAACAGCACGAGGATGACCACGCCGAGCGTCGCGATGCACGCGCTGGTGAGGAAGACGGAGTCGAACGACTCGCCGGCCAGCGCGAGGACGGCCAGGGCGACCAGCGGCCCGGCGAACGCGCCCATCCCGTCCATCGCCCGGTGCACGCCGAACGCCCGGCCGAGGTCGCCCGCGGGGGTGGACAGGGTGATCAGGGCGTCGCGGGGCGCGGTGCGCAGTCCCTTGCCCGCGCGGTCCACCGCGATGACCGCGCCGAGCGCGCCGGTGGAGCCGCCCGCCAGCAGGAGGCCGATCTTGGCCACTGCGGAGAGCCCGTAGCCGAAGCCGGCGACGGCCTTGCGCCGGTCGGTGCGGTCGGCGAGGTAGCCGCCGACGAGGCGCAGGAGGGTGGTGGCGCCGGTGTAGAGGCCGTCGATGACGCCGTAGGCGGCGGGGCTGAGCTGGAGCCCGACGACGAGGTAGAGCGGCAGGACGGCGGTGACCATCTCGGCGGAGACGTCGGTGACGAGGCTGACCGCGCCGAGGGCGAAGACGTTGGCGCTGACGCCCTTCCAGCCGGCGGTCCTGGGACGGGTGAGGGTGGACAGGTACACGGGCGCACCTCCGTGGGCGGGGTGCCGCGCCCGGTCGGGGGACGACCGGGCGCGGCGGTCGGCGGGTCAGTGACAGGCGGTGGTGCCGCTGTCGGTGAAGGTCTGGCCCGCCACGGGCACGAACTGCCAGTCGAAGCTCGTGCTGTGCAGGGTCAGCTTGAGCACGCCGTAGGCGGTGCTGTTGCGGACCTCGCTGTTGGCCTGGATGGTGCCGAAGCCGTAGTGGCTCGCTCCGCCCATGCCGGCGACGAAGGTGCGGATGCCGCGGGTGGTGTCGAGGCCGCCGCCGGGGTTCTGCGGCGCGAACCGCTCGTACTGGTGGTTGTGGCCGAACAGCACCAGGTCGGCGTTGTGGTCGTAGAGGGCCTGGAACAGGGGCCGGGTGGCGGTGGAGGGCGCGTGGTTGGCGCCGGAGGTGAACAGGGGGTGGTGCCAGTAGGCCGCCGTGCAGGGCTTGGTGTTGGCGGCCAGGTCGGCGCGCAGCCACTGCTCCTGGGCGGAGCCGGTCGCCGTGCTGGTGTTGCTGTTCAACGAGACGATGTGCCAGTTGCCCAGGTCGTAGGAGTAGTAGCCGCGCCCGGACGGGCCGGCCTGCGCGCCGAAGTAGTTGTAGTAGCCGGTCGCGCCGCTGGTGTTGTAGTCGTGGTTGCCCGGCGAGGGTCGGGTGCGGGCCTTGTGCCTGCCCCAGGTCGGGTCGTAGTAGCCGGCGAACTCGCTCGCGGTGCCGTTGTCGTAGACGTTGTCGCCGGTGGTGAAGACCGTGCCGGGGATGCCGTCGAGCAGGGCGGCGGTGGCGCTGTCGCCGGAGCCGGAGTCGGCGATGTCGCCCGCGCCGACGAGCACGGGGTCCGCGCCGGTCTGGGGCGTGGTCGTGGTGGTGGTCGTGGTGCCGGTGGTGATCACGAGTTGCGGCGCGGTGGCGCCGGTCTCCCGGGAGTCGTAGTCGGCGCCGTCGGTGTTGGTGCTGGTGAGGCCGAAGCCGAAGGTGCCGTTGGCGCGCACGTGCGCGGTGACGTCGACCTCGTACCAGGCGTTGCGGGCGACGGAGCCGAGGGAGCCGAGCGCGGCGCCGTCGAGGGCGGGCTGGTTGTTCCAGGTGACGCCGGTCTCCGACCAGGTGGTGTCGGTCAGGGCGCGCACCGCGCCGCCGGCCGGGCTGGTCGAGCCCGAGGCGTCGTCGGTGTGCAGGCGCAGCGTGGCGGCGGTGATGGTGCCGGACACGCCGGTGACGGTGAACTTGAGGAAGAGCCGCTTGGTCGGCGAGCCGTCCACGCCGAGTTGGCCGGAGGTGCCGTAGTTGGTGCCGGTGGTCGAGTTGTCGACGTAGGTGTCGGCGGTGGGGGTGAGGGTGGTGGTGGCGGCCGAGGCGGCTGGCACCTGCCCGGAGGAGGCGATGGCGGTGAGGGCGGCGGCGGTGACGACGCCGGTGGCGAGCAGCGCCAGGGGAGCTCTGCGTCCTGACATGCGAAACCCTTCGTCTTCTCGAACGACGGCGGTGAGGGCTTCGCAGACGGTAAACAGGCGTGGACACTGCGTGGTGATGGTCGGGCGGCCTGCAGGTGAACGACCGGCGAACCGCTCACGCGGGCTCGGCGAACGGGTGTGCCGGGTGGGGCGTTCAGTGCAGTTCGGCCGCCGCGGCGCGGAGGACGGCGTCGGCGACCCGGGCCAGCGGGGGTGAGTCGAGCTTCCACTGCTGCCAGTGCAGCAGCACGTCCACCGGGTGGTCGGGGGCGAGGTGCACGAGCCGGCGGTGGGCGGCGACCTGGTGCTCGGTGAGCAGGGCCCAGCCGGCGCCCGCGGTCACGGCGTCCTCGAAGACGTGCCCGTCGGGCAGGTGGTGGCGGTGGGCGGAGGCGTCGTGGCCGGACAGCTCGCGGCAGAAGCGGTCCTGGAGGTCGTCCTTCTCGTCGAAGACGATCACGGGGGCTTCGTGCAGCGGTCGGCCGTCGGCGAGCCAGCGGCGGGCGAAGGCCCTGGTGGCCACGGCGTGGTAGCGGATGCTCCCGAGCGGGCGGACGGCGCAGCCCTGCACGGGGCGGGGCGAGGAGGTGACGGCGCCGACGACGAGGCCCTGGCGCAGCAGGTCGGCGGTGTGGTCCTGGTCGTCGCGGCGCACGGTCAGCACCAGGCCCTCGTCGGTGGCCAGCTCCTGCACCACGCGGCGAAACCAGGTGGCCAGCGAGTCGGCGTTGACCGCGACGGGGACGGGCGTGGGGTCCTCGACCAGGCCGAGCGCTTCGCGCGCGTCGCGGTCCAGCAGCGCCTGCTGCCTGCCGTAGCGGGCGATCACCGCGCCGGAGTCGGTGAGGCGGGCGGGTTTGCCGCGGACCAGCAGCACGCGGCCGGTGCGCTGCTCCAGCAGCTTGATCCGCTGGCTCACCGCCGACGGTGTGACGTGCAGGGCCTTGGCGGCGGCGTCGAAGGTGCCCTCGTCCACGACGGCCAGCAGGGTGCGCACGCACTCCGGGTCCAGCATCACGGTGGCTGATGATACGTAAGAAAGTGTAGCTGGCCTTATGGCGGGGCGGTTCCTAGCGTCGTCGCCATGACCTACGCGTGGCTCGCCGGGCTCAGCACCGGGCTGTCCCTCATCGTCGTGATCGGCGCCCAGAACGCCCTGGTGCTGCGGCAGGGCGTGCTGCGGCGGCAGGTGCCCGCGGTCGTGGCCATCTGCGCGGGTTCGGACGCCCTGCTGATCGCGGCGGGCGTCGGTGGGGTCGGCGCGGTGTTCACGGCGTGGCCGGGGGCGCTGGAGGTGGTGCGGTGGGTCGGCGCGGCGTTCCTGGTGGGCTACGGCGTGCTCGCGGCGCGGCGGGTGCTGCGGCCGGCGGCGTTGGAGCTCGGCGGCGCGGCGTCCGCGGCGATCGCCACCTGCCTGGCGCTGACCTGGCTCAACCCGCACGTCTACCTGGACACCGTGCTGCTGCTGGGCACCGCGTCGACGGGGTTCGGCGGTGACCGGTGGTGGTTCGCGGCCGGCGCGATGACGGCCAGCGCGCTGTGGTTCGGCGCGCTCGGGTTCGGCGCGCGGTGGTTGTCGGGCACGTTCGCGCGGCCCTCGGCGTGGCGGGTGCTGGACGGCGCGGTGGCCGTGGTCGTCACCGCGACCGGGGTGTCGCTGGTGGTCTGATCAGAACCGGGTGGTCACCCAGGCCCGCGTGCGCAGCTCCTTCAGCGCCACGTCGACGCTGGTGTACGCGGTCGGGTCGACGCGGCGGTAGCCGTGGCGCACCACGCCCTGGTGGATCACCTCCGACACGACCAGCACGGCGTTGCCCACGAGGTGCTCGCGCACGGGCGCGCTGTCGGTGAGGCGGCAGGCGGTGTTGAGGTCGCTGCCGACCCAGCCGTGCGGGTCGCGGTGCACCTCGCCCGCGTGCAGGCCGAGCCGCACCCGCACCCGCCGGTCCGGCGGGACGGAGTCGTTGTGCTCCCGCAGCACGGCGACCAGCCGCGGGATGGCGGGGTCGAGCAGGTCCAGCTTGGACACGGTGGCGGGGACGAGCACCATCATCCCGTCGCCCCGGTTCTGCACGGCGAGGTCGGACCACCGCACGCCCGCGGCGCGCAGCCCGGTGCGCATGGCGTGCCACAGCACGTGCCGCGCCGTCATCTGGTCGGGGTCGCTCCACCGGCCGAAGCCCGCGATGTCCACCACGAGGATGGACCGGTGCTCGGGGCCGGGGACGTGCCGGAGGGGCCGCAGCCGCCGCAGCGCCCGCGTCATGACCTCCGGTGCGACGCTCATCGCCGGGCCGATCGCGGCGCGGGTTCGCCGACCAGGGCCCGGCGCAGCCCCGGCGACCGGCACACCAGCCCGAGCGCGTGCCCCCAGCGCCGGCCGCGGGGCAGGTCGGCGAGTTCCGCGCGGAACTCCTCGCTGAACCGGGCCTGGTGGGGCAGCGGGAGCGCGGCGACCGCCAGCGCAACCAGCTTCTCGGCCGGGCCGGACGGGACCGTCGTCCGCGCGATCGTGTCCAGGTCGACCCGGATGGACCGCGCGCCCGCCGACAGGGGCCCGAACCCCGCCTTGCCGAGGCAGTGCGACTCGACGGCGGACTCCAGCTCGCGCACCCGCTCGTAGACCTCGAACAGCCGCAGGTCGTCGATCACCCGGCTGCGCTCGATCGCCCACCGCAGCTCCACGGCGAGGTCGTGCGCGAGCTTGCGGTCGAGGATGCGGTCCAGCTTGCCGTTCAGCGCGACCTCCAGGTCCCGCGCGAGGGTGACGAGGTTCGCGAGCCTGCGCCGCCTCCTGGTCATGTCCCACCTGCCAGGTGTTGTCGGAGCAGGCCCAACCGGGCGACCGGGGTCTTGGCCCGCGCGAGGGCGGCCTGGGCGGCGGCGACGCTGCCGGGGTCGAGCCGGTAGTACCGCCGCCGGGGCCTGCCGTGCTCGCTGGGGTCGATCTCCTCCCACCGGCTCGTCACCCAGCCGCACTGCTCCAGCCGGGCCAGGATGGGGTGGACCGTGCCGCTGGCCAGACCCGCGGTCTGGCAGATCTCCAGCCCGTACCGGGACGCGGTGGGGTCCTCCAGCAGCACACCCAGCACGAGCTGGGTGGGGAGCGTCATCTTCGGCCCTCGCCGCGTGCTGACCATGGTCTAACTCTACCTAGGTCGGTGGCGGAGTGCCACCGCACGATTGCGGTCAGGAGCGTCCCGCGAAGAACGCACCGACGTCGGCGGCGAACAGGTCGGGCGCCTCCAGCGCGGCGAAGTGGCCACCGCGCGGCAACTCGCTCCAGTGCTCGACCCGGTGGGCGCGTTCGGCCAGCGGGCGCACGGGCAGCACGATGTCGTGCGGGAACACGGCCACGCCCAGGGGTGCGGGGCAGCCGGTCGCGCCGATGCCCGTCTCGCGGGTCAGCCGCGCGGACGACCCCGCCGTGCCCGTGAGCCAGTACAGCATCACGTTGGTCAGGACCCGGTCGACGTCGATCCGGGAGTCCGGGTCGGTCCACTCGGTGAACTTCTCCGCGATCCACGCCAGCTGCCCGACCGGGGAGTCCGTCAGCGCGTAGGCGATCGTCTGCGGCCGCGTGGCCTGGAGCACCTGGTAGCCGGGCCGGTTGCGCATCAGCGCCCTGGTGCGCTCCAGCCGCCGCTCGTCCTCGGCGGACAGCTCGACCCCGGCGACCGGCGGCGTGGGCAGGAAGTTCACGTGCACGGCGACCACGTTCGCGGGCGCGGCGGCGGCCATCGCCTTGGCGATGCCCGAACCCCAGTCGCCGCCCTGCGTGCCGTAGCGCCGGTAGCCCAGCCGGGCCATCAGCTCGGTGAACGCCCGCGCCACGCGGTCGACGTCCCAGCCGCGCGAGGTCGTCGGACCGGACGGGCCGAACCCGGGGATCGACGGGATGACCAGGTGGAAGTCCCGGGACAGCGGTTCCACGACGTCGAGGAACTCCACCACCGACCCCGGCCAGCCGTGGACGAGCACGAGCGGCAGGGCGTCGGCGCGCGGTGAGCGGACGTGCAGGAAGTGCACGCGCTGCCCGTCGATCACGGTGGTGAACTGCGGGAGCGCGTTCAGCTCCGCCTCGTGCCGCCGCCAGTCGTAGCCGTGCTGCCAGCGGTCGGCCAGCGCGCGGACCTCGGCGAGGGGGAAGCCGTAGTCGAACCCGGCGTCGGGCAGCTCGTCCGGCCACCGGGTCCGGGCCAGCCGGTCGGCCAGGTCGTCCAGGTCGGCCCGGGGCACGTCGAGGGTGAAGGGCGTGATCATCGTCGCTCCGTTGGTCGCACCAATGTTGGTGTCGCCAACGTTAACCGACGTGTGTTGGCCGCGCCAACGATTTCTTCGGCCTGTCGTGTGCGCCCATGGCCGGCTGGGGCCCGGGACCGGCCGCTGCCCGCCGACGACCCGGCGCTTGGGGCAGGAGGGCTGAGCGGCACGCCCGGCAGGCGTGCCGCCGCCCGCTCACCAGGTGCTGTTGACCAGCCCGGTGCCCAGGTAGACCTGGTCGAACCCGTTGCCGTCGTGGTCGTCGGTGTAGGCGACGGTGATCTGGCCCCACGCGTCCACGCCCAGCGCCGGCTCGTCCTGCCTGCCCGCCGCGGTGGACACGGTCGGCTGACGCGGCAACCTGCCCGCGACCGTGCCGTCCGGGTTGAGGCCCTGCGTCACCACGTCCTGTGCCTCGACCGCCGACACGACCACGTTGAGCTGGTCGTCGACGCCGACCTGCGGGTCGGTGCCCGCCAGCACCGCGTCGGCGGTCGTCCGCGCGGCGCCGCCGGCGGCGAAGGAGCGGACGCCCACCGCCGCCGTGCCGGTGTGGTCGGTCTCCCAGGCCACCACGTGGTCGCCGTTGAAGTTCGCCGCCACCACCGGCCGCCGCTGCTGCCCGTCACCGCTCGCGTTGGCCACGCCCTGCGCGAGCTTCACCCCGCCGGACGGGGTGAAGACCTTGCGGCCGATGTTGGAGAACCCGTTGCCGTCACCGTCCTCGTCCCACACCACGATCGCGTTGCCCGCCGCGCCCATCGCCACGTCCGGCCGCCGGTGCGTGCCGCCGGTGGCGTGCACCTGCGCCTCGTAGGTCTTCGACGTCACGGACCCGAACCCGGCCACGCGCACGGTCGGGTTGGCGGAGGTCTGCTCGTCCTCCCACACCACGGCGAACCCGGCGCCGTCCGGGTCGGCGGCCACCGCGGGGTTCAGCTGCTGCCCGTCGGTGTTCGCGTTGGCCCGAGCCGACCCGGTGACCGTGCCGCCGGTGTTCAGCTCGCGCACCTGGATGTTGTAGTAGTCGTTGCCGTCCGCGTCCTCGGCCCAGACGACGACCGCGGTGCCGTTGTCGTGCACCGCCACGTCCGGCTGCACGTGCCGCCAGGTGCCCGTGCCGCCCGCGGACAGCTTCTTCTCGTAGCGGGACACGCCGTCCTTGAACAGGCGCACCCACACGTCGCTGTGCACGGGGTCGGTCGGCGCCGTGTCGTCGCGGTCGTCCTCCCACACCACGGCCGTCCAGCCGTTGCGCACCGCGGCCACGGCGGCGTTGTCCTGGTCGCCGGTGGCGGTGCTGTTGGCGGTGGTCCACGCGACCGCCGCCGACGCGGTCCCGGCGCCCGCCAGCAGGAGCGCCACGATCATCGGGATCAGCTTCTTCACGGTGCCTGCAATCCGGGGTTGCCCGCCTGGACGACGTAGCTCTGCAACGTCCGGACCGGGTAGTCGCGGGTGGTGACCCGGTCCAGGAAGCGGAAGTCGACGTCGACCCGGCCGGGGGAGGTGACGGTGCGGACGTACCCGCGCAGGTTCTTGTAGAACTTCACGTGCGGGTTGAGGCCGGACAGGCCCGTCTCGGCGGCGTTGCCGTCGCCGCCGGAGGTGATGGACGTGGTCACCAGCTCGGTGCCGATGACCCGGTCCTGCGCGGTGTAGTCGTTCATCAGGTCGGCCGCCCACGACCGGTGCACGTCACCGGTGAGCACGACGGTGTTGCGCAGGCCCGCCGCGTCCCAGCCGCGCTGCACCCGGTCGCGGTTGGCGGTGTAGCCGTCCCAGGAGTCCATCGACTTCGCCCCGTCGGCGGAGGCGAGCTTCTGCGCGAAGAACACCTGCTGGCCCAGGAAGTCCCAGGTGCCCAGCTTCTGGCGCATGCCGTCGAGCAGCCACGACTCCTGCGCCGAGCCGAGCAGCGTGCGGCCCGGGTCGTCGGCCTCCGGGCACACCTTCGTGCCGTCGCCGCACGCCTGGTCGTCGCGGTACTGGCGGGTGTCGAGCAGGTGGAACGTGGCCAGGCTGCCCCAGCGGACCCGCCGGTACAGCTGCATGTTCTCCGCCACCGGTGCCTGCGCGGCCCGCAGCGGCATGTGCTCGTAGTACGCCTTGTACGCCGCCGCGCGCCGCGCCCTGAAGTCGCCGGCGGGGGAGGTGTTGGCGCGCACGAGGTTGGCGTAGTTGTTCTCCACCTCGTGGTCGTCCCACACCACGAGCCACGGCGCGGCGGCGTGCGCGGCCTGCAGGTCCACGTCCGTCTTGTACTGCGCGTGCCGCACCCGGTAGTCGGCCAGGTTCGCGATCTCCGCCGACGGCGCGAACTGGCGCACCTTGGTGGTCGTCGCACCGCCCTCGTAGATGTAGTCGCCCAGGTGCAGGATGAGGTCCGGGTTCTCCTCGGCCATCCGCCGGTAGGCGGTGAAGTAGCCCTCCTCGAAGTGCGAGCAGGAGGCGAACAGCATGGTCAGCGCCGGGCTGGTGCCCACCGCGGGCGCGGTGACGCCGCGACCGACCGGCGAGATGTGGCCGCCGGCGCGGAACCGGTAGAAGTACTCGCGGTCGGGCTCCAGCCCGGCGACCTCGACGTGCACGCTGTGCGCCCACGCCTGGGACGCGGTCGCCGTGCCGCCGCGCACGACCTGGGTGAACCGCCGGTCGGTCGAGACCTGCCAGTCCACCGCGACCGAGGCGCTGCCCATGCCGCCGAGGCCGTCGGCGGCGAGCGGGTTCGGCGCGAGGCGCGTCCAGATGACGAAGCCGTCCGCGGCGGGCTCGCCGGAGGCGACGCCCAGCGTGAACGGGTAGGAGATGGCGTTCGCGGTGGTGGGGGCGAGGACCGTCACGCCGGCGCTCACGACGCCGCCGGCGATGAGCGTTCGCCGGGTCAGTGGGGACATCGGCTCTCCTTCGGTGCAGGGCCGGGAAGAACGCGTTCCGGTACTGCGTACACGCCGAAGGTGATCAGCGACCATCCCGGACGTGTACGTCCGGTGCGACCGGGGAGCCCCGCCGCCGCGCGCATCGGGAACCCGCACCGCGGCGCGCGGCGGCTCTTCGCTGGTTAATCGCTGTCCAAGTAGTCGATGTATCGGTTATCGAAGAACATGGCGAATCGGTCGCGGCCCGGGCCATCGGAGATCTCCATGGCCGGCGCGGGCCGGATCACGCCTCCACGAGCGCGTCCCGGACCGCCAGGAACGCCTCGTACTCCTCCCGCTGGTCGACCGGCAGCCGGTAGGCGATCGACAGCAGCTCCGGCACCGACGGGATCACCGTGAACCGGAACGTCCGGCCGTCCGTCGTCTTGATCACGAACCGGCCCTGGAGGTCGCGCTTCTTCACCGAGGCGCGGTTGGCGTCCGTGATCGCCAGCGGGGTGCCGGGGATCAGCGACCCGTCGCGCTCGTCGACCGGCAGCACGACGAGGTCCGTCCGGCCCGGCCGGAAGCCGACGACGAAGTTGCTCACCGTGGTGGTGCGGTACACGATGAAGTTCTTCTGCCGGATCTCCGCCGCGTACACCTTCGTGTAGCTCGGACCGTCCTCGACCACCGAGTCGAACACGGCGCGCAGGCCGGCTTTTAACTCATCGTTGCTGGGCATGCGATTCCTCCCCGAACGCGCGTCACCCACCAGTGGCGCGCTTGATCAGGTAGCGCACTGTATCGGTGCTGCCCGACCCGGCCTCGGGCGTGGTCGGCACGCCTCCCGCGCCGCCCCGCGCCCACGTCCTCGACCGGCGCGATCGGCGGGCGGGCCCGCGTCGGCCGGCGCCCGCCGGCAGCCCTCCGGGCGTTGCGCCGCCGTGCCGCGGTGGGGGTGTGCGCCGGTCGCCGCGACCCTGGTGCGACCAGGCCCGCCGGGTGCGCCACGGCCACCCGTGCGGCCTCCGCGTTGTCGATGCCGACGTGGTCGACCGGTACGTCCACCGGGTGCTCGCCGAGCACCACCACCGGGGTTCCGGGCGGGAGTTTTCGGAATCGCGCGCCCGCGGCGCCTCCGGGCCCACGATCGCGCCGTCGATCCGGCCGGTAGCCGGTGGCGGTCGGCGCCTCCTCGACGCGGCGGCGGTTCTCCGGCTTCGCGAACGCGTGGCCGTTGACCGCGTTCGGCACCGTCTTCACCGACACGCCGCGGGTGCGTCCCGGCTGGATTCCCGGCAACGGGCGGGGGCACGGCCCGGACCCCTTAGAGTGGTCGTGATTCCCCCTTGCGAGTCCTATGTGGACCGCCGTGGCGGTGCTGCTACCGTGCGGCCCATGAGGGGATTCGCCCTGCTCGGGACGGTGCTGCTGTGCGTTGTCGCACCGGTCGTCATCGGGTACGGGTTGACGGCGTTCGCCCCGACGGGGAGTTGTGACTACGCCGTGTCGGGGGTGTGCTCCTACGGGCGGTTGCCGATGATCGTCGTGGCCGGGGGGACGGCGTTGGTGTGGGCGGTGTCCGTCGTGGTGACCTGGGCGGGCACCGGGGGACGGCCGCGGGTGTACGTGCCGTACCTGGGGTTGGTGGCGATCGCGGCGCTGGTGTCGCTGGGCCGGGCCGAGGCCGGGCTCGGTTCGTAGCGCCCGGCGGCCGGTGTTCAGCGGGTGGTCGCCCGGCGGCCGGCTCCTCGTCGCCTGGGGGAGGGAGACTGCGGTCGGTGGTCGTTTGCTGCGCTGAACGGGTGAACGCGGTGCGGGCGGGTTAACAACCGATCGGGTGACGGCGACAGCAAGGCCACCGGCGCGCACAGAGGGGGTTTGCGCTCATGGCCAAGAGGACGAACGACCTGCGGGCCTCGTTGCGGCGGTTCGTGCGGTCGAGGGGGTCCGACTACCTGCGCGACCCGAACGTCTCCTCGATCGGCGTCGGGTACAAGGTGGTCGACGGCCGGACGACCGGTGAGGTCGCCCTCCAGTTCACCGTGCGGCAGAAGGCCGAGCCCGAGGCGTTGCGCGCGTTGGGCACGGCGCTGCTGCCCGCGACGATCGAGGTCGACGGGGTGCCCGTGCCCACCGACGTGCTGCAACGCGACTACGAGGTCGACTTCCGGGTGGTGGAGGAGACCGCCGCCGACGTGCGCAAGACGCGCGTCGACCCGGTGGTGCCGGGGGTCAGCGTCGGTCACGTGCGGGTGTCCGCGGGGACGGTCGGGTGCGTCGTGTACGACCGGGTCGACGGCACGCCGTACGTGCTGAGCAACTGGCACGTCCTGCACGGGCCGAGCGGTGCGATCGGCGACGTCGTGGTGCAGCCGGGGGTGCACGACGACAACCGCACCGGGCGCAACCGGCTCGGGCGGCTGGTCCGGTCGCACCTCGGCGCGGCGGGGGACTGCGCCGTCGCCACCATCGAGGACCGCCGGTTCGAGCGGGAGGTCCTGGACCTGGGCGTGCCGCTGGAGCAGCTCGGCGAGCCGGAGCTGGGCGACAAGGTCGTCAAGAGCGGGCGGACGACCGGGGTCACGCACGGCGTCGTGCGGCGCGTCGACACCATCGTCAAGGTCGACTACGGGCCGGCGGTGGGGCAGCGGGAGATCGGCTGCTTCGAGATCGGGCCCGACCCGGCGCGGCCGGCGGCCGGCGGCGAGATCAGCACGGGCGGCGACTCCGGCTCGGCGTGGGTGTTCAAGGCGGCCAACGGGCGGACCGGTCGGACGCTGGCCGGGCTGCACTTCGCGGGCGAGACCGGCGGCAGCTCCGACGAGCACGCGTTGGCGTGCCTGGCCGGGTCGGTGTTCGAGAAGCTCGACATCGCGCTCGCACCGCCCGCCGGGGTCCGGGAGGCGCCGCCGGTCGGGTTCGACGAGGACTTCCTCGGCACGCCGGTGGGCCTGCCGCGGCTGGGTGAGGCGGCCAGGGCGGACGCGGTCGAGCTGGACGGGTCGGTGGTGATCGACTACACGCACTTCTCCCTGGCGCAGAGCAAGTCGCGGCGGTTCGCGTTCTGGGTGGCGTGGAACCTCGACGGCGGCGACCTGAAGTCGATCAACCGCTCGGGCATCCCGTTCGTGCCGGACCCGCGCGTGCCCGCCCGGTACCAGGTCGGCGACGAGCTGTACCGGGGCAACCGGCTCGACCGGGGCCACCTGGCGCGGCGCGCGGACCTGCTGTGGGGGCCGAAGGCGGTGGCGGAGAAGGCGAACACCGACTCGTTCTACTTCACCAACATCACGCCCCAGGTGGACGACTTCAACCAGAGCATGCGGCAGGGGTTGTGGGGTCGGCTGGAGGACGCCGTGCTGTCGGACGCGGACGTGGACGACCTGCGGGTGAGCGTCTACGGCGGCCCGGTGTTCCGGCCGGACGACCGGGTGTTCCGGGGCGTGGCCCTGCCGCGCGAGTTCTGGAAGGTGATCGCGTTCGTCTCGGCGGGGGCGCTGCGGGCGCGCGCCTTCGTGCTGACGCAGGACCTGGACCACCTGGAGTCGCTGGACCTCGACGAGTTCCGGGTCTACCAGGTCCGGCTGGGCGAGGTGGAGCAGCGCTGCGGCTTCACGTTCCCGGCCGCCCTGACCGCCGCGGACACCCTGGTCGTCCCGGAATCCCTGACCGACCGCGCGCCGCTGGAGGCGTTGGGCGACATCCAGTGGTGAGCCGCCCTCGGCGGTCTTCGACGGGGAGGTCACGACCCGGGAGAGCCGGACGCGGAACCGGCCGAGCTGTCCTGCAACACCTCGGGTGAGCCGAACGCACGCCCGTTCCCGGCTCGGCCCGCACACCCGGGTCGGCCACCCGGCGACCGGCGAGGTGCCGGCGCTGGTCGTCGCGGTGACGGTCAGTCGGCTCGGCCGGTGCGGCGGGCGTAGGAGCGGGCCGCTCGGGCGCGGTCGCCGCAGCGGGTCGAGCACCAGTGGCGGCGGCCGTGGCGCAGCAGGTAGCGGTTGCACGGGGTGGAGCCGCAGCGGGTCAGGCGGGTCGCGTCGGGGCCCGTCAGCAGGTCGGCCGCGTCGGCGGCCAGGGCCGCCAGGGCCCGGTCGAGGATCTCGTTCGTCGGGTGCGGCGCCACGCGGTAGGGGCCGGTCTCGTCGTCCCAGCGCAGCAGGGCGGCGGTCGGCGCCTTGCCCAGCGCGTCGTTGACCGCGGCCAGCGCCGAGGGCAGGGCGGGCAGCCCGTCGACCCGGGCGGCGAACAACGACCTCAGGTGCTCGCGCAACGACCGCAGCTGCGCCGCGCACATCTCCTGCACGCCCGCGTCGGCCGGGGCCAGGCCGCGCTCGAACAGCCACCGCTCCGCCGCCGCGGGCGTGCCCAGCAGGTCGACGAAGTGACCGCCCGGCGACGCGACGGCGCTGTTGGCGAAATCGAGCGCCACGTGCGCCTCCGCCCCCGGGGCGGGCGGCACGGTGGCGTCCTCGATCCGGGCCTCACGCATGCCTCTCATGGTACGGGTTGCGTCCATCCGTGAGAGACCGCTACGTTTCTCACGGATAACCACTCAACCATCCGTGAGGTAAGCCATGTCCGGCACCAGCGCCGACCACCTCGCCGTCCGCGTCCTCGGCGGCCCGACCGCCCTGTTCGACTACGGCGGCCTCAGGTTCCTCACCGACCCCACCTTCGACGAACCCGGCGACTACCCCCTGCCGGGCGGCGTGCTGACCAAGACCGCCCCGCCCGCCGCCGGGCCGGCCGACCTGGGCCGCGTGAACGTCGTCCTGCTCTCCCACGACGAGCACCCCGACAACCTCGACCACGCCGGCCGCGCCTTCCTCGCCGACGTCCCGCTCACCCTCACCACGCCCGGCGGCGCACGGCGGCTGGGCGGCCGGGCCAGGGGACTGGCCGACTGGGAGTCCGTCGCGCTCGACGGCGGCGCGGTCGCCGTGACGGCCGTGCCCGCGATCCACGGCCCGCTGACCAGGGAGGAGGTCGAACCCGTCAGCGGTCGGGTCGTCGGCTTCGTCCTCACCGGCGACGGCCTGCCGACCACCTACGTCAGCGGCGACAACGCCTCGCTGGAAGCGGTCGAGCGGATCGCCGAGCGCTTCGGCCCGGTGCACACCGCCGTCCTCTTCACGGGCGCGCCCCGCATCCCGGTCCTGTTCGACGGCGAGCCGCTCGTCCTCGACAGCGCGGGAGCCGTCGAAGCGGCCAGGCTCCTCGGCGCGCGCCGGGTCGTCCCGGTCCACTGCGACAGCTGGTCGCACTTCACCGAGGACCGGGACGACGTGGTGGCCGCGTTCACGGCCGCTGGTCTGCGCGACCTGCTCGACGTTCCCTGAGGCGGACGGCGCGCAGGCTGGTGACCGTCACGGCGGCGAGCACGGCGATGATCACGCCCAGCGACAGCGGCGTGGGGATCTCCGGCACGGCGGGCCAGATGCCGTGCGCCCAGTGCAGCACCAGCTTCGCGCCGATGAACCCGAGGATGATCGCCAGCCCGTGGTTGAGGTGGACCAGCTTCGCCAGCGCCGAGTGCAGCACGAAGTACAGCGCGCGCAGCCCCAGCAGGGCGAACGCGTTCGTGGCGAACACCAGGTACGGGTCGTCGGTGATGCCGTACACCGCCGGCACGGAGTCGACGGCGAACACCACGTCGGTCGCGAACACCGCCACCACCACGACCGCCAGCGGCGTGAGCGCCCGCCGACCGTGCTCGCGGACGGTCAGGCGGGTTCCGCGGTAGTCGTCGGTCACCGGCATCAACCGGCGCAGCAGCCGCACGGACCGCATCCGGGACGTGTCGCGCTCCTCGGAGGCCGACCCGCGGACCGCCTCGCGCAGGATCTTCACCGCCGAGGCGAACAGGACGAGCCCGAACACCAGGAACGCCCACGTGCCCGCCGACAGCATCGCCGCGCCCGCCGCGATGAACACGCCGCGCAGCACCAGCGCGCCGACGATGCCGTAGAGCAGCACGCGCTGCCGCACCTCGGTCGGCACGGCGAACGCGGCCAGCAGCAGCATGAAGACGAACAGGTTGTCGACCGACAGGGACTTCTCGACCACGAAGCCGGTCATGAACTCCAGCGCCCGGTCGGTCCCGAACGCCGTCCACAGCCACACGCCGAAGCCGACGGGCAGCGCCAGGTAGAACACCGACCACCCGACGGCCTCCCGCAGCTCCACCTCGTGCGGGCGGCGGGTGACGACGAAGTCGGCGACGAGCAGCGCGACCAGGACGGCGATGCTGACGGCCCACAGGCCGGGCGACCCCACGGGCTCGACCGGGGCGGCGGCGTGCACGGGCATGCGAAGCTCCTCGAACATCGAAGTCCGAGGTCTCCTTCACCCTGGCGGGTGGCCTGCCGGGGACACCGCTCGGGATGTCCGTACTGACCGGCCAGACGCTTGGGAAGTACTCCCCTCGGCGACCAGTATCGGGCATCGCGGGCCGATAGTAAAGCGATGTTAAAGATCAGGTAGTGGCTTTTTTCACACCGGCGGCCGGAGTGCGGTTCGGTGGCCGAGGCTCAGTGGACGACGACGCTGCGCAGCACGTCACCCGACCGCATGGACGCGAACGCCCGCTCCACGTCGGTCACGGAGATCCGCTCGGTGACGAAGTGGTCCAGCGGGAGGCGGTCCTGCAGGTGCAGGTCGATCAGCGGGGCGAAGTCGCGCGAGGGCAGGCAGTCGCCGTACCAGCTCGTGCGGTAGGTGCCGTTGCGCAGGAACGCGTCCAGCAGCGGCAGCTCCAGGCGCATCCCCGCCTCCGGCCGGGCGACCAGCACGAACGTGCCGCCCAGCGCCCGCGCGTAGAACCCCTGCCGCCACGTCTCGGGCGTGCCGGCCGCGTCGATCACCACGTCCGCGCCGAGGTCGTCGGTCAGGGCGCGGACGGCCGCCACGACGTCCGGCGTGCGGCGGGCGTCGACCAGGTCCGTCGCGCCCAGCTCGCGGGCGTGCCACAGCCTCCGCTCGTCGAGGTCCACCGCGATGATCGTGGTCGCCCCGGCCAGCTTCGCGCCCGCGACGGCCGCGCACCCCACGCCGCCCGTGCCGATGACCGCGACCGTGTCGCCGGTGGTGACGCCGCCGGTGTTCAGGGCCGCGCCCAGGCCCGACATCACGCCGCACCCGAGCAGCGCGGCCACGGCCGGGTCGACCTTGGGCGAGACCGGCGTGCACTGGCCGGCGTGCACGAGCGTCAGCTCGGCGAACGCGCCGATGCCCAGGGCGGGCTGCAACGGCGTGCCGTCGGTCAGGGTCATCCGGGTCGTCGCCGTGTGGTCGTCCACACAGGACTCCGGGCGGCCGCGGCGGCACGCGCGGCAGCGCCCGCAGACCGCCCGCCAGTTCAGCACCACGAAGTCGCCCGGCGCCACGGTGTCGACGCCCGCGCCGACCTGCTCCACGACGCCGGACGCCTCGTGGCCGAGCAGGTACGGGAACGCGTCGCCGATCACGCCGTCGCGGTAGTGCAGGTCGGTGTGGCAGACGCCGGAGGCCAGGACGCGGACGGTCGCCTCGCCGGGGCCGGGGTCGGGCACGACGACGTCCTCGAGGCCGACCGGCCGCCCCTTGCCCGTGGCGACCACTGCCTTGACGATCCTGGACATCCGAGCCTCCGCGTCGACCGGCTTCGTGCGGCCACAGGATAGGTGAGGCCGAGGGGGCATCCGGTCGAGCGGGAGCACCGCCGGTCGGCGTCATTCGCATCGCCTATGGGCAAGCGGGACACTACCCGGCCGACGTGCCCGCGGCGGTGCTCCGGTCGGCCCAACCCCGCCATAGGCGCGGTGGTGTTCTCGCTGCCCACGGGTGGGTGGCAGCATGAAAAACCCTGGAGGACGGCTGCCGCGAGGCGGATCGGGAGAACCATGAGCACCCTGCCGAAGGTCGCAACCGGCATCACCGCGTTCGCGGTGTTCGCGACCACCGCGAGCTTCGCCATCTCGATGGCGGGCTCGTCGATGAAGTCCACCGTGCAGGTGCTGTTCCTGCCGATCGCCGACGACTTCGACGTCAGCCGCGGCACGCTCGCGATCGCCACGACGCTGTTCGCCGTCGTGACCGCCCTGGCGTCCTCGGCGGTGGGCCACCTGGCGGACCGGATCGGCGCGGTGCCGGTGCTGGCGATCGGCGCGGGCATCACCGGCGTGGTGCTGCTGGTCTGCGCCGTGGCCACGGACATCCGGGTGTTCGTGCCGACCTACGGCGTCCTCGGCGCGGTCGGCTGCACGATGCTGTCGTTCGTGCCGCTGGGCGTGCTGGCAGACCAGCTGTTCCGGGGCCGCAACGCCGGGTTCCTGTACGCGGTGCTGACCAACGGCGCGGCGGTCGGCTTCATGGTGCTGGTGCCGCTGTGGACGTTCCTGGGCGCGGTCACGTCGTGGCGGCAGGTCCTGCTCGGCGTCGGCGTGGTGTTCCTGGTCGTGCTCCTGCCGCTGTCGCTGCTGCTGGTGCGCTACTCCAACCGCAACTCCACCCCGCCCGCGCCCGCCGAGCACGGCTTCTGGGCGGGCATCCGCCTCGCGTTCGGGGACAAGCGGGTGCGCGGGCTGATCCTGCCGTTCTTCGCGTGCGGCACGACGATGGCGTTCATCGACGTCCACCTGTTCCCGCACATGCACGACCACGGCGTGGCGCCGGTGACCAGCTCGGTGGCGTTCGTGCTGCTCGGGGCGCTGGAGATCGTCGGCTCGCTGGTGGCGGGCAGGCTGTGCGACCGGGGCCGCATCCGGGCGACGCTCGTCGGCGGCTACGCGCTGCGGGCCGCGGCGATGGCGATCGCCCCGTTCTTCGACGCCGAGTTCACCGTGCTGGTGTTCGGCGCGGTGTTCGGCGCGAGCTACCTCGTCACGGTCGTCGCCACGACCATGTGGATCGCGAAGATCCTGCCGCGCGGGCGCAAGGGCACCGCGATCGGCGTGCTGTGGGCGCTGCACATGGTCGCCGTCGCGGTCGGCAGCCAGCTCGGCGCGGTCCTCGCCGACGCCGCGCACGGCTACCTGCCGGTCATCCTGACCAGCGTCGCGCTCACGCTGGGCGCGATCGTCCTGGTCGCCCTCCAGCCCGACCCGGACCGGGCGGCCGAGCCGGAGCGCGCGGTGGCCTGACGGCGCGCGAAAGCCCCCGTCCGCGATCCGGGACGGGGGCTTCGGGGCGGATCACGCCTGGCGCGTGATGTCCATGTACCAGTTGGTCTCCCACGTCCGCCCGCCGTCGGCGGACATGGCCTGCTCCCACCGCGCCGAGTCACCGGTGATGCGGTGCCACAGGAAGCGGATGCGGACCGGCGTGCCGTCCTGCACCTCGTCCCCGAGGAACGTGCCCACGCCGTCGGCGAACGAGCCGAACAGCGGCGGGAAGAACACCCCCGAGTCGCTGCTCGCCCAGTTCAGCGACCAGCGGCCGGTGGCGGCGTCGAACAGCCGCACGGTCAGGCCGGACGTGCCGTCGGGGAAGGTGATCTCGTCCACGTTCCCCGCGCCGCCGAAGATCGGCCGCACGTCCGAGGTGGACGTGAACTCCTCCCAGTCGTCGCTGCCCACGAGCCGCCGCCGCAGCCTGCGGTTGTGGATGGACCAGCGGCCGACGAGGAAGTCGAAGTCACCCAACGCTCTCGGCCCCCGCGCGGTCGCGGGTGGACACGTACCCGGCCACGGCCGCCGCGAGCCCGAACAGCGCCAGCACCGGCCACACGCCGTGCCCGAGCTGGAGGAACAGGAAGCCGCCGAGCACCGGGCCGACGGCCGCGCCCAGGCCGTAGACGAACTGGAAGCTGCCGATGTAGCGGCCCTTGAGGTGCGCCGGACCGGCCATGCCCGGGTAGGCGAACACCACCGGCCCGCCGATGATCTCGCCCAGCGTCCAGATCAGCGTGCCCGCGACGATCACCGCCGGTCCCAGCGGCAGCGCGTACACCGCCACGCCGATGCCGACCAGCGCGTACGCCACGCCGACGACCAGCTTGGGCCGCATGTGCTGCGTCTTCTTGGTCACCACCAGCTCGAACAGGATCACCGCACCGCCGTTCAGCGCGACCGCGAGCGTGTACCAGAAGATCGGCACCCCGGACGCCTGCACGTCCAGCGGCAACGTCGACAGGTACTGCACGTAGACCACGGCGTTGAAGAACGTCGCCGCCAGGTACACCAGGTAGCGGCGGTCCCGCAGCACGTCGGTGTAGCTGCCGGTGGGCGCGGCCCCGCCCTCGGCCGCCGCCTCCTTGACCCCGGTCCGGGCCGGCAGCACGCGGAACGCGACCAGCGCGTACGCCGCCGCGACCACCGCCTCGCCCCAGAACAGCAGGTCGTAGCTGTCGCCGCCGAGCTGGTAGAGGCCGAAGCCGATCAGCGGCGCGGCGGTCGTGCCCAGGTTCAGCCCGAACCGGTACATGGCGAACACCATGACCTGCCGGTCGTCGGGCGTCAGCTCCGACAGCAGGGTCGCCGACGCGGGCCGGTAGACCTGCGAGATCGCGCCGAGCAGGGCGACCGCGCCGATCAGCAGCGCGTAGTTGGGCAGGTAGAGCAGGGCCGCGGTGAGCAGCGCCGCGCCGCCCATGCTGAGCACGGTGGAGTTGCGCGCGCCCAGCCGGTCGGCCAGCGCGCCGCCGACGAGGACGCCCACGACGTTGCCGACGCCGTAGACGCCCAGCGCCGTGGCCGCCTCGCCGGCGGAGTAGCCCCGGGCCGTCAGGAACAGCACCAGGAAGATGTTGAGGAACCCACCGACCTTATTGACGAACACGCCACCCAGCACGGCCTTCACGGCCGGGGGCGAGGCGACGAACGTCTGCCAGATCCCGTGGTCGGTGTCTTTTGCGGTGGTCATCAGGCGCTCTTCACGTCCAGCGCGGCCTGCGCCGCGTCGAGTCGGGTGGCGACCTCGTCACGCGAGGCGCCGGTGGCGATGGCGAAGGCGATGCGGCCCCACACCGTGCCCTTGGGGGGCGGGGAGACGACCGCGCCGGGCTGCGCGACCGTGACGACCCGGTCGATGCCCTCGGGCAGCCGGTCCTGGTCGAACGACAGCGAGCCGAGCGTGGTGTCCTCCTCGTCGACGTAGAAGAACCGGATGCCGGCCACGCGGTCGTGGGTGTGCGCCACGTCGACCTCGCCGCCGGTGGCGGCGCCCGCCGCGACCAGGCCGGGGTCGACGCCCGTGGCCAGCAGCCCCAGGTAGGGGATCATGTCGCCGCCGAGGCGGCCGTTGACCTCGATGACCTTCGGGCCGTCGGCGGTCAGCATGTACTCGGCGTGGGTGATGCCGTCGGTGAAGCCCAGCGCCTTGTGCGTCCGCTGCGCCACGTCCAGCAGGGTGGGGTCGGTGAGCAGCGGGTCGGAGGCGTCCACGAAGTGGCCGATCTCCTCCGCGTACGGGTGGTAGCCCACGACCTTGCGGCCGACGAACAGCGGCGTCACGACACCGTCGCGCACCACCGAGTCGACGCTGATCTCCTCGCCGGAGACGAACTCCTCGACCAGGATCGGCTGGTCGGTGTCGAACACCACCGGCTCGGGGCCGCGCGCGGCCTCGGTGAACGCGAAGTTCGCGCGCACCTCGCCCTCGTCGTTCACCTTGATCACGCCCAGGCTCGCGCCGAGCCCGCGCGGCTTGAGGATGGCCGGGTAGCCGACCTCGGCCGCCGCGGCGACCGCCTCGTCCACGGTCTTGACCGGGATCGAGCGGGGCTGCGGCACGCCGGACGCGTCCAGCGCCGCCCGCGTGCCGCCCTTGTCGCGCAGCCGCCAGATCACGGCGGGGTCGCCGTTGCGCAGCCCGAGGGCCTGCGCGACGAACGCCGTGGCGTGGATGCGCACCTCGTCCCAGCACAGCACGCCGGAGAACGGCGTGCCGGCGTGGATCTCGGCCGCCTTCGCCGCCATCGCGGGACCGTCCGTGGTGGAGGGCAGCACGGTCCAGCCGGACACGTACTCCTTCTCCCAGTCGGGTTCCGCGGTCAGGAACAGGTGCACCCGGTACCGCGCGCTGATCGAGCGCAACAGGTACTCCCGGTACAGCCGCATGCCGGTCGCCACCACGAGCAGCAGCGGCCGCTGGTCGGTGTTGGTCATCGGGACTCCACTCTCGAAAGGGCTTGCACGCCGCCGAACGCCTTCTCGCGCTCGCGTTCCTCCTCGGTCACGGCGATCCGCCGTGCCGCGTACCGCAACGTCGGCGGCGCCATCAGCGACGTCACGACCGACACCAGCACCACGACCGTGTAAGCCTCGGTCGTGAGCACCCCGAGCCGCAGCCCGACCAGCGCCACGATCACGCCGATCACACCGCGGGCGTTGAGCCCCGCGCCGACCGCGAGGCCCTCCCAGTGGCTCAACCGGGCCAGCCGCGCGCCCGCGTAGGCACCCGCGAACTTGCCGACCACGGCGAGCAGCAGCACGGCCAGGGCCGCGCCGAGCACGGCCGGGTGCCGCAACGCCGTCAGGTCCATGCGCAAGCCCGCCGTCGCGAAGAACAACGGCGCGAGCACCCCCATCACGAACGTCCGGACCACGGCCAGCGGCTCGCGGGCGACACCGCCGACCGACGAGATCACCAGGCCGCACAGGAACGCCCCCAGCACCGGCTCCAGCTCCAGGGCGTGCGTGCCGGCGGCGAACGCTATCACCAGCAGCACGACCACCGCCACGGTCACGCCCGCGTCCCCGGACCGCTCCGCCAGCCGCAACGCGCCGCGCGCCACGGGACGCCCGACCACCACGGCCACGACGACCACCAGCACCAGCGCGCCCAGCGCCCACCCCACGTGACCGGCGGTGAAGCCGGAGGCGGCCATCCCGGACACCACGGCCAGCAGCGACCAGCCCACGACGTCGTCCACCGCGGCGGCGGTGACGGTGAGCTGCCCGATGTCGCGGTGCAGCAGGTTCATCTCCAGCAGCACCTTGGCGATCACCGGGATGGCGCTCACGCACACGGCCACGCCCATGAACAGCGCGAACACCGGCCGCTCCGCCGCCGGGCCGAGCATCACGGAGGGTAAGGCGAAGCCGGCGGCCACGCCCAGCCCGAGGGGCACGAGCAGGCCGCCCGCGCCGACCCAGGCGGCGGCCCGGCCCTGCCGGCGGGCCAGGCCGAGGTCGAGGTGCATGCCGGTGAACCCCACCAGCAGCAGGACCCCGAACTGGCCGACGGCGTCGAGCAGGTGCAGCTGGGTCGGGTCGTCGAACACCGGGGCGAACGCGCCGAGCAGCGACGGGCCGAGCACCACGCCCGCGGCCAGCTCGCCGACGACGGCGGGCACGCCGATGCGGACGGCGAGCCGCCCGAGCACCAGCGCGACGCCGAGCAGGACGCCGACCTGGACCAGGAACACGAGCAGGGAATGCGCGCCGAGGGTGCTCGGCGGCGCGGCGGACAGGACCACGGGTGAACCCCCAATGGAGAGTCGAGAAACGGCACGGGGTCCGGGGTGGACCCCGTGCCGCGGGGATCAGTCGCGGTAGTACCAGTTCTCGGGGTTGATCATCCCGTACGGGTTGATGGGCCCGAACCCGCCGATGGTGTTGGCGACCTCGAACAACCGGATCGGGAAGTTCGGCGTGAAGATGACCGGCACCTCGTTGGCGATGTAGTCCTGGTACTCGTAGAGCACTTCCAGGTCGTCGCTGGTGACGGTGCGCTCGATCAGCTCGTCGGCCTTCGGGTCGCTGTAGAAGCCGAAGTTGCCGCCCGCCTTGGTGGAGAACAGGATCTCGCCGGTCGGGTGGTGGTAGGCCCAGCCGCCGTTCCAGCAGCACATCTCCCAGGTGCACGGCGTCTCGGGCGTCGGCACGCACGGCCCGTCCTCGGCCACCAGGATGGAGCCGTACACCTCCTGCAGCCGCAGCTCGATGCCGGCCTGCGCGGCGGCGTCGCGGAAGTTCTCCATCACCCGGGTGAGCGCCGGGCGGCCCTCGACGTAGCGCAGCAGGATGGACAGCTTCGTGCCCGCCGGGATGCCCTCGCCGGCCTCGCCCGGGCCCGTGCCCGGCCGCACGCACACCGCGGGCGTGACGCTGGTGTCCCAGCCGTTGGCCTCCAGCAGCGCCTTGGCCTTCTCCGGGGAGAACGGCAGCGGCCACGCGCCCTCGCGCTGGCGCGGCGACACGTACTCCGTCTTCGGGTACATGGGCACCGGGCCGTTCTGCCGGTACGCGTAGCCCTGGTAGATGTCGCGCACCGCGGTGTCCTGGTCCAGCGTGGACTGCAGGGCCTGCCGCAGGTAGGTCTGCGCGAACATCTTGCCGACCACGGTCGGGTTGTTGAAGTTCAGCGAGATGTACCGGATGCAGAACGCCGACTGCGGGTACATCGTGTACTCGGTCAGCGGGTTCGGGCCGCCCACCACCGGGTCGACCGCGGGCTCGGTGGCGAAGCTGAGCGGCAGGTAGCCGACCTGGATGCCGTTCTCGGCGTCCGGGCCCGCCTTGAGCATCTCGTACTGCTCCTCGTCGGAGAACGTCGGCACCTGGCGGAACTCGTCCAGGTACGGCTTGTTCGGCCCCGAGTAGTGCTCGTTGGGCACGAACGTGACGACGCCCTCCATGGTGTAGCTCTTGAGCCGCCACGGGCCGCTCACGACGCTCCAGATCGGGCTGTCGGCCCACTTGGTGCGGTGCGCGTTGCCCTCGTCGACGATGTTGCCCTGCTGCTCCATCAGGTACTCGTAGACGGCCTCGACGTCGGCGAGGTCGCCGGAGGCGTTCGCCGGTCCGGCCGCGGTGCGGTCCCAGGACTTGGGCAGCGGCGTGATGGTGCTGAGCTGGTTGTAGAGCACCCAGTGCTTGGAGTAGGTCTTGTCGAAGGTGAAGAACACCTCGTCGTCGGCGACCTTGCCGTAGTCGGTCAGGTTGTCCGGGAAGTAGCCCGGCACGTACTCGCCGTACCGCGCGCCCTTGACCTTCATCAGGTTCACCCAGAACAGCACGTTGTCGGCGCACAGCGTCTCGCCGTTGGACCACTTCCACGGCTTGACCTTGACGCGCACCGTCAGGCCGTCCTCGCTCCACACCGGCTCCTCGCCGATGCTCTGCGCGTAGTCGACGTTCGGGGTGCCGTCGCTGCCGAAGTAGTACAGCGTCCGGTACATCAGGGCCTGGAACTCGAGGATGTTGCGGGTGCCCATGCGCTCGGCGGGCGTGAACGGGAAGATCACGGCGGGCGGGAAGCCCGGCGCGCACGCCCACGTGACGACGCCGCCCTTGCGGGGCGTGCCCTCCCGGCCGGCGGTGATGGTGCTGGCGGATGTCATGGCTGCTCGTCGGCCTCTCGGGTCAGTTCGCGGACTGGGTGGGGAGTTCCTCGATGGTCGAGACGCCGGACGAGGCGTGCTCGCCGAACCGCTCCCACACCTCGTCGAGGCGGATGCGGCCGTCCTCCAGGACCTTCGGCGTGCTGCGGCAGTGCCCGGAGATCACCTGGCCGTCGTCGAGGACCATGCAGTAGGCGAAGTCCAGCTCGCCGTCGGGCGAGGCGGTGCCGGTCAACGCGCCCCGGCGGGCCTTGCCGCCGAGGAACTCGCCCCACAGGAGGTCGCCCTCCTGGTGGTACACGGCGACCCGGCTCTCCTCGGGACCGCCGCCGGTGACCGGGTGGAACCGTCTGCCGTCGTAGTTGATCATCGAACAGGCTCCCCACGCAGTTCGAGCGTGCAGCACTTCGCGCTGCCGCCGGATTTGAGAAGTTCGGACAGGTCGACGCCGATGGGCGTGAAACCCCGGTCGGCGAGCTGGTCCGCCAGGTTCGTGGCCTCCTGCGCCAGCAGCACGTGCTTGCCGTCGCTGACGGCGTTGAGGCCGAACACCTCGGCGTCCTGGTCGCCGGCGATCACGGCGTCGGGGTACAGGGAGCGCAGCACGCCCCTGCTCCACGTCGAGAACGCCTCGGGGTAGTACATGATCAGGTCGTCGTCCAGCACCGCCAGCGCGGTGTCCAGGTGGTAGAACCGCGGGTCGACCAGGTCCAGCGTCACCACCTCGCGCCGGAAGAACCTGGCCGCCTCCGCGTGCGACCTCGGGTCCGTGCGGAAGCCCGTGCCCGCCAGGATCCGGTCGCCCACCAGCAGGTAGTCGCCCTCGCCCTCGTTCACCCAGAACGCCTCCTGCGTGCGGAACCCGTGCTCGCGGAACCACTCCAGGTACGCCGGGCCCTCCGCCTCGCGCTGCCGGAACCGGAACCGGGCCGACAGCACCCTCCCGTCCACGACGGTCGCGCCGTTCGCGGCGAACACCATGTCCGGCAGCCCCGGCTCGGGCTCGATCAGCTCGACCTCGTGCCCCAGGTCCAGGTACAGCGACCGCAACCGGCTCCACTGGAGCTGGGCGATGGTCGCGTCGGTCGGCTTCTCGGGGCGCATCCACGGGTTGATGGAGTAGGTGACGTCGAAGTGCTCCGGCGGGCACATCAGGTACCTGCGGCGTCGGGCGGTGCGTTGCAGGGGATCGGACACGGCGGTGGAGTCCTCTCTCGAAGGGGCGCCACCGGCTCGCCACATGTCGCGCGACGGGACCGGCGACGCCTTCGGGTGCTGCTACTGGAAATCGACCTCGATCTTGGACGCGTAGTCGTTCATCAGGGCGAACGCGTCCTCCTCGGACGTCCCGGTGGTGCCGAGGAACCCGATGATCGTGTTGCCGTCCGGCGGGCGCTTGATCAGGTCGCCGGGTCGTGCGGTGATCTTCAGCAGGAACACGCGGTCCGAGGCCGACACCTCCTCGGGCACCCGCACCTCGCGCACCACGCCGGCGTCGGAGATCAGGCACATCGCGGTGATGTGCGTGCCGGTCGGCCGGAAGTGCCGCACGTTCGGCCGGCGCCCCGCGGCGATGTCCACCACGGCCGCGATCGGGTCGTGCCCGGAGGTGATGCGGGCGATCATGTCCAGCCCGCCGCCGCCGACGCGCGCCGCGATCTCCAGCAGGTACGGCTTGCCCCGGTGGAAGCGGACCTCGGCGTGCATCGCGCTGTTGGTCAGCCCCTGGGCCAGCGCGCCCGCGGTCACGACCTCGTGCACGGCGGCCAGGTCCTCCGGGCTCATCGACGTCGGCGCGTGGTGCACGTCGTCGTCGAACGTCCCGCCCTCGGGGGTGATGCGGTCCACCACCGACCCGAGGAACACCTCGCCGTCCCACGCGACGGCCTCCATCAGGTACTCCTTGCCGTCCAGGAAGGACTCGACCAGCAGCCCGTTCGGGCCCAGGTCGATCCCGTCGGCCTCGGAGTTGGCCCAGAACAGGTCCTCGATGCCCCTGGCGGCTTGGCCGTAGTGCTCGACCAGCTCGGCGTCGTCGTCGCAGCGGAACACGAAGTGGCTGCCCGCGCCGAGGGTCGGCTTGACGATCACCGGGTAGCCGAACTCCTCGGCCGCCGACCTCGCCTCCTCCAGCGTGGTGACGAAGCGGAACCCCGGGATCGGCGCGCCCGCCTTCTCGTGCGCCTGCCGCATCAGGTACTTGTTGCGGCTGTTGAGCGCGGCCTCGACGCCGATGCCCGGCAGGCCGAGCGCCTCGGCGATCGCCGCGACGGCCACGACGGCCGCCTCCGAGAACGTCATCACGCCGTCGAACGCCTCGGTGGCGTGCCACTGCTTCGCCGCGGCGATCATGTCGTCGATGTTCTTCGACCCCACCAGGCGGTAGCGGTCGGCCGGCCAGAAGTCCTCGGTGCCCTCGCCGTTGAGCACGTACAGGTCCACGCCCAGGTCCTGCACCTGCTGGTAGCGGGAGTGGTAGTACTGGAGGTACTGGCGGGTCTCGATGGTCAGCAGCTTCACGGTGCGTCGCCTCCTAGCTCACGCCGTCGAGGGCCGCGCGCTGCCCCACCGGCGAGTGGGTGCCGGGCAGCGACGGGAACCGGAACGGCCGGATCTCGGCCGGCATGTCGTCGGAGATGGCCAGGTCGACGCCCTGCGCCGACACGTCGGCCGCCACGTCGACCAGGATCGGCGCGGCGCACGCGAGCAGCGTGCGCGCCTCCAGCAGCAGGTCGCCCGGCTGCGTCGGCGCCTCGCCGTTGCGCCGGTGGTCCACCGCGTCGGCCAGCGACCGAAGCCGCCCGAGCTGCGTCACGATCGTCTCCGCGGCGCGACCCATGCTGAACCCGGGCAGGTCGTAGCACAGCCGGAACCGCTTGAGCACGGTCGCCGCGCGCCAGCGCCCGGCCTCCGTCGTCGGCAGCGGTCGCGTGCCGTCCACGCCCACCATGGCCAGCGCGATCGCCTCGGACAGCTCGTTCCACGGCGTGATCAGCCGGCGCGTGGTCGTGGTGTGCAGGGCCTCGCGGGTGAAGTTCGCCCGCTGGAACTCCGGCCCGGTCAGCGCCAGGTAGAACCGCACCAGGTCGCGCGGCACCTCGGCCAGCAGGTCGGCGCTCCAGATGAGGTGGTTGCGGCTGGTGGAGAACTTCTCGCCGTCCAGGTCGTAGAACTCGTTGCAGACGTTGGACTCCGGCGTCGTGTACTTGTCGCCGTGCGCCAGCAGCATCACCAGGTCCACCAGGCCCCAGTGGTAGACGTTGTCGAAGCCGTGGAAGTACACCAGCTCCGCGTCGTGCTCGGCGCGCCACAGCTCGTCGACCTCGGCCGTGGTGCGGCCCAGCTGCGTGGCCGCCCACCACGTGGCGTACATGGAGGCGGGCATCGCCTCCACCCACGGGTACACGATCTGGCCGGGCGTCTCCGGGAACGGCGCGGCGATGCCCCACGTGCCGGGGAACGTCACCGGGATGTCCGGCAGCGGCTTGGACAGCAGCTCGCCGATCAGCTGGCGGGCGTGCGGGCGCCACCGGGGCGTGCGGGCCGCGTAGTACGACGTGAGCCGCTCGCGGTAGTCCTCCATCGGCAGCACGAGGATCTCGCACTCCCGGTACACCACCGGGTCGCTCGGGTCGATGGTGTACTTCGGCTCCAGCAGCTCGTCGAAGTTGTTGGGGTGGCCGCAGTTCTCGCACGCGCCGCCGCAACTGCCCGACAGGCACGACGGGCACGTGCCGGTGACCAGGCCGTCGTAGAGGAATGCGCCGGCGTTGCGGGCGTAGGGCAGCTGCACCTTGCGCAGCTGGAACCGCCCGGCGGCGTGCAGCTCCTTGAGGAACTCCAGCACCGTGGCCCGGTACCGGTCGTCGATCGGCGGCAGGCCCGGCATCAGCGTGCCCATCGCCTCCAGCGACCGCTCGATCTTGGCCGTGGACGTCCGCACCAGCTCGTCGGGCACCAGGCCGCGCCGGTGCGCGGTGGACACCACGTAGCTCTGGCTGTCGTCGGTGCAGGTGGTGTAGAGCACCTGGCGACCGGTGGCGCGCAGGTAGCGCGCGTACACGTCGCCGCCCAGGTAGGGGCCCGACATATGGCCGACGTGCAGGTCGCCGTTCGACGTGGGCGTCGCGGCGACCACTATCGCCGGGCGGGAACGGGCCGTCACGAGGCGGCTCCCTCGTGGCGGGCGGCGAACTTCCCGGCCAGCTCGGCGTCCCACCAGATCGCGTAGAACTGGAAGTCCTCGGTGCCCTTGTTGACCACCTGGTGCTTCTCGTGCGGCGTGAAGTGCACGACGTCACCGGCCTTGAACGGGGCGGCGCCGGCCTGCGTGATGATCTCGGCCTCACCGGTCATGGCGACCCAGATCTCGTACTCGTGGTGGCCGTGCGCACCCGACTCGGCACCGGGGCGCACGACGCACCAGGAGCCCTCGAACGGCGCGTTGACGAGGTCCCACGGCATCAGGCGCTGGGCGACCAGGCCGTTGTCGGGTTTGAGGTTGTCCCGGTCCAGGGGGCGGATTTCCATCATGGTGACGACTCCTCTCGGATCAAGCGGGCTGGGGTGCTTCGGCGAACAGCTCGGTGACGCGCTGCGCCACCACGGGCACGGTGTTGTCGACGAGGTCGCCGACGATCTCCGCGGCCCGGATCGCCAGGACGCTGATCAGCGAGTCGGCGATGCCGTGCGTTGCCTCGTTGACGCCCTGCAGGTACACGCGGGCGGACACCGACTCGGGGAGTTCGAGGCGGTAGTTGCGGGTGACCGCGAAGGTCTCCTGGCCGACCTCGGCGGCCATCGCGCGGACCAGGGTCGGCATGCGCTTGTCGAAGCCGGTGCCGAGCATCACGCGGTCGCAGCGCAGCTCGCTGCGCTCGCCGGTGCGGCGGTCGAGCAGCGTCAGCACGACCTCGTCGTCCACCAGGGCGGAGTCGACGACCTCGGCCATCGTGATCATCGACAGCCGCTGGGCGCCGGTGAGCTTCTCCAGGTACATCGTGTTGTAGAGGTTGTCCAGCATGGCGGGCGACAGGCCCGCGTAGTTGGTGCGGTGCATCTCGCGCAGCAGCTGCGAGCGCGCCTCCGGCTGGGCCTCGTTGAACTTGTCCACGAAGGACGGGTAGAACAGCTCGTTGGTGAACTTGCTGCTCTCGTAGCCGTTCAGGCCGATCGAGCGCATCACCATCGTCACCTTGGAGCGCGGGAACGTCTCGTGCGCCGACCACAGCATCTCCGCGGCGCTCTGCGCGCCGCCGACGACGACGATGCGGTGCTCGCCCTGCGGGTCCAGCTCGCCGACCCGGTGCAGGAACTCGGTGCTGTGCACCACCCGCTCGCGGGGCAGCGCCGCGAACTCCGTGGGCAGGTGCGGGTCGCGGCCGACGCCGATGACCAGCGTCGCGCACGACACCGTGCCGCCGTCGGCGAATCGGACCAGCCACCGGTCCACCGCGCCCGACTCGTCGCGCTGCGGCTCGACGGACACCGCGCGGCGACCGTTCTGCAACCGGACCTTCGTCAGCGACCGCGCGACCCACGCGAGGTACCCGGAGATCTCCAGGCGGTAGGGGGTGAACGTGCCGAGGTTGATGAACTCGTCCAACCGGCCCGTGGAGTGCAGGTAGTTGACGAACGAGTACGGGCTGGTCGGGTTGCGCAGCGTCACCAGGTCCTTGAGGAAGGACACCTGGCTGCGCGACCACGGCAGCAGCATCCCGCGCTGCCACACGATGTCGTCGTGCTGCTCGGCGACGAGGGTGCGTGCGGCGAGGTCGGGCTCGAGCTCCTCCAGCGCGACGGCCAGGGCCAGGTTCGCCGGGCCCGCGCCGATCGCGAGCAGTTCTACATCCTGGTGGTCCAACGCAGTCTCCAAGCATTGTCGGGCGGCGCCGCGGCGGCGGTGCCGACGTGCGGGACGTGCGGGCCGGGCGCGGGTGCGCGACCGGTCCGGGGCACCGGCGGCGGGGTGCGCCGCCGGTGTCGGGGAGGTGGGTCAGGGGGTGGGGCGCACCAGCGCCACGACGTCGTCGACGGTCCGGGCGGCGTGGAACGCGCGCAGGTCCAGGCTCACCTGCAACCGGTTCTCCAGCTGGGCCAGTGCGTCCAGCGAGCTGATGCTGTCCCACTCGTGCCGGGCCAGCACCGGCTCCTCGCGCAGCGCGTCGACGGTGACGTCGAGCGCGCCGGCCAGGATGCCCAGCACCGACTGCTCCACCGTGGTCTCGGTCATCGGACTACCTCGTTCCCCTCGAGCAGGTTGATCCAGGCGGGCACCTCGGGCAGCCCCGCGTCCGCGCCCAGGGCGAGCGCGTACGCGCCGTCGCCCTCGTCGGCGAACCCGGCGTTGCTCCAGAAGCCGCTCGCCATGCCGTTCTTCTTCGACGGCACGTACCGGCCGCGCAGCGCGGTGGCGCCGGCGGCGTGCGCGCGGCCCGCGAGCCACGCGGCGATCGCCAGTTCCACACCGCGGCCCAGCACCCGGCAGCTCAGCACGAGGTTGTCCACGTGCCACTCGGCGCCGGAGCGGTCGACCCACGCGGCGCCGATGACGCCCTCGTCGCCGAACCGGTCGGCCACCGCGAACGTGACGACCAGGTGGTCCGGGTCGGCGATGCGGCGACCGGTCTCGGCCTCGTCGAACCGCAGGCCGGTCAGGTTGAACTGGTTCGTGCGGGCGGCGAGCTGGGCGACGCGCGCCACCGAGAAGCCGTCCGCCTCCTCGACGGTCAGCCGCACGCCCAGCGCGTGCAGGTAGTCCTCCGACGAGCCGAAGCCGCCGGCGAAGTCGTTGCGCAGCGCCCGGCTGCGGTACAGCTCCGGCCGGGCCAGGTCGGTCTCGGTCAGCTCGGCGACGTCGAACCAGCCCTGCTCCAGCAGCGTGCGCACGATGTGCGCCGGGTCGCCGTCGGAGGGCAGCACCACGACCTCGGGCAGCTCCTCCTCGACGTGGCCGCGCTCGAACGGCGAGTCGTCCAGGAACACGAACGACCCGATGGACAGGCCGAGCGCCGTCGCGGCCTCGCGCAGGTTGCCCGCCTTCGGCGACCAGTTGACGGCCTTGGCGGAGAACGCCTCCGGCCGCAGCAGCACCTCCGGGTGGGCGGTCAGCGCCTCGTCGACCAGGTCGGCGTCGTTCTTGCTGGCCAGCACCAGCACCACGCCCTGGTCGCGCAGCCTGCCCGCGGTGCGCTGCACCTCCTGGTAGGCGTTGCCCGGGTACAGGCCGCCCAGCTGCACGCCCTCCGCGCCGACCTCGCCGAGCACGCCACCCCACAGCGTGTTGTCGAGGTCCAGCGCCAGCACCTTGCGGGACAGGCCGCTGCGCGCCTGCGCGAACCGGCGCACCTCGCGTGCCAGCAGGTACAGCGCGCCGTCGGTGTAGGGCAGGTCGCCGTAGCGGTGCAGCCGGTCGTCGCGCGCCGCGAACGGCGAGTCGGCGAGCACCGACACGAGGTCGGTCACGGCCACCTGGCGGTGCTGCGCGGCGAGGTCCAGCAGGCCCTCGTTGAGCTTCGCCCACGCCCGCGACAGCGCGGCCCGCGCCCGCCAGCTGATCACCGAGTCGCGCACCTGCGCCGGCAGCGGCACGGTGTGCAGCAGCACGGTCGCGGTGCTCCGCTGCGCGGCCGAGAGCACCAGCCCCCGCAGGTCGTCCAGCCGGGCCTCCAGGTGCCCGGCGAGCCCGTCGACGTCCGCGGCGGCCCAGTCCTGGGGCAGGAAGTAGCTCTCGTCCAGCAGGAGGGCGACGACGTCCGCGCCCTCGAACGGCTCGGTGGCCAGGGTCAGCTCGAACATCCCGTACGGGCCGGGCACCAGCTCGGGCAGGACGCCCGCGGCCACCAGGCTCGCCCGCAGGATCTGCTCGTAGGGACCGATGGTGCACGTCGCCAGCAGGGCGACGCGCAGCGGGCGCAGGTTCTCCGCGTCCTCCAGGCGGGCGAGCAGCTTGCCCGCCTTGCGCAGCACGAGCGGGTCGGACACGCGCGCCAGCCGCGTCAGGTCGGCGGGTTCGGGCGCGCGGCCCTCCGCCACGGCGGCGCGCAGCGACTCCAGCAGGTCCGGTCGCTCGCCCATCAGATCCGCACCAGGGTGCAGTACCAGCGCATGCCGATGGAGATCCCGCACAGCGCCACGACGTCGCCGGGCTTCACGTCGCCGCGCTCGATGTGCTCGCCGAGGCAGAAGAGCTGGTCCGCCGCGCCCATGTGGCCGTGGCTGAGGGACAGCTCGGCGTTGGTGTGCTCGACGGTGACGCCGAACGGCGCGGCGACCTCCTCGATGGTGTCGGTGGAGTCGTTGATGTAGATGACGTGCTTGAGGTCGTCGCGGGTCAGCCCCGCGCGGCGCAGCGCGTTGTCCACGGTGTCGGTGATCCGCTGGTTCAGCGTCGCCACGAACTCGCGCAGCTTGGCCGGGTCCTTGTCGAAGTGGGCCTGGATGCGGGCGTGCCCGGGGGGCGCGTCCTTGGCCGTCCAGCCGTCGAACGGGACCGGGTTGACCGCGCCGCCGACCTCCGTGCGGAAGAAGTCCGACAGGTCGGGGTCCACGAACTGGTCCGTGGCCAGCCACTTCACGCCCTCGTGGCCCCGCTTGAGGACCGCGGCCACCGCGCCGTCGCTGTGCACGGCGTTGTTGACGTTCATGCGGTTGCGGTGGAACTCGCTGACCCGGTTGACGGCGATGAAAAGCACCGTCTGGATCTCCGGCTGCAGCGCGAGCTGCCCGGCCACGTAGCCCAGGCCCGTGACGCCGCAGGCGCACCCCTCGGTGAGCAGCATCGTCTGGGTCGTGCCCTCGACCTTGAGCCGGCGCGCCACGGCGGCCGACGTGTCCCAGTGGTGGTAGTCGGGCACCTCGGAGGCCGCCACGACGACGAAGTCGACGTCGTTGGGGGCGAGGCCGAGGCGGTCCAGCGCGTCCTGCCCGGCGAGGGTCGCCAGGTCGGTGGCGGTCACGCCGTCCGGGGCGCGGTGGAACGTGTGGTAGCCCCAGCGGACGACGCGTTCGGGGTCGCCGACGTAGTCACCGGCCGTCTGCGCGACGTCCCGGTCCTCGCCGGTGGCGAACCCGAAGCCCGCGACACCGAAATCCACGAGCTGGCTGGCCATGAGCACTCCTGTCCTGTGACTGCTTTCAGGCATGGTTTTCAGGCATGCCCGTGATCATTTGTCGCGGGCATGCGAAAAAGTTTGGAGGGAAGTGGGAAGATGTGCGCCGCAGGGTGTCACCCCTGACCCCTGCGGCGCTCTGACCTGTGTCAGCCGGTTCAGAGACAAGCAACCCAAGTTCGACGAGCCCAGTCGGCCGGATCGCTTGGCGAAGTGCTGCGGTCTGTAATGATTATTTCCCGCCGGCGCGCCGGGGGCAACATTTTTGTGACCTTGTCCTACGGTTTAATCATCGGATTTCCCGATGCCGTCGATAGGCGTCGGCGCGGGGTGTCGTAGGCCACCAGCTCGACGAGCACGCCGGCCGGTTTCGGCGCGTACAGGTACTGCACCGCCATGCCCTCCCGCGCCCCGCGGCACGGTTCCGCGTCCACGGGCGCGAAACCCCCGGTCCGCAGGCGCGTCGCTTCGGCACGCAGGTCGTCCACTTCGAACGCGATGTGGTACAGCCCCGGCCCGCGCGCGAGCCGCCCGGCGACCGCCGAGTCCTCCCGGACCGGTGCCACCACCTCGACGGCCGGCGCCGAGAGGTCGGCGCCCACCTGCCAGAAGTCGCACGAGACGCCGTAGTCGTCCGCGACGCCGCCCTCCACCTTGGACAGCCCGAGCACGGCGAGCAGCGCGCCGACGCCCTCGGGGTCCGCGGTGAGCAGTCCCACGTGGTCGATGCCGAGGATCACGACGCCACCAGCTCCGCCGCGGCCCGCCGGCTCGCCGCCAGCACGGTCTTCGCCGCGCCGCCGCTGCCGCCGGTGAAGGTGAACACCCCGCCGCCCACGTCGACCAGGCGCAACCCGGCCGGTGAGCGGTAGCAGTCGAACGAGGCCACCACCCGCTCCGGCCCCGCCGCCCCGTCCGCGACGCCGAACCGGCGGCGGGCCGCGTCGAGCACCCGCCCGGCCAGGTCGTGGTCGGGCGTCACGGCGTCGGGGTCGACGTCCCAGCGGTCGCACCCCATGCCCAGCAGGAACGCGCCGTCGCGGTCCGGGCGGCCGTACAGGCCGGTCCGGTCGTCCACGAACGACGCCGCGCACGGTATCGGCAGCCGGTACAGCCCGTACTGGATCTGCTTGGCGCGCAGCGGCTCGCCGCCGACGAGCCGGGGCGTCCACGCGCCGGCCGCGACGACCACCGCGTCGAACGCCGCCACCCCGCCCTCGGTGCGGACCGCCGCACCCGCCCGCACTTCGGCAACCCGCTCGGCGCGGACGTCCCCGCCGCTGCCGGCCAGCCACCGCAGCGCGCGCTCGCGGAACCGCGCGGGGGAGAAGTGCCCGGCGTGCCGCTCCACGACACCGGCCGCGTCCGCGGGCAGGTCCCGGAACCCGAACCGGCGCGCCAGCTCGGCACCGTCCACGACGGACGCCGAACCCGGCAGCGCGGCCTCCACCGCGTCCACCGACGGCGTGACGCCCTCGGCCGTCACGTACACCGACCCGGTCTCCCGGTACCCGGCCCAGTCGCGCACCCGCTCGTCGGACCTCAGCTCCGCCAGCGACTCCGCCGCCTGCCCGGCCGCCTCGGCGTCGACCTCGAAGCCGCGCACCAGCCCGCCGGACGCGCCGGAGGCGTCGGCCGCGTCCGGCGCGTACACCGTGACGTCGACGCCCGCGGTCCGCAGCCGCCAGGCCAGCGCGGCGCCCGCGACGCCGCCCCCGACGACCGCGGCTCTCACGCGCGCCTCGCGTGCACGGCGCGCCGCAGGTCGTCGGTCAGGTCCGCGCCGCGGCGGCGCAGCGGCAGCGGCAGGTCGTCGCGCGCGAACAGCTCGTCGGCCAGGGCGAGCGTCCCCGGCTCGGCGGCGTAGCGCGGGTAGAGCCACAGCACCAGCGTGTCCAGCACCTTGTCCTCGCGCAGCGCGGCCACGTCCACGATCTCGGTGAAGAACCGGGACACGTACGGCGCGGTCAGCTCGCGCTGCTCCGGCTGCCAGAAGCCCTCGGCGGTCGACCACAGGCGGTAGCTCGACAGCTCGGCGTCGGTGGTGATCGCGCGCCACGCAGCGGCCTTCGCCTCGACCGTCGGGATCGCCGCCCGCGCCTTGACCGCGAACTGCTCGGTGTGCGTGCTGCGGTCGGCCTCGTACGCCTCGTCGATCTCCGCCTCGGTGAACGCGCCGAGCACCGCGAGCCGGTACCGGATCCGCCACGCCAGGTCGCTGTCCAGCTCCAGCCCCGCCGGCAGCGGCACGCCGTCCAGCCAGCCGCGCAGCTCGGAGGTGTCGGCGGTGAACTCCACCAGGCCCCGCGCCAGCGCCAGCCCCAGCTCGTCACCCGGCGCGACCCGGCCCAGCCGGTCGCGCGCCGCGTCCGCCACGGCCTTGAGCAGGCCCGGCCGCAGCTCGGGGTCCAGCAGCCGGTCGGCCACGTCGATGCGGGCCTGCTCCAGCACCTCGATCACGATCGACAGCTCGGTCTCGTAGCCGAGCATCCGCGTCACCAGGTCCAGGTGGTCGGCGGCCGGCACCGCGCCGTCGATCACGCCCTGCAGCAGCTGCGCCCACACCATCGCGCGGTTGATCGGCGCCAGCTCCGGCAGCACCTCGGGCAGCGCCCGCTGCGACGCCGCGTCGTAGCGGATCTTGGCGTAGGTCAGGTCGTTCTCGTTGAGCAGGAGGAACTTCGGCGCCGCGCGGCCGACCAGCTCGGGCACCTCGGTGCGCGCGCCGTCCACGGTCACCCGGACCGCCTCGTGGGTGCCGCCCTCGCCGTACAGGCCGATGTCGATGGTGTGCGGCCGCAGGGTCGGGTGCGACGGCGGCGCGGTCTGCGCGACCGCGAACGACGTGATCACGCCGTCCTCGACGGTGAGCTCGGGCGCCAGCGTGGTGACGTTCGCGGTGCCCAGCCAGCGGTCGGCCCAGTCGGTCATGTCCCGGCCGACGGCCTCGCCGACGGCGGCGTTGAAGTCGGCGAACGTGGCCGCGCCGTACGCGTGGCGGGCGAAGAAGATGCGCAGCGCCTCGCGCATCGCGTCGTCACCGATGTGGTGCGCGAGCTGCCGCAACGCCGACGAGCCCTTGAAGTAGGAGATCCGGTCCAGGTCCAGCAGCGCCGACAGGGCGTCCGCGCCGTCGATCCACACCGGGTGGGTCGACGGCCGCTGGTCGGCCACGTACGCCTGGCCCTTGCGGCGCGCCGAGAACGTCGTCAGCGGGCCGGTGAACTCGGTGACCTCGCTGGGCACCCGGTGCGCCAGGTAGTCGGCGAACGCCTGGCCCAGCCACAGGTCGTCCCACCACTTGTTGGTCACCAGCCCGGCCCACCACATCAGCGACAGGCCGTGCGCGATGACCACCGCGCGGGTCTCGTGCTCGCTGCGCGGCGCCGGGGTGCGGAACAGGTACAGCTCCTTGAGCAGCACGCAGCCGGGGTGGTCCAGCGACAGGTAGCTGAACTCCGGCGCGAACACCTGGTCGAACCGGCCGAAGGGGTAGCGCACGCCGAACAGCCGGTGGAACTCGTCCAGGCACTGCGCCGTGACGTCGAACACCTCCTGGATGTCGGCCTCCAGCGCCTCGGCGACCGACAACCGGCAGTACACGCCCAGTGGCACTCCGTCGTGGACGGTCTCGAACGAGGCGTACGGCCCGGCGACGACGGTGGTGAGGTATGTGGCCTGCGCCACCGCCTGTTCCACGCGCCACCGCCCGGGCGAGACCTTCGTGGCCGCACCCGTGCCGAGGACCGTCCACTCCTCCGGGACGGTCAGGTCGAACGTGAACGGCGCCTTGAGGTCCGGCTGGTCGAAGCACGCGAAGATGCGCGGAGCGTGGTCGAGGAACACCGCTCCGTACACGTAGACCCGGTCGTCGGCGGGGTCGACGTAGCGGTGCAGCCCCTTGGACTCCCGCGAGTACGCCATGTCCGCGACCACGACCAGTTCGTTGTCGGCGGCCAGGTCGGTGAGCGGCAACCGGCCGTCCACCAGGGACGACACGTCCAGCTCGCGCCCGTTGAGGGTGACCCGCAGCAGCTCCTCCGGCTTCACGTCCACGAACGTGGCGCCCCCCGGCGCTGCGGTGAAAGCCACATTCGTGATGGACCGAAATACTTTCCCGTCGCCGGTCAGATCCAGGTCCACGTGATACGAGTTGACCTCCAACAAAGCGCCCCGGGTGGCTGCTTCGGAACGAGTCAAACTGGCCATCTGGCGACCCCTCCTGCTTGGTAGAAGGGATCGTAAACGCGACTTCTGCGACGTCAACGGCCCAATTCGGTTCCCCTATAGGGTGCGCCCAGGAAATCCTGATGGCCCGCTCGCCCGGGGCCTCGCGGGGCTCGTTTCCCCCGTTCGGCGGTATCGGTGCGGCTATTGGCCGAGGTACTCACGCGCGACGCGCTTCGGGACGCACATTCGCCAGGCGTCGACCACCAACTCCTCCAGTTCCGCCTCGTCCAACCGGGACAGCGTCACCCGAACCCAGTTGTACCTCTCGTCCGAAGGTACCGGCGGGTGGAATTTGTCGGGGTCGGAGGCGATCAGGGATGCCCGCTCCTCCTTGGGGAACGCGAATCCCATCGTCAGCTCGTCGGGCGACAGGGCGAGGTACACGATCCGCCCGATGCGGAATTTCACCCGGTCGCGCACCAGCGCCTCCTCCGTGCGGGGGAGGGCGCGGGCGATCCGCCGCACGTCGTCGGCCGTGACGCCCCGGCGCGGCGCCGACCAGCCGCGGGTGCAGGCCAGGTAGCAGTACTCGTCGATCACCTTCGCCAGCGAGCGCCCCGGCCGGCCCAGGGACTCCAGCAGCTCCGGCTCGGGCACGCCCGCCTCGACCAGCAGGTCCGCCGCCCAGTCGCGGGTGAGCCGCAGGTGCGCCCGGTACGCCGCGCCGTCCCGACCGCCGTGCAGCCGGTCGGCGATCATGTTGTCCCACGGTGGCAGGCTGTTGGGGCGCAACGCGAACAGCAGCTTCGACGCCGCCGTCGGCCCCAGCGTGCGGGTGCCGCGCGGGGTGGTCGCCGCCGCGCTCGCCGACAGCGCCGCGAAGCCCTCGCCCAGCCGCTCCACCTGCTCGTCGGTCAGCTCGGCGAGCCACGTCCCGGCGTCGGGCAGCGCGTCGCGCCACGTCGCCCACCAGGCGCCCAGGCTCTCGTCCAGCACGCGCGGCTCGCCCGGCCGGGGCGTGCGGATGCGGCAGCCCCACGCGTTGAGCCACACGTGGGCGGCGTCCCGGTGGGTGGGCACCCCCAGGTCGAACGCCGGTGCGGTGGCGGCGGCCAGGGCCGTCCACGACTTCTCCGGTCCGGAGTAGCCGCCGAACTCGGCCACGGCGGCGCGCAGGGTGGTCAGATCCGGTTTCACGAGGCGCGACCCTAGCCGCAACCCTTGCGCGACGGCGTGCTCGTCGGTAGAAACGTCGGCGAGCCCGGCGCCCGGCCCGCCCCAGCTGCGCGCACCCCAATCCCACAACGGCGTACCGCCGCGTCCTTGGAGTGCCCGAATGACCGAGCCCTGGTTGCTGGAGACCCGCGTGTTCAAGCTCAAGCCCGGCACCCGAGCCGAGTTCGACCGCATCAGCCGCGAAGGCACCATCCCGCTCATGCGCCGCATCGGCATCACGGTGCTCGCCTTCGGACCGTCGCCTTTGGACGAGGACGAGTGGCACCTGGTGCGCGCGTTCCCCGGCCTGGAGGAGCGCGTCCGCCTCGCGGGCTCGCTGTACGAGCAGCCCGAGTGGGCCGAGTTCGACGGCCCGGTGGGCGAGATGATGGCCGACTACAGCACGGCGCTGGTGCCCGTGCCGCACGACACCGTGGAGCTGCTGTCCCGGCCCGGCGCGTTTGCCTAGGATCCGGCCGGTGACCACGAACCTGTCGCACCTGGCGGCGATCAACAACGTCGACGACGGCTACCGGCACTACGCCAAGGACGTCATCGCCCTCCCCGACCACGACCTCGCCCTGCCCGACGCCCACCTGAAGTGGTACGAGGTCCGCGAGCCGCAGGACGTGGTGGACCCCGGGCTGCGCGAGGAGGCCCGGTCGTTCCTGCGCGAGCAGGCGGCCTCCGGGGAACTGGACATCTCCGGCGACCTCGGCTTCGTCATCCACCACCTGTGCCGCGGCGAGTTCTACTTCCTCATCGTCTGCACCTGGCGGCGCGAGAACGAGATGTGGGAGACCGTCTACATCCGCGACATGAAGCAGCACGACAGCTTCCGCCGCCTGGAGCAGGGCAACCACCGCGAGGTGCTGTGCGTGTGGGAGATGGGCGCGCTGCTGCACGAGCAGCAGGCGTGGATCCGCTACCTCTACTCCGACCGGGACGAGCAGGCGAAGCTCGCCTACCTCGACGACCGGTTCACCGGCACCGTGTGAGGCCCGTCCGGGGTCGCCGCCCGTCGCGGCGACCCCGGACGCCCGTCACGCCGCGGTCCCCCGCACCGGGTCCCCGCGCCGACGCCGGTTCCACCGCAGGAACAGCAGCGCCGTCGCGGTGACCAGCAGCGGCCACAGCATGTAGACCGCCGTGGCGACGGTCAGCGCCACCACGCCGAGGAAGGCCACCAGCGCCGCGAACCAGGCGGGGGAGCGGCTCGGCAGCAGCTTCAGCGCCGCCGCCGTGCCGATCAGGTAGACCGCCACGAACTGCCCGGTCGTCAGCAGGACCAGCAGCTTCGCGCCGGTGCCCGTGCCGATGGCCACCGCCAGCGACAGGAAGCACAGCGCCACCACGACCACCAGGCTGCGGCGCGGCACCTCGCCCGCGACCGTGCCGCCGGACAGCCTGGCCGGGAACGCGCCGTCCCGGGCCAGGGCCGCGCTGAGCTTCGACGCGCTGGCCATGTAGGCGTTGATCGACCCGACGGTCAGCAGCACCGCCGCGACCGCCGCCACCACCTTCACGTCACCGCCGACCGTGCGCGCGATCAGCTGCCCCAGCGGCGCCTCGCCGTCCGCGGCGGCCGGGCCGAGCACCGAGATGATCGCGAACGCGACCGACAGGTACAGCAGGCCCACGATCGCGACCGCGATGCCCGTGGCGCGCGGCAGGTCCCGCTCCGGGCGCTTGAACTCCTGCGCCAAATGGGTGATCGCCTCCCACCCGGCGAAGCTCCACACCAGCATGCCCGCCGCCGACGCGACCGCCACCCACCCGTGCGGCGCGAACGGCGTCAGGTTGCCCAGGTCCACGTGCGGTACCGCCAGCAGAACCGAGCCGAGCACCAGCAGCACCAGCAGCCCGGCCAGCACGAACTGCACCGCGCCCGAGGCGCGCAGGCCGACCCAGTTCGTCAGCGCCATGCTCGACAGCAGCACCAGCGCCGTCAGGACGACCGTCCACTGCCCGCCGCCGACGGCCTGCTCGACGTACGCGCCCGCGAACAGCGCCGCCGCCGTCGTCCCCGGCGGCACGGCGAAGTAGAAGCACCAGCCGACCACGGCCGACAGGCGCTCGCCGAACGCCAGCCGCGCGTAGGTCGCCACGCCACCCGCGTCGGGGTGCCGCGCGCCCAGCGCCGCGAACGTCGCCGCCAGCGGCGCGGACAGCACCACCAGCGCCAGCCACGCCAGCAGCGACGCGGGCCCCGCCACGTCGGCCGCCAGCGCGGGCAGCGCGATGACACCCGTGCCGAGCACCGCGCCGACGTACATGGCGGTGCCCTGGGCGACGGTCAGGTGGCCGCCTTTCGCGCCCGTCATGCGGCCGCGCGCGCGAGCGCGATCGACGGGCCCAGCGCGTCGAGGAACGGCCGCTGCACGTTGAACGACGTGAACCCGTAGCGCCGGTGGGAGGCCACGACCTGGTCCGCGATCTCCTCCGCCGTGCCGATCGCCACGTAGGGCGAGTCCAGGACCTCCGCCGCGGTCAGCTCCCAGTCCGCCGCGATGCGCGCCGCCGCCGCCTCGCGGTCGTCGGTCACCTCCACGACCTGCACGAACGCGTTCAGCGTGACCTCGCGCCCGGCCGCCGCCTCGCGCACGAACGCGACGCGCTCGTCGGTCTCCTCCGAGCCGATGAGGCGGAAGTTGCCCGTGGCCTTGCCCTTGACGTGCCGGATGCCGCCGATGCTGACCACGTCGGCGCGCCGCGCGGCCAGCCGCAGCACCCGGTCGCCCGTGCCGCCGATCAGGACCGGCGGGTGCTCGACGTCCGGTTCGGCGTCGAGCAGCTTCGCCAGGTCGTCCAGCACCGAGTTGAGGTGGGCGACCCGGCCGTCCATCGGCGTCCACGGGATGCCGGCCAGGTCGAACTCCTGCTTGATGATCCCCGCGCCGATGCCGAGCACCAGCCGCCCCCCGCTCATCCGCTGCGCCGTCTGCACCTCCCGGGCCAGCAGCGACGAGTTCCAGAACGCGGCGTTGAGCGCGTAGGTGCCGATCCCGAGGGTCGGCGAGACCCGCGCGGCGAGGTTGAGCACCGAGAACGGCGACGTGCGGCTGGGCCCGAGGTGGTCGACGGCCAGCACGGAGTCGAACCCGAACCCCTCGGCGGTCCGGCACACGTCCACGAGTTCGTCGTGCGTGCGCGGTGTGGCCAACGTGATCCCGAACGATAAGTTTCCCACGACGTTCCCCCACAGCCCTCGTTGTCGGCGGCGAAAATACGCAAACAGTTGCCCGCCCGCCGACACAGGTCAACACGATCCCAAACCACGGGGGTATGGGTGGCATAGCGAAACCCGATGCCTGCTTGCTCGGTCCGGGGCGCGGTGCCGACCGCGCGGCGCCCGCGCCACCAGGGCTGCCCGTCCCACCCCTGCGGTAGCGCGGCCCGGACCCGGCGGCTCCCACCTCGCCGCGCTGCGACCCGGCGTCTTGGCGGCACGCGCATTCCCGTACCCCGTCGACAAAGCTGCCCGTGACGTCCGGCCCACCCTGTCGTGCCGACAGGGTGGGCCGCCACGCTGTGGGCACCTGAGGAAGTGTCACACGCTGTCCCTGTTTCCGGTGCGTGAGCGCGCCCAATGCCCTCCCTTGTCGCGGCATGATCGAAATCGAATGTCAACGTAATCCTGCGGATTGGAAGTGCTCCGAATGCACCATCGGTTCGCGGTAAGGGATGATCGAGCGATCGGGCCGTTCCCGGCATATCGTCGGGCATCGGTGGTGTACGTTAGGCTGTCGACCCGTCGGGCGGCTCGTCTTTGTTTCTCGTTGTCGATTGACTTTGGAGGCGGTCTTGACCGGTGGGGTGGATGGTATTCCCGGGACGTTCGCGGGTCCGACGGGGAGGTCGACGTTCAACACCGTAACCGGCGGTGTTTTTCGCAACGTCGTGCAGTCCAATTCTATCGACTTCCTGAATTTGGGCGACTCGGTGGAAGCGGTGCGAACCAGCCGGTTCTTGGACTGCTACTCCACGACGAAAGCGTTCCTGGGTGATTTGTACGAGAATCGCAGATCATTCGGCTTCATGCGAGGAGCGCCGCTGGAGCAGGGGCATCCCGTCCTCGTGTCGCAGTTCGAGGAGGCGCAAAAGCGCCTCGCGGACAAGGAGAACCACTTCGGGTCCGCGCTCTACGCCTTGGAGCCCTTGTGCGACGGTCCAACGCGCCGAGTCCTGGGCGAGGTCTATTCGACGGTCGAGGGCATGGCCCATGCGACGGCCTACGCCATGCTGGAGGTCGTGTGGCACGGGATGCCGCCGGCGATGCCCGCCGACTTGCTCGGGCTGCTGCGGGAAGACTACGGGAAGTATCCCGACCTGGAGTCCCAGTGGACGTCGATGCGCGCCCTGCTGAAGCGTCTGAGGGTGCTACTCGACATTGAACAATGGCCTTCGGGTGTCGCTCGTCGGGCACCGTCGGGGGAGTGATCCGGAGATCGCGTCGGTCGTTGTCGGATGGTTGGGCCGAATGTGCTTGGAATCCCTGGAGCGTCGACGGCACCCCGGCCGCCATCACCGACAGGTGCACCACGGCAACATTGTCACGAGATCCGCGTTCGGTCGCCTTGATCTCGATCGCGCTGGTTTTCCGCTTCACTCACCGCCGCGGCCGGTCCTGGAGCAGGTTCTCGGGAGCGGTCCCCGGCGCGGTGGTCGCACTAACCGGTGCAGCCGACCACCACTCTGCCCAGCCACGCCTCGGAGCCCAACTGCATGACGAAGCCGTTGCCGGCCTTGCACTGGGTTGCCGGGTTGTACCCAGCGGCGCTCGCCGCCGCATTGGCCAGCGCGGACGCCTGCTGCAGGGCGGCCTCTGGGGTGGAGTCGACGGCCTGACCCTGGAAGTACTGCGTCGCGGCGAGGGCCGTCGCGCTGCCGGCCGAACCTCCCGCGACCACGAGCGCGGAGATCACCAGGGCTTGGACGGTGCGGCGGATCGACATCGGCGAATCCTCACGTCGGACCGGTTATCGGGTGGGCAGTGCCACGACTGACACGGTGGTGTCGCCCTGGTTGGTGATGAAAGCGCGGCGGCCGTCGGCGGTGAACGCGGTGTCGTTCGGCTTGGTGCCGACTTCGATGGTCGTCAGCACCTCGTTCGTCGCCGTCGAGATCAGTGACGCCGTGCGGGAGCGGAAGTTGGTGGCGACGACGAAGCGCCCGTTCGGGCTGACGTCCACCCCGTGCACCTCCGGGGCCGGCGTCGCGATCACCTTGACCAGGCTGCGCCGGGCGAGGTCCACGACCGCGACGCCACCGCCGCCCCCGAGCACGCCGCCGAAGATGCCGACGTAGGCGAACCTCCCGTCCGGGGTGGTGCTCGCCGCCTGCGGGCCGCCCGCGTCGGCGAGGGGCACGTCGGCGAGGACGCTGTCGGTGGCCGTGTCCACGAGCAGCGCCTTGGCGGGCCCGTTGAACGAGCCGTGCGGCACGACGAGCAGCTTCCCGTCGGGCGTCAACGCCGGGCGCCCGGTGAACCCGTTCGGGGCGAAGCCGGGGATGGTGATGGTGCCGCCGATGGTGACGTGGCGCGGATCGCGGTTGTCCAGGACGGTGATGGCCGCGTCCGACGCCCCGCCGAAGGTGGTCACGTAGACCTTGCGGCCGCTCCGGTCGGCGATCACCCCGAACGGGTACCGCACCGGCACCGGTGCCAGGTCCACCGTCTGGGTGACCGCCCGGGACGCCGTGTCGATCACCGAGACGGTGGCCGAGGTCGAGTTGGTCACGAACGCCTGCCGGCCGTGGCGGGTGAAGGCGATGTCCTCGGGGAAGACGCCGACGTCGATCACCGACTCGATCCGGTAGGTCTTCGAGTCGAGCACGGTGACCGTGCGACCCCGGTTGCCGATGTGCCCGTCCAGCGGCCCCGAGTTCGCGACCCACGCGGTGCGGCCGTTCGGGGCGAGGGTGACCCCGAACGGGTTGACCGCCACGTCGACGGTCGCGACGACCCGGAACCCGGCGGGTGCGGCCGACGCGGGCCCGGCGGCGACCGCCACCGACGACAACGCCGCGGACGACAACACCACCGCGAGAAGCGCCACCACGCGCCGCCACGTCGTTCCGGAACGCGGAACGGACAACGAATTCCCGCCCACTTCGATTCCCTCCGCCGGGGACGTTTCCGATCGACATCGTTCAGGGCGGACCGCGAGGCGGTCAACCGCCCAACGGACGAGCACAAGAGCGCCGGAAGAAGTGAACGGCAGTCGATTCCGCCGCGATTGTTCCCACGCGGAGGAGGAAATTCCACCGGACCCGTCCCATCGCGCCCGCCGATCCTGCCCGACGAATTCCAGGCGGCCGGACAACGTTCGAAACAAGGCGACCACCGTGATCACCCGGCCGTGGTCGTGGGCGAGCGGTGGCGCGGTGGCGGACCTATGGTTCGGCCGGGAGGTCCACCGTGGTCGAGCACGTCGAGGTCGGGCGCGGCACGCGCAACGCCGTCGTCTCGGTGATCATGCTCGGGATGCTGCTCGCCGCGCTCGACCAGACGATCGTGGCGACCGCGCTGCCCACCATCGTCAGCGACCTCGGCGGCGCGGGGCACCTGTCCTGGGTGGTCACGTCCTACCTGCTCGCCGAGACCATCATGACCGCGCTGATCGGCAAGTTCGGCGACCTGTTCGGCCGCAAGCGGGCGTTCCTGGCCAGCGTGGTCCTGTTCCTCCTCGGCTCGCTGCTGTGCGGCTGGGCCGACTCGATGACGTGGCTCATCCTGTCCCGCGCGGTGCAGGGGCTCGGCGCGGGCGGGCTGATGGTGACCTCGGCCGCGGTCATCGCCGACGTGGTGCCGCTGGACCGGCGTGGCAAGTACCAGGGGTTCATCGGCGCGGTGTTCGGCGTGGCGACGGTGGTCGGCCCGCTGCTGGGCGGCCTGTTCGTGGACCACCTCAGCTGGCGCTGGGCGTTCTACGTCAACCTGCCGCTCGGCGTGGTGGTGCTGGCCGTGGCCGCGTTCGCCCTGCCCGGCATCCGCGGCGGGAGCCGGCCGAGGATCGACTACCTCGGCATCCTGCTGATCGGCCTGGCCTCGACCGGCCTCACCCTGGTCACGAGCTGGGGCGGCGTCGAGTACCCGTGGGGTTCGCCGACGATCGTCTGGATGGCGGTCGGGTCGGTGGTGGCGCTGGCCCTGTTCGTGTTCGTGGAGACGCGCGCCGCCGAGCCCGTGCTGCCCATGCGGCTGTTCCGCAACCGCGTCTTCACGGTGTGCGTGGTGCTCAGCTTCGTGGTCGGGTTCGCCATGCTCGGCGGCGTCACGTTCCTGCCGACCTACCTCCAGTACGTGCACGGCGCGACGGCCACCCGGTCGGGCCTGGAGATGCTGCCGCTGGTCGTCGGCCTGCTGATCGCCTCCGTCACCACCGGCAACGTCATCGGCAAGACCGGCCGGTACCGGGCGTTCCCGCTGGTCGGCAGCCTGCTCATGGTCGCCGGGCTGCTCCTGCTGTCCCGCCTGGACCCGCAGACGTCGTTCTGGCAGGCGTCGGGGTACATGCTCGTGCTCGGCCTGGGCGTGGGCATGTGCATGCCGGTGGCGATGGTGGTCGTGCAGAGCGTCACCGACTACGAGGACCTGGGCGTGGCCACGTCGGGGGTCAGCTTCCTGCGCACGCTGGGCAGCTCGTTCGGCGTGGCGGTCTTCGGCACGGTGTACGCGAGCAACCTGCCCGACAACCTGGCCGCCGCCATCCCGCCGGGCGTCGACCCGGCCGCCGCGACCAACGTGCGGGCGCTGCACGCCCTGCCGGAGCCGCTCAAGGCCCCGATCATCGCCGCCTACGCCGACACGCTGCACTCCGTGTTCCTGTCCGCCGCACCGGTGGCCGCCGTCGCGTTCCTGGTCGCCCTGTTCCTCAAGGAGGTGCCGCTGCGCGACACGGCCCGCGCGGCGGCCACCGAGGTGGGTGACAACTTCGCCGCGCCCCACACCTCCGACTCCGTGCGCGAGCTGGAGAAGCTGGTGGCGCTCATCGTCGGCCGCGAGCGCCGCGACCCCACCCCCGACGTGCTGCGCGACTCGGGCGTCCCCCTCACGCACGCGCAGGCGTGGCTGGTGGTCAAGGTGTTCCGGCAGAGCGTGGACCACGGCGACGCCACCCTGGACCGCCTGGCCGCGGCGACGAAGGTGCCGGCGGGCGTCTTCGAGCCGGTGGCCCGCCAGCTCCAGACGAGGGGCTACGTCACCGAGTCGGCCGGCCGCTACCGCTTCACGCCCCAGGGCGCGGACGTCTTCGCCGACCTGGTCGCCGCCTGGCGGCGCTGGCTGCTGGTCAAGCTCACCGACTGGCACTGCGACGACCGGGAGTTCACCGACGCGGTGGAACGCGTGGCCACGGAACTGACCACCAGCGGTCGGGCCCTCACCACCGACCGCCCCGCGGTGGTGGGGTAGCGAGCCGGGTGGGCCCCGGAGCGCGGGCGCCACCACTCGAAATGGCCAACCCCCGGTTGCGGGTGGGCCGGGTCCGGGTATGGACTCGGGTGTGGACGGGTACGGGTGGACCATCGCGCTGGTCGCGGTGCTGGTGTTGGTGAACGCGCTGTTCTCGGGCAGCGAGATGGCGTTGATCAGCCTGCGCGAGGGCCAGCTGCGCTCGCTGGAGCGCGACGAGCGGGCGTCGGCCAGGACGCTGGTGCGCCTGGCGCGCGACCCGAACCGCTTCCTGGCCACCATCCAGATCGGCATCACGCTGGCCGGGTTCCTGGCCTCGGCGACGGCGGCGGTGTCGCTGGCCGCGCCGCTCCTGCCGCTGCTGTCCTTCCTCGGCGACGCGGCGAGCCCGGTGGCGATCGCCCTGGTCACGGTGGTGCTGACGTTCGTGACCCTGGTGTTCGGCGAGCTGGCGCCCAAGCGCCTGGCCATGCAGTACGCGCTGCGCTGGGCGCTGCTGGCGGCCCGGCCGCTGCACGTGCTGTCGACCGCCTCGCGGCCCGCAGTGTGGGCGTTGAGCGCGTCCACGAACCTGGTGGTCCGGGTGTTCGGCGGCAAGCCGGACGCGGAGTCCGAGCAGATGTCCGCCGAGGAGCTGCGGGAGCTGGTCTCGGCGCAGCGCGGCCTCAGCGCCGAGCAGCGCATGATCATCAACGGCGCGCTGGAGATCAGCGAGCGCAGGCTGCGCGAGGTGCTCGTCCCGCGCCGGTCCGTCGTCACGCTGGACGCCGGGACCGACGTGCCGTCGGCGCGCGCCGAGCTGGCCGCCTCCGGCCACTCCCGGGCCCCGGTCGCCCGCGGCGGGCACCTGGACGACGTCGTGGGCGTCGTGCACCTGCGCGACCTGCTGGACGACGACGCCAAGCTGGTCGACGTGGCCCGCGAGCCGGTCGTGTTCCCCGACTCGGTGCGGGTGTCCGACGCGCTGCGCCGGTTCAAGACCGAGCGCGAGCAGCTCGGCCTGGTCGTGGACGAGCACGGCGCGGTCGACGGCATCATCACGCTCGAGGACCTGCTGGAGGAGGTCGTCGGCGAGATCCTGGACGAGACCGACCGGGACGTGATGGCGGTGCGCAACTGGCCGGACGGCTCGCTCGTGCTGCCCGGCACGTTCCCCGTGCACGACCTGGTCGACCTGGGCGTGGAGCTGCCCGACGCGCCCGAGGGCGACTACGCCACCATCGCGGGCCTCGTGCTGGTGGTGCTCGGCCGCATCCCCGAGGGCCCCGGCGACCGGATCACGGTCTCCGACTGGACCATCGACGTGCTGAAGGTCGAGCACCACGCCATCACGTCGGTGCGGCTGCGCAAGCGCTGACTACCGGCCCGCCGCCGCGACCCACGCCTCGAGGCCGGCCACGTCGCTCGGCAGCGCGGTCGACAGCACCCGGTTGCCCGACCCGGTGACCACGACGTTCTCCTCCAGCCGCACGCCGATGCCCCGCAGCTCCGGCGGCACGGTCTCGTCGTTCGGGTGGAAGTACAGGCCGGGCTCCACGGCCAGCGCCATGCCGGCCTCCAGCGTGCCCTCGTGGTAGGCGGCCGAGCCGGAGTTGGCGCAGTCGTGCACGTCGAGCCCGATGAAGTGCCCCACGCCGCAGGTGATGTACCGGCGGTGGTGCTGGCCGTCCGGGTCCAGCGACTCCTCCACCGACACCGGCAGCAGGCCCCAGTCGCGCAGGCCCTCGGCGAGCACGCACATGGCCTCCTGGTGGAAGTCCCGGTACGCCGCACCCGGCCGCACGACCGCCAGCGCCGCCGCCGACGCCCGCTCGACCAGCTCGTGCACCTGGCGCTGGGCGGGGGTGTAGGTGCCCGACACCGGCAGCGTGCGGGTGATGTCGGCGGTGTAGAGGGTGTCCAGCTCGACGCCCGCGTCCAGCAGCAGCACGGCGTCCTCGGGCACCGGGCCGTCGTTGCGGACCCAGTGCAGCACCGGCGCGTGCGGGCCGGCCGCCACGATCGAGGCGTACCCCGGGCCGTTGCCCTCGGTGCGGGCGCGCCGGTCGAACGTGCCCTGCAACCACCGCTCGCCACCGCCCTTGACCGCCGCCCGCAGCTCCGCGGCGACGTCGGCGAACCCGAGGACGGTCGCGTCCACGGCCGCTTGGAGCTGGCCGATCTCCCAGTCGTCCTTGATCCGGCGCAGCTCGGCCAGCACGGTGCGCAGCTCGGCGGCGTGGTCGGCGCCGGTGAGGGCGTCCAGCAGCGGGTCGACGCCGGTCGTGGCGTGCACGGCGGGCAGCCTGCCGCGCAGCGCCGACGGCAGCTCGTGCAGCGGCCGGCAGCGGATGCCCAGCGCCTCGCCCCACTCGGCGAGGCCCGGGACCGGCCCGATCCACAGCTCGCCGTCCCGGGCGTTGGCGAAGAAGTCGGGCTCGTCCGGCCCGGCCGGGGGGCGCAGGAACAGCTCGGCGTCGTGCCCGCCCGCGACCGGCTGCATCACCAGCACCGCGCCCTCGGCGGCGCAGCCGGTCAGCCAGGAGAAGTCGCTGTCGGGCCGGAAGCCGTAGTCGGTGTCGTTGGACCGCACCGGGGCCCAGCCGGCCGCCACGGCGATGCGCGCGCCGGGCAGCGCGGCGCTGAGCCGGTCGCGGTGCGCGGCGGCGGCCCGCGCGGCCCCGGGCGCGACGCGGGCGGCCCGGTCGGCGGGTCCCCAGCCGTGCCGGACGAACTCCCGGAAGCCGGAGGCGTCGACGAGCTTGCTGGGGTCGCGGCGGGCGGGCTTGGTCACCTGGGCAGCCTTTCGGGTCGCGGGCCGGGAACGCCCCGGCCACGATCGGCGGCCGGGTCACGCCCAGATGCTCTCACCAGGGCCGGCCGCCACCCCGGCACCCCTCCGGTCCCGTCCGCCCGGGACGCGACGACGACCGGCCCGCGAATCGTCACGATGTTTTGTCCGAATTCCAAGTCGTGATGCAATTCCCAAGCGCCGGCGGAATCCGCAAAATGCGGTGACCGGATCGTTCATCCGCCGCGTGCATCTGTGAAAACAAGTGGTTCCGCAACCCTTTGTGCCCCTTGTGGAGGGCGTGATGCCGACTCAAGATGAATCGCGGTTCCGACGACCCGTCACATGACGGTGCGCCACCGACCGAGCCGGGAGACTCGGTCTTCTCCGCCGCGCCGGGTCCGCCGATCGGCGGATCACGAGTTCTTTTTCGGAAGGAAGACGATGTTATACAGACCCAGCACCCTGCTCCGCCTGCTGGCGCCGCCGGTGCTCGCCGCGAGCGTCATCATGCCGCTGTCGGCAGGTGTCGCCTCCGCCGCGCAGCCCATCTGCCTGAGCGGCACCCTCAAGGCCGACTTCCCGTCAGCCGAGGGCGGCACCACGAAGCCGACCGTCACCAGGGGCGTCCGCAACGCCTCGGTCGAGCTGTGGGGCAGGGAGAAGTCGACCGACACCGACCACAAGCTGAACACCGACACCCAGTTGACCAGCGCCGCCGACGGCGCGTTCAACCTCTGCTACACCCCCGTCACGACCACCGCGATGGACCACCTGTTCGTGCGCTTCGCGGCGCGCAACAACCAGGTGTGGCGGGTCGCCAACGCCTCCGGCACGGTCTACTCCTACGACACGCCGACGCAGACGAACGTCTCCGCGAACATCGCCCTCGGCGTGGTCAAGCCGACCACGGCCGCCCGTGCCTGGCACGCGTTCGACACCGTGAACCTCCTCTGGTCGCGCCGGGTCAACTCGACGACCCCGTGCTGGACGACCGCGGAGGCGAACGCCGCCACCTGCACCACGCTGACGCTGCGCTGGCAGACCGGGTCGACCGACGGCCCCTACTACGACCTGTCGAACACCATCCACCTGGCCGAGGCCGACCCGGACTCCGAGCACACCGTGCTGCACGAAGCGGGCCACTTCTTCCAGCACCGGCTCTACAACGGCACGTTCCCGGCCGTCACCAACTGCAACCCGCACTACATCCCGACGGCGTCCTCGGCCACGTGCGCCTGGACCGAGGGCTTCGCCGACTCGCTGGCGGCCTACCTGCTGGGCGACCAGCGGTACGTGTTCCCGGACGGCTCGTCCTACCCGTTCACCGTCGCCTCGGGCTGGCAGACCGGTGACCAGGTGCAGGGCAACGTGGACGGCGCGCTGCTCCAGCTGTGGAACCAGGTGGACGGAAGCTGGGACCGCACCATCACCACCCTGGCCTCGCACACTCCCTCGACCTTCGCCGACTGGTTCAAGAACGTGCGCCCGACCGCCGTGCCGCCGCTGTCCACCACCGGTGCCGCGCTGACCGCCCTGGACTCGTTCGCCATCAACTACGGCCCCACGATCGTCGGCGACAACGCCTACCACGCGCTCAGCAACGGCGGCGGCGTCGCCCTCCAGCGCGGCGGCACCTGCAGCGGCAGCGTCCCGTCGGTGGCCGAGTTCGCCGCGCTGGACACCTCCCGCGCCTCGCAGCGCTGGAAGTTCACCTCGAACGGCGACGGCACCGTGCGGATCTACGACAGCTGCCCGATCCCGCTCTACCTGACCGCCCCGACCACCGCCGGCGGCCAGGTCTCCCTGCAGCTGGTCAACCTCGGTGGCGCCAACCAGCGCTGGCAGGTGACGCAGAACGCCGTGGGCACCTACACCCTGATCAACCCCGGCACCGGCTACTCCCTGGACGGCAACGCGACCGCCGGCCAGGCCGTCACCGCCAACACCGCCAACACCAACTCGACCAGTCAGAAGTGGGCCTCGGTCTTCTCCATCTCCTGACCGATGTCGATCGGTCGACCACCTCATCCCGCGTACATCGGGTCCGGAACCCACCGCAGAGGCTCGATTTGACATGGGTTCGGGTGCCATGGGCTGGACGGAGCCGGGCAGGTGCGGCGGGCGCTCTTTCCGCCGGGCCTGCCCGGCTTTGGCCTGCCTGGGGTGCCCGTAAGGGCCCCATGTCAAATCGCGCCGGACCCGACCACCGAGCCGCCGGGGCCAAAAACCAAAGAGTCCTCGCCGGACGGGCAGATCAGCAGGATGACCCCTGGTCCCGTCTCCTGCTCCCGCTGCGAAAGTGGTCCGGGCTCCGTGTCATCCCGCCGACCTCCCGGAGGGCTACCGCACGCGTCAAGGGGGGGCGGACATCAGTCGCCGATCGGGTATCGGTGAACCAGCCCCCCTTGACACGCGCGGTAGGGCGTTGCCAGGTCGGCGGGATGGCACGAAGCCCTCTTCTGTGGGGAAGGGCCAGGTGCAGGGGCGGGGTGGTGGTGAGGTGGGCGGGGTCGGTGTGAAACGGGGTCGGTCGTGGGGGCGATCCGGTAGGTAGTCGTGTCGGCGGGTGAGGGTGGGTGGTGGGGTGGTGCCCGAGGACGTCGTGGAGTTGCGGGTGCACGGGGTGTCCGGGACGCCGCCCGAGGCGATGCTCGGTGATCCGTTCCCCACTCCGGTGGCCGGGGACGACGTCGCCCGGTTCCTGCGCGCGGGGAAGCCGGTGGTGGCGCCGGCCAGTGGACGGGAGCGCACGGTCGAGGCGTTCCACTGGGGGCGGTTCACCTCGGGCGGGGCCACGCGGGCGTTGTGGTTGGCGTTGATGCCCTTCGCGATCCTCAACCTGGCCCGGTACGCGTTGTTGGGCGCGGGGCGGTTCGCGGAGGCGGTGCTCCGGCTGCTCGGGTTGGTGCTGACCGGCATGTTGGTCACGGCCACCGCGTACGCGTCGCTGGAGTTGCTGGTGCGGCAGTGCGCGGGCACGGTGGCGTGCCGGTCGGAGCACCTGGGGTTCCTGGCCGGGTGGCCGTTCGGGGCGGTGCTGCTGGTCGGGATGGCGCCGCCGGTGCTGGTGGTGGCCGTGCTGTGGTGGTTCGGGCGGCAGACGTTCCTGTACGAGCCGAAGGGCACGCACCACGTGTGGGAGACCAGCACGGGCAGCCTGGGCGACTACGCGTTCTGGCACACGTCGCCGCGCACGCCCGTGCTGCGTGACGCGCACGTGGCGGCGGCGTGCGCGGTGGTGGGGGTGTTGTGCGCCGGGTCGTTGCGGACCGCGCAGCCGGACCGGCCGTCGGACGCGTTGTCGTGGGCGGCGGTCGGGTTGGGCGTCGCCGTGCTGGCGTGGGCGGTCGGGTGCGTGGTCCTGTCGCCGGACCGGCGGCAGGTGGACTCGCGGCGGCTCAAGTGGGTGGCGGTGGCCTACCTGCTGGTCGCGGCGGGGTTGGCGACGGGGTTCCTGTGGCGGGTGCCGACGGACGAGGTCGGGCCGGTGACGCCGTTGGCCGGGTTCGAGGCGGTCACGGACGTCCTGTCGGCGTTGGCGGTGCTGTTGCTGGTGGTGCTGTTCGCCGCCTGCGCGCGGATGCGGCGCTCCGCGCGCGGTGTCGAGTTGATGGTGGCGGACAAGCGGTTCCGGCCGATGTGGCACGGGTACGCGACGCCGGTGATCGCGGTGGTCGCCACCACGTTGGCGGTCGGGTTCAGCGGTGGGCTCGCCTACCGGGTGGTGGACTGGGTCGGCGAGCCGGTGCCCGGCACCGGCCGACCGGGGTTGGTGCTCGGCACGAGCTACCTGGTGGGCGCCGGGTTGTGGGGTGTGCTGGCGATCGCGTTCCCGCTGCTGGTGGCACCGGTCGTGGCGGCGATGGTGCGGCAGGTGTCGAGCGCGCTGGTGTTCTCGGCCGGGTCGGTGGTGGCGGCGGTGGCGGTGGTCTGGCGGTGGACGTCCGGGACCGGGTGGGTGTTCTGGGGCCTGGCCGCCGTGGCCGGGGTTTCCTACGCGGTGGGGATTTCGTCCTGCGTGCGCCACGCGGTCGGGGTGGCCGTGCGGGACGGTGTCGTGGCGGACTACCCGGGGCGTCCCGACCGGCCGGGCATCGGCAAGGTGGCGCTGACGCAGCGGGTGGCGTCGGCGAAGTACCGCTACCACTGGCTGCTCGGCGCGGTCGCGCTGCTGGGCGGGGTGCTGGTGGCGGCGGGCGGTGGTCTCGCGCTGGCCAGGCTCGTGCACCCGGACTGGCGGGCCGCGCCGCCGCCGGGCCTGGCGGACTGGCTGTCGACGCGGCCCGCGCGGGAGCTCGGCGCGCTGGGCAGTTTGGTGGTGTCCGGGCTCGTGGTGGTGCTGGTGGTGCTGGGCGTGCGGACGTGGCAGAGCCCGAAGATGCGCACGGTGGTCGGCATCGTGTGGGACCTGGTGGCGTTCTGGCCGCGGACCGCGCACCCGATCTGCCCGCCGCCCTACGGCGGTCGCGCCACCATCGAGCTGACCTCCCGCGCGGTCCGGCTGGCCGGCCACCACGGGGTGGGCGCGGTCGTGCTGTCCGGGCACAGCCAGGGCAGCGTGGTGTGCTTCGCCGCGCTGTCGTTGCTGCGCCGCGAGGCCGAGCGGCCCGACCCGGCCGACGGCGAGCGGTACATCAGGCAGGCCGAGGCCGCCGCCGCGGTGCGCCGCGTCGGCCTGGTGACCTACGGCTCGCAGCTCCAGTGGGCCTACTCGCGGCTGTTCCCGCACTACCTCGGGCACGCCGAGCTGGCCCGCCTGCACGAGGAGCTGGGCGACCGGTGGTGCAACGTGCACCGGCTCACCGACCCGCTGGGCGGTCCGGTGCAGGTGTGGCCGGAGACGGCGGAGGAGCGGCTGTTCGCCGACCCGAAGCTGTGGGGCGTGCGCCGCGGCAACGACGTGCGGCTGCGCGACCCCGAGTTCCTCGACCCGGACCCGGACATGGTCGCCTCGCCGCTGCGCGGGCACAGCTACTACTACGACGACCCGGTGTTCGACGAGGTGGTGGCGCTGGTGGCGGACGCCGTCGCGGCGCGGCGGCGTTAACGCGCCCGGGTCAGCTTGTCGGGGTTGGTGACCGAGTAGATGTGCTCGACCCGGTCGCCGCGGACCTCCAGCACCAGCACGGCGAGCGGCCGGCGGCCGGCGAACAGCACCACCGCCGGGTCGTCGCGCACCCGGCGGTACCGCACGTCCACCCCCGCGACGCCCTCGGCGACGGCGAGCAGCACCCGGGCCACCGCGTGCCGGCCGCGCACCGGGTCGGGGCTGGTCGCCGGGCCCTTGCCGCCGCCGTCGGTCCGCAGCACCACGTCCGGCGCGAGGACCCCCAGCAGGGCTTCGAGGTCACCGCCCAGCGCGGCGGCCACGAACCGCTCGGTCACCCGCCGCCGCGTGCGCGGGTCGACGGTGAACCGGGGCCGCCGGGCCGCGACGCGCTCCCGCGCCCGGTGCGCGAGCTGCCGGACCGCCGCCGGGGTGCGCCCCAGGAGCGCCGCGACCTCCGGGTGCGCGTAGCCGAACACCTCGTGCAGCACGAACACCGCCCGCTCGGCCGGGGTGAGGGTCTCCAGCACCACCAGCACGGCCGTGGCGAACTCCTCGCCGCGCACCACCTCGTCCGCCGCGTCGGCGACCAGCGGTTCGGGCAACCACTGGCCGGGGTAGGTCTCCCGACCGGCCCGCGACCGGCGGCGCAGCGCCTGGTTGACCGCGATCCGGACGAGGTAGGCGCGCGGGTTCGCGACGTCCCGCCGCGGTGCCCACGCCAGCCAGGTCTCCTGGAGCACGTCCTCGGTGTCGGCGACGGTGCCGAGCATCCCGTAGACGATGCCGAACAGCAGCTCCCGGTGTTCGACGAACGCGTCCGTGCCACCCATGTCCCCTCCTGTGTCCCGTGGGTGAGAGCGCCCGGCGCAGCCGGGTGTGACGTGGTGTGACGGGGACCTCACCGGGTCACAGCCGGGTGCCCGCCCCGGCTCTTGACCGGTGACCGAGACCCGCTGGAGGGAGTCAACCGTGCGAACCCTGATCCGTGACGTGCGCCTGTTCGACGGCCACCGCGTCGTGCCGCGCGCCGACGTGCTGCTCGACGGCCCGCTGATCGCCGAACCCGGCGGTCGGTGGGACGTGGAGGTCGACGGCCGGGGCAGGACCCTGCTGCCCGGCCTGGTCGACGGGCACACCCACGTCTTCGACGGCAGCCTGGCCGCCGCGCTCGCGGCCGGGGTGACGACGGAGCTGGACATGTTCTGCCTGCCGGGCAACCTGGCCCGGCAGCGCGCGCTCGCCGCGTCCCGCGACGACGTCGCCGACCTGCGCAGCGCGGGCCTGCTCGCCACCGCGCCCGGCGGGCACCCGAGCCAACTGCTCGCCGCCGTCGGCGACGAGCACGGCGACGCCGCGCACGAGTTCGAGACCGTCGCCGACGTGGCCGCCGCACGGGCGTTCGTCGCGGCGCGGGCGGCCGAGGGCGTGGACTACCTGAAGGTGGTGGTCGACGACGGCGCGGTGCACGGCGCGGACCTGCCCGTCCTCGCGCCGGACGTGGTCGCGGCGCTGGTCGACGAGGCGCACCGGCGCGACCTGAGGGTCATCGCCCACGCCATCACCGCGGAGGAGGTCGGCATCGCCGTGGACGCGGGCGTCGACGGCCTGGCGCACGTGTGGTGCGACGACGGCGGCGACCTGGCGCGCCGGGTCGCGGAGCGGGGCGTGTTCGTGATCAGCACGCTCGCGTACTTCGAGGCCGTCAGCGGCTCGTCGGCCGGTCTCGACCGCACGGCGCGCGGCAGCTTCGAGCACGCCCTGCGCGCGGCGCGGGAGCTGCACGAGGCCGGCGCGACCATCGTGGCGGGCACGGACGCCAACCCGTGGGCCCCGGTGCACGGCACCGCCCTGCACCGGGAACTCCTGCTGCTCACCGAGGCCGGCCTCGCACCGCTGGAGGCCCTGGTCGCGGCCACCAGCACCCCCGCCGACCGCTTCGGGCTCACCGACCGCGGCCGGGTCGAGCCGGGGCTGCGCGCCGACGTGCTGCTGGTGGACGGCGACCCGACCACCGACATCGCCGCGGTCGCGGCGGTGGTCGACGTGTGGCGGCGCGGGGTCCGGCTCCACCGGTCGTGACGCGGGGTAGGTTGCGGCGGTGAGTCCGCTCCACCGGGAAGTTGAACGATGATCCAAGTCCTCGCGACCGCGCTGACGGTCGTGGCGCTCGTGGCGGCCCTGTGGTCGCTCGTCCTGGTCGTCACCGACCGGCCCATCACGCTGGCCACCAAGCCGACCCTCGGCCTCGCCGCGGTCGTCGTGCTGCTGGAGGTCGGGCTGCTGGTGCAGGCGGTCGTGGCCGCGGTCGACGCGCTGACCGGCGACCGGGGGGACCTGGAACCGGCCACGTTCCTCGGCTACCTGGTGGCGGTGGTCGCCGTGCTGCCCGTCGGCTCGTTCTGGGCGCTGGGGGACCGGTCGCGGTGGGGTGCGGGCGTGCTGGCCGTGGCGTGCCTGAGCGTGCCGGTGATGATCCTGCGGCTCAACCAGCTCTGGGCGGCCGCGGGTGGCTGAGCGGTCCGGGGAACTCGCGCGCGCGACCCGGTCCGGGCCCGGCCGGATGCTGATCGCGGTCTACGGCCTGTTCGCCGTCGCCGCCACGGCCCGCTCGGCGGTGCAGCTCGGCACCCGGTTCGGGCACGCGCCGCTGGCCTACCTGCTGTCGGCGTTCGCGGCGGTCGTCTACGTCGTCGCCACGGCGGCGCTGGCCGGTGCGGTGTCGCGCCGGGTCGCCTACCTCGCGTGCGGGGTGGAGCTGGCCGGCGTGCTCGTGGTCGGCGCGGCGAGCCTGGTGTTCGCCGACGCGTTCCCGGACGCCACGGTGTGGTCGGGCTTCGGCCGCGGCTACGGGTTCGTCCCGCTCGTGCTGCCGGTGCTCGGCCTGCTCTGGCTGCGGCACACCGACCGGCGGTCCCGCGGGGTCGGCACCGGCGGGGTGCGGCATCCCGAACGCGACCGCTGAACCCGGCCCGCCGTCGCCCGCGTAATGCCTGCGGGCCGCCGGATCGGGCGGCCCCGATCCGCCGACGGCGGCCGAGACCCCGTAGGCGTCCGGCAGGGCACGCCGTCGTGGGTGCGCAGGAGGCCGGGGACCCCCGTCCCCGGCCTCCGTGACGAAGATCACCGGTGCCCGCCGGATCGGTTCGCCGGAGTGTTCCCGCAGGTCAGGGACGGATCAACCGGCGCGCAGCCAACCCATGTCTGAGCCCGTTCTCAGGTGCGGTGTGCCACCGTTCACACATCCGCCCGCGGCACCACCGCAGTCGCCCGACGTGGCGCGCCGGCAGGTCCGCCCACCAAGGAGATTCCCACGATGTCCGTGCTGGCTCGCCTGAGCCTGGCCAACCGAAGCCTCGTCGGGCTGCTCAGCCTGCTCGTGATCGGTTTCGGCGCGTTCTCGCTGCCCTCGATCAAGCAGCAGCTCTTCCCGTCCATCGAGCTGCCCGCGGCGGTGGTCATCGCGCCGTTCCCCGGCGCGTCGCCGGACCTGGTGGACAGCCAGGTCGCCGACCCGATCCAGTCGGCCGCGCGCGGTGTGGACGGTGTCGAGCAGGTGTTCGCCCGCTCGTCCGAGAGCTCCGCGACGGTGCAGGTGATGTTCACCTACGGCACCGACCTCGACGCCGCCGTGGCCCAGTTGCAGCAGGCGGTCAACCGGCTCCAACCCCGCCTGCCGCAGGGCGTCGAGCCGACCGTCGCGCAGGGCAGCACCGACGACATCCCGGTGATCGCGCTCGCGGCGACCTCCGGCGACGACGACATCGCCGCCGCGGCCCGGCTGCGCGCCGAGGTCGTGCCCGGCCTGGAGGCGATCCCGGGCGTGCGGGAGGCGACGGTCAGCGGCGAGCGGGACCGGCAGGTCACCGTCACCGTCGACTACGCCCGCCTCGGCGCGGCCCGGGTCGACCCGCAGGCGTTGACGACCGCCCTGACCACCGCGGGCTCGGTCCTGCCCGCCGGCACCGTCCCGGAGGCCGACAAGACGCTGACCGTGCAGGTGGGCAGCCCCGTGCGGACCGTCGAGGACGTCCGGAACCTGACCCTCGCCTCGCCCGCCGGGCCGGTGAAGCTCGGCGACGTGGCCCAGGTCGAGTCCGCGCCCGCGGCCGCCACCGTGCTGACCCGCACCAACGGCGAGCCCACGCTCGGCATCAGCGTCACGATGAACGCCGACGGCAACGCGGTCGAGATCTCCCGGCAGGTCCGCGACAAGCTCGGCGAGTGGGGTGGGGCGGCCGGCTCCACGCTCACCGTCGCGTTCGACCAGGGCCCGCAGGTGGAGAAGGCGATCAGCGGCCTGACCACCGAGGGCCTGCTCGGCCTGCTGTTCGCCGTGGTCGTCATCTTGCTGTTCCTGCTGTCGGTGCGGTCCACGCTGGTGACCGCGGTGTCGATCCCGCTGTCCGTGGTGGTCGCGCTGATCGCGCTCTACACCGGCGACCTGTCGTTGAACCTGCTCACCCTCGGCGCGCTGACGATCGCGGTCGGCCGCGTGGTGGACGACTCGATCGTGGTGCTGGAGAACATCAAGCGGCACCTCGGCTACGGCGAGGAGAAGCAGCGCGCGGTGCTCGACGGCACCCGCGAGGTGGCGGGCGCGGTGACCGCGTCGACCCTCACCACGGTCGCGGTGTTCCTGCCGATCGCGTTCGTCGGCGGCATCGCGGGCGAGCTGTTCGGCCCGTTCTCCATCACGGTGACCGTGGCGCTGCTGGCGTCGCTGCTGGTGTCGTTGACGATCGTGCCGGTGCTGGCGTTCTGGTTCCTCAAGCGCCCGACCGCGTCGACCAACCCGGAGGAGGCGGCCAGGGCGCGCGAGGCGGCGCTGGCGAAGGAGGAGCGCAGCCCGTTGCAGCGCGCCTACGTGCCCGTGCTGCGATTCGCGACCACGCGCCGCTGGGTGACGCTGCTCGTCGCGGTGCTGATCTTCGGCGGCACGCTCGGCCTGGCCGGTTCGCTGGAGACCAACTTCATCGACAACGCGGGCGGCACCGCCCTGCAGGGCAGCCAGAAGCTGCCGCCCGGCACCAGCCTCGCCGCCCGCGACGACGCGGCGCGCGAGCTGGAGGAGGTGTTGTCCCGGACCGACGAGGTGGAGACCTACCAGGTCACCGTCGGCACGGACAACAGCCTGGCCGCGTTCGGGTTCGGCGGCAGCGGTGACACGAGCGTGCGCGCCACCGTCCGCGAGGGAACGGACCTGGAGGCGTTGCGGGAACGGCTCACCGAGGAGCTGGCGGACACGCCCGGCACGGGTGAGGTGGCGTTCGGCGCGGCGGCGTCCGGCTTCGGCTCGGACACGATCGACGTGCTGGTCACCGCGCCCGACGAGGCCACGCTGCGGGACGCGACCGACCGCGTGCGGCAGGCCGTCACCGGCGCGCCCAGGGTGGGCGAGGTCACCGACGACCTGTCCGTGAGCGCGCCCCGCGTGCAGGTGACGGTGAACCAGGCCGCCGCCGCGGCCCGCGGCCTCAACGGCCAGACCATCGGCCAGTTCGCGGCGCAGGCGCTGCGCGGCGTGCCGGTGACCGAGCTGCCGATCGACGGCCGGTCCCAGAAGGTGGTGCTGCGCACGGGCACCGCGCCGACCGACGTGGCCGCGCTGCGCGCGTTGCCGCTGCCGGGTGGCGTCACGCTGGGCCAGGTCGCCGACGTGGCCGTGGTGGACGGTCCGGTGCAGGTGCGGCGGACCGACGGCGCGCGCAGCGCCACCGTGTCGGCCAAGGCCACCGGGTCCGACCTGGGCGCGGTGACGGCCGACCTGACGTCCCGGTTGGACGCCGCGGACCTGCCCGCCGGTGCGTCGCACAGCATCGGCGGCGTCAGCGCGGACCAGGCGGAGACCTTCGCCGACCTCGGCCTGGCGATGCTCGCCGCGATCGCGATCGTGTTCCTGATCATGGTGGCGACGTTCCGCAGCCTGGTGCAGCCGCTGATCCTGCTGGTGTCCATCCCGTTCGCGGCGACCGGCGCCATCGGCCTGCTGCTGCTCACGGGCACCCCGCTCGGCCTGCCGGCGCTAATCGGCATGCTGATGCTGGTCGGGATCGTGGTGACCAACGCGATCGTCCTGATCGACCTGGTGAACCAGTACCGGCGGGACGGGATGCCGGTGGCGCAGGCCGTGGTCGAGGGCGGTCGGCGCCGGCTGCGGCCGATCCTGATGACCGCCGCCGCCACGATCTTCGCGCTGCTGCCGATGGCGCTGGGCATCACGGGCGAGGGCGCGTTCATCGGCAAGCCGCTGGCGGTCGTGGTGATCGGCGGCCTGATCAGCTCGACCCTGCTGACCCTCGTGCTCGTCCCGACCCTGTACTCGATGGTCGAGGGCCGCAAGGAACGCCGCCGGGCGCGCGAGGCGCCGCACCGGCCGGCCGACGAGCGCGAACCGGTCTCCGCGTGACCGACGGGAGCCCCGCCACGACCGGCGGGGCTCCCGTCGTGCGGTCACTACGATCCGTCGGGTGTCCGGAACGGGTGGTGGAGGCGGCGGATGGCGTTCGAGCTGCGGCGTGGGCACGAGGCCGGCGTGGACGTGCTCTGGTTGCGGGGTGAGCTGGACCACGACACCGTCGGGCGGTTCGAAGTCGCGGTCGACGGGGTCGGGCCGGGCGCCGTGGTCGTCGTCGACCTCGGCGCCGTGACGCTCTGCGACTCGTCCGGGCTCTCCGGCCTGGTGCGACTGGCGCAGGCGCTCGCCGCGCGGGGAGGCGCGCTGCGGTTGTCGGCGGTGCCCGCGGCAACGGTCAAGACGATCGGGATCACCGGCCTGGACCGGCTCATACCGGTGTTCCCGGACGTGCCGAGCGCCGTCCGCGCCGACGCCCGCGGCCCCGTGGAGGAGGATGGACCCGGACGGCTGCCGGCACCGAGCGGGTAGGCGTGGGAAACGGGGCGGAGACGGTGATGGCGCACGGGGACGAACCGGTGGCGGGGGTGACCTCCGCGCGGGCGCGGCCGTCCGACACGTCGGACGTGCGGGCGCTGTTCGGGCAGTCCGCCGCCGTGTTCGCGCTGCTGACCGGGCCCGACCACGTGCTGGAGGCGGCGAACGGGGCGTTCTTCGAGGCCATCGGCGGCGGCGACCGGGCGCGCACCGGGCTGCCGATCGGGGTGCTGGTGCCGGAACTGGCCGAGCAGGGGTTCCTGGACCTGCTCGACGGCGTGTACCGCACCGGCCGGTCGTGCTCGGCCCACGACGCCAGGGTCGTGCTGGGCGAGGCGGGTCGGGAGCGCGAGGCGTTCTTCGACTTCGTCTACGAGCCGCGGTTCGACAACGGCAGCGGTGTCACCGGCGTGACGGTGCTGGGCGTCGAGACGACGCAGGTCAAGCACGCGCAGCGGTTGACCGCCGAGCAGCGGGCGCTGCTGGAGCAGATCGCCCGCGACGCGCCGCTGTCCGAGGTGCTCGACGGCATGGCCCGGACGATCGAGCAGCTCACGCCCGGGACGCTGGTGTCGGTCCTGCTGGCCGACCCGGACGGTCGCCACCTGCGGCACGGCGCCGCGCCGAGCCTGCCCGACTTCTACAACCGGGCCATCGACGGCATCGGCACCGGCGAGGGCGTGGGTTCCTGCGGCACCGCGGCCCACCGCCGCACGCCCGTCATCGTCACCGACATCGCGACGGACCCGTTCTGGGACGACTTCCGCGACCTGGCCGACCGCGCGTCGCTGGCCGCGTGCTGGTCCACGCCGATCCTGACCCGCAGCGGCCGACTGCTGGGCACGTTCGCGATGTACCACCGCACGCCGCGCCGCCCGCAGGAGTCGGACCTGGCGCTGGCCCGGATCTTCGCCGACACCGCCGCGCTGGCCATCGAGCGCCACCACACCGAGCACGCCAGGGTCCGCGCCGAGGCCAAGGCCAAGGCCGCCCGCGAGGACCTGATGTTCCTGCTGGAAGCGGGCACCGCCCTGTCGCAGGACCTCGACTACACGCAGACGCTGCGCTGCCTGGCCGACCTGTGCGTGCCCTCCCTGGCGGCGCTGTGCGCGGTCGACGTGGTCGAGGCAGGGCGGGTCGAGCGGCTGGCCACCGCCGCGTCGACCCCCGAGCAGGCCGAGCTGCTGGCCGCCCACCTGCCGGTCTACGACGACGAGGACGACGCGGTGGCCCGGGTGCTCGCCCTGGCGACCACCGAGGTCGGGCGGCGCGCCCCGGCGGACGGCGGCCCGTGGGCCGAGCTGGGCGTCACCGGCTACGTGTGCGTCCCGCTGACCGACCGGGGTCAGGCGTTCGGCGCGCTGACCCTGTTCACCACCCGCGACGCCCCGCTGGACGGCCACGCCGTCCGGCTGGCGGGCGAGCTGGCCTCCCGCGCCTCGCTGGCCGCGCGCAACGCCCGCCAGTACACCCAGCGCGCCCGCCTGGCGCACGACCTGCAGGCCGGGCTGCTCCTGCCGGACCTGCCCGCGATCCCGGGCGCGGACGTGGCGACCTACTACCACCCGGCCGGCGAGGGGCTGGAGGTCGGCGGCGACTTCTACGACGTGTTCCCGCTGCCGGACGGGCGGTGGGCGTTCCTGATCGGCGACGTGTGCGGGCGCGGCGCCCGTGCCGCCAGCACCACCGCCGTGGTCCGCAACACCGCCCGGGCCATCGCCCGGGTGCTGCCCGACCCCACCCGGGTCGTGCGGGCGATCAACACCGCCCTGCTCGAACGCCCGCGCAGCCACGGCAACGGGTTCGTGACGCTGGTCTACGGGCACCTGACCAACCGCGACGGGCACCTGGGCATCGACCTGATCCGCGCCGGCCACGTCGTGCCCCGCGTGCTGCGCGCCGACGGCACGGTGACCGCTCCGCACACGCGGGGCATGCTGCTGGGCGTGGTGCCCGAGCCGGGCTTCGAGGTGGGCCGCGTCGACCTGCACCCCGGCGACAGCCTGGTGCTGATCACCGACGGCATCACCGAGGCGCGCGCGCCCGACGGCTCCCAGCTCGACGACGCCGGCCTCGACGCCGCCCTCGCCCGCTGCGCCCACCCCACCGCCCGCGGCACGCTGGCGGCGCTGACCGCCGCGGTCGCCGACTTCACCCACGGGCAGGTCGGCGAGGACGACCAGGCGGCCCTCGTCCTGACCGCGGGGGCGCGGACCGGCGCCCCGTGATCAACTCGTCGGGGCGTGGGCCGATAATGGCGCGGTGGAAGGTGTTCCGGGTCCGCGGGGGCGGGTGCCGCCTGCCGGCCGGACGCTGCTGGCCGGCAGGTACGAGCTGACGGCGGCCCTGGGCTCGGGCGGCACGTCCGAGGTCCACCGCGCCTGGGACACCGACCTGCGCCGCCCCGTCGCGGTGAAGGTGTTCCGGCCCAGCGCGGACGTCGACGCCGTTCGGCGGTTCGACCTCGAAGTCCGGACGCTGGCCCGGTTGTCGCACCCCGCCGTGGTGTCCCTCTACGACGCCGGCCACCACCGCGGCAGGCCGTTCATGGTGCTGCAACTGGTGGAGGGGTCGACGCTGCGCGCCAGGGTGGACCGGGGCGCGTTGCCGGTGGACGAGGTCCGCCGCCTGGGTGCCGTGCTGGCCGGGGCGCTGGCGCACGTGCACGCCCGGGGCGTGGTGCACCGGGACGTCAAGCCCGCGAACATCCTGCTCGACCGGCGCGGCGCGCCGCACCTCGCCGACTTCGGCCTGGCGCGGTCGGCCGACGCCACGCGGTTCACCCGCGTCGGCCACGTGCCCGGTACGGCGGCCTACCTGGCGCCGGAGCAGGTCCGCGGCGGCGACGTCGGCCCCGCGGCCGACGTCTACGCGCTGGGCCTGGTGCTGCTGGAGTGCCTGACCGGTCGGCGCGAGTACCCGGGCGCCACGGTCGACGCCGCCCTGGCCCGCCTGCACCGACCGCCCGCCGTCCCCGCGGACCTGCCGTCCGACCTGGTGCGCCTGCTGTCGCTGATGACCTCGCTCACCGCGCGCCGGCGACCGAGCGCCCGGCACTGCGCGGCGGCGCTGCCGGCCGGCGCCCGGCCGGCGGCGGATCAGTGGGACAGCACCGCGTTCGAGCGCTGGGACTGACCGGACAGCACGGCCCACACCGTCTTGCCGACCGCGTGGCGCACCGCGCCCCACTGCCGGGACAACCGGTCCACGAGCACCATCCCGCGACCGCGGGTCACCCGGACCGACGAACCGCCCACCACGGGCACCTGCGGCGACAGGTCGGTGACCTCGACGCGGACGAGGTCGCGGACGCGCCGCAGCCGCAGGGACAGCGGGTGCTCCCCGTGCTCGTAGGCGTTGGTCACCAGCTCGGAGACCACCAGCTTCGCGTCGGTGATCTCGTCCTCGCCGAGGTCCGACAGCACCTCGCCGGTCCACTGCCGCGCGGCGGCCAGGTCCGGCACGTCCCCGAACAGCTCCAGCACCACCGCTTCGGACGGTTCGGCGGGTCGGGGTCTGGGCAGGTTCAGCGCGTCCTCACCGGCGGTCATGGCTTTCCCTCCTGTCGAGACGTGAAGCGTTGTGCACTGATACCCGCCTCGCTGATCGTCAACACCGCCGTTGATCACCCGATGCGGTGCACCGTGTGCGAGTTCACCTCTTCGCGCCGTAACGGAGTCCGTCGACCAGGAGCGACACCATGCGCCGCGCGTGGCCGTCGTCGCCGGGTGAGGGCAGCGTCAGGTTGGCCGCGGCGCGCAGCAGGTCGTCCGGGTCGACGTCGGCGCGGATCTCGCCCGCCTCCGCCGCGGCCGTGAGCAGCGCGCCGAGGACGGGGACGAAGCGCTCTTCGAAGTACCCGGGCAGGCTCTCGTAGGCCGGGTCGCCCGAGTGCAGGGCGGCGCTGAGCCCCCGCTTCGTGCCGATGAACCCGGCGAAGCGCTGCAACCACGCGGCCAGCGCGTCGACCGGCCGGTGTCGCGCGGCGAGGACCGGCGCCGCGTCGGCGCACGCGTCGACCTCGTGCCGGAACACGGCGGCGATGAGGTCCGACCGCTGGGGGAAGTGGCGGTAGAGCGTGCCGGCGCCCACGCCGGCCTTGGCCGTGATCTGCCGCACCGGCGCGTCCACGCCCGCGGTGGCGAACACCTCGGCGGCGGCCGTGAGCAGGGCCTCGACGTTGCGCCGCGCGTCGGCGCGCACGGGCTTGCCGGTCGTGTCAGGTCCTGTGTCCGCGCTCACGTCACCCCTCCACTCGACTAACCGGAACAATGTTCCGTATAGTCGAACCTGAACGTTGTTCCGCTTGTCAGCATAGCCGCACGAGGAGTGCCATGAAGTACCGCACGCTGGGCCGCACCGGCATCAAGGTCAGCCCGTACTGTCTGGGCGCGATGATGTTCGGCGCCGCGGGCAACCCCGACCACGACGACTCCGCCCGGATCATCCACAAGGCGCTCGACGCGGGCGTCAACTTCGTCGACACCGCGGACATCTACTCGCACGGCGAGTCCGAGGAGATCGTCGGCAAGGCCCTCAAGGGCCGCCGCGACGACGTGGTGCTGGCCACCAAGGCGCACCTGCCCATGGGGGAGGACCCCAACCGGCAGGGCAGCTCCCGGCGCTGGCTCGTCCGCGCGCTGGAGGAGTCGCTGCGCCGCCTGGGCACCGACCACGTCGACCTGTTCCAGGTCCACCGGCCCGCGCCGGACACCGACGTCGAGGAGACGCTGTCCGCGCTGACCGACCTCGTCCGCGCCGGCAAGGTCCGCGCCATCGGCTCCTCCACCTTCCCCGCCTCCGAGATCGTGGAGGCGCAGTGGGTCGCCGAACGGCGCGGCCTGGTCCGGTTCCGCACCGAGCAGCCGCCGTACTCGATCCTCGACCGGCGGATCGAGAACGAGGTGCTGCCCGTCTGCGAGCGGTACGGCATGGGGACCCTGGTCTGGAGCCCCCTCGCCCAGGGCATGCTCACGGGCCGCTACCGCAAGGGCGTGCCCGCCGAGGGCAAGCGGGCGAGCCACGGCTTCCGGCACCTGACCGACGAACGCCGCCTCGACGCCGTCGAGCGGCTCATCCCCGTCGCCGAGGAGGCCGGGCTGTCGCTGACCCACCTGGCCATGGCGTTCGTGGTCGCCCACCCCGGCGTCACGTCCGCGATCCTGGGCCCGCGCACGGTGGAGCAGCTCGACGACCTCCTCGCGGGCGCGGACACCGTGCTGGACGACGACGTCCTGGACCGCATCGACGCCATCGTGCCGCCCGGCACCGGGGTCGGGGCGCTCGACATGGACTACCGCACGCCCGCCGTCCTGCAGCCGCTCCTGCGCCGTCGCCGCACCGAGGACCGCGCCGCGGCCTGACCCCGGTCGGGTGGCCGCCCGACCCGGGCGGCCACCGGCGTCAGGCGCCGGGCTCGTAGGCCAGGTTCGGCCGCAGCCAGCGCTCGACCTCCTCGACGGGCATCCCGCGCCGCGCCGCGTAGTCCTCGACCTGGTCCCGCCCGATGCGCCCCACGGTGAAGTAGCGCGACCCGGGGTGCGCGAAGATCACGCCGCTGACGGCCGCCGCCGGCGTCATGGCGAACGAGTCGGTCAGCGCCAGGCCCACCTGCTCAGCCTCCAGCAGCTCGAACAGGTCCCGCTTCTCGCTGTGGTCGGGGCTGGCCGGGTAGCCGAACGCGGGCCGGATGCCGCGGAACCGCTCGGCGTGCAGGTCCTCCAGCGCGGGGTCCGCGTCCGGCTCGAACCAGTCCCGCCGCGCCCGCAGGTGGACGTGCTCGGCGAACGCCTCGGCCAGCCGGTCCGCCAACGCCTTCACCATGATCGACCGGTAGTCGTCCTGCTCCCGCTCGTACCGCTCGGCCAGCTCCTGCGCGCCGTGGATGGCCACGGCGAAACCGCCCAGGTGGTCGCCCTCCGGCGCCACGTAGTCGGCCAGGCACCGGTTCGGCCGGCTCTGCGGCTTCTGCGTCTGCTGGCGCAGCATCGGCAGCCGCCGCCCGGCCACCACGATGTCGTCGCCCTCGGAGTGGGCCGGCCAGAAGCCGTACACGCCCCTGGCCCGCAGCGAACCGTCCGCGATGATCTGGTCCAGCATCGCGTTCGCGTCGTCGAACAGCTCCTGCGCGGCCGGGTTCGTCCGCAGGATCTTCGGGAACTTGCCCTTCAGCTCCCAGGCGAGGAAGAAGAACGTCCAGTCGATCATCTCGCGCAGCTCGGCCAGCGTCGGCTCCACCACCCGCAGGCCGGTGAACGCGGGCGTCGGCAACTGCTCGAACGACACCACCTCGGCGTTGGCCCGCGCCTGCTCGACCGTCAGCAGGGGGGTGCTCTGCCGGTTCTCGTGCTCCTCGCGCAACCGCTGCTGCTCGACCCGGTTCGCCTCGTCCAGGTCCTCGGCCCGCTCCGGGTCCAGCAGCGCCGACACCACGCCCGCCACCCGTGACGCGTCGAGCACGTGCACCGTGGTCCGGTCGTAGGCGGGCGCGATCCGCACGGCCGTGTGCTGGCGGGACGTCGTCGCGCCGCCGATCAGCAGCGGCAGCTTCATCCCGCGCCGCTGCATCTCCGCCGCCACCGACACCATCTCGTCCAGCGACGGCGTGATCAGCCCGGACAGGCCGATCGCGTCCGCGCCCTCGGCGATCGCGGTGTCGAGGATCTTGGCTGCCGGCACCATCACGCCCAGGTCGACCACGTCGTAGTTGTTGCAGCCCAGCACCACGCCGACGATGTTCTTGCCGATGTCGTGCACGTCGCCCTTCACCGTGGCGAGCACGACCTTGCCGTTGCCGCGGTTGGAGCCCGACGCCACCTTCTCCGCGTCCATGTACGGCTCCAGGTGGGCGACCGCGCGCTTCATCACCCGCGCGCTCTTCACCACCTGCGGCAGGAACATCTTGCCGGAGCCGAACAGGTCGCCGACGACCTTCATGCCGTCCATCAGGGGACCCTCGATCACGTCCAGCGGACGCGCGGCCTGCAACCGGGCCTCTTCGGTGTCCTCGACGATGAAGTCGACGATGCCGTGGACCAGGGCGTGCTCGAGCCGCTTGGCCACCGGCGCGTCGCGCCACGACAGGTCCACCGCGCGCTTGGTGCCGCCGCGCGACACCGTCTCGGCGAACGACACCAACCGGTCCGTGGCGTCCGGCCTGCGGTCGAACAGCACGTCCTCGACCAGTTCCAGCAGGTCGGCCGGGATGTCCTCGTAGACGGCGAGCTGACCGGCGTTGACGATGCCCATGTCCAGGCCCGCCCGCACGCCGTGGTACAGGAACGCCGAGTGCATCGCCTCGCGCACGGTGTCGTTGCCGCGGAAGGAGAACGACAGGTTCGAGATGCCGCCGCTGATCCGCACGCCCGGGCAGCGCTGCTTGATCAGCGGGATCGCCTCCAGGAACGCCTTGGCGTACCCGTTGTGCTCGGCGATGCCCGTGGCGACGGCCAGCACGTTCGGGTCGAAGATGATGTCCTCGGGCGGGAAGTCGGCCTTCTGCGTCAGCAGGTCGTAGGCGCGGGCGCAGATCTCGACCTTGCGCTCGGTGGTGTCGGCCTGGCCCTGCTCGTCGAACGCCATGACCACCACGCCCGCGCCGAAGTCGCGGATGCGGCGGGCCTGGAACAGGAAGGACTCCTCGCCCTCCTTGAGGCTGATCGAGTTGACCACGCCCTTGCCCTGCACGCACTTGAGCCCGGCCTCCAGCACGCTCCACCGCGAGCTGTCGATCATGATCGGGACGCGGGCGATCTCGGGCTCGGTGGCGATCAGGTTGAGGAACGTGGTCATCGCCCGCTCGCTGTCGAGCAGGTCGGCGTCCATGTTCACGTCGAGCAGGTTCGCGCCGCCGCGCACCTGCTCCAGCGCGACGTCCACCGCCGCCTGGTAGTTGTCGCCCTCGATCAGCCGGCGGAACTTCGCCGAGCCGGTCACGTTGGTGCGCTCGCCGATCATCACGAACCCGGTGTCCGCGCCGATCTCGAACGGCTCCAGGCCGCTGAACCGGGTCCGGTCGGGCACCCGGGCCACCGACCGCGGCCGCATGTCCCTGACCGCCGACGCGATCAGCGCGATGTGGTCGGGCGTCGTGCCGCAGCAGCCGCCGACGATGTTGACCACGCCCTCCTCGGCGAACCCGCGCAGCAGCGACGCGGTCTCCTCGGGGGTCTGGTCGTAGCCGCCGAACGCGTTGGGCAGGCCCGCGTTGGGGTGGCTGGCCGTGTAGGTGCCGGCGAGCCGGGACAGCTCGATGACGTGCGGCCGCATCTCGGCCGCGCCCAGCGAGCAGTTCACGCCCACGACCAGCGGTTCGGCGTGCGCGACGGAGTTCCAGAACGCCTCGACGGTCTGCCCGGACAGCGTCCGCCCGCTCAGGTCCACGATCGTGACCGAGATCCACAGCGGCAGGTCGGGCGCGACCTCGCGGGCCGCGGCGACGGCGGCCTTGGCGTTCAGGGTGTCGAAGATCGTCTCGATGAGCAGCAGGTCGACGCCGCCCTCGGCCAGCGCGCCGATCTGCTCCGCGTAGGCGTCCTTGACCCGGTCGAACGTCACCGTCCGGTACGCCGGGTCCTCGACCCGCGGCGACAGCGACAGGGTGACGTTGAGGGGGCCGACGGAGCCCGCGACGAACCGGCCGCCCGCCTCGTCGGCGGCCTGGCGGGCGAGTTGCGCGCCGCGCAGGTTCATCTCGCGCACCAGGCCTTCCAGGCCGTAGTCGGCCTGGGCGATGGACGTCGCGGTGAACGTGTTGGTGGTGGTGATGTCGGCGCCCGCGGCCAGGTACTTGCGGTGGACGTCGAGGATGAGGTCCGGGCGGGTCAGGTTGAGCAGGTCCGGGTCGCCCGTGACGTCGTGCGCGTGGTCGCCGAGGAGGTCGCCGCGGTAGTCGGCCGGGGTGAGGCCAGCGGCTTGGAGCATGGTGCCCCAGGCGCCGTCGAGCACCGCGACGCGCTGGTCCAGCAGCTCTCGCAGGGCGTTTTCCGACACGCGGCCTCCCGGGAGTGGGAGGCGCCCTTGCGGATCTTCACACCCGGCCGAGCGTGGCGGGCTCGCGCCCGTTGCAGCGCCTCTCGTCCGGGGCTCCGATACTAGCGAAAACCACGTTCGTGGGCGGATCCGCCCATGGGGTGAGAAGTCGATCACACCCCCGCGCGGGTGATGACGACCTCCAGCGTGCGCGGCCCGTGCACGCCCTCGACGCGTTCCAGCTCGATGTCGCTGGTCGCGGACGGACCGCTGACCCACGTCTGGGTGCGGACCCCCGCCAGGGCCGCGACCGCGTCCGGGACGCCCGCCACCACCTGGTCGGCCCGGACGACCACCAGGTGGTGGTCCGGCACCAGGGTGAGGGCGCGGGGTCCCTGGTCGGCGGCGTCGTGGTCGAGCACGATCGTGCCGGTCTCGGCCACCGCGACGTGACAGGCCGTGACGACGGCGTCCACCCGGTCGAGGACGTCCACGTCCACCGTGGAGGCGACGACCTCGAACCCCTCCACCCAACCGGGCGGGATGCCGGGCGCGGTCACGATGCGACGCGCGCCCCGGTCCCGCAGGGCCGCGGCCACGGTCTCGGCCACCTCGTCGGGGTCCACCACCCGGACGCGGGCGCGGTAGTCGCGCAGGCGTTCGGCGAACAGCTCCGGGTCACCGGGACCGCGCGTGCCCGCCGCGCGGTACTCCCGGGGCACCGCCACCACCCCGCGCGGCCCCTTCGCCCGCCGCACCCTGGCCAGGATCTCGTCACGGGCGCTCATCGCGGGCCTCCCACCAGTCGCGGAACGTCTGCCGCGGCGGCTCCGGCAGGTCCCGCGCGCTCGACCAGCCCGGCAGCGGCACGTGCCGGCTCGCCAACCGCCCGAACCGGCCCAGCCGCAGCAGCCGGCGCCACCGCCGGGCGTCCGACATCGCCCACGCCAGGGCCCGCATCGCCGTCGACTCCGGCGTGGCCGGCTTCGCCCCGGTGACCCGCGCCCGCAGGTGCACCAGCATCGACGGGATGTCGATCGCGACCGGGCACACGTCGTAGCAGACACCGCACAGCGACGACGCGAACGGCAGCGTGGGGTTGCGGTCGACCCCCGTGAGCTGCGGCGACAGCACCGCCCCGATCGGGCCGGGGTAGGTCGAGCCGTAGGCGTGGCCGCCGGTGCGCTCGTACACCGGGCACGAGTTCAGGCACGCCGAGCAGCGGATGCACCGCAGCGCGGCCCGGCCACCGGGGTCGGCGAGCGCGGCCGTGCGGCCGTTGTCCACGAGCACGACGTGGCTGGTCTGGCCCTCGGTCGGCCCCGTCCACACCGACGTGTAGGGGTTCATCCGCTCGCCGGTCGAGGACCGGGGCAGCAGTTGCAGGAAGACCTCCAGGTCCTGCCAGCGGGGGAGGAGCTTCTCGATCCCCACCACGCTGATCAGCGTGCGCGGCAGCGTCAGGCACATCCGCCCGTTGCCCTCGGACTCGACCACGACCAGCGACCCCGTCTCGGCCACGGCGAAGTTCGCGCCCGAGATCGCCACGTCGACGGTCAGGAACTTGCGCCGCAGGTGCTCGCGCGCCGCCTCGGCCAACGCCCGCGGGTCGTCGCTCAGGTCCGGGTCGACGCCGGGCATCCCGCGCCGGAACACGTCCCGGATCTCGGTGCGGTTGCGGTGGATCGCGGGCACGAGGATGTGGCTGGACCGGTCGTGGCCGAGCTGGACGATCAGCTCGGCGAGGTCGGTCTCCACCGCCCGCACGCCGATCTCGGCCAGCGCCTCGTTCAGCCCGATCTCGACCGTGGCCATCGACTTGACCTTGATGACCTCGCGCGTGCCGGTCGCCCGCACCAGGTCGGCGACGACCCGGTTGGCCTCCGCCGCGTCCCGCGCCCAGTGCACCCGGGTGCCGCGGCTGGTCAACGCCTCCTCGAACCGCACCAGGTGCTCGTCGAGGTTCGCCAGCACCTCGTCCTTGATCGCCGCTCCGGCCGCGCGCAGCCCCTCCCAGTCCGGCAGCTCGCCCACGACGTTCGCGCGCTTGGCGCGGATCGTGCCGGTGGCCTTGGCGAGGTTGCGGCGCAGCTGGGCGTTGCCCAGCGCCTCGCGCGCGGCCTGCGGGAACGGCGCGCCGGTCAGGTTCCCGCCGCCGGCGGGCATGCCGAGGAACGTCGTCATCGCGTCCGCTCCAGGACCTGCGCCAGGTGCAGCGGTCGCACGCCGCTGCGCAGCCTGCTCAGGCCGCCGCCGATGTGCATCAGGCACGACGAGTCGCCCGCCGTGACCACGCCCGCCTTCGTGCTCAGCACCGCGCTCATCTTGTCGGCGAGCATGGCCGTGGAGGTGTCGGCGTTCTTCAGCGCGAATGTGCCGCCGAACCCGCAGCACGTCTCGGCGGACGGCAGCTCGACCAGGTCGATGCCCCCGACCGCGCGCAGCAGCCGCAGCGGCCGGTCCCGCACGTCCAGCACGCGCAGCGAGTGGCAGGTGGGGTGGTAGGTGACCCGGTGCGGGAAGTACGCGCCGACATCGGTGACGCCCAGGACGTCCACCAGGAACTCCGACAGCTCGTACGTGCGCCTCGCGGTGTCCTCGGCGGCCTCGGCCAGCCGGGCGTCACCGTGCTCGCGCGCGACGTGGGCGTGCTGGTGGCGCACCGACCCGGCGCACGACCCGGAGGGCGTGACGACGACCTCGGCGCCCTCGAAGGCCTTGACGTGGTTGCGGATGACCGGCAGCGCCTGGCCGGGGTAGCCGGTGTTGACGTGCATCTGGCCGCAGCAGGTCTGGGCGGGCGGGACGACGACCTCGTGGCCGAGTCGTTCGAGCAGGCGGGCGGTCGCCTTGCCGACGTCCGGGAACAGGCCGTCGACCAGGCACGTGACGAACAGCGCGACTCTCACCGAGGTGACTCTAGGCTGTGTGGTCCGACCACACCAGGGCTGTGGTCAGACCACACCGGGAGGTGGTGCCCGTGTCCGGGTACGGCGCGGTGCTGCGGCACGTCGAGTCCGAGCTGAGGTCGGGCAGGCTGGGCGTGGGGCAGCAGCTGCCCGCCGAGCGGAGGTTGGCGGAGGACCTGGGCGTCAGCCGGGCCACCGTGCGCGAGGCGATCCGCGTGCTCCAGGCAATGGGCGTGGTGCGCAGCGGCGTGGGTTCCGGGCCGGACGCGGGCACCACCGTCATCGCGGACCCGGCGGGCGGGCTCGGCGCGGCGCTGCGCCTGCACCTGGCCACGCGTCGGCTGCCCATGGCGGACCTCGTCGCCACCCGGGTCATGGTGGAGAGCCACTCGGTGCGCGCGGCGGCGGCCCGGCCCGACCACCCCGACCTGGCCCGCGCCGCCGACCTGCTGGCCCGCATGGACGCGCCGGACCTGGGCGCGGACGCGTTCCACCAGCTCGACGCCGACTTCCACGTGGCCCTCACCGCCGCCGCCGGCAACGCCGTGAACACGGCCGTCATGGCGGCGCTGCGCGACGCGATCCACCACACCGTGCTGGACGCCGTGCGGGCCCTGCCGGACTGGCCGCGGACCGCCGTGCGCCTGCGCCGCGAGCACCACGCGATCCTGCGGGCGATCCGCGCCGGCGACGGGGACCTGGCCGCGTCCCGGGTGACCAGGCACGTGCGGGGCTTCCACCGCGAGTGGGTCCGGCACGCCGGGTGAGCGGCGCGGTCACGGGAAGCGGCGGCGGACCGCCCCGGTGCGGGCGAGGCGGGCGCGGAGCGCTTCCAGGGTGGTCGGTGCCACGCCGTGGGCCCTGGCCTGGACCAGGACGTTGCCCAGGGCGGTCGCCTCGACCGGGCCGGCGGTGACGCGCCGGCCGGACAGGGCGGCGGTGAGGCGGCACAGCAGGTCGTTGCGGGAACCGCCGCCCACGACGTGGATCACGTCGACCTCCCGGCCCGTCAGGGCCACCGCCTGGTCGACGGTGCGGGCGTAGGCGGCGGCCAGCGAGTCGAGGACGCACCGCACGGTCTCGGCGGGGGTGCGCAGGGGACCGGTCGCGGCGGCGGCGATCCGGTTCGGCATGTCGCCCGGCGGGAGGAGCGCGGGGTCGTCGACGTCCACGGTCGGGCCGCCCGGCGGCAGGGCCTCCGCCTCGGCCAGCAGCGCGGGGAGGTCGTGGTCGGGCCACTCGCGCAGCGACTCCTGGAGCAGCCACAGCCCGCCGACGTTGCGCAGGAAGCGGGTGCGCCCGTCGACACCGCCCTCGTTGGCGAAGTTCAGCCGGCGGGCCCGCGGCGTCACGACGGGTGCGGGCAGCTCGACCCCGACCAGCGACCACGTCCCGCTGGAGACGTAGGCGAAGCGCGGGCTGTCGGCGGGCAGGGCGACCACCGCCGAGGCGGTGTCGTGGGACCCGACCGTCGTCACGGGTGTGCCGGCGGGCAGGCCGGTGGCCGCCGCGACCCCCGGCCGGAGCAGGCCGCGCACCTCGCCCGGTTCCTGGAGCGGCGGGAACGGGACGCCGGTGGCCAACGTCGGCGACCACGTGCGCGTCCGGACGTCGAGCAGGCCCGTGGTGGAGGCGTTGGTGACCTCCGTGCCCAGTTCGCCGGTCAGCCAGTAGGCCAGCAGGTCGGGGAGGAGCACGACGTGCGCGGCGCGGTCCCAGAGCGGCGAGAGGCGTTCGGCTTCGAGCTGGTAGAGGGTGGTGAACGGGAGGAACTGCAGGCCGTTCACCGCGTACAGCTCCTCGGGCGGGAAGCGGGCGTGCACGCGGTCCACGGCGTCCGCCGTCCGGCCGTCCCGGTGGGACACGGGCTCCGCCAGCAGCCGCCCGTCCCCGTCCAGCAACCCGTAGTCGACCGCCCAGGTGTCGATGCCGACGGACACCACGTCCCCGAAGGCCGCCAACGCCCGCAGGCCGGTCAGCACCTCCCGGTACAGCGCGGTGAAACCCCACCGCAGGTGCCCGTCCCGCTCGACCGCGCGGTTGGGGAACCGGTGCACCACGCGCAACGCCGTCCGGTCACCCGCCACGAGCCCGGCCACGACCCGGCCGCCCGACGCCCCGATGTCGACGGCCCCGAACACGCGGGTCACGGACGGCATGTCCACCCCATGGCTTGAATCGTTTCAAACCACCGCAGTCAACCGCCCGTCGTCGGAGCTGTCAAGGAGGCGGTCCGCCGCCGGGCGGGTGGCGCCCGGTCCCCGCCCTCCACGGGGACCGGGCGCCGGCCCGGCTAGGCCGCCCGCCGTTCCCGGGCCTGGCCGAGCAGCACCAGCGCGGCGCAGATGAGCACCACGTTCTTGAGCACGAACTCGCCGTTGGCGGTCAGCAGCAGGGGGTTGCCCCCGGTCATCACGAGGGCCGGCGCCTGCACGAAGACGACGAACGTCCCCGCCAGGTGGGCCACCACGAGACCCAGGGTCAACCGCGGCAACCGCCCCAGCAGCAGCGCCACCCCCAGCACGACCTCGAACCACCCCAGCGCGGGCACCAGGAGACCCCGGTCCACCCACGGCACGGCGGCGCCGACGAGTTCCGCGACCGGCGACGAGCCGGTCACCTTGAGCAGTCCGAACCAGACGAACACGACACCGATCGAGATCCGCAGCCCCGGCAGGGACCACCGCTCGATCCGGCGCACCGGCGACGTCCGCTCCCCCAAGCGGGCCGTCATGTCAGTCCCCCAGCGGGTTGAGCAGGTCGGCCTTGCCCTCGAACGCGAACAGCAGCAGGTCCGTCATCCGGAACGTCCGCGAGTCCGGCCCGAGCCGCGGCCGCCACGACGGCGACCGCACGATCGACGTGCGGCTGCCCTCCATGGCGCGGTGGAACACCTCGGCCACGATCCGGCCGCCCACCGCGCCCAGCCGACCGCCGTTGAACTCCGCCTCGCGCAGCACGTACAGCCACAGCGGGGTCGCGGCGGTCACCTCGGCCTTCTGCGCGTCGGTCAGCGAGTCCAGCGACGCGCCCTGGTTCCCGGCGAGGACCTGCTCGGCGGTCAGCGGCTCGACCCCGAGGAACTCCGCCATCTGCTGCCCGCTGGCCAGCCGGACCATGTTCGCCCGGGTCAGGTTGCGGAACGCCAGGTTGCGCTGGATCTCCGGCACGGTGGTGCCCCGACCGCCGAACGAGCCCGCCGGGAGCTGGGTCAGCGGGTTGACCAGCAGGCTGTCGACCCGCTTGGTGACGTTCCCGCCGGCCGGGGTCGGCGGCGCGAGGTCCGGCCGATCGGCTTCGGCGAAGTCGTACAGCCTGCGGAAGTCGGCGATCCAGTTGGTCGGCAGCACGTCGAGCGTGCCCGAGTTCGGGTTGTCCAGGTCCGGCAGCTGCGAGCCGGGGTCGAAGTTCCCGGACGTCCCGGTGAAGACGAACAGCAGGAACAGCCGGGCGATGCCACCGGGACCGGTGGAGTTGAACACCCGGTTCCACTGGTACGCGCCGCGGATCATGCTGTGCCCCAACCGGTACGCGGCCACCGAGAACTCCAGCGGCATCGTCGGTCGCAGGCCGTGCGGCGACCGGCCCCGGCCGGGCGCCTCGAAGAAGCGCCGACCGTTGGCGAACACGTCGTCCACGATCGCCGGGTCCACCACGCGGGGCAGGAAGTCGGTGCGCAGCATCCACTGGTAGTGGCGCACCACCTCCTCGCGGGCCGCGGCGAACAGGCGCCCGCCGGTCAGGCCGCGCAGCGCCAGGTCGTCCACGACCCGGTTGTGGAACCGGATGAACGCCAGGTGCGTCTGCGCGACGACGAGGTTCTCGTCGTTGCGCGGGTCCGGGATGAGCGGCCTGCGCCGGTCGGCCCCGGTGGCGCCCGACGCGCCGAACCGCGGCAGGTCGAACCCCTCCAGCGCGACGTTGACCCGCTCGTCCGGGAACGGCACCGGCGCGGTCGTGCCGACCTTGAGCTTCACGCCGTCGGCGGCGTAGAAGGCGCGGTCGTCGCGGTCGCCGGGACCGCGCCCGTACACCGAGTCGAGGTCCAGGGCGGGCGAGCGGCCCTGCACCAGCTCGTCGAGGGTGACGTCCTCGCCGAGCTGCGTCTCGGTGCGGTCCATGGTCAGGTCGTGGTCCACGAACTGGCCGAGGTAGGTGAAGCCCGCCGGGATCGGCGGGTCCGCGGAGTCGAGCTGCGGCACGTCCGCCGTCATGGCGGTGGCCAGGGCGGTCCTGGTCTCCTCGCTCAGCTGGGTCCCCTCCGGGCCCAGCCTGGAGAAGCGGAACCGCCGCAACTCCTCCGCCGTGAGCGGCTGACGGGTCGTCGCCACGCCGTCACGGTCGAATTCCAGCACTCCCTCGCCCACGACGAAGAAGCTGTTGGTGCCGTGCTGCTTCATTGACCCCCCAAGGTCATCATTGCCCGGGATCGCCCCGGGAGGACGAACGCACCCCCTGCGTCGCGCCCCTACTGCACAGGAGCGCGTTGTTGTCCATCAGATACGTGGCTCAATGAACTCGTCCGTTCGGTCGAGTCGACCTCACCGGGAATTCCGCCGGTGGGCACGTGGTGCGGGGTCGGGAGGAATCCGCCTTGACCGTTCCCCTGGGACCGGGCGCAGGCAGTGGGCACGCACGACGAGGGGGGAGAGCACGTGATCGACTACACCGCGCAGAGCCGGTTCACCGACCCCGGCCCGTTCGCCGGGTGGCTGGACGGCGTCGGGCCGGACCTGGCCGGGCCGCGCCGCGCCGCCTCCGGCCTGGTGTTCCACTTCTGGGCGAGGGGGACATCACCGACCACGGCTTCCCGGCGGAGGTGAACCTGCGGTACGCGGCGGACCTGCTCACCCGGCTGCACGAGCTGAACCCCGCGCCGCTGACCGAACCGCGCACGCCCACCGAGCGGGTCGTGGGCCGCTGCCGCGACTTCACGCTGCTGTTCGTGTCCATGGCGCGCCACCACGGCGTGCCCGCGCGGTCCCGGGTGGGGTTCGCCGGTTACCTCGTGCCCGGCTGGTACCTCGACCACGTGGTGGCCGAGGTGTGGGACGGGCGGCGGTGGACGCGCCGGCCGCGACCCTGCGGGACCCCGACGCCGACGTGCGGGCGGCCTTCGACACCGACGCCCACCGCGTGCCGCGGGTCGTCACCTCGTTCGGCCACGTCGCTCAGCGGTCGGTGGAGGTCGTGCTGCGCTGAGCGGCGTTGCGGGCGGCGGCGGGGCTGAGGCGGTTCATCACGGCCAGGTACGAGGTCGGGAAGAGGCGGGCCAGGACGTCGGGCGCGACCGCGCTCCACGCGATCAGCACCCGGCCCTTGCGCCCGGTCACGCCCGCGATGATCCGCTCGGCCGCCTTCTCCGGCGGGTAGGTCAGCAGCTTGGCGAAGCTCGCCCTGCCGCGCGCCGCCTCGGCCTCGTCCACCCCGGCCGCCACCCGCGCGTTCTCCGCGATCCGGGTGCGGATGCCGCCGGGGTGCACGCACGTCACGCCGACACCGCGGTCGGCCAGCTCGTGGCGCAGCGACTCGGTGAACCCGCGCAGGGCGAACTTGCTGGCCGAGTAAGCGGTCTGACCGGGCGGCGCGATGAGCCCGAACAGGCTCGACACGTTGACCACGTGGCTGCCGGGGGAGGCGAGCAACGCCGGCAGGAACAGCCGGGTCAACGCGACCGGGGCGCGGAAGTTCACGTCCACCACCCAGTCGAACTCCTCGGCCGAGACCTGGTCGAACCTGCCGCCCAGCGCGACGCCGGCGTTGTTCACCAGCAGGGTGATCCGCGGTGTCCCGGCCAGCACGCGGGCCGCCAGCCCGTCGAGCCCGGCGACGTCGGACAGGTCCGCCACGAAGGTGCGCACCCGGACGCCCCGGATCGTCGCGGCCACGGCGGCGAGCCGGTCGGCGTCCCGGTCGACCAGCACGAGGTCGCTGCCCCGGCGGGCCAGCCCGCGTGCCAGGTGCTCGCCGATCCCGCCGGCCGCGCCGGTCACCACCGCCGTGCCGCCCGCGAACCGGTAGGGCGTCAGCCGTGCCATCGGACCTCCTCGAAGGGGGGACGGATTGCTGCCAGTGTGGCGCGGCGGGCACGATCGGGCTTGACCGAGGGCGACACGATGCCGGCCGCGCGCGACATCACGAGCCGCGGCGGACGGCGCTGGGCGTCGTGCCCCACCACCGCCGGCAGCAGCGGCTGAGCGCGGACTGCTCGGACAACCCGAGCATCCCGGCGACCTGGCTCATCGGCATGTCGGTCGTGGTCAGGTAGCGCCGGGCGGCCTCGCGGCGCACGTCGTCCAGCACGGCGGCGAACGTCGTGCCCTCGGCGGCCAGCCGGCGCTGCACCGTGCGCGGGTGCAGGTCCACCAGCCGGGCCACCGCGCCCAGCTCCGGCGCGATCGTGCCCAGCGACCGCGCCAGCACGCCGCGGACCCGCGTCGTCGTGGTCGTGCCGTCACCGGCGACCTGCTCGGCCAGGAACGCGAGCGCCAGCCGCCACACCCGCTCGTCACCGCCCGCCAACGGCTGGTGCAGCAGCGCCCGCGGCATCCGCAGCAGCGGCGCGTCCTGCCCGACGTGGACGGCCGCGCCGAAGAACCGCTCGTACACCGCGAGCGGGGCGACCGGCGCGTAGGGCAGCTCCACGCTGCGCAACCCGTACGGGCCGCCCAGCAGGTGCGTGATCGACCGGTGCAGGAAGCCCAGGCCGAGGTCGATCGCCTGCACCGACACCGGCGGGTCCGGCGGCACGCCGTAGTGCAGCGCGGCCAGGTCCGGCGCGCCGTGCGGGTCGTCGACCAGCGACAGGCTCAACGACCGGGCGTGCACGAACAGGTAGCGCGAGGTGCACTCCAGCGCGTCGGCCACGGTGGGGGAGTTGCGGATGGCCAGCGCGAGCGGGCCGAGCATGCCGAAGTCCTGCCGCGCCGCGACGCGCAGCCCGAGGTCGGGGCAGCCCAGGCCCGCGGCGGCCAGCTCCAGCACCGCCGCCACCGCCCGGTCGGACACCAGCAGGTCGTCCACGTCCAGCGCGGCCGGCGGCAGGCCCGCCGCGCGGGCGTAGTCCTCGGCCCGGCCGCCCAGCTCGGCGACCGTCGCCCGGAACCCGCGCAACCCCGCCGAGCGGACCACCGACATGTCGTACAGGGTCAAATAGTTGTCGCGCCCGGTCAAGAGCCGCGTCGAGGCACCGGAGCACACTGGTGCCCATGACCGCTCCCGAGCACCTCGACGTCGTGATCGTGGGCGCCGGACTGTCCGGCGTCGGCGCGGCCTACCGGTTGCGCACCGAGTGCCCCGGCAAGTCCGTGGCGATCCTCGAAGCCCGCGACGCGATGGGCGGGACGTGGGACCTGTTCCGGTACCCGGGCGTCCGGTCGGACTCGGACATGTTCACGCTCGGCTACCCGTTCAAGCCGTGGCGGGAGGCCAAGTCGATCGCCGACGGGCCGTCGATCCTGGGCTACATCCGGGCGACGGCCGAGGAGTTCGGCATCGACCGGCTGGTGCGCTACCGGACCAGGGTCGTGGCCGCCGACTTCTCCACCGCGACGGCGCGCTGGACGGTGACGCTGGCCCGGCGCGGCGAGGACGGCGCGGTCACCGAGAGCCGGATCACCTGCGACTTCCTCTACTCGTGCGCGGGCTACTACGACTACGAGCGGGGGCACGACCCGGTGTTCCCCGGCATCGAGCGGTTCCGCGGCGAGTTCGTGCGGCCGCAGTTCTGGCCGGCGGACCTGGACTACGCGGGCAAGCGGGTGGTCGTGATCGGCAGCGGCGCGACGGCGGTGACGCTCGTGCCGTCGATGGCCGGGACCGCCGCGCACGTCACCATGCTCCAGCGCTCGCCGACGTGGGTCGGCGTGGTGCCCGGCCGCGACAAGCTCGCCGACAAGGTCCGCGAGCTGCTGCCCGCGACCGCCGCGCACCGGCTGATCCGCACCAAGAACATCCTGTTCGGCCTGGCGTTCTACCAGTTCTGCCGTCGTCGGCCGAAGGCGGCGCGCCGGCTGCTCACCAGGCTGTCGACGAAGGCGCTCAAGGACGAGTCCGCCGTCCGCGAGCACTTCACGCCCAGCTACGACCCGTGGGACCAGCGGCTGTGCGCCGTCCCGGACGCGGACCTGTTCCGGGTGCTGCGCGAGGGCCGGGCGTCGGTCGTCACCGACCACGTGGACTCGTTCACGCCCGACGGCATCCGGCTGCGGTCCGGGCGGGTGCTCCCGGCCGACGTCGTGGTCGGCGCGACCGGCCTGCGGCTGCTGGCGCTCGGCGGGATCGCGCCCAGCGTCGACGGGCGGCCGGTGGAGCTGTCCGAGCAGTTCATCTGGCGCGGCGCGATGATCACCGGGCTGCCGAACTTCGCCGTGTGCGTCGGCTACACCAACGCCTCGTGGACGTTGCGGGCCGACCTGACCTCGCGCCTGGTGTGCCGGGTGATCAACCACATGGACCGGCACGGGCACGCGTCCGTGGTGCCGACCCCGGACGGCCCGCTGGCCCGCCGCCCGCTGCTCGACCTCGCCTCCGGTTACATCCAGCGGGCCATCGACGCGTTCCCCCGCCAGGGCGACCGGGGACCGTGGCGGGTGCGGCAGAACTACGTGCTCGACGCGGTCTCCACGCTGCGCGGCGACCTCGCCAAGCACCTCGTCGGCACACCTCGCGCCCACTCCGACACCGCGTGAGTCGAACGCCCGGGTCCCGTGTGTCGAACCTCCGGGACCGGAAGGTTCGACACACGGGACCTGGAGGTTCGACACACGGGATCAGGGGAGGGTGACGCCGGTGAGGTCGGCGCACGCGTCGAGCAGCCGGTCCTGCACCCGCACGTCGTACGCGGCGGGGTTGGCGCGCAGGTCCTCGCGCCACTTGAAGTACCGGCCGGTCACGGTGGCGGCGGGCTCGTCGCTCGTGGCCAGCCACACCTGCGTGTCCGCGCCCCTGGGCAGCTCGTCGGTCGCGTTCGGACCGCCGAGCTTCGTCTTGATCCACCCCGGGTCGACGGCGTTGCTCAGCACGTCGGTCCACCGGCGGGCCACCGCGAACGCCAGCACGACGTCGAGCAGCTTGGAGTCCGAGTACGCCTGCATGCCGTCCCACGGCCCGCGCTCGTGCTGGAGGTCGTCGAGGTCCGCGACGCCCTGCGCCTCCAGCCCCGAGGTCAGGTAGACCAGCCGCCGCGGCCTGGGCATCAGGGCCGTCAGCAGGTACGGCGCCAGCACGTTGACCTGGAACAGCAGCTCCAGGCCGTCCTCGGTCACGGTGCGCCGCGGCAGGCCGCCGCCGAGCCCCGCGTTGTGGACCACCACGTCGAAGGACCCGGCGGCGGCCGCCAGCTCGCGGGTCTGCGCCAGCGACGCGAGGTCGCCGATCACCACGCCGGCCGCGCCGGGCACGACGCCCAGGGCGTCCGCGGCGCGCTCGTCGTCGCGCGCGTGCAGCACCACCCGGTGCCCGAGCGAGACCAGCGTCGCCGCCGTCTCCCGACCGATGCCGTCCGCGGACCCCGTGACCAGAACGCTCGTCATGCGGCGCAGCCTACGGGAGCGCTCCCAAACCCGCGGGTCAGCCGAACACCTGCCAGCGGGCGAGCTGCCCGGCGGGCCAGCCCGTGTTGCCGCTGAACCGCAGCCGCAGGTGCCGCGCGCTCAACCCGGCGGGCAGGGTGACCGCGGCGGAGTTGCCGCTGGCCGGGTCGAACGCGTACCCGGTCGCGGCGAGCACCTGCCCGAACGTCGAACCGTCCGCGCTCGCCTCCACCGCGATGGTCTGGGTGCGCCTGCCCCACGCCGGGTTCGGCGGCAGGCCCAGCACCATCCGCTTCGGCGTGGACACCGCGCCGAGGTCGACCCCGATCCACTGCGGGAACGCGTTGTTGGCGCTCTCCCAGTAGCTGTTGGGGTCGCCGTCCACGGCCAACCAGCTCCCGTAGCCCTGGGTCTGGCTGCTCTGCGACGTGGGCCGGCCCGCCGCCAGGTCGCGCTCCACCGGGGGAGTGTCGGTGAGGACCGGCTTGGTCGGGCGGACGGCCGTCAGCGCGAGCTGACCCTTCAGCATCCGGCCGCCGTCGCCGGTCAGCCGCAGGTAGTAGTCCGACGAGCAGCGCGTGCCGTCCTCGTCCAGCGCCAGGAACCCCGAGCCGACCGGGATGCCCGCCTGCGTCTCCGGGGTCTTGGCGATCTGGTTGGCCTCGTTGTACTCGTCGAACATCGAGACGTAGATGCCCTGCGCGCCCAGCCGGACCATGTTGTAGAACTGCCGCCACATGAAGTCGCCGTGCGCGCGGTGCCGCCGGGACAGGTCGCCGGGCAGCACGCACGGCTGGTAGTCGATGCCCAGCCGGTTGCACTCCGCCTGGTCGGGCGAGTTGACGTTGGCGTAGAAGTTGTCGGCGTCGGCGACGCTGCCGATCCGGCCGACCATCCACGGCGAGATCATGTGGAAGCTGCGGTAGACCTGCGCGAAGCCGGGCCGCGAGTCCTCGACCTCGCGCCGCCAGTGCGTCGGCACGCCGCCGATGAGGTACGCGCCCTGGCCCTTGAACCAGTCGACCACCTCCTGGCACTGCTGCGGAGTGAACGGGCGGCCCGGGTCGTTGAAGCCGAAGCCCCAGAGGCACACGACCGGCTTGCCGTTCTGCCGCGCGTACATCGGCGAGGACGTGTGGGCGCGCATCTTGTTCGTCCAGTCGGCCTTGATCTCCGACTGGAAGTTCGTCCAGTTCGTGACGTCGTACATGATGTAGAACTTCACGCCGTGCGCCTCGGCGGCCCGCCGCACGTGCGCGGTGACGGCGTCGCGGATCGGGCCCTCGCCGCCGGTCGGGTTGAAGCGCTGGAGCGCGGCGGTGTCGCAGCCGTACTCGCGCATCCACCGGAAGTGGACGTCCACGGTGGAGTAGTCGTAGTTGGAGAAGACGGTCGCGGGCCTGCCGTCGCCCAGCGCGCCGAACGCCGTGGCGTACTCGTCCGGGTAGTCGGTCATGTCGGGCCACGCCATGAGCGCGTGGTTGGTCGGCGACGGCGGCTGGCCCCAGTTGTTGCTCCAGTGCCACCAGCCGTCGATCGGCGAGTTGTCGCCGCGGGCCGCGAACCAGCCCTGGTAGCCGACGGTGATCTTGCCGACCACGTCGCCCGGCGGGCTGGCCGCGACCGCCGGGGTCGACGTGGTGGTGGCCAGGGTGGTGGCGGCCAGGGCCGACCCGATGAACGTCCTGCGTGACAGGGACACCGCACGCTCCTTCGTTGGAGGGACGGCATCAGCATGCAAGAAGTGAGCAGCGTCACGCAATATTTTGACAAACCGGGATTCGCTCGGCGGACCGGGACGGGGGCGTCACGCCAGTTCGGCCAGCAGCGCGGCGGCCTGCTCCGGTCGGACCAGGAAGCCCAGGTGGCTGGTGGTGAGGGTGCGCACGTCGAACGGGTTGTCCGGCAGCAGGGCGTCGGCCTCGCGGATGAACCGGTCCTGCAGCTCCACCGGGATGGAGCGGTCGGCCGTCAGCCGCACGTAGGTGTGCGGCAGGGTGGCCCACGCGGCGGGGTCCAGGCGGTCGTCGCCCGCGTCCAGGCCCTCGTCCGGCTCCAGCGTGTTCAGCGCGGCCAGGAACTCCGCGTCCGTGCCGTCGGCGAGCATCGCGGTCTTCAACGTGGCCAGCAGCTCCGGGTCGGCGGTGCGCCAGTTCATCCGCAGCGCGCCCAGCCGCGCCGGGTCTCCCGCCAGCAGGCCGGCGCCGAGGTCGTTCAGCGCGCTCGACGCGTACTCCGGTTCCGCCATGTACCCGGCGGGCGTCAGGTCCACGCAGCACCACGCCGACAGGTGCACGACCCGGTGCAGCAGCTCCGGCACGGCGTTCGCCACGGCCGTCACCGCCATCCCGCCCCGGCTGTGCCCGACCAGCACCACCGGTCCGTGCTCGCCCGCCCGGCGCACGACGTCGACCACGTGCGCGACGGCGTCCGCGTGCGTCGCGCCGGCCAGGGCCGACGGCGCGGCGGCGAGCGCGGCCGAGTCCTGCGGCGCCTGGTAGGCCGTGCTGAACGACGCGGCGAAACCGTGCCCCGGCAGGTCGACGGCGAGCGCGCGGTGGCCGCGCAGGGTCAGCTCGCGCAGCAGGGGCGCCCAGTGGAACGAGCTGCTGTTGGAGCCGGGGACGAAGACGAAGACGGCGGTCATGGAGAGATCTTCACATTCTGGCGCGACCGGGCCAGCAGCACGCCCGCGATCACCACCGCCCCGCCGGCTGCGGTGTGCCACCCCACGTGCTCGCCGAGCAGCACCGCGCCGATCGCCGTCGACCACAGCGGCGTGACGTAGGTGACCGTGGACGCCGCCGCGGGCCCCGCCGCGCGGATCAGGTCGAGGTTCAGCACGTACGCGAACCCGGTGCCCAACGCGCCCAGCACCAGCAGCGCGGCCACCGCCGACCACCCCGGCCAGGACGGCGGACCGGCCCACGCGGGCGCGATCAGCAGCAGTTGCAGCGTCGCGCACGTGACCTGCACGGCCGACAACGCGCTCGCGCCGTGCCCACCGCCGGAGAAGAACCGCCGGGTGCAGGCGAACCCCGCGCCGTAGCACGCGGTGGCGGCCAGGCAGGCGAGCCCGCCTTCGAGCAGGTGCCCCTCCAGCCCCCGCCACGCGCCCAGCACCACGAGCACGCCCGTGAAACCGACCAGCAGCCCGGCGAGCCGGGTGCCGGTCACCCGCTCACCGGGCACCACCAGCAGCGCGAACACCAGCGTGGTCAACGGCGTGGTGGCGTTGAAGAGCCCCGCCAGGACCGAACCGACCAGCGCCTCCCCGTGGGCGAACAACGTGAACGGGGCCGCGTTCAGCAGCACCGCGACCACCGCCGCGTGCCCCCACGTGCGGCGGTCCCGCGGCACGGCCGCGCCCCGCGCCAGGCAGACCGCCCACAGGGCGAGCGCGCCGAACAGGCAGCGCGCCGCCGCCACCCACACCGGTGGCACGCCGGCGTCCACCGCCACCTTGATCAACGCGAAGCTGCCGCCCCAGATCGCCGACAGCAGCACGAACTTCCCGGAGGTCTGCACCGGGGCAGGATCGTCCCGCCTGCGATGATGAGTCCAACAAGTGACCTCCTCCGACCCATGAGAGCCGTTCATGGCACTGAACCTCGCGCAGCTCCGCGCGTTCCTCGCCGTCGTGGACGAGGGCGGTTTCGGCACGGCCGCCGAGGCGCTGGGCATCACCCAGTCCGCCGTCTCGCACGCCGTGGCCGCGCTGGAGCGCACGCTCGGCCACCCCGTGCTGGTTCGGAGGGGCAGGCCGCGGCCCACCGCGTTCGGCGAGGGCGTCCTGGCGCACGCCCGCACCGCCGTGGCCGCCGCCGCGGCGATCACCGACCTGGCCGCGCGGCGTGGTGGCGCGGTCCGGGGCACGGTGCGGCTCGCCGCGCCCCCGACGGTGTGCCAGGGGCTCCTGCCGGAGCTGCTGACCCGCTGGGAGGCGGAGTTCCCCCACGTGAAGGTGCGGGTGTTCGAGGGCGAGGACGACGAGGTGGCCGAGTGGCTGGCCGACGGCACGGTGGAGGTCGCGGTTGTCGTCGACCCGCCACCCCGGCCGGGGGTGCTGGTCGGGGAGGACGCGTTCCACGCGCTGGTGCGCGCCGACCACCCGCTGGCCGGGGTGGCCGAGGTGCACGTGGCGGACCTGGCCGACGACCCGTTCCTGCTCTCCCGGGGCGGCTGCGAGCGGCACGTGCGGCAGGTGCACGCGGGCGTGCCGTTCGACCCGCTGCACCGGGTGCGCGAGCTGGGCACGCTGCTGGCGATGGTGCGGGCCGGGGTCGGCGTCTCGATCGTGCCCGGCCTGGTCGCGTCGATGGCACCGCCGGGGCTCGCGCTGGTGCCGGTGCTGCCGAGGGTGGTGCGCCGGCTGGTCCTGAGCGGCCCGGTCGGGCGCGAGTGGCACCCGGCGGTCACCGCGCTGGTCGACTCGCTGCGCCCGCTGTGACCGCGGCCCGAGTTTGAGCACCCCCGGTCGGGCAACTCCCGGGCCATGACCAGAGGCGCGCGATCGGCGCTGGTGCTCGGCCTGGGGATCGGTGGCTTCGTGGACGGCATCGTCGTCCACCAACTCCTGGGCTGGCACCACATGCTGTCCGGGTGGTACCCCGACGACCTGCACCGCAACATGATCGGCGACGGGCTGTTCCACCTGCTGTGCCTGCTGCTGGTGCTGGTCGGCGTGGGCCTGCTCAACCGCGCCGGTCGGCTGCCCGGCCGCGTCCTGTGGGGCGGGGTGGTGGCCGGGTGGGGTGTGTTCAACCTGGTCGAGGGCGTGGTGGACCACCTGGTCCTCGGGGTGCACCACGTCCGAACCGGACCGCACGAACTGGCCTACGACCTGGGGTTCCTGGTGCTGGGCGCGGTGCTCGTCGTGGTCGGCGGGCTCCTCGCGCGGGAACGGGCGAGCCGGTGAGCGGCGTGCGGCAGCGCCTGCGCCGGGCGGCCGAGGACGTGTTCGGGTGGGCCGAGCTGCGCGACGAGCAGATCGACGCCATGGAGGAGGTGCTGGCGGGGCGGGACGTGTTCGTCGTGCTGCCGACCGGCGCGGGCAAGTCGGCCGTGTACCAGGTGCCCGGCGTGCTGCTGGACGGCCTCGTCGTCGTCGTGTCGCCGCTGATCGCGTTGCAGCGCGACCAGGTGGAGTCGCTGCGCGAGCACGGCGCGCCGACCGCGGCCCTGGTGAACTCCGCGCGGTCCGATGTGGACAACCAGGCCACCTGGGACGCCGTGGAGCGCGGCGAGGTCCGCTACCTGTTCCTGTCGCCCGAGCAGCTCGCCAACCCCGAGGTGCTGGACCGGCTGGGCAAGCCGGAGCTGTTCGTGGTGGACGAGGCGCACTGCGTGTCCGCCTGGGGCCACGACTTCCGGCCCGACTACCTGCGGCTGAACGCGGCGGTGGAGCGGGTCGGCCGCCCGCCCGTGCTCGCCCTGACCGCCACCGCGGGCACGACCGTGCGCGAGGACGTGATCGCGCAGCTCGGCATGCGCGACCCGGTGGTGGTGGCGATCGGCTTCGACCGGCCCAACCTGTCGCTGGAGGTGCGCACGTTCGTGGAGGACGACGACAAGCGGCGCGCCCTCCTCGACTGGGTGAAGGAGGCGCCCAAGCCCGGCCTGGTCTACGTGGTGACCCGCAAGGACGCCCGCCGGTACGCCGAGGAGCTGGCCGGGCGCGGGGTCGTCGCCGAGCCCTTCCACGCCGGCATGAAGGCCGCCGACCGGGAACGGGTGCAGGACGCGTTCATGCGCGACCGGCTGGAGGTGGTCGTGGCCACCTCGGCGTTCGGCATGGGCATCGACAAGCCGGACGTGCGGTTCGTCGCGCACGCCTCCGCGCCCGGTTCGCTGGACGCCTACTACCAGGAGATCGGCCGGGCGGGCCGGGACGGCGAGCCCGCGCGGGCCGTGCTGTTCTACCGCTCGCAGGACCTGGGGTTGCAGCGGTTCCTGCAGTCGCGGCACGTCGACCGGGACGCGTTCGTGGAGCTGGCGGAGTTCGTCCGGGACCACCCCGGGCTGCGCGTCACCGAGCTGGCGCGGGAGATGGGCCGGTCGCGCCGCGCGGTCACCTCGGGGCTGAACCTGCTGGAGCGGGTCGACGCGGCGCGGGTGGCCAAGGCGCGGTTCCGGTTGGTGGTGGCGCCGGAGCGGGCGGCCGACCTGGCGGTGGAGGAGGCCGAGCGGCTGCAACGGCTCGACAAGTCCCGGATCGAGGTGATGCGCGCGTACGCGGAGACCAGGGCGTGCCGGCGGCAGCACCTGCTGGGGTACTTCGGCGAGGTGCTGGAACGGGCGTGCGGCAACTGCGACACGTGCGAGAGCGGCGCGGCGGGCACGGGCGTGTCGGCCAACCCCGAGTACCCGGCGCAGTCGCGGGTCCACCACACCGAGTTCGGCTCCGGCACGGTGGTGCAGAGCGAGGCCGACCGGGTCACCGTGCTGTTCGAGGACGTCGGGTACAAGACGCTGTCGCTGGAGGCGGTGCACGCGGCGGACCTGCTCGGTCGCCACCCCGACTGAAGCTGTCCACTGTGGATGGTCGCGTCCCGGTCGGGCGACGGCACCCGCCTGCGCGAGCACCGGCGTCACCTTGTCGGGGGCTGTTCGTCACCCCATGCGGTCGTCCGGCGTGCGGGTGACGCGCGCACGCCGAGCATTGACCGCATGCCACGGACCCACCTGCTCGGAGTCGTCGGCGCGGCGGCGCTGATCGCGGCCGTCGCCTCGTCCGGCGTCGGCGTCGCCGACCCGCTGCCCGGCGGGCTCGGGCCGTGCCTCGGCCCGCAGTGCCCCGGCACGTTCCCGCCGGTGAACAACGGCGGGTTCGCCGGGCGCGACGAGGCGGTGAACATCTTCGTCGGCGGTGACTTCCTGGTCCGGCAGAGCGCGGCCGAGGCCGAGGGCCGGGTCGTGGTCGGCGGCGACTTCGACCTGGCCAAGGCGCCGGGCGCGTCCTCGATCTACAACGTGGGCGTCGTGGGCGTCGGCTCGCGCGTGCCGCCGCCGGAGGGGACCGACTTCCTGGTCACCGGTGGCGCGGTGACCGTGGCGGCCGGTCAGAGACTGGTCGCCGAGGGCGGCGTGGTGCACCACGCGGGGCCGCTGACGGGCGCGATCACCGGCATCGACCGGCCCGACCCCGAGGCGTTCGCCCCGTACGCCGGGCTGTCCGCGCAGCTGAGCGCCGCGAGCCGGTGCTACGCGGCGGCGACCGCCACGGGCACGGCCGTGAACCAGGGCTACCAGACGGTGTTCACCGGCGACGGCACGTCGGCGCTCCAGGTGTTCACCGTCGACTTCGACCTGGTCGGGTCGGGCGGCGGGCAGCAGGGCCTGGTGTTCGAGGGCGTGCCGGCCGGCGCGACGGTGCTGGTGAACCTGGTCGGCGCGGCCCGCCGGATCGTCACCTACACCGGTGAGCTGACCGACGGCGGGCAGCTCAACGCGCTGCGCGAGCGCCTGCTGTGGAACTTCCCCGACGCCACCGCGGCCGAGATCGGCGGCACGGCCCAGTTCCAGGGCAGCGTGCTGGTGGGCAACCCGGCGAGCACGACGACGGTGACCGTGCCCGGCACGGCGGGCCGCTTCTTCACCACCGGCTCGCTGACCCACGGCGGCACGGGCGGGGGCACGGGCAACGAGTTCCACGCCTACCCGTTCACCGGCGACCTGCCGTCCTGCGCCGTGCCCACGACGACGACGACCACCACCACCACCACCACGACCCAGCCGACCACGACTCAGCCGACGACCACCACCCAACCGACCACGACCCAACCGACCACCACGACCACCCGACCGACGACCACCACGTCACCGTCGACCACCACCGGCCTGACGACCGTCCCGACCACCCCGTTCACCCCGACCCGCCCCGGACCGGGCCAGGACCTCCTGGCCGACACCGGCGCGAACGTCGGGCCGGTCGTGGCGATCGGCGGGCTGCTGGTGGTCGCCGGCGCGGCGGCGCTGACCCTGGTCGCCCGCAGGCGGCGCGGCTGATGCCCCGGACCGACCGGCCCGGGGCACCGGCCGCACCTCACCGACGCGCGATCTTGTACGCGCGGATCACGGTGTGCTCGAACGAGTTGCCGTCGCTGTCGGTCCCGGACGCGCGCAGCGAGGCGTAACCGGCCGCGTCGGGGTGCCGGACGAGGGCCGCGCCGCCCGCGACCGGCACCCGCCGCCACGACCTGCCGTCGTCGAACGACACGTCGACCCGGACCTGGCCCACCTCGCCGTTGTCCGCGCCGTCCTGCTGCTCCACGGTCAGCGGCACGCTCAGCAGCCGCCCGGCGGGCGCGCTGCCGTCGGCCGCCAGCGCCGGGGTGAACCGCACCACGGACAGCGGCAGCCGGCGGCCCTGGCCGTCGGGCAGCGTGCTCGCGTGGAACGTCCACCTCCCGCTGACCCGCGTGGTCAGCTCGCTCGCCGCCGGGTCGCGGACCAGGTCGTGCTCCACCCGGAAGTCGGCCTCGCCCTCGGGCACGGTGAACTCGCCCCACTGGTCGCGGACCAGGCCGACCAGCCTGCCGTCCCGGTACACCGCGGTGCGGGCCGACTCGTAGCTGCCCCGGCCGAGGTGGCCGTCCCGGTCGTTGATCAGCGGGACCTGTGCCGTGACGCGGTCCTCGTACAGGCCGAGGTACGTGGCCGAGTAGCCGGCCAGGCCCGGGCCGAGCACCGGCTGCACGAACCGCTCCGCGTACCGCTCGCCGAGCCGGTAGGTGCGGTTGAACGAGGAGTAGTCGGCCTCCGTCCGGTACTGCGGCGAGAGCTGCTGGAAGCCCCAGCTCCAGGTGAGCTGCTCGGGCGTGATCAGGTCGACCACCGCGCCGCCGACCGGCACCGGCAGGCCGACCGACCAGCCGCCCGAGCCGTCGGGCGGGCTCGCGTTGCCGCTGTGCAGGTACTGCCGGTCCGCCGGGCCGGGTGCGAACGTGGTCCGCACCTCGGTCAGCTCGTCGACCGCGGGCGCGCGGCTGAACCCGGTGGGCACCGCGCCGTGCTCCATCCAGCGGAACCGGTAGTGCGTCGGCGTGCCGTCCACCCGCGGGCCCTGGAACTGCGCGCCCACCGAGACCGTCAGCTCGTCGTCGGTCAGGGTGGGCCCGACGTGGCCGATGGTCATGTCGCCGAACCCGCCGATGAACGCGGTGTTGAGCACCACGCGCCTGCCGTTGAGCAGCCGGGACACGTTGATGTCGCCGATCATCGGCGTCGCGGCCGGGTCGGGCGCGGTCACGGTCAGCGGCTTGGCGGTGCGGGCGTCGAAGGTGAACCGGGTGTGGTCGGCGTCGACGGTGAGCGCGGGCCGGGCCAGCACGGCGGTCTTGGGCCAGTTGCGGATGACCGAGCGGGCCGTGTACTCGCCCTTGGGCACGCGCGCCCTGGCGGTGCCGTCGGGCCCGTACAGGGTTTCGTAGACGTCGTTGTCCATGCCCACGAGCGCGGTCGAGTTGTCCAGCGCGGGGTTGCCGTCGCCGTCGACGTTCTCGATCGCGATGTCGTAGCTCTCGACCTCGCGGGCGAGGCTGACGGGCACGCGCGTGGGTCCGCCGACGAGCACGCCGGAGAAGACGCCGTCGAGCGCGCCGACCCTGGTGTCCGCGGTGACCGCCACGGTCGCCGTGCCGCCGGCGGGCACCGTCACCCGCGCCGGGTCGACGGTCAGCAGCCCGGCGGGCACGGCGGCCCCGTTCGGGCCGCGCAGCTCGGCGGTGAGGTCGAACGCGACCGGCGTCGGGCCGTCGTTGCGGTAGGTGACGGTCTTGGTGACCGGCGCGTCGTCCTGGTGCGGCCACGGCTGCTCCTCGAACGTGAGGCTGACCGGGTCCGCGCCGACGGTGGCCGTGATCGCGCGGGCCACGTCCACCCGGCCCGCGCCCTGGTCGAACACGCCCAGCCCGGGGTTCGGCCTGGCCGAGGCCATGAGCACGGCCTTGATCCGCGCGCCGGTCCAGTCGGGGTGCTCCTGGGCGAGCAGGGCGGCGGCGCCGGCCACGTGCGGCGTGGCCATCGAGGTGCCGGACAGCGCCACGTGCCGCTTGCCGACCGGGGTGCCCAGCACGCCCTGGGCGGCCCTGGCGGCGACGATGTTCAGGCCGGGCGCGGTGATGTCGGGCTTCACCGCGTCGTCGCCGTTGCGCGGGCCGCGGCTGGAGAAGTGGGCCAGGTCGTCGTCGTGCCGCACCGCGCCCACGGTGAGGGCGGCGTCCGCGCTGCCCGGCGAGTCGATCGACCGGCCGCGCCCGCCGTTGCCCGCGGCCACGACGAACAGGGTGCCGGTCTTCGCGCTCACCTGGTTGATCGCCTCCTCCAGCGGGTCCACGCCGGGGGAGTCGTAGCCGCCGAGGCTGAGGTTGACGACGTCCGCGCCCTCGTCCACGGCCCACTGCACGCCGGCCAGGATCGCCGACTCGGGGCAGCCGTTGTCCGAGCAGACCTTGCCGTCGAGGATGCGGGCGTCGGGCGCGACGCCGCGGTAGGTCCGGTCGCCACTGGCGATGGTGGCGGCGACGTGCGTGCCGTGGCCCTGGCGGTCGGTGGCGTCGGGGTCGTCGGTGAAGTTGCGCTCGGCGACCTCCTTGCCCCTGAGGTCGGGGTGCTCGCCGTCGACACCGCTGTCGAGCACGGCGACCTTCACGCCCTTGCCGGTGTACCCGGCCCGCCACGCGGTGGGCGCGCCGATCTGCGGCACCGAGCGGTCGAGGGTGGGCCGCAGCACGCCGTCCAGCCACACCCGGGTCACGCCAGGGTCGGCGAGCAGCTCGCGGAACGTGGCGCCGGCGTCGGCCTTGGGCGCGCGCGTGGCCACCGCGCCGGGCAGCGCGCGGGCCGAGCGCAGGCCGGTGGTGGGCGTGCCGGTGACGATGAGCGGCACGTGGTCGCTGCGGGCGTCGTCGTAGCCGGCCTCGATGAGCCCCGTGACGTCGAACAGCCGGGGGTCGAGCCGGCCCGACGCGACACCCCGGACGGCGTCGTCGGGCACGACGCTGAGCCGCCCGTCCCGGTGCGCGGAGTGGAAGACGACCCCGGCGCGGCCGGGTCCCGGCTGGAACGACCCGACCGCCGCGCCGGTCACCACGACCCGGTCGCCGGTGATCAGGGTGACGGTGTGCGGTTGGGCGCCGGGCGCGGCCTGCCCGGCGTCCGCCGCGGGGTGCGCGCCGGCCGTGACGGGCGAGGTCAGCAACCCCACCGCCAGGACGGCGACTCCCAGTGCCTCACCGCGCTTTCGTGGTCTGAACACACGTACCTCCCGTGTTCGGTGCGCGTCGATCGCGCTACCCGGGGGGCGTCGCAGACCCTCGGTGGCGGTGAACCGGAAGTGCCGAAGCCCCCAACGGACTCGACGCTAGCCACCCCGCGACGGCGCGGTCAGCGGCTGTTGGACGGGTGTTCCGCCACCCGAATGCACCACCGGCGGCTCGTGGGCGGTCACCGGGCGGGGTCGGTCCGGCCTGCTCCGGGAGCCGTCGCGGGGCGCCGCAGGACTCGCGCACGACCAGGCTCGGCCACAGCGCCGACCCGGTGCACCGGGCGGTCCAACGGGTCGGCGGCGCCCGGCCGGCCCACCGAGAGGTCCGGCGACGACACCGCCGCCGACCAGCCCTCCGGGACGACCTCCCGGTGCGGGCTCGGCCGCGACAGGACCAGCCCGACCGCGCGGTGCCCCGGCGACGCCAGGTGCCGCACGGCCGGGCCCGCGCCCAGCGCGTGGTCGGTGACCCCGGCGTCCAGCCCGGTGGTGGGCGGCTCCGGCGGCGGCATCCGCTCGACCGGCACCACCGGCACCCGCGGCCCGCCCGGCCGGCGCGGCAGGTCGCGCCCGGCGGAACCGGTGGTGCCGGGCGCGACCAGGAGCGCCTGCACGCCCCGGTCGAGCAGCCGCGCCACCTGCCGCCGGTCCTCGACGGCGCCGCGGGTCCACGTGCGCAGCGCCAACCGCCCGCTCGCCGCGCCCACGGCGGCCCCCGTTCGGCTTGATGAACCAGGAGGGGCAGGCGGTGGGCTCGACGGGTACGCCGCACGTGGTGATCGGCTACGTGCCGGGCCGGTTCGCGCGGTGCGTCTCGGACCACGCCCGGCAACGCGCCCGGCACGGCCGCACGTGCCACGTCGTGCGCGACGCCTACGGCACGTGGACCAAGCGGGAGGTGCCCGTCGCGCCGGGCAGCACGCAGCGCACGAAGCTCGTCTTCGACCGCGCCGACAACGCCCACCCGGTGATGCCGCGCGGTCGGATCGAGCCGGGCGGGCGGGTGGACCGACCGGACCCCGGCGTTCGACCGGCCGTCGGTGAACGCGTTCGGCGAGGTGAACGTCGACGCGCCCCGGGTGGCGGTCGACGGCGTGCTGTCGATCCGGTACCAGCAGCGCTCCAGCGGCACGACGCCGTCACCGATCCGGGTGGCCGCCTTCCGGCTGGGTCGACCGCGAGGCCGCGGGGTCCCCGCCCGGGGTCCCCGCGGCCGTCGGGTCAGTAGCCGACGTACCCGCTGCCGGCGCTCATGCTGACCAGGCCGGGGTGCCCGCCGAACCCGCCGTAGCGCGCGTACGTGTAGCGCACACCGGCGATGATGTTGTCGACCGGCGCGTAGATGTCGTCGTGACCGGGCAGCTTGTAGACCTGGAACGTGGGGTCGATGCACTGCATCAGGCCCTTGGAAGGTGTGCCGCGGGCGGCGTTGGAGTCCCAGGTGTTCACGGCGTTGGGGTTGCCGTTGGACTCCTTGATGATGATCGTGTAGATCTCGTCGACGCTGCTCTCGTCGATCGGCGTGCCGTTGGCGGCCAGGATGCCGATCGCCTCGCGGATCCAGCCCTCGACCTGGCGCTGCTTGGGCGGCTTGCGCGCCTCCTCGGCCTCGCGGGCCTCGCGCGCCGCCTTCTCCTCGGCCGCCTTGCGGGCCGCGTAGCCGTCCTGCGCGATGCCGCTGGCCTGGTTGAACGTCTGGAGCGCGGTCAGCTGCTCCTGGCGGATGATCCGCGCGGTCTCCGAGCCGAGGTCGACGGCGTGCACCGTCTCGACCTTGCCGGTGCGGGCGGTGTCGTCCGGCACGCCGCCGAGGTCCGCGCCACCGGCCACCGGGCTGAACGTCCCGGTCATCGCGTGGGCCGCGGCCCCGGCGCCGGACACGATGCCGACTGCCACCGCCACGCTCGCGAAGCGCCGCGGGAGGACCCGCTCGGCTTCGGCGCGGTGGGCGCCCCGGTAACCGGGGGGCGGTGGGGGTACCCGGAACGTGGTCTGCCCACGTTTGTCTTTGTGACGGGCGTGCCGAGCCAAGGGTGCAGCCTCCTGCGGTCGGGGAACTCCGTCACCGGACCTGGCGGGGGATCCAGGTGGACGCGGGCCGTTTCGGGGGAGTCGGGCCGTGTCCCTTCGGTGATGGAACCGTGATCTGCGGCCGAGAACGTAACCGTTCGTGTTTTACGAGGGCAAGGCGTGACCATCAATGGGTGACACTCGTCACGTTTCCCTTGCTCTCTGGCTACTGTGTGTTGTGCGCATCGCCCGATCGGGTGGAAGGGATTGAAAGGGCCCGCTCCTTCGCCCGGGATGCGGGCGTCCCGCCGGGGTCCCGCGCCCCGCCCCGTCCTCGGTCACCGGACCCGCAAGAGTGCGGTGACGTGCGGGAACAGTGCCGAAAGGGCCGGCCCGGACCGCCGCGGCGGCTAGGGTCGGACGTCCTGCGTCGCGCCGCGGAGGCGCGACGACCTGGTCCGCGCGAGGAGTCCGGTGACCGAACAGGGTGCGGGGGAGCGGTTCTCGTCGATCGAGGTCATGGACGAGCTGGTGAAGCTCCTCCAGGAGTTGACCGAGCGGCCGAGGTTCGGCGAGCTGCCCGGCCGCCGGTCCGGGGCGCGGGCGGGCGGGGAACGCGGCATCCCGCTGGTCTGCCTGGTGCGGGGCAGGCGGGCGGCCGGCCTGCTGCCGGTCCTCCAGGCGCACCTGCGCGGCGCGCACCCCGGTCGCGTGCCGCACGCCTACCACCGCTTCCCCGACCCGGCCCCGGACGCGGGCACGCCCGAGCCCGCCACCCTGGAGGCGGTCGGCGCGGTGCTGGTGCACGTCGCCCGCGAGCTGGCGCACGGCGCGAACGACCGCTACGGGCGGCACGAGTTCCGCCGCTTCGAGCTGGTCTACTGGCTGATGAACCAGCGCCTCGACGGCGCGGACCCCGAGTCGGCCGCCACCCTGCTGACCCGATTACGCCAGCGCGACCTCGGCCGGCGCAGCGGGGACGATTTGAAGGACGTCCTGGACAACGCCGCCGAGGCCGCGCCGTGGTGGGTGCGGCTGGTGGTGCGGCTCGCGCCGTCGTTCCTGTTCCGGGCGAAGCTGCGCGGGCTCGTGCCGGGCAGCGAGTACCGCTGGCTGCTGCGCCAGCCCTACCTCGCCCCGCACGACCCGGGCACGTTCATCGGCTTCGCCGAGCGGCTGACCTCCGCGCTGGTGCCCGGCGAGAGCGCCGAACCGCGCGAGGACACCGGGCAGCTGGCCAAGCTGCTGGTCAACGCGTTCCTGGAGGACGTGCGCCACGCGTACCGGCGGTCGTGGTGGCGGATCAGGTCCGCCCGCCGGACGGTCTACCCGGTCGTGCTGCTGGACGGCATCCGCCGCGACAACGGCGGCTACGCCGTGCTGAAGATCATCAACGACGTGCGCAACGACACCGGCGCGTTCGACCCGCTCGTCATCATCAGCGGCAGCGCCAAGGTGCCGCCGGACGCGGAGACCACCGTCGAGCGCGCACCGGCTCCGGTGAGCCAGGCCGGCCAGAACTACGAGACGTGGACCCGCAAGCTGGCCACCGACAGCCGCGCCCGCCGCCCGACCGCGTGGTTCCTGCCCCTCCAGGTGCCCGACGTGGCCTTCGCCCGCAGCGAGGTGCCGCCGACGGCGACGCTGTCCGTGCGGCAGGCCCCGATCTGGTCGCGCACGTCCGTGCTGACGGTCGTGGTGCTGCTCCTGCTCGCGTCGGTGGCCACGTTCGGGTACCGGCACGTGCGCGAGGTCGTCGCGGCCGAGGACGCCTGGCGGTACGAGCACTGCGGGCTCGACCGGGACAACCCCGACGCGGGCAACGTCAAGCGCGTCGGCGACGACTGCGTGGGCGTCACCACCGGCCACGTGCCGCTGTTCGGCCAGGCCGACGGCGACGACCTGCGGCACTTCAACGAGACCCAGGAGCTGATCGTCCGCCAGAACGAGGAGGTCCTGGCGGCGCACCGGCGCGACCCCGGCCGCCCGTACGCGACCGTGGTCTACGTGTCGGCGATGAGCGCGGCCCGCGACGCGCTGGCCAGCAACACCGCGCGGCTGGTCGGCGTCGCGGCCCGGCAGGCGCGGCTGCTCGACCGCACCGACTCCGACGAGCCGCTGATCCGGGTCCTGCTCGGCAACGCGGGTTCGGCGATGCAGCACGGCGACGTGGTGGCGGGGGTGCTCCGCTCGATGCTGGAGCGGGACAAGAGCATCATCGGCGTGCTCGGCATGGCGTTGAGCAGCACGCCGACCCGGAACACGATCACCGCGCTGGGCGAGGTCGGCCTGCCCGTGGTGGCCGCGACGCTGTCCGACGACGAGATGCCCACCGCGTCGCGCATGTACTTCCAGATCTCGCCCACCAACGACCGGCAGGCCCGGGTGCTGGCGCGGTACGTGCGGGCCTCGTACCCGGACCGGCGGGGCGTGGTGATCGTGCACTCCAGCGACCAGGAGGACTCCTACGCGACCAACCTGCGCGCCGACGCGGTGCTGCGGTTCACCGAGCAGGGGCTGCGGGTGCGCGAGGAGCCCTACCGGCCGGTGTCGGTGGGGCAGGGCTCCGACGCCCGGCGGCTGGGCCAGGGCCTGTGCGGCGTGGGCGACGACGAGGTGGTGCTGTTCGCCGGGCGGCCCGCGGACTTCGGCAAGCTGCTCGACGGGGTGAGCGCCGGCTGCAAGAGCGACCCGCCGGTGCTGCTGGCCGGCGACGACGTCGCGCGCTACGCCGCCGACGACACGCTGCGCGGCGAGCACCCGGAGATCCCGTTCGAGTACGTGTCGTTCGCGATCGGCGCGCAGGGCTGCGGTGCGGCGACGGAGATGCACCAGACGCTGCGCGAACTCGTGCCGGAGCAGTGCGCGGGCGACGCGAACCCGTCGCTGGACGGGCACGCCGCCCTCACCTACGACGCCCTCTACCTGTTCGTGCACGCCATGATCCAGCTGGGTGACATCCCGGTCTCGCCCGGGCACGTGTGGAAGGAGATGAGCGACATCGGCGGCGCGCACGCGCTGTCGGGGGAGAGCGGTGTGATCGACTTCGGCGACGGCCAGGTGCCGATCGACAAGTTCCTGGCCGTCCTGCGCGTGGCCGACGGCAAGGCGCCGGCGGTGCTGGCCTCGTGCGGCGACTACCCGAACCGCCAGGACGTCGACCTCCGCCGCGCCCCGTGGTGCCCCACGACACCGCGCTGAGGGCACGTCGCCCCTCGACCGGTGTCGGGGTGGGCGCGCCCGGGTAAGTCGTCGCGTGGAGGTGGGCGCATGGGCGAGGAGACGCTCAAGACGGCGGTGGACGTGGCCGTGGCGGTGGTGGAGGCGGCCGGGGTCGGGGTGATCCTGCTCGGGGCGCTGCTGGCCGTCGGGCGGTTCGTCGTGCGGGGGCTGCGGCACCGGGACGCGGCGGTGTTCACCCCGATCCGCCTGTCGTTGAGCCGGTTCCTGCTGCTGGGGCTGGAGTTCCAGCTGGCGGCCGACATCCTGCGCAGCGCGTTCGCGCCGAGCTTCGCGGAGATCGGCCAACTGGCCGCCATCGCCGCCATCCGCACCGCGCTGAACTACTTCCTCAACCGCGAGATCCAACAGGAGCAACGCGAGGTCCGACCGCGGGCCGCGTGACGCAATCCGGGTGCCCCGGGCCGGGCGACCGATTTACGCTCCGCCGGTGGAACCACGGGAGCTGCACTCGATGGCGCGTCGGTACCTGGTGGAGCGCCACGACGAGCTGACCGCCCGGTACGCCGAGCTGCCGAACGGCGGGCGGGCGCGCGACGGGTTCCGGTACCGGGCCGAGGCGAAGCGCCTCTACCCGCGCTACCAGGTGGTGCAGGCGGTGTTGGAGGAGGTCGAGCGGCTCGACCCCGACCGGCTCCCCGCCCTCGACCCCCTCACCGACCGCCTGGTCGAGGCGGCCGGGAGCGCGCGGTCGGTCTTCACCTCCGGGTGGGTCGGCCGGGTGGAGGCGGAGGTGGCGGACGAGGAGCGCCGGCGGTTCGCCGCCGCCGTCCGCGCCTGGCGGTCCGGTGCCGGCGGCCCGGTCGGGCACATGGCGTACCGGCGGGTGCTGGGCCCGGCGGAGTCGCACGAGTGGCGTCGACGCCTCGCCTCGCGGTGGGGCGTGCGGAACCTGTCGTGGCACCCCATGATCGCCGACGAGGTGCCCGACGGGGTGCTGGTGCTGCGCGAGGAGGCCATGTGGGACGGGCCGGGGACCGACGTCGTGCGCGAGGCCCTGCGCGGTCGGGGGCGGGTGGTGGAGCTGCGCGAGCACGGCGCAGAGCACCTCCTGGACCTCGACCTGCTCGACCCCGTCTACACCGGTGCCGAGGGCATGTGGACCGACGACGCCCTCGACTGGCTGGCCTTCGCCTCCCACGAGGGCACGGTCGCGTTCGGCGGCGTGCTCGCCGACCGGCTGCCCCGGCTCTGGCCGGACCTGGACGGGTGGCGCTGGACCGGGCCGTGATCGGCGCTGCGCGGCCGACCCGCTGTCGCCCCCTCCCGCACCCCCGGGGCGAACAGCGCGGGTTCCGGGTGGGAGGCCGCGGCCGTCCCGAGTGGACCGCCCGCCGCCGGTCGTAGATTGGTGCCATGAGCAGCGCGACGGGCAGCGGCCAGCAGCCGCGGGTGGTTTCCGGCAGGCAGTCCGAGCTGCTGGGCCTGCTCCGCGACGAGGGCGCGATGTCCCGGGTCGCGCTGGGCGAGCGGCTGGAGCTGCCGCGCGCCAAGCTGACCGCGGAGCTGGCCCGGCTGGTGGACGTGGGCCTGGTGCAGGTCGGCGGACCGGCGGCGAGCCGGGGCGGGCGGCGGTCGACGCTCGTCCACCTCGCCGACGACCTGAGGGTGCTCGGCGTGGACGTCGGCGCGACGTCGGTGACGGTCGCGGTCACCGACGGGCGCTGCGAGGTGCTGGAGAGCCGCAGCGAGGACTGCGACGTGCGCAGCGGACCGGCGCAGGTGCTCAGCCGCGTCGCCGAGCTGGCCGACGTCGTCTACGCCAAGGCCCCGGGCAGGCTCGTCGGCGCGGGCATCGGCCTGCCCGGCCCGGTGAGCTTCCGCGACGGGATGCCGGTCGCGCCGCCGATCATGCCCGGCTGGGACCGCTACCCGGTCCGGGACGAGCTGGCGGGCCGCTGGGGCTGCCCGGTGACGGTGGACAACGACGTGAACGCCATGGCGCTGGGCGAGCGGCACGCGGGCGTGGCGCGGTCGCTGGAGGACCTGATCTTCGTCAAGGTCGGCACCGGCATCGGCTGCGGGATCGTGCTGGGCGGGAAGGTATACCGGGGCGTGGCGGGCACCGCGGGCGACATCGGGCACATCCGGCTCGACGACTTCGGCCCGGCGTGCGCGTGCGGCGAGGTGGGCTGCCTGGAGGCGTACTTCGGGGGCTCGGCGCTGGCCCGTGACGCCACGACGCTGGCCCGCAGCGGCCGGTCCGTCGCCCTGGCCACCGCCCTGCGGGACAAGGGCGCGCTGACCGCGGAGGACGTGGGTACGGCGGCCGCCGCCGGCGACTTCGCCGCGGCCAACCTGGTGCGCGAGGGCGGGCGCAGGCTGGGGCACGTGGTCGCGTCCCTGGTCAGCTTCCTCAACCCGGGGATGGTGGTCATCGGCGGCGGCGTGTCGCGGCTGGGGCACTCGCTGCTGGCCGAGGTGCGCAGCGCCGTCTACCGCCGCTCCCTGCCGCTGGCGACCGGCAACCTGCCCATCGTGCTGTCGGAGCTGGGCGATCTGGCCGGCGTGACGGGCGCGGCCTGGTCCGGCACCGACCGGGCGTTCTCCCCGGCCGGCTGACCTGATCCGCGCGACCGGGCCCGGATCCCGACCGACCTGACCGGCCGCTGCTCGGACCGGCCGCTGCTCGGACCGGCCGCTGCTCGGACCGGCCGCTGCTCGGACCGGCCGCCGCCCGAACCGGCCGCCGCCCGAACCGGCCGCCGCCCGAGCCGACCGCCGCGCCACTCCCGACCCGCGCCCGCCCGACCCGTGCTCGGCCACGTCCTGCGGTCGGCTCGCACCCGTCTCGGCCAGCGCCCCGCCCAGCCCACTCCTTCCGCCTTCGCGTCTTTCCACCTGCCGTCCGCGCGATCACGAGCTTCCGTCGAAACAAGCCCGACTTTTGCAACGAACCGACAAAAGTCGGCCCAAGTTCTTGTCAGCCCGTGCGATCAACTGCCAAGATCGGCCGCAACTCACCCCGAAAAGTGAGCTGGACCACCTCGTTCCATCGACTCCCTCAACGAAGTCGGAGCCACCGATGCAGGTGCAGACCGAAGGCAGGCGCGAGGCGGACCTCGCCCTCCTGCCGCGCGTCCTCCGCACCGGCGACTCCGCGGACCACCTCGTCCACGACCGCGCGCCCGACCCCGGACCGGCCCCGGCCACCGGCCTGTTGGTGCTGGTCGCCGTGCTCAACCCGCGCCGCGTCGTGCTGGGCGGCTACTCCGCCGCGCTGCAGGACCGGCTGGTCGCGCCGCAGCGGCACGGGCGGACCCCGGTCGTGGCCTCCGCGCTCGGCTTCACCGCGGGCGGGACGGGTGCGGCGCCGGCCGCGGTGCGCCCGGTGCTCGACGACCCGACCGCCGTGCCCGTCAAGGACAACGCCACCCAGGCGGGCGGCTCACACGAAGGGGCCCAGGCATGACCCTGCTCCGGATGACCGGCATCGGCAAGGCGTTCCCCGGCGTGCGCGCGTTGGACGGGGTCGACCTGGAGGTGGCCGAGGGCGAGGTGCACTGCCTGCTCGGCCAGAACGGCGCGGGCAAGTCCACCCTGATCAAGGTGCTGTCCGGCGCGCACCAGCCCGACGAGGGCGTGATCACCTGGCGCGGCGCGCCGACTGCGCTGCCGTCGCCGGTGGCCGCGCTGCGGCTGGGCATCGCCACCATGTACCAGGAGCTGGACCTGGTGGCGGACATCTCCGTGGCGGAGAACGTCTTCCTCGGCCACGAGCCCACCCGGTTCGGCTTCACCCGCCGCCGCGCGGCCCGCGACCGCGCCGCGACGCTGATGGCGCGCCTCGGCCACCCGGAGATCAGCCCGGACCGCGAGGTGGGCCGGTTGTCCGCCGCCGGGCAGCAGCTCGTGTCGATGGCGCGGGCGCTGGCGCACGACGCCCGGCTCATCGTGATGGACGAGCCGACCGCCGCCCTGGCCGCCGACGAGGTGGACAACCTGTTCCGCATCGTCGGCGAGCTGACCCGCGACGGCGTCGCCGTCCTCTACATCTCCCACCGCCTGGAGGAGATCCGCCGCATCGGCAGCCGCGTCACCGTCATCAAGGACGGCCGCACGGTCGCCGCGAACCTGCCCGCCGACACCCCGACCGCCGACCTGGTCGACCTGATGTCCGGCCGCAAGGTCGAGACGGTGTTCCCGCACCGCGAGGCGTCCACCGTGGACCGGTCGCGGGAGGTGCTCACGGTCACCGGCCTGACCCGCGCCGGCGAGTTCCGCGACATCGGCTTCCACGTGCGCGCGGGTGAGATCCTGGGCATCGCGGGCCTCGTCGGGGCCGGTCGCAGCGAGATCCTGGAGACGGTGTTCGGCGCGCGCAAGCCCGATGCCGGGCAGGTCGCGGTCGACGGGCGACCGGTCCGGCCGGGCAGCGTGGTCGCCGCGGTGAAGGCGGGCATCGGCCTCGCGCCGGAGGAGCGCAAGGCCCAGGCCCTGCTGCTGGACCTGCCGGTCGCGCACAACGTGACGCTGTCCAGCCTCCCCGCCTACAGTCGCGCCGGGTTCCTGGACCGGGCCCGCGAGCTGAAGGACTCCCGGAGCACGCTGGAACGGCTGGACCTGCGCCCGGCCGACCCGCGCCGGCTCGTCGCCGAGTTCTCCGGCGGCAACCAGCAGAAGGCCGTCGTGGCCCGGTGGCTCGTCCGGGGTTGCAAGGTGCTGCTGCTGGACGAGCCGACGCGCGGCGTGGACGTCGGCGCGCGCGCCGAGCTGTACCGGGTGATCCACGAGCTGGCCGCGGCCGGCGTCGCCGTCGTGCTGGTGTCCAGCGAGGTCGCCGAGGTGCTCGGCCTCGCCGACCGGGTGCTGGTCCTGCGCGACGGCGAGGTGGTCGCCGACCGGCGAGCCGACGAGCTGACCGAATCCGCCGTGCTGGACCTGGTGATGGCGGGCAGCGCCGTCACCGGAGGCGCCGTTACCCCCGATGTCGCGCCTGAGGAGGCCCCGTGACCGAAGTGACGGTCCTCGACCCGAAACCCGCCCCGCCGCGAGAGCGGCGCCGGCGCCGGCACAACCTCGACCTGAGGCTCACCGGGCTGCTCGGCGTGCTGGTCGCGCTGTGCGCCGTCGGCTACGCCACCCGGCCCGACAGCTTCCTCACCGAGGCCAACGTCTCCACCATGCTGCGGCTGGCCGCCGCGATCGGCGTGGTCAGCGTCGGCATGACGTTCGTGATCATCAGCGGCGGCATCGACCTGTCCGTCGGCTCGATCGTGGCGCTGTCGGGCGTGTGGATGACCACCGTGGCCACCCAGTCCTACGGGCCGGTGGTGATGGTGCTGTGCGCGCTGCTCGTCGGGCTGGGCTGCGGCCTGGTCAACGGGCTGCTGATCTCCTACGGCAAGATCGTGCCGTTCATCGCCACCCTCGCCATGTACGCGTCGGCGAAGGGCCTGGCCGAACGGCTCTCCGGCCGCCGCACCCAGGTCGTCACCGAGACCGGGTTCAGCACGTTCTTCCGCGGCGACGTCCTCGGCATCCCGGTGCTGATCTGGATGCTGGCGGCGGTCTTCGCGGTCGGCTGGGTGCTGCTCAACCGCACCACGTTCGGCCGCCGCACGTTCGCCGTGGGCGGCAACGCCGAGGCCGCCCGCCTGGCCGGCATCGACGTGCGCCGGCACACCGCCCTGGTCTACGGCCTGGCCGGCCTGTGCTGCGGCATCGCCGCGCTGATGGTCGTCGCCCGCACCACCTCCGGCGCGTCCACCAACGGCCAGTTCTACGAGCTGGACGCCATCGCCGCGGTCGTCATCGGCGGCACCCTGCTCAGCGGCGGCCGGGGCTCGCTGATCGGCACCCTGATCGGCGTCCTCATCTTCACCGTGGTGGGCAACATCTTCACCCAGAACAACCTCGACACCGACATCCAGAACATCGCCAAGGGCGTGATCATCGTCGCCGCGGTGCTCCTGCAGCGCACCACCGCCCGCCGCCGCGGCGCGCACGCCACCTGACGCGCGCGGCACACCCCGTCCCCCCACCCACCCCGACACACCGCCCGGGAGTCAGCCATGCCCTCACTCGACCGCCGCCGCTTCCTCTGGGGAACCACCGCCGTGGGCACCGCCGCCCTGCTGGCCGGCTGCACGTCCAACGAGTCGGCGGGCTCCGCGCCCAACGCCGTCGCGGGCGGCTCGGGTCGGAACAGCCAGCCCGGCAAGCAGGTCACCATCGGCTTCTCCGCGCCCGCCGCCGACCACGGCTGGATGGCGGCGATGACCAAGAACGCCAAGGCGCAGGCCGGCGAGTTCTCCGACGTCACGTTCAAGTCCACCGAGGGCACCAACGACGTCAACCAGCAGATCGGCCAGGTCGAGACGCTGATCAACGACAAGGTCGACGTGCTGGTCGTGCTGCCGTTCGACGGCAAGGCGCTCACCGAGGTCGGCCGCCAGGCCATGGACGCGGGCATCCCCGTGATCAACCTCGACCGGGTCTTCGACACCCCGCTGGCCTACCGGCTGTGGATCGGCGGCGACAACTACCGGATGGGCGTCAACGCGGGCGAGTACATCGCCGCCCGGATGAAGGCCAAGAACATCACCAACCCGATCATCGGCGAGGTCGCGGGCATCGACTCGCTGCCGCTGACCCAGGAGCGCAGCAAGGGCTTCAAGGACGCGCTGGCGAAGGCCGGCTTCTCCGTCGGCCCGCGCGTGTCGGCGTCGTTCACCTCCGAGTCCGGCGAGCAGCAGACCGCCAACCTGCTCCAGTCGGCGTCGAAGCTGGACGCGCTGTGGAACCACGACGACGACCAGGGCATCGGCGTGCTGGCGGCCATCGACAGCGCCGGCCGCAAGGAGTTCGTCATGGTCGGCGGCGCGGGGTCGCGCAACATGATGGACCTGATCAAGGCCGACAGCGGCGTGGTCAAGGCCACCGTGCTCTACAGCCCGTCGATGGCGTCCTCGGCGATCGCGCTGGCCCGCCTGCTCGGCCAGGCCAAGGGCATCGGCGACATGGCCGAGCACGACATCCCCGCGTCCATCACGACCTACTCCGCCGTGGTGACCAAGGAGAACGTCGACCAGTACCTCGACGTCGGCTTCGACTCCTGACCCGGGTCCGCTGGATCGACACTGCTGCGAAAGGCTGCTGATGACGGAAGAGATCGGCGTGGGCATGGTCGGCCACGCGTTCATGGGCGCGGTGCACTCGCACGCCTGGCGCAACGTCCACCGGTTCTTCGACGTGCCCCTGACGCCCCGCCTGGCCGTCGTCGGCGGCCGGGACGCGGTGCGCACGAAGGAAGCCGCGACCAAGTACGGGTGGGCGGCCGCGGAGACCGACTGGCGCGCGCTCGTCGCCCGGGACGACGTCCAGCTCGTCGACATCTGCACCCCCGGCGACACGCACGCCGAGATCGCGCTGGCCGCGCTCGCCGCCGGCAAGCACGTGCTGTGCGAGAAGCCGCTGGCCAACACGGTCGCCGAGGCCGAGGCGATGGCCGCCGCGGCGGAGGAGGCCGCCGGCCGGGGCGTCCGGTCGATGGTCGCCTTCAACTACCGGCGCGTGCCCGCGATCGCGCTGGCCCGCAGGCTGGTCGGGGAAGGCCGCATCGGCGAGGTCCGGCACGTCCGCGCGGTGTACCTGCAGGACTGGCTGAGCGACCCGGAGGCGCCCATGACGTGGCGGCTGCGGCGCGAGAAGGCCGGCTCGGGGGCGCTGGGCGACCTCGGCGCGCACATCGTGGACGCGGCGCAGTACGTGACCGGCGACCTGATCACCGGGGTCAGCGCCACCACCGAGACGTTCGTGCGCGAGCGGCCCGACGGCGACGGCCGCGGCGAGGTCACCGTGGACGACGCGGCGGTATTCCTGGCCCGGTTCTCGTCCGGCGCGCTGGGCACGTTCGAGGCGACCCGCTACGCGCTGGGCCGCAAGAACGCGATGCGGCTGGAGGTCAACGGCACGCGCGGCAGCCTGGCGTTCGACTTCGAGTCGATGAACGAGCTGTCGGTGTTCTCCGCCGACGACGGCTCGTCCGCCGGGTTCCGGCGCGTGCTGGTGACCGAGGCCGACCACCCGTACGTCGGCGCGTGGTGGCCGCCGGGCCACCTGCTCGGCTACGAGCACACGTTCACGCACGAGGCGGCGGACTTCCTGACGGCCATCGGCGGCGGCCTCGACCCCGCGCCGAGCTTCGCCGACGGCCTGCGGGTGCAGCGGGTGCTGGCGGCGGTGGAGGACAGCGCCGCGCAGCGGTCGACGTGGACCACGATTGGAGACCAGCGATGAGCCGACCGGTCACCCTCTACACCGGCCAGTGGGCCGACCTGCCGTTCGAGGAGGTGTGCCGGCTCGCGTCCGGCTGGGGCTACGACGGGCTGGAGATCGCCTGCGCCGGCGACCACTTCGAGGTGGACAAGGCGCTGGCGGACGACGACTACGTGCCCGCGAAGCGCGCGGTGCTCGAGAAGTACGGGCTCGACGTGTGGACGATCTCCAACCACCTGGTCGGGCAGGCCGTGTGCGACGACCCGATCGACTTCCGCCACCAGGCGATCCTGCCGTCCCGCATCTGGGGCGACGGCGAGCCCGAGGGCGTGCGGCGGCGAGCGGCGGCGGAGATGGCCGACACCGCCCGCGCGGCGGCCCGGTTGGGCGTGGGCACGGTCGTCGGCTTCACCGGCTCGTCCACCTGGAAGTACGTGGCGATGTTCCCGCCCGTGCCGCAGGCCGTGATCGACGAGGGCTACGCCGACTTCGCGCGGCGCTGGAACCCGATACTCGACGTGTTCGACGAGGTGGGGGTGCGGTTCGCGCACGAGGTGCACCCGTCGGAGATCGCGTACGACTACTGGACCACGCGCAGGGCGCTGGACGCGGTCGGCAACCGGCCCGCGTTCGGCCTGAACTGGGACCCGTCGCACTTCGTGTGGCAGGACCTCGACCCGGTCGGCTTCATCCTCGACTTCGCCGACCGGATCTACCACGTGGACTGCAAGGACACCAAGAAGCGCTTCGACGGCCGCAACGGGCGGCTCGGCTCGCACCTGGCGTGGGCCGACCCGCGGCGCGGCTGGGACTTCGTCTCCACCGGGCACGGCGACGTGCCGTGGGAGGAGTCGTTCCGGGCGTTGAACGCCATCGGGTACCGCGGGCCGATCTCGGTCGAGTGGGAGGACGCCGGGATGGACCGGCTGCGCGGGGCGGAGGAGGCGATCGGGTTCATCCGGCGGCACCTGTTCGACCCGCCGGCCGCCTCGTTCGACGCCGCGTTCAGCACCGGGGACTGACCCGGCCGGCCGGGCCCGGCACCGCCAGATCGGGCCGGTCGAGGCAGGTGGCCGCCCCGACCGACCCGACCGCGTCGTGGCGGCTCCGACCGACTCGTCCGCCCCGGTGCCGTCGTGGCCGCTCCGACCGACCCGACCCCGCCACGGCGGCTCCGACCGACCCGTCCGCCCCGGTGCCGCCGCGGCCGAATCGACCATGGTCCCGACCCCCGGCCCGCGCCGTCCACCGAACCCCCCGAACCCATCCACGCTCCACAGTGGACCCGAACGGGAGTGGCGCCCGGCTCACCTTCGGCGTCGCCCGCGTGGTGAAGGGACAAACCACCACCGCAGGTGTTACCACTGCAACGCACGTTCGAGAGGTAACCCGATCGGGTACCCCCGTCGCCGTACGTGCGCACGACGTTGGGAGCACGGGTGGCGGAGGACCGTACTATCGCGGGTCGGTACCGGCTGACCGAGAGGATCGGCGCGGGCGGGATGGGGGTGGTGTGGCGCGCCGAGGACCAGCGGTTGCGCCGCGTCGTGGCGGTCAAGGAGCTGCTGTCCCGCGTCGGGTTCGACGAGGAGTCGATCGACCGCGCGGTCCGGGAGGGGCGCATCGCCGCCCGCCTGTCGCACCCGAACGTGATCGCGCTGTACGACGTGGTCGAGCACGACGGCCACCCGTGGCTGATCATGGAGTACCTGCCGTCGCGCAGCCTGGCCACGGTGATGTCCGAACGCGGCACCCTGCCGCCCGACGAGGTGGCCCGGCTGGGCGTGCAGCTCGCCTCCGGGCTGGCCGCCGCGCACGCCGCCGGCGTCGTGCACCGGGACGTCAAGCCCGGCAACGTGCTGGTCACCGAGTTCGGCACGGTCAAGGTCACCGACTTCGGCACGTCCCGCGCGGCCGACGAGGCGACCGTCACGGCGTCCGGCATGCTCGTCGGCACCCCCGCCTACCTGGCCCCCGAGGTCGCGCGCGGTGGCAAGGGCGAGTTCCCGGCGGACGTCTTCGCGCTCGGCGCGACGCTCTACGCGGCGCTGGAGGGCACGCCCCCGTTCGGCGTGGACGGCAACACCATCGCCCTGCTGCACCGCATCGCCGACGGCCGGTTCCCGCCGCCGCGCAACGCCGGGTCGTTGACGCAGGTCATCATGCGCCTGCTCGACCCGAACCCGGAGACCCGGCCGACCATGGCCGAAGCGGCGGACATGCTGCGCACCGTCCGGCTGGACGGCGCGGCCCCGCCCCCTCCGCCGCCGACGCCCGCGCCGACGGCGATCCTCGCCGCGCCGCCGGCCGCCGACCCCGAACCGGAGCCCGAACCCGAGCCGGTGCGGCGGGAACCGGCGAGGCCGGTCCCGACCCCGGCACCCCAGCCGGCGCGCACACCCCCGACCGGTGAGACGCGCACACCCCCGGGCGACGAGAAGCGGGGCGACCGCAAGGCGCTCGTCGCGCTCGCCGTCGTGGCCCTGATCGCCATCGCCGCCGTGGCCTACCTGCTCACCCGCGGCGACGACGGCTCGCCGTCGGCCGGGACCACCACCGGGACCACCGCCCAGCCGACGTCCGAGACCGCCGCCCAGAACCCGCCGGCCCAAAACCCCCCGGCCCAGACGACGCAGGAAGCGCCGCCCAACGCGACCACCACCACCGAGGCCACGACGACGGAGCCGGCGAACCCCACCCCGCCACCGCCTCCCGCCGACGTGAGCCCGGACCGGGCGGTGAGCGACTACTACGGCCTGCTGCCGAACGACCTGCAGACCGCCTACTCCCGCCTCACCGACCGCTTCAAGGCCACGCGGGCACCCAGCTTCGCCGACTACCAGGCGTTCTGGGGCCAGATGAGCGCGGTCACGGTCGGCAACGTCCGCGCGGTCGGGCCGGAGCAGGTGGCGGCGACCGTGTCGTACACGTTCAAGTCCGGCGGCACGCAGACCGAGCAGCACGTCTACACGTTGGCCAAGGTCAACGGCCAGTGGGCGATCGACAGCCAGCAGAACGGCTAGGGCGCGAGGACCAACCACAACCCGGCAGGTCACGGCTCCACACCGACGTCGACGCCACCGACGTCGACGCCACCGGCCGCGACCGGGGCGCCGAGCCGTGACCCCTCCTCGCGCCCGGTGCGCGTCAGGCCGACGCCGGTCGGACGGGCCGGGAGCCGCGGCACGTCCTCGCCCGACCCCGAGGGCAACGGGTCCTGCCTGCTCGGAGTCGGCCTGCTCGGAGTCGGCCTGCTCGGAGTCGGCCTGCTCGGAGTCGGCCTGCTCGGAGTCGGCCTGCTCAGGGCCGGCCTCGACCCGCTGTGACGCCCGCCGGTCAGGTGAGCCGGGCGCGCCACACGTCGATCACCAGCACCGGGCGCATGCCCACCGACTCGTAGAGGTCCAGCGCGGGCGTCGGGTTATTCGAGTCGACGTGCAGGACCGTGCCCACCCGCCCGGCGGCCGCGTCCCGGTGGAACGCGTACCGCAGCAGGTGCCGGGCCACCCCGCGCCCGCGCGCGCCGGGCAGCACGCCGAGGTGGCCGACGTACCCGCGGTCCTCGTCGGCGAACTGGTCGGTGCACTCCAGGAACCCGGCCGGCCGCCCGTCCAGCTCGGCCAGCCACAGCCCGGTCCAGTCGAAGATCGACTTGCGGTCGAGCGCCTCGTGCCAGTCCTCGAACGCCTTGGGCACGAACCCGAACTGCCCGGCGAACGACGCGTTCCACACCTCGTGCACGACCCGCCGCACGTCCGGGTCCACGCCCTGCCGCAGCACGAGGCCGGGCACCGGCGCGGGCGGCGGCACGTCGCCGTCGTGGTCGACCCGCATCCGGTGGAACGTGGTCGCGACCTCGAAGCCCCGCGCCGCCACCCGCTCCCGCAACGCCGTGTCGTCGCGGTAGACGCCCTGGTCGACGGTCACCCCGTCGTGCCCGCCCTCGCGCCCGATCTCCCGGGCCCGCTCCAGCACCCGGTCGAAGAGCCAGTCCGCGACCACCGGGTCCGCCGACACCACGTCGAGGTCGACCTCGTCGCTGCCGCTCTTGCCGTTCGCCGTCGCGTACCCGACCGGCCCGCCCGCCGGGTCGAGCACCAGCCACGCGTCCCGGTCCAGGTCGAAACCGGGTCGCCGCAGCTCGTCGCACATGTCGTCGAGCGTGTAGTCGGCGAACCCGATCACCTCCGCGGTGTAGGCGTGCACGAGGCCGAGGATCAGCTCGGCGTCCTCCGGTCGCGGCGGTCGGACGGTGTGACCGGCGGGCAGGGCGTTCATGGCGCACATCGTGCGCGGCGGTCCGGGGCCTGTCGACCGGGTTTCCGCCGGCTTAGGGTCTGCGGATGATCGAGGGCTCCCGTCGGCTGGTCGTGCTGCTGCTCGCGGTGATCGCGGGGGTGGGTGCGCTCGCCGTGCTCGCGTTCCGCCCGCCCGCCCCCGCGGCGGACGCGCCGGCGGACGGGTTCGCCGCCGGGCGCGCCGAGCGGCACCTCGCGGCCGTCGCCCAGCGGCCCCACCCGATCGGGTCGGCGGACAACGCGCGGGTCCGCGACTACATCGCCGACACCGCGCGCGACCTGGGCGCGCGGGTGTCGGTCGAGTCGGACGACGTGGTGCTGCCGTGGCGGGGCGTGGTGCGGCTGGCCACCGCGCACAACGTCGTGGCGCGCGTGCCCGGCACGGACCCGTCGGTGAGCGGCGGGAAGGCGTTGCTGCTGGTCGCGCACTACGACTCGGTGCCGACCGGTCCGGGCGCGGCCGACGACGGGGCGGCGGTCGCGGCGATGCTGGAGACCCTGCGCGCGGTGGCGGCCGGCGCGGTCCGCAACGACGTGGTGTTCCTGTTCACCGACGGCGAGGAGGCCGGGACGCTCGGCGCGGAGGCGTACGTGCGGCGCAACGGGGTCGACGGCGTCGGCGCGGTGCTGAACTGGGAGGCGCGGGGCAGCGGCGGACCGGTGTGGATGTTCCAGACCGGTGCCGACAACGCGCCGTTCGTGTCGGCGTTCGGCGGGGCGAGCAGCAGGCCGATCGCGAACTCGTTCGCCTACGAGGTCTACCGGCGGATGCCGAACTACAGCGACTTCACCGTGTTCCAGAGGGCCGGCGCGCGGGGGTTGGACAGCGCGTTCATCGAGGACGTGCGCGACTACCACTCGCCCTACGACGACGTGGCGCGGTTGGACCGGGGGAGCCTGCAGCACCACGGCGAGACGATGGTCGGCCTGGTCCGGGCGCTGGGCGACCGCGACCTGCGGGCGGGTGGCGGGGACGCGGTGTACTTCGACCTGTTCTCCCGCGTGCTGGTCCGCTACCCCACGTGGTCGGCGGTGGTCCTGGCGGTGGTCACGGTGACCGCGCTGGTCGTGCTGCTGGTCCTGGGTGTCCGGCGAGGACGGCTGCGGTGGCGCGGGGTGGCCGCGGTCGCCGGGGTGGCGCTCGGCGCGGTGGTCGTGGCGGGCGCGTCGGCGTTCGGGCTGTGGGCCCTGGTGGCGGCCGTACGGCCCGGGTTGGCGTTCCTGGCGCTGTCCGAGCCCTACGAGCGGGGGTGGTTCGTCGCCGGGTTCTGCGCCCTGGGGCTCGCGGTGCTGCAGGCGGCGGCCCGGGTGGTGCGCCGGTGGTCGTCGGCGGAGGTGGTCGCCGGGGTGCTGGTGGTGACGGCTGTGCTGCTGGTGGCCGCGACGGCGGCGGTGCCGGGTGCCGGGTTCCTGTTCCAGTGGACGTTGCTGCTCGGCCTGCCCGCGCTCGTGACGACCCGGCTCGCGTTCCTCTCGCCGCTGGTCGCGGCGGCGATCTTCCCGCCGCTGGTCGGCACGATGATGGTGGCGCTGGGGATGCCGTTGAGCGCGGTCGCGGTGGTGTTCGGCGTGCTCGCGGGCGTGCTGCTGCTGCCGCTGCTGCCGTCCGGCTCGTGGTGGCCGGCGCTCGGCGCGGCGGCGGTGGCCGTGGCGCTGCTCGCGGTGGGCACCGCGCGGTTCGGCTTCACGGCGGACCAGCCGCGCCCCGACGCGCTGGTCTACGTGCAGGACACGTCGACCGGCCGGGCGAGCTGGCTCTCCGCCGACCCGGCTCCCGACGAGTGGACCTCGCGGGTGCTGGGGGAGACCCCGGAACGGGTGCCGTCGACCGACCTGCACCCCGCGCCCGCGCAGCCGCCGATGCGCGCCGACGCGCCGGACCTGCGCCTGCCGGCGCCCGCCGCCGACCTGGTGTCCGCCACCGACGCCGCCGCGCGGACCGTGACGTTCCGCGTCACCCCGGCGGAGCGGGCGTGGCGGACGCACGTCACCGTGCCGGACCGGGGCGTGCGCGGCTGCCGCTCGGGCGCCCTGCCGCTGCCCGGCGCGGTGCTGGAGCTGTACGGCCCGGCGGCCCGCGAGATCACCTGCGAGCTGGACCCGGGCACCCCGCTGGAGGTCTCGGTGGCCGACCAGTGGGCCGGCCTGCCACCGGAGGCGGAGTCCGTCGTCGGCCCGCGCCCACCGGGCACCATGCCGGTCCAGTCCGGCAACCGCCCCTTCGACGCCGCGATCGTGCGCGCCGCGTTCCGCTTCTGACCGGTGACCTAGCCCTCCGAGCCCCGGACGTCGTAGTGCAGCAGCACGACGCCGTTGCCGAACGCCCTCGTCCCCACCAGCTCCAGGTCCGCCCGGTCGTCCTCCGGCGCGAGCCACGGCCGGCCACGACCCAGCAGCACGGGGTGGACGTAGACGCGGTACGAGTCGAGCAGGCCCAGGCGGCGGAAGGTGGCGGCCAGGTCCGGGCCGCCCAGGGCCAGGTCGCCGGTCGCCGAGGACTTCAGCGCCCGCACCTCCTCCGGCACCACCGAGCGCACCACGGTCGAGTTCCAGCCCGCCGACCCCAACGTCCGCGAGTACACGACCTTCGGCATGTCCCGCCAGATCCCGGCGAACTCCGCGACCGGCGCGGGCGCGTCGGGGTCCTCGTCGGCGGTCGGCCAGTAGTCCGCCATCAGCTCGTACGTGCGCCGGCCCGACAGGAACGCGCCCATCCGCCCCAGCTCGGCGTTGAAGTGCGAGTGCAGCTCCTCGTCCACCCGGTGCCAGTCGATCGCACCGTCCTCCGCCTCGAAGAACCCGTCCAGGGACACCGACAGGGACAGCACGATCTTCGCCATGGTTCCGCTCACCAGTCGTGGAGGGTGCCGTCCGCGAGGCGGTTCACCGGCAGGTAAGCGGCACGGTAGGGGAACGCGGCCGCTGCGTCCACGTCGAGCTCCACGCCCAGCCCCGGCGAGTCGGACGGGTGCAGCAGGCCGTCCGAGAAGCGGTACGACGTCCGGAACACCTCCAGCGCCTCCGCGGTGTGCGGCATGTACTCCTGGATGCCGAAGTTGTGCACGGCCAGGTCCAGGTGCAGCGCGGCGGCCATGCCGACCGGCGAGATGTCCGTCGGCCCGTGGATGCCCGACTTGACGCCGTGCACGGCGGCGTAGTCGAGGATCTTCCGCAACCCCGTCACGCCGCCCGCGTGGGTGACCGCCGAGCGCACGTAGTCGATCAGCCGCTCGCCCAGCAACGCGGTGTAGTCGTGGATCGAGTTGAACACCTCGCCGATCGCCAGCGGCGTGGTGGTGTGCTGCCGGACCAGCCGCAACGCCGCCTGGTCCTCGGCCGGCGTCACGTCCTCCAGCCAGAACAGGTCGTACGGCTCCAGCGCCTTGCCCAACCGCGCCGCCTCGACCGGGGTCATCCGGTGGTGGCCGTCGTGCAGCAGCGGCAGCGACGGGCCGAACTCCGACCGCACCGCCTCGAACACCGAGGGCACGTGCCGCAGGTAGGCGCGCGTGTCCCAGCCCTCCTCCACCGGCAGCGGCGTCGGCCGCGCCGGCTCGTAGTCGTACCGCTCGCCACCGCCGGCCGCCGACGCCGCCACCCCGTACACGCTGCCCAGCCCCGGGATGCCGGTCTGCACCCGGATCGCCCGGAACCCGCGCTCCAGGTGCAGCCGGATCGAGTCGAACAGCTCCGGCAGGTCGCGCCCGGACGCGTGCCCGTACGCCAGGGCGCCGACCCGGCACGCCCCGCCGAGCAGCTGGTACAGCGGCATCCCGGCGGCCCGCGCCTTGACGTCCCACAGCGCCGTGTCGACGGCGGCGATCGCGGCCATCGTCACCGGCCCGCGCCGCCAGTACGCGCCCCGGTACAGGTACTGCCAGGTGTCCTCGACGGCCGAGGCGTCCCGGCCGAGCAGCAGCGGCACGACGTGCTCGCGCAGGTACGCCTCGACCGCCAGCTCGCGCCCGTTGAGCGTCGCGTCGCCCAGCCCGGTGATCCCGTCCTCCGTGATGACCCGGAGCGTGACGAAGTTCCGCCCCGGGCACGTCACCACGACCTCGGCCGCCACGATCCGCACGCCCGCACCTCCGTCCACCGGCCCGACCGGCGTCGAGCCAGGTATAGCGCCCGACCGCCCGCCCGTCGAGGCCCCGGACCACCGCCCGACCGCACGTACAGTGGGTGCCATGCGCACGCGGCCGACGTTGAGCTGGACGCCGACCGGCGCGCCGCTGCCGCGCACCACCAGCCTGGACGAGGTCGTGCCGGTCCTCGCCCGGGGCGGTGTCCTGGTGCTCAGCGGCGCGGGGCTGTCCACCGAGTCCGGCATCCCCGACTACCGCGGCGCGTCCGGCAGCCTGCGCAAGCACACCCCGATGACCTACGACGAGTTCGTCGGCAGCACCGAGGGCAGGCGGCGGTACTGGGCGCGCAGCCACCTCGGCTGGCGCACGATCGCCCGCGCCGCGCCCAACACCGGCCACCGCGCCGTGGCCGAGCTGCACGCCCGCGGGCTCCTCTCGGGCGTCATCACGCAGAACGTCGACGGCCTGCACCAGGCCGCCGGCACGCCCGACGTGGTCGAGCTGCACGGCAGCCTCGACCGGGTGATCTGCCTGGGCTGCGGCGAGGTGAGCGCCCGCGAGGACCTCGACCGCCGCTTCCGCGCCGCCAACCCCGCGTTCGAGGCCACCGCGACCCGGATCAACCCCGACGGCGACGTGGACCTGCCCGACCACGAGGTGCGGTCGTTCCGGCTGGTCGACTGCGCCGGCTGCGGTGACGGGGTGCTCAAGCCGGACGTGGTGTTCTTCGGCGAGAACGTGCCCCGCCCGCGCGTCGAGCGGTGCTACGAACTCGTGGACTCCGCCGACGCGCTGCTCGTGCTCGGCTCGTCGCTCACCGTCATGTCCGGCCTGCGGTTCGTCCGCCGCGCCGCCGCGGCGGGCACGCCGGTCCTCATCGTCAACAAGGGCGAGACCAGGGGCGACGTGCACGCGACCGTCCGCGTCGACCTGCCCCTGGGCCGCGCCCTGACCTCCCTGCTCGACCGCCTCTGACGCGCCCTACCCGCGCCGCAGCCGCAGCACCACGTCGGTGCGGGTGCCGTGCTCGCCCTCCCGGCCGGCCGCGTCGCGCGTCACCGCCTCGTCCACCTCCACCACCCACTCCGGGCCGAGGGGCAGCGAGGCCAGCACGTCGGCGTTGGTGGGGAACCGGTAGTCGAACGGCGGGTGGTCGTGCTGCCACGACGCCCACCCCCCGTGCCCGACGACCAGCAGCACCCCGCCCGGGGCCACCGCACCGGCCGCCCGCGCCAGGATGCCCTCCCGCTCGCCCTCCACCGCCACCTGCGAGTGCAGGAACTGCGCCGAGACCAGGTCGAACTCCCCGGTCGGGAACGAGCGCGCCAGGTCGTGCCGCTGCCAGTCGATCCGCCCGGCCAGTCCCGCCTCGACCGCCCGGGCCGCGCCCCGGGCCAGGGCCGTCTCCGACACGTCGACCGCCGTCACCGACCAGCCCTGCTCGGCGAGCCACAGCGCGTCACCGCCCTCGCCGCAACCCAGGTCGAGCGCGGTGCCGGGGTCCAGGTGCGCGACCTCGCGGACCAGCAGCTCGTTGGGCTTGCCGGTCCACACCTGCCCCCGCTCGCGGTAGAAGTTCTCCCAGTACTCCTCGTTCGCGTCCATGCCCCGATCGTGCGACACCGGTCCGGCGGTTGGCAAAGAAAGTTGCCGGTTCGGCAACACGCCCCGGGAGCGGGGCGACCGAGTGTCCACAGTGGAAGAACGATTACCCGGTCCGGATCGGGCACGCCCGGCCGAAAACCGTTGTGTAGTGAAGAAGTTAACTCGATCAGGTCATCACCTATCGCTCGAACGAGTCGCGAACATTCGGGTTCTACGCTGCCCTTCCGATGTCCGGATCACGCCGACCGCTCCCGCGCGCCGGCTGTCTCAACGGGAAGAGTCGCGTGACTGGTTACCTCGAACTCACCGCCTCGGCGGTGCTGTACGCGCTGGGCATCGTGGCCCAGGCGATCGCCTCCCGGCGCGCCGACGAGGGCGGTGGCGGCCTCGGCCTGCTCGCCCGGCTCGCCCGCGACCGCCTGTACCTGATCGGCTTCGCGGGCCAGGTCGGCGGGTTCGCCCTCGCCTTCCTCGCCCGCGCCCGGCTCCCGCTCTACCTCGTCCAGGCCGGCTCCTCGTGCGCCGTGGGGCTCGCCACCCTGTTCGGCATCGCGGTGCTCGGCTGGCGGGTCCGCGCGGTCGAGGTCGTGGTGCTCGTCGTGATGGCGGCGGGCCTGCTGCTGCTCGTCGCGGCGGCCACCCCGTCGGCCGCGCGCGACGTGCCGCAGGGCCCCGGGATCGTCCTGTTCGGACTCCCCGTCCTCGTGCTCGTCCTGGTGCAGCGACGGGTCCGCGGCGTCGTGCCGCCGGCCGCCGCCGCGGGCCTGGCCTTCGCCGTGGTCGCCATGACCAGCCGCACCCTCGCCGACGAACCGCTGCCCACCCTCCCGCTGTACCCGCTGGCGTGGCTCATGGTCGTCGCCGCGCTCGTCGGCCAGTCCTACCTCGCGCTGGCCCTGCGCCGCGGCTCGGCCACCGCCACCGCGGCCACCATGGACGCCACCACCGTCGTGCTCACCTCGATCGTCGGCATCGCCGCCCTCGGCGACCGGATCGCACCCGGCCGCGAGTGGTGGGTCGCGGTCGGCGTGGCGCTGGTGGTCTGCGGCGTGCTCCTGCTCGGCTACGCCGACCGCTTCGCCCGCGCGGCCGCGGAGGTGACCGGGTGAGCACCGCCAGCGTGTCCCTCGACCTCGACAACCTCTGGGCCTACCTCAAGACCCACGGCGACCCCGGGTGGGAGCGCCTGCCCAGCTACCTGCCCACCGCCGTGCCCCGCCTGCTGGAGGTCTTCGGCGAGCACGGCCTCACCACCACCGTCTTCGTCGTCGGCGCGGACGCCGAGCGCGACGACGGCGCGCGGGCCGTCGCCGACATCGCCGCCGCGGGCCACGAGGTCGCCAACCACTCCTACCACCACGAGCCCTGGCTGCACCGCTACACCCGCGACCGGCTCGAAGCCGAGCTCGCCCGCACCGAGGACGCCATCATCGCCGCGGGCGCGCCCCGGCCGACGGGCTTCCGCGGCCCCGGCTACAGCGTCACCCGCGACCTGCTGGAGCTGCTCGTCGAACGCGGTTACCGCTACGACGCCAGCACGCTGCCCACCTGGATCGGCCCGCTCGCCCGCGCCTACCACAACCGCACCGCGCCGACCGGCGGCGAACGCGACCTGTTCGGCGGCTTCGCCCGCGTCCGCGCGCCCAACGCCGCCTACCGCTGGCGCGTCGGCCCCGGCCTGGTCGAGCTGCCCGTCACCACCATGCCGCTGCTGCGCGTCCCGATCCACGGCTCCTACCTGCTCCAGCTGCACCAGGTGTCACCGCGCCTGGCCCGCGGCTACTTCACCGCCGCGCTGCGGCTGTGCGCGGCCCGGGGCGTGCAGCCGTCCGTGCTGCTGCACCCCACCGACGTGCTCGGCGCGGCCGAGGCACCGGGGCTCGAGTTCTTCCCCGGCATGGGGGTGCCCGGCGCGCGGAAGGTCGAGTTCCTCGGCTGGGTGCTCGGCGCGCTGCGGGCGCACCGCTTCGACGTGGTCGGCACCGGCGAGCACGTCGACCGGCTCGACGCGGGCCTGCGCGAGCACGACACCGGGCTGCTGGCGCGGTGCGGCGGATGACCTGGCTGGTGCGGGTCCTGGCGTGCGCGACGGTGTTCACCGCGCCGCTGGAGGGCTACCTCTTCCAGCTCCACGGCCAACTGGCCAAGCTGCCGCCGGCCCTGCTGGTCCTCGCCTGGGCGGTGCTGCGGGTGCGGCAGCGGCGGGCACCCGAGCCGCACCCCGTGCACGTGCCCCTCGCGGCGCTGGCCGTCGTGGTGCCGGCGTCCTGGGCGGTGCACGCGGGCGGGCCGTACGCGGCCGGGTACGCGCTGCGCTGGCTGCCGTTCCTGCTGATCACGGTCGTGCTGGTCGACGTCGTCTCCCGCGAGGTGCCGATCCGGGCCGTCCTCGCCGCGACCGCCGCCGGAGCCGTCGTCGCCGCCGCCGGCGCGCTCGCCGGCATGGCCGTCGAGGGTCAGGCGCGGGCCGCCGGGCCGCTGGAGGACCCGAACGACCTGGCCTACTTCCTGGTCGCCGCGCTGCCGCTGCTGGTGGCGCTGCGCCACCGCGCGCCGGCCGCGCTGGCGGCCGTGGCGCTGACCGCGGGCGCGGCGGCGACCTTCTCCCGGGGCGGCGCGCTCGCCCTGACCGCGGCCCTGGCGTGGCTGCTGGCCCGCCGCGCCCTCCCGCTGCGGGCGCTGGTCGGCGCGGTGGCCGCGCTGGCCGTGCTCGGCGTGGCCGCCGTCCTGTTCGCCGGACCGGAGCTGGACCGGGCCGTGCGGGAGAAGAACCACGTCGCGGCCCTCAACGTCGACACCCGGGAGCTGCGCTGGCAGGCCGCCGCGCGCATGGTCGCCGACCACCCGGCCCTCGGCGTCGGGCCGGGCGGGTTCCGCGCGGACTACCCCGCCGCCTCCAACAACGCCGAGATCGACGAGCAGACCCCGGTGGCGCACAACACGTACCTGGAGGTCGCCGCCGAACTGGGCGTGCCCGGCTTCGCGCTGTTCGCGGCGCTGCTGGTGCTCACCGCCGTCGTCAGCGAACGCGTCCGCCGCACCACGCCCGACCCGCTGCCGATCGTCGCCGCGCAGGCGTCCCTGATCGCGGTCGTGGTCGCCTCGACCTTCCTGTCCCAGCAGTACTACCTGCCGTTGTGGTCGCTGGTCGCGGTCGTCGCCGCGGCCGACCTGCGTCTGAGGAGGGCGAACGACGTTGCGTGTGCTCCACGTGATCAGTGAGATGGGTACCGGCGGCGCCGAGGCGCTCGTCGCCGGGATGGCCAGGACCGGTGAGCAGTTCGGCTGGCAGTCGGCGGTGGCCAGCGGTGGCGGGCACCGGGCGGAGGCGTTGCGCGCGTGCGGCGTGCCGACGTTCACCGTGCCGGTGGCCCGGCGCCGGGCGACGGGCGTGCTGCGCGCCACCGCGGCGACCAAGGCCGCGATCCGCGACTTCCGGCCGAACGTCGTGCTGGCGCACAACGTGTCGGCCAGCCTGGTCGCGCGGCTGGCCGTGCTGCCGCGCCGGCTGCCGCTGCTGACGGTGTTCCACGGCGTCGCGGAGGCCGACTACACCGGCGCGGCCCGCATCCTCAAGCGCACCTCGCGCACCGTGGTCGCGGTCGCCGACGTCACCGCCGACCGGCTGCGCGCCGCCGGCGTGCCCGACCCGGTCGTCATCCCCAACGCGGTGTTCCCGCAGGTCGAACGGGTGGACCGGAACGCGGTGCGGGCGGTGCACGGCGTCGCGCCCGACGTGCCGGTCGCGCTGTGCCCGGCCCGGCTGGAACCGCAGAAGCGGCACGACGTGCTGCTGGAGGCGTGGGCGCGGCTCGACGGCGGCGCGGTGCTGTGGCTCGCGGGCGACGGCAGCCTCCGCGACGTGCTGCGCCGCCGCGCCGCCGAGCTGGGCGTCGCCGACCGGGTCCGGTTCCTCGGCAACCGGTGCGACGTGCCCGACCTGCTGGCCGCCGCCGACGTCACCGTCCTCACCAGCGACTGGGAGGGCATGCCGGTGGCGGTGCTCGAGTCGCTGGCCGCCGGCCGTCCCGTGGTGGCGACCGACGTGGACGGGGTGCGGCAGGCGCTGGCCGGCGGCGGCGGGCTGCTCGTGCCGCGCCGCGACCCGGGCGCGACGGCGCGGGCCCTGCGGTCGCTGCTGTTCGACCCGCGGGCCCGCGCGGAACTCGCCGGGGCGGGCCTGGAGTCCGTGCGCCGGCAGCACGACCCGCGTCTGCTGATGCGGTCCTACGACGAACTGCTGCGCACCGCGATCGGAGCGTCATGAAGGTGTTGAGCGGGCCCCGGGACGTGCGCGTCCCCGCCGGCCTCAAGAGCGTCCCCGCGGCCCTCGGGCGGGTCCTCGCGGCCCTGGGGCGGGTCCTCGCGGCCCTGAAGCGACCGCTGGCGCTCAGCGTCGGCATCGCCCTGCTGGTCGCGGCGGTCGTGGTGGTGGCCGTCGAGGTGGCGGGCAAGCAGTACGAGAGCCGCGTCGGCGTGCTGGCGGTGCCCGCCACCGGCGACCCGGAGCAACCCCTGGAGGCGAGCTTCGGCGAGGTCGTGGCGTTGTCGCTGCCCGCCCTGGTGGAGGTGTCCCGCAGCCCGTCCGTGCTGCGCGGCCCGGCGACCGACCTGGGCACCACGCCCGACGACCTGGCCCGCCGGGTGTCCGTCGAACTGGTGCCCGCCTCGGGCCTCGCCCGGCTGTCCGTGCGCGCCGAGACCCCGGACCGGTCCGCCCAGGCCGCGCTCCGCATCGCGCAGGCCGTGGTCGACGCGGACCTGCTCGCGCCCGTCGCCCGGCTGCGCCTGCTCGACCGGCCCGAGACCACGCGGGTCGCGCCCGACCGGCCGCTGGCCTACGGCCTCGCGCTGATCGCCGGCGTGCTGGCCGGCCTGGTCGCGCACGCCGTCGGCCACCTGCGCCGCACCCGCCCCCGCGACCTGGTGCGCGCCGCGCTCACCGCGGGCGGCGTGCGGCGCCCGGTGGCCGTGCTGCCCGACGACGACCCCGACCTGGCGCAACGGCTCGCGCTGCTGTGCGAGGCCGCCGCACGGCCCGCGCGCGTGGTCGCCGTGGTCCCGGCCCTGGCCGACCGCGCCGAGGAACTGGCCGCCGAACTGCCGGACAAGACCGGCGAACCCGCCGACGGCGACTCGGTGATCGCCGTCGTCCCCGGCGGCGGCCCCCAGGAGGAGTTGGCGACCGTGGTGGGCGCGCTGCCCGCGACGGCGACCGTGGTGGCGGTGGTGACGTGCTGAAGACCGTCGCGACGAAGGACGGGGTGCGGCTGCTGACCGCACTGGCGGTGCTGGTCGGCGTGGCGGCGGCGTGGCGCGCGCTGCGGCCGGCGTGGCAGGTGCCGCTGCCGACGTGGGAGAACCTGCCCGAGGAACGACTCCAGGACTTCCGCGACGCGCTGTACTTCCCCGTCCGCGAGTTCCTGGCGGGCGGCAACCCCTACCTGCCGGACACGATGTTCGACCACTGGCCGGTGCGGCAGGCGTTCAACCTCTACCAGCCCTACCACCTGCTGCTGCACGCGCCGTTCGCGCTGCCGGGGTACCGGGTCGGCGCGGTGGCGTTCACCCTGGCGTCGCTGGTGCTGCTGGTCGCCCTGGCGCTGCTGGCGGCGGGCCGGTTGCGCCCGCACGTGCCGGTGGTGCTGGGCACGGCGGTGGTCGCGACGCTGCTCGTGCTCAGCCAGGTCGGCAAGGCCCAGCTGTACGTCGGCCAGGTCAACCCGCTGATCGCGGTCGGCGCGGCGGGCGCGCTGCTGGCCCGCCGGGACGCGCCGCGGTGGGCGGCGGTCGCGCTGGCGCTGGCGTGGCTCAAGCCGCAGTTCGGCCTGCCGCTGGCGGTGCTGCTGTTCGTGCGCGGCTCCCGGCGGGTGGCCCTGGGCGGGACGGCGATCGCCGCGGCGGCGAGCCTCGTCGTGGTCGTGCCCCTGGTCGCGCGCGGTGGCGGCGTCGGGCCGTTCCTCGACGCGATCGCCGCGAACCTCGCGCACGCCGAGGGCACGACCTACGGCGCGGTGGACTCGATGACGGCCCAGCGCGTCGACGTCGCCGCCGTGTTCTACCGCGTCACGGGGTGGGTGCCCGCCGGCGCGGAACCGGTCGTGCTGATCGGCGTGCTCGCGGTGAGCGCGGTGCTGGCGCGGCGGCTGGACCGGATGGGCCAGCCGGCCGCCGCGGACCTGCTCACGTGCCTGGCGGTGGTCGCGGGCGTCGTGCACCAGCCCGGCGACGTGCTGATCGCGGTGCCGTCGCTGGTGGCGGTCGGGGTGGTGTGGTGGCGGCGCGGGTGCGAGCGCGACTGGCGGCTCGCCCTGGCGGTGGCGCTGCTCCTCGTCCCGTTCGCGCACCTGCACTTCGTCAGCCGGGTGGTCCGGGCCGTCGCGAGCGCGCGGGCGGACGTGACGGTCGACGGCGTCGCCGTGGTGGCGGCGTGGGCGCTCGCCGCGGCCTTCGCGGCCACCCGCCGCTGCTCGGGCGTCGGCACGGTCCGGACGTGACACCGGTCGGCCGGCGGGCCGTGCGGGGCTCGCTGTGGCTCTTCGCGGTCAACCTCGTCAGCAAGGGCAGCCAGATGGCCGTCACGCTGGTGCTGGCCGCGTTCCTGACCGAGGAGGGGCTCGGGCTGGTGGCGCTGGCCGTGGCGCTGGTGAACATCGGCCAGGTCGTGCAGTCCATGGGCGTGTACGACGTGGTCAGCCGCACGGAGCGCGACCCGGGCCGGGTGGCGGGCACGCTGCTCGTGCTCAGCGCGGGCGCTGGTGTCGTGCTGGCCTCGGCGCTGGTGCTCGGGGCGGACGCGGTCGCGGACGCCCTGGACTCGCCGTCGGCCGCGCCGCTCGTGCGGCTCGCGGCGCTGAGCCTGCCGTTCTCCGCGGTGGCCGGGGTGCAGATGGGCCTGCTGCACCGGCGGCTCGACTTCCGCCGCCGGCTGCTGCCCGACGCGGGCGGCGCGGTCCTCGGCGCGGTGGTGGCGATCGCGCTCGCCGCGGCGGGCTGGGGGCCGCACTCCCTCGTGGTCGGCCTGCTGTGCACGGCGGTCGCGCAACCCGTGCTCGCCGTCGCCGTCGGCGTGCGGGTGCGGCCGGTGTGGGACGCCGACGCGGCCGCCGAGGCGGTGCGGTGGATCGCGGTGGTCGGGCCCGGGGCGCTCGTGGCCGTGCTGCTGATCAACGTGGACTACCTGGCCATCGCCCGCGTGCACGGCCCGGAGGCGGTCGGCGCGTACTCGTTGGCGTACCGGATCGCCTGGGTGCCCTACATCCTCGTCGCCGTGGTGCTCGGCGGTGTGGTGCTGCCGCTGTGCGCCGAACTGGTCCGCGAGGGCCGGGGACTGTCCGAAGTGGTCGGTCGGTTCACCTCGGCCGTGCTCGTGGTGACCGGCGGCCTGTACGCGGTGACGGCGGCGCTGGCCGACCGGGTCGTGGTGTTCGGCGCGCGGTGGGCGGACGCGGCACTGCCGCTGGCGCTGCTGTGCCTGTACGGCCTGGGGATCAGCCTGCTGCACCTGTGGTACCAGGTGCTCAAGGCCGCCGGGCACGCCCGCCGCTACCTGGCGCTGGAGGTGACCCACCTCGCGCTGCTCCTCGCCGGCCTGCTCATCGCCACCCGGCACGGCGTGGTGGCCGTCGCGCTGGCGCAGGTCGCGGCGGCGTGGCTGGTCGTGCCGTGCACGTGGTGGGCGTTGGCGCGGCGGGGGATCGGCCCGCCGCTGCCCGCCCTGGCCCGCGGCGCGGCCGGCGTGGTCGGGGCGGCGGCGTGCTGCGCGGCGGTGGGGCTCGCGGTGGGTGACGTGTTCGGGCCACCCGGATCGGTGGTGGCCGCGCTCGGTGAAGGGGTCGTGCTGGCGGTGGTGTGCGGCGTGGTCGTGGCGGCGGCGAACCGGGAGGTGGTGCGCCGGTGAGGGTGGTGCACGTGAGCCAGCCCGTGACGGGGGGCGTGGCGGCGGTGGTGCTGGACCTGGTCCGCGCCCAGCGCGACCTGGGGTGGTCGGTGGCGGTGGTGTGCCCGCCGGGACCGCTGGCCGACCGGGCGCGCGGGCTGGGCGTGGAGGTGCGCGACTGGCCGGCCCGGCGGCACCCCGGGCTCGGGACGCCGGGGGAGGCCGCGCGGTTGCGGCGGGTGCTGCGGGACCTGCGTGCGGACGCCGTGCACCTGCACAGCTCCAAGGCGGGCCTGGTGGGGCGGCTGGTCGTGCGCGGGCGGCGGCCGACGCTGTTCCAGCCGCACATGTGGTCGTTCCAGAGCGTCAGCGGGGTCGTGGGCCGGGCGGCGCGGGTCTGGGAGCGGCTGGCGTCGCGGTGGACGCACCGGCTCGTGTGCGTGAGCGACGACGAGCTGGTGGCCGGGCGCGCGGCGGGGGTGCGGTGCCCCGCGGAGGTCGTGTGCAACGGCGTGGACGTCGACCGGTTCCGACCGGACGACCGGCTGGCGGCGCGGTGGCGGCTGGGGCTGCCGGACGTGCCGACCGCGGTGTGCGTGGGGCGGCTCGTGCCCTACAAGGGGCAGGACCAGCTGCTGGCGGCGTGGCCCGCGGTGCGGGCGCGGGTGCCGGACGCGCGGCTCGTCCTGGTCGGTGACGGCCCGATGGCGCGGCGGTGGCGGGAGGCCTGCGACGACGAGTCGGTGCGCTGGTGGGGCGAGGACGACGGGGTGACCGACTTCTACGCCGCCGCGGACGTCGTCGTGCTGCCGTCGCGGGAGGAGGGGATGGCCCTCGTGCCGCTGGAGGCGATGGCGTGCGGGCGGTCCGTGGTGGCGTTCGACGTGAACGGGGTGCGGCAGAGCGTCGGCGAGGCGGGCGCGGTGCTGCCGGTCGGTGACGTCGGGGCGCTGGCGGAGGCGGTCGCGGTGCGGCTCGCCGACCCGGCGGCGGCGGACCTGGAGGGCGCGTGCGGTCGCCGCCGGGTGGAGCTGCTGTTCGACCGGCGGCAGATGGCGGACCAGGTCGCGGCCCTGGTGGACGAGCTGCTGGTGGGTGCCCGGTGACGCGTCGGCTGCGGGTGGCGTACGTGCTCACCCAGGACAGCGGAGGGCCGGTCGACGTCACCGTGCGGCTGGCCCGGGCGCTCATCGCGTCCGGGGAGGCGGACGTGCGGCTGTTCGGGCCGGTGCCCCGGCGCGGCGCCGAGGTGGTGCACGGCCACCACGAGCACGTCGAGGTGGGCGACAAGGCCGACGTGCGGGCCGGGCGGCGGGCGCGGGCCGTCGTGCGGGCCTGGCGGCCGGACGTGGTGCACGCGCAGGACCGGCGGGCCGGGCTCGTCACGGCCGGGCTGCGGTGGCGGCACAAGGTGCTCCAGACCTACCACGGCGTGCCGGACGACGTGGGGGAGGAGTGGTTCCGGGGCGTGCCGCGGTCGGCGAGGCCGTCGGTCTACACGCGGACCGTCCTGGCGGCCGACGCCGTGGTGGCGCGGGCCGTGCACCGGACCGTCGTGCCCGCGCCGGAGATGGGCCGGTTCCTGTCGGCCAGGCTGAGGGTGCCGGCGGCCCGGTTGGCGCACATCGACAACTGCGTGGAACCGGCGCACGCGCAGCCGCCCACCGGCCCGGTCCGCCGCCTGGTGTTCGTCGGGCTGCTGGTGCCGCGCAAGGGGCTGGCGACGTTGCTGTCGGCGTTGGCGCTGCCCGGGGTGATGCCCGCGGACGCCACGTTGACCGTGGTGGGTGACGGGCCGGAGCGGGAGCGGGCCGAGGAGTTGGCGGGCGCGCTGGGCGGGCGGGTGCGGTTCTTGGGCTTCCGGGCCGACGTGCCGGACGTGCTGCGCCACCACGACGCGCTCGTGCTGCCGTCCACGATGGAGCAGCAGCCCCTCGTCGTGGCCGAGGCGATGGCGGCCGGCAAGCCCGTGGTCGCCACGGACACCGGCGGGGTCGCCGACATGCTGGGTGGCGCGGCGCTGGCCGCGCCGGGCGACGTCGACCAGTTGGCCGCCCGGCTGTGCGCGTTGTTCGCCGAACCCGACCCCGCCCGCATCGGCCTGGCCCTCGCGGCCCGGGCGCGGGAGCGGTTCGCGCCGCACGTGTGCGCGCGGCGGCACCTGGACCTCTACCGGGAACTCATGGGCTGGGCGACGTAGGGCCCGCAGTCGTGCTCGTCGTGCTCGTCGTGCCCGCGGTCGTGCTCGTCGTGCCCGTGGTCGTGCCCGTCGTGCCCGCGGTCGTGCTCGTCGGCCCGGTCGTGGTCGTGGTGGGTGTCGTGGTGCGCGCGGTGCCCGTAGTGCCCGAGGGGTTGACCAGGACCACGGCGTCACCGGACGCCAGCTCGATGGAGTCCGGCGCGGCGACCCCGCCGTCCACGTTCACCAGACCCGGCGGCGGCGACACCCGGACGGCCTTCCCCGTCGGGTTCACCGCCACGTACCCGCCGGTGAACCGCCGGTCCCACACGCCCGACGGCAGCCGGTTCGCCGTCTCGGTCGCCTCGCCCAGCTTTGCGTCCTGGTACTCCGACCAGTCCGGGTTGCGGTAGTCCTTCGTGCTCGCGCCCGACCAGCACGTGTAGGGGCCCGCGAGCAGGGCGGCCGTGGCGTACCCGAGGCGCTCCTCGCGCGCGCCCTTGGTGTGGGTGATCAGCAGCAGCCAGCTCTCGCCGAGCGCGGCCTGCGACCGCAGCTCCTTCCACTCGTTGCCGGTGAAGGTGAGCAGCTCGCCCGTGCCGTTGTCGCGCAGGCCGAAGTTCTCCTCCATCGCGCCGTCGTACCGGGAGTGCGCCGTCCACCGGCCCGCGGTCAGGTGCGACTCCGACACGTTCGGGATGAGCATCTTGCCGGCCCTGTGCAGCGCGTCACCGGCCGTGGTGAGGAACCGGTCCATGCCCTCGCGGATCATCCGGTCGGACTCGTCGGCGCTCAACGTGCCCTTGAGCACGGCCGGCGAGTAGTACCGCAGGGAGCTGAAGTCGTTGTCCGCCAGCACGCCGTCCCAGCCCTCGTGCACCACCTCGGTGACGACGGCCTCGCTCCACGCCTTCTGGTACGCCGGGTCCCACACCGTCATCTGCCAGTGCTTCGGGTAGGCGGTCCACTCGATCCGGTGGTTGCGGGCGTCCACGGCGAACCACTGCGGGTTCTCGCGCTCCGCCTTGAAGTAGCCGATGCCGGTGGGCAGCAGCGGCGCGTCCGCGTCGCCGACCACCGTGCCGGGGTAGTTCCGCGCGCTGGCGAAGTCCTTGTAGACCAGCACCTTGACCTTAGGGTTGAGCTGCCTGAGCCGCCGCAGCGCCCACGTCTCGGTCGCGTTGAGCACCACGAGGCCGTAGTGCTCGGCCGCGAACGCCAGTTCGCGGTTGGTCGGCGGCTCGCCGATGCCGTACCACCAGCCGCACGGGGCCAGCGGCTTGGGCAGCGGACCCAGCGGGTCCTGCGGCGGGACCGGCCGGCCGAGGGCGAGGCCGCTGGTGCACGCGGTGCTCGACACCAGCAGCGCGGCGGCGCACAACAGCCCGAGGACGCGCCCGGCGCGTCGGCGGTTCACCGGTTCCTCCGGCACAGCAGCTCACCCACCGTCTGCAACAGGATTTTGACGTCCAACCACAACGACCAGTTGGCTATGTAGTAGTTGTCGTAGCGCGACCGGTCGACAATCGAGGTGTCGCCCCGCAGCCCGTGCACCTGCGCGAGCCCGGTGAGGCCCGTCGGAACGCGGTGGCGGGCCCAGTACAGCTCGTGGATCGCCGAGAATTCGCGCACGAAACCCGGGCGTTCCGGGCGCGGTCCGACGATGGACATGTCACCCCGGAGGATGTTCCACAACTGCGGCAGTTCGTCCAGCGAAGTGCGCCGCAGGAATCGTCCCACTGGTCCGACCCGGCGATCCCCGGCCACCGACCAGGTGACTTGGGAATCGTCTTCCCCGGTCATTCTCACGCTGCGCAACTTGTAGAGCACGAACGGCTGGTCGTCCATGCCGACCCGGACCTGGCGGAAGACCACCGGCCGGCCGCTCTCCAGCAGCACGGCCAGCGCGCACACCGCGATCACCGGCGACAGCACCACCAGCGCCACCGCGGCCAGCAGCACGTCCATGGCGCGCTTGACCCACCAGCTCGGCCTGCTGGTCGGCGCGGTGCCCAGCCGCATCAGCGGGTAGCTGCGCAGCCGCTCGATGTCCGGGCCGTCCTGGTACAGCTCGAACATCCGCGGCACGACCAGCGTGGTGCAGCCGAGCCGGTGCGCGGTGATCGCCGAGTCGACCACCGACGACTCGCGGGCGTGCGAGAACGCCAGCACCACCGTGCCGACACCCAGGCGGGTGATCGCGTCGGCCAGGTCCTCGTCCATCAGCGCGACGGGCAGCGCGGCGCGGTCCAGCGCGGGCTCGGGGTCGACGAACCCGACCGGGCGCAGGCCGAACTCCGGGTGCGCCAGCATCGCCCCGACCAGGTCGACCCCCACCTTCCCGGCGCCGACCACGATCGTGCGGTCGCAGCGGTGGAACCGGCGGCGGCACCAGCGGCCGAAGGCGAACACGAACAGCCGGGCGGGCTCGGTCAGCGCGGCGAACGCCAGCACGGCCCACTGCGCGGGCGCCGCGCCACCCGGCGGCGCGCCGACCAGCCCGACCAGCCCGACCGTGGCGAACGCCACGGCCGTCGCGCCGATCGAGCGCGGCAGGTCGTGGAACCAGGACAGCCACAGCCGCCGCCGGTACAGCCGGCACGCGGCCCGCGCGCCCAGCAGCGCCACCGCCACGACGGTCGTCCACCACGCGCCCAGCGAGTACCGCGCCGCCACGACCGCGACCACCGCCACGTCGGCCGCCACCAGCAGCACGGCGACCGCGTTCACCCGCCGCAGCAGGTCCGGGCCCGCCTCCTCCCGCGACCCCGGGTTGAGCCACCGCGACACCAGGGTGGTCGGGGTGGTCGCCGAGCCGACCCCGCTCACCTCGGACCGCCCTTGTCAGGGACCGAGCGCGTCCCGCCCACGCCACACCACATCCGGACGACGTCCTTCCCACCATGAACCGATAATTGGTCACCCGTTCGAGACCATCCGAACGGGACTCTCTGCTCACTCGGTGTGCATCGAGTGTGATTCATTGGCGCTATTTCACTCTCTGGATGAACATTCTTCCCCTTTCCGGTGGTACGCGCCTCCGCGACCGGCGGAAATTCATCCGGACGTGCGACGGGATACCGGCGGGGCGGTCGAATCCCCTCGTCGCCCGGAGGCGAATAATTCTGGACCGTCATACGCCATCCAGTGAAATGGGGCCCATTGAGCGTCGACGAAGGCGACGTGCGCACCGCGTCGGAAGAGGGCGGGCCGGCCCTTTCCGGTGACGTGCGCACCCACGCCCGTGCCCATGTCGTGCTGCCCGCCTACAACGAGGCGGCCTCGCTGCCGCCGCTGCTCACCCGGCTCGCCGAGGTCGCCCTCACCGAGAAGCTCACCGCCTGGGTCGTGGACGACGGCTCGTCCGACGGCACCGCCGACGTCGTCGCGGCCGGCTGGCCCGGCCTGGACGTGCGGCTGGTCCGCCACCGCGTCAACCTCGGCCTCGGGCAGGCCGTCCAGTCCGGGCTGCGGGCCGTGCTCGCCGAGGCGTCCGGCGACGACGTCGTCGTGGTCATGGACGCCGACGACACGCACGACCCGGCGCTGATCCACCGGCTGGAGGACGAGATCGCGGCCGGCGCGGACGTGGTCATCTGCTCCCGGTTCGTCGACGGCGGCGACGACGCGACCGCGCCCCCGCTGCGGCGGCTGCTGTCGCGCGGTGCCGCGGCGCTGTTCCGGCGCGTGCTGCGGTTCGCCGACGTCCGCGACTTCACCAGCGGCTTCCGCGCCTACCGGGTCAGCCTGCTCGCCCGCGCCCAGCGGCACTGGGGCGAGCGGCTGATCGAGGAGCGCGGCTTCGCCTGCATGGTCGAGCTGCTGCTCAAGCTGCGGCACTGCCGCCCGGTCGTCACCGAGGTGCCCCTGGCCCTGCGCTACGACCGCAAGCGCGGCCCGAGCAAGATCCGGATCGCCCGCACCGTCGGCCAGTACGCGCGGCTCCTGGTGCGCGACCGGCTCTCGCCCGCGCCCCACCGGGCCCTGTGATGCGGCCCGACCCCGGGCACGTGGTGGTCGTCGGCGGCGGCATCTGCGGCCTGGCCACGGCGCACCGGCTGGTGCGCGCCGGCAGCCGGGTGACGGTGCTGGAGGGCAGCGACCAGCTCGGCGGCCTCGGCACGTTCTTCGCCTGGCGCGACCGCTGGGTGGAGCGCTTCTACCACTGCGTGATGCCGACCGACGACCACCTGCTCGACCTGCTCGGCGAGCTCGGGCTGCGCGACGCGATCACCTGGCGGCCGACCACGATGGGCATGGTGGTCGACGGTCGCGCGTTCCCGTTCAACACGGCCCTCGACCTGCTCAGGTTCACCCCCCTGGGTGTCCCCGACCGGCTGAGGTTCGGTGCGGTGTCGGTGCTGCTGCGGCGGTTGGGGCGCGGCAAGGACCTCGACGGCACCCGCACCGAGGACTGGTTGCGCGGGCTGTACGGCGACCGGGTGTGGGAGCTGCTGCTCGCGCCCCTGTTCGGGGCGAAGTTCGGCGCGCGGTTCGGCGACGTGCCCGCGCTGTACCTGTGGCAGCGCCTCGGGCGCGAGGGCGCGGTGTCCGTGCGCGGCTACCCCCGCGGCGGCTACCGGGCCGTGATCGAGGCGCTGCGGGAGTCGATCGAGGCGGGCGGCGGCTCGGTGCGGCTGAACGCGCCCGTGCGGCGGGTCTCGCTGAGCGGCACCGGCGCGCGGATCACCCTCGGCGGGGGCGAGGTCGTGGCGGCGGACCGCGTGGTGTCGACGCTGCCGCTGCCGCTGCTGCGGCAGCTCGCGGACGAGGACCTGGCCGCGCGCCTGCCCGACGTGCGGCTGCCGTACCAGGGCGTGGTGAACGCGCTGTTCTTCCTGCGCCGACCGCTGTCGGGCCACTACTGGACCCCCGTGGTGCGGTCCGGCACCGAGTTCGACGGCCTGGTCGAGATGACGCCGCTGGCCGGCGTCGAGCCCTACGACGGCCGGCACCTGGTGTACGCGATGCGCTACACCGACCGGGAGTCGCCGCTGTTCGCCGAGGACGAGTCGTCGGTCGCCGCGCGGTGGACGGCGCAGCTGCGGGAGCTGCACCCCGCGCTGTCCGCCGACGACGTGGAGGACGTGCGCGTCTTCAAGGCACCGTTCGTGGAGCCGGTGTACCCGCTCGGTTACCTCGCGCGGCGACCGCCCGTGGTCGTCGCGGGCACCCCGGTGCTGCTGGCGACCACCGCGCACGTCTACCCGGACGTCACGAGCTGGAACTCGAGTGCGGGACTGGCGCGGCGGGTAGCCGCGACGCTGGCGGGGGCACCACAACCCGTTCCGGGCTGAGCTGCCGGGCGCGCACCGGCTCGCCGCGGACCAGCTGCCGCAGCGCGGCGGCGATCCGGGCCGACGGCGAGCCCGTGCCGTACGGCGACGGGATGTGCTCCAGGCGCTCGCGGTGGCCCGGCACGTCGTCCAGCCACCGCAGCACCTCCTCGCACACCCGCGGGCCGGGCGGCACCAGGGTGCCGAACGTGCCCTCGATCTCGGGGCGCTCCGTGCTGCGGCGCACCACGACCACCGGGCGCTTGAGCACGCTGACCTCCTCCTGGATGCCGCCGGAGTCGGACACGACCACGGCCGCGCAGCGGGCCAGCGCCAGGAACGCCGGGTACGCCTGCGGTTCCACGACCCGGAGCCGGCGCAGCAGCGGGGTGAGGCCGAACGCCTCGACCCGCTTGGCCGTGCGCGGGTGCAGCGGCAGCACGACCGGCAGCGGCAGGCGGTTCAGCTCCCGCAGGATCGTCTCCAGGTTCACCGGGTCGTCCACGTTCTCCGGCCGGTGGACGGTGGCCAGCACGTAGCCGTCGCGCCGCAGCTCGTGCGCGGCCAGCACGACGGCCTCCTCGTCCCGCCCCGGCAGCGCCGTCACCAGCGCCTCCACCACCGTGTTGCCGGTGATCTCGATGCGCTCCTCGGGGACGCCCTCGGCCAGCAGGTTGGTGCGGTTGAGGGGCGTGGGCGCGCAGCACAGGTCGGCGAGGTGGTCGATCGCCACCCGGTTGTGCTCCTCGGGCATGGCCCGGTCGAAGCTGCGCAGGCCCGCCTCGACGTGCACCAGCGGCACGTCGTTGGCGTTGGCGGCCAAGGCGCCGGCCAGCGCGGAGGTCGTGTCGCCCTGGACGATGACGGCCCTGGTGGGGTGCTGGGCCAGCACCCCGTCCACGGCGGCGATGGCCGCGCCGAGCTGGCCGCCGCGCCTGCCGCCGCCCACGGCCAGCTCGTGGAACCGGCCCGGCCTGCCGATGTCGCGCCGGATGCGGTGGTACATCGCGGTGTCGTAGTGCTGCCCGGTGTAGACGACGGCCGCGCCGGCACCCAGCACGCGGATCAGGGGGGCGAGTTTGATCAGCTCGGGCCTGGTGCCGCACACCATCGTGACGGTGCCGGTGACTGCCTGGTCTATCGGACCCACCTCCAGTCGCGGGTGACGCGCCCCGGGGCGCGATCGCGGTGAAGGTTAGAGTCCTGGCGCGGGATTTCCCTTGTGCCTCAGTCGATCGAGTGAACTTGGGCGTTCACGGCCCGAATTGCCGGTGCGGCTCACTAGGTTGGTCCGTGGATCATTCCGAGTGGACGGACTCCCATGGTGCGAAGACACGCGATCCTGCTCGCGTCGGTGGTGCTCGCCTCGGTGGCGGTGGGCCCGTCGCCGGCGTCGGCGAGCGGGACGGTGCTGCTGCCCGACCTGCGGCAGGCCCCGGTGGGCTGCGCGGGCGGTTACACGGGCGACCCGAAGCGGTGCGTCGACTGGGACCTGTGCCCGGTGGCCGACGCGACCGCGCCCAGCGGCGAGTGCGCGTGGTCCGGCCCGATCGGCGCGGTGCGGCTGCGGTTCACCACCTCGGTGGACAACGTGGGCGACGGCCCCCTGCTCATCCACGGCAGCCGGGGGGACCGGGGGCAGCCGCGGATGACCGCGCGGCAGGCGTTCCAGTCCGCTGTGGACGGTTCGATCCCGATGGCGTTCGAGCAGGCGCAGCGCGACCTGCCCACGACCCTGTACTACGAGCCCGCCGCCTCGCACCAGCACTGGCACCTGCTCGACTTCGAGCACTTCCAGCTCCGCACCCCGTCGGGTGAGGCGGTGGTGACGGACCGGAAGACCGGCTTCTGCCTGGGCGACCGCTACGCCACGGCGGACCGCCTGGCCAACCGCCCGACCGACGGGGCGAGCGCGCAGGGGCGGCTGGCGGCGTTCCTGCGGGAGAACCGGTGCGGCCACCGCACGCCCGACGCGCTGACCGTCGCCGAGGGCATCTCGGTGGGGTACGGCGACGACTACCTGCACACCGTCGACTTCCAGTGGCTCGACATCAGCCGGGTGCCGTCGGGCCGCTACGACGTCGTGAACGTCGTCAACGAGGACCGCTCGCTGCTCGAGAAGTCCTACGCCAACAACGCCTCCTCGATCTCGATCTCGATCCGCTGGCCGGACGGCGCCACCACCCCGCCGGCCACGATCACCCACCCGCCGGAGATCCGCCTGCTCCGCGCGTGCCCCGGCACCGACCGCTGCACCACCCCGCGCTGAGCCGGGAGGTGTGCCGCGGGCGCGGCCCTGCTCGGCGACGAGGAGGTCGCGACTCGCTGTGATCAGACCGCGACCTGTTCCGGCGTTTGGGTGACGAGCGGCTCGGGAACTCGGGTACGTCCGCACAGGCGACCCGAAGGGTGGGGCCATGGCTTTGGCCACCGAGGACCGCGTGCTCGCCGGCCGCTACCGGTTGACCGGCCGGCTCGGCGTCGGCGGGGCGGCCGAGGTGCACCGCGGGTGGGACGTGCTGCTGCGGCGGTTCGTCGCGGTCAAGGTGTTCCGCGGTGGTGAGGTCGAGGCGCGCCGGTTCGACAACGAGGTCCGCACGTTGGCCGCGTTGTCGCACCCCGGGCTGCTGTCGGTCTACGACGTCGGCACGTGCGACGGGACGTCGTTCGTCGTGCTGCAGCTGGTCGACGGCACGACGCTGCGCGACCGGCTGTTCGACGGCGTGTTCACCCCCGCCCAGGTCCGCGCGCTCGGCCACCAGGTCGCCGACACCCTCGCCCACGTGCACGGGCAGCGCGTCGTGCACCGGGACGTGAAGCCGGCGAACATCCTGCTCGACGGCTCGGGCACGACCTACCTGGCCGACTTCGGCCTGGCCCGCTCGCTCGACGCGGCGCGGGTGACCACCACCAACGTGGTCGTCGGCACCGCCTCCTACCTCGCGCCGGAACAGGTGCGCGGCGAGGAGGTCGGCCCGGCCGCGGACGTCTACGCCCTCGGCCTGGTGCTGCTGGAGTGCCTCACCGGCTACCGCGAGTACCAGGGCGACCGGGTGGAGGCCGCCGTCGCGCGCCTGCACCGCCCGCCGTCGATCCCCCACCACGTGCCCGCGGGCCTCGCCCGGCTGATCAGGGCGATGACCGCGCTGTCCCCGGACCGCCGGCCCACGGCCGCCCACGTCGCCGACCGCCTCCGCCCCGCGCCCGCCGCGCTGCCGCGCACCCGCCTGCTGTGCGGGGTCCGGCCGGTCGCGCGGCCCGCCTAGAGCCGCGCGAGGAACCGCTCCAGGACGTCGGTGAACTCGTCGGGCCGCTCCAGGTTCGGCAGGTGCGCCGCGCCCGGGATCACGGCCAGCGCCGAACCGGGGATGCCCTCGTGCAGGCGGCGGGCGACGGCGACGGGCGTGTACTCGTCCTCCTCGCCGACGACCACGAGTGCCGGCACCGCGACGCGGGCCAGCGAGTCCCGGTAGTCCGGCCGCTCCGCGCGCCCCCGCAGGGCCGCCGGCGCGCCCTCCGGCGACGTGGACCGCATCATCCGCAGCACGTGCGCCGCCACCTCGGGCAGCGCGCGGGCGTTGTGCGGCGAGATCATCCTGTCCAGCACCTCGTCCGCGTACGGGCCCATGCCCTCCCGCAGCAGGCGGTCCGCCGCCCCGCGGCGCGCTTCCCGCCCGGCCGGCGCCTCCGCTTCCGGGAACGTGTCCGCCAGCACCAGCGCGCGGACCCGGTCCGGGTGCGTCCGGTGCAGTTCCATGGCGATCTGCCCGCCCATGGACAGCCCGCACAGCACCACGCGGCCCAGCCCGAGGCGGTCGAGGAGCCCGACCAGGTCCCCGGCGAACGCGCTCAGCGGCGTGGTGCCCGCGACGACCGTCGTCCCGCCGTAACCGCGCAGGTCGGGCGCGATGACCCGGTACCGGTCGCGCAGCCGGGCCACCTGCGGCCACCACATCGACCGGTCGAACGGGTGGCCGTGCACGAACAGCACCGGGATGCCGTCGCCGTGGTCGTCGTAGGCGATGTCGATGTCGTCGATCCGCACGCGTCCCCCCGAAGCCGTTGACGCGGGCAGCCTAGGAACGCCACCCTGCTCGGTGCAATGAAAACAATGCTCTCGGTGCAATGTGGGGTGCCGGTGTGGTCGACTACCGCGTGATCGCCGACCGGCTCGCCGCCGACATCGCCACCGGCCGGCTCAAGCCCGGCGACCGCCTCCCGCCGCAACGCGCGTTCGCCCGCCGCCACCGCATCGCGGGCTCCACGGCGGCCCGCGCCTACGGCGAGCTGGTCCGGCGCGGCCTCGTGGTCGGCGAGGTCGGGCGGGGCACGTTCGTGCGCTCCGCGCGGCCCGTCGACCCCGCGCCGACCGACCCGGGAGGCGCCCGGGTCGACCTGGAGCTGAACTTCTGCGCCCTGCCCGACCAGCCCGACCTCCTCGCGCCCGGCCTCGACCGGCTCGTCCGGCACGGCCTGGCCGACGCCCTCACCCCGGTGGGCGTCCGCGGCACCCCCGAGGCCCGCGCCGCCGCCGTCCGCGCCCTGGGCCGGGGCGGTTGGGCGCCGGACCCCGACCGGGTGCTGTTCACCGGCAACGGCAGGCAGGCCATCGCCGCCGCCGTGTCGGCGCTGGTCCCCGTCGGCGGCCGGCTCGGCGTCGAGGCCGTCACCTACCCCGTGGTGAAGGCCGTCGCGGCCAGGCTCGGCATCACCCTCGTGCCGCTGGCCACCGACGAGCACGGCGTGCTGCCGCACGCGATCCGCGCGGCCGACGTCCGCGCCGCCTACCTCCAGCCGGTGCTGCACAACCCGCTCGGCACCACCATGCCCGAACACCGCCGCGCCGAACTCGCCGACACCGCCCGCGACCTCGACGTGCAGCTCGTCGAGGACGCCATCTACGCGTTCCTCGGCCCCGACCTGCCCCCGCTGGCCCCCGAGCGCACCACCGTCGTGGACAGCCTGTCCAAGCGACTCGCCCCCGGCCTCACCACCGGCTTCGTCGTCCCACCCGGACCCCTGGTCGACCGGGTCGCCGCCGCCGCCCGCGCCGGCGGTTGGGGCGTCGGCCACTTCCCGCTCGCCGCGGCCACCGCCTGGCTCACCGACGGCACGGTCGACGCGGTGGTCGAGCGCAAGCGCGCCCTCGCCGCGCGACGCCAGGTCCTCGCCCGCCGGCACCTCGCCGGGTTCGACGTCCGCGCCGACCCCGGCGCGTACCACTGCTGGTGGCGGCTGCCCGACCACTGGCGCGCCGAGACGTTCGTGGCCGCCGCCGCGCGGCGCGGCATCGCCGTCACCCCCGCCGCCGCGTTCGCCGTCGTGCCCGGCCACGCGCCCAACGCCGTCCGCCTCGCCCTCGCCGCCACCCCGGAACCCGTCCTCACCGCCGCGCTGGACGTGCTCGCCGCCCTCGCCGCGGGCAACCCGGAGGACGAACCGGTGGACTAGGGTCACGCCATGACGAGCAAGGACACCTGGCTGCTCGACTCCGACCCGGCGCTGCGCTGGCAGGTCGAGCGCGACCTGCTCCGCGAACCGCCCGAGGTGTGGGAGGCGACCCGCGCCCGGATCGCCACCGAGGGCTTCGGCGCACGCCTGCTCGCGCTCCAGGACCCGGACGGGCGGTGGGCCGGCGGCGCGTACTTCCCCGCGGGCTTCGACTTCCACGGCCCCGAGGCGGCCGAGGGCGCGGGCCAGCCGTGGACGGCGACGACGTGGACGCTGAACACGTTGCGCGAGTGGGGCATGGACCCGACCGTGCTGCGCGAGCGCCGCACGGCCGAGCTGCTCGACCGGGACTGCCGCTGGGAGTACGACGACCTGCCGTACTGGGGCGGCGAGGTCGACTGCTGCATCAACGCGTGGACCGTCCAGAACGGCCTGTGGCTCGGCGCGGACATCGCCGGCATCGTGGACTGGTTCGTCGAGCACCGCCTGCCCGACGGCGGCTGGAACTGCGAGTGGGTCGAGGGCTCCACCAGGTCGTCGTTCCACTCGACCCTCAACTCCCTCAAGGGCCTCCTCGACCACGAGATCGCGACCGGCGGCACCGGCGCCACCCGCGCCGCCCGCCGCGCGGGGGAGGAGTACCTGCTGGCGCGCGGCCTGTTCCGGCGGCTGTCCACCGGCGAACCGGTCGCGTACTGGGTGGACCGCTTCGCCTACCCGTTCCGCTGGTTCTACAACGTGCTCAACGCCGCCGAGTACTTCCGCAACGCCACCCGGCTGGACGGCGTCCCACCGGACCCGCGCATGGCCGACGCGATCGAGCTGATCCGCGCCGCCCGCCGGCCCGACGGCACCTGGCTCCAGGCCCGCAGGCACCCCGGGCGCGTGTGGTTCGAGGTCGACGTCCCCGCGGGCGAGCCGTCGAAGTGGCTGACCCTCTACGCCACGAGGGTCCTCGACTGGTGGGACGCCCGCGCCTAGGCGTCAGGCGAACACCACCAGGTACGTGGCCAGCACCGCGAGCAGGTAGGCGGGGTAACCCACCCGCGCCGCGCGCGCCAGCCGCCGTTCCCCGTCGTCGTCGCGCACCGACGCCAACCGCTTGCGCAGCATGGCGACCAGCACGCAGCCCACCGCCAGCAGGATGAACGCGTAGTAGCCCCACTCCAACGCCACCGTGTAGCTGACCGACGGGAGCTGCGAGGTGACGTTGTTCAGCAGCACGGCCGTGCTGAGGATCGCCGTGACGCCCATCGACACCGGGGCCGCGCTCTCCGAGCCCTTGAAGAACAACGACAGGTAGGTCACGCAGATCAGCAGCACCAGCGGCAGGAGGTTCTTCAGCAGGAACGGCAACGTGTCCCGCACGATCTCCACGTCGCCCTCGTACTGGCTGTAGTAGATGCCCGCCGCGGTGCCGACCGCCGAACCGTCACCCAGCGCGTCGCTGCTGCCGACCGTCCGCTGCGCGAACCGCGCGGAGGTGGCCAGCCAGTTCGGGATGTCGTTGATCGACGCCTCCGCGTCCGCGCCGCTGCGCAGGTGGTGCTCCGGCGGCTGGTCCAGGATCTCCTTGTCCGTCACGTACACCACCTCGTCGGCGGTCCGCGCCCGGTTCTGCAGCACCACCTTCAGGTGCTGGTGGTCGAACGGGAAGCTGCGGAACTCGAAGCCGTTCTTGAACCGGTCGGCCACCCGGTACAGCCGGTAGGTGGCCCCGTCGCGGACCACGTCCCGCAGCGGCTCGCCCAGCTTGAGGTCCGGCTTGACGGCGTTGACGAACTGCACGTCCGCCGCCGAGTCCGGGCCGGTGTACTTCAACCACAGGAAGAAGTCCACGAAGTACGTGCCGTCGCGGGTGTCGAGGTCGCGCACCTCGTTCAGGTTGATGCCCGTGGCCACGACCTGGCGGCGGGTCAGGTACCGGTCGCCGATCGCGATCACCGTGCCGTCGGCCAGCCCGGCCGCGAGCGCCCGCGGCGACGGCGGCTCGTAGGTCGTCAACTGCACCGGCGCGGACACCAGCCGCGAACCGTCGCTGGTCACGAACGACACCGGCATCTGCGCCGAACCGGTCGGCGTGAAGTACAGCGGGCCCAGCAGCGCCGGGAACGCGTTCTTCTTGTCCTTCAAGGAGGCCAACCCGTCCCGCAACCGCTTGCGGTCGTCGGCGATCGACGCCGGGTCGAGCCGGGTGCCGTTGGTGGTCACGACGTGCAGGCCGACGTTGAGCGCCTGCCGCGCGGTGGCGGCGTGCCAGCGGGGGTGCTCGCCGTACCGGCGCCGGAAGTCCTCCGCCCACGCCAGCGCCTGGCCGGACAGCGAGTCGTGCGCCATCGGCGTCGCCAGGTGCAGGTCGCGCGTGGCACCGCCCAGGGCGTCGTGGAACGACTCGGTGCCCAGGGCGGCCGTGCCCAGGATCGGCGCGGTCAGGCCCGCCGCGCGCAGGCCCCGCACCAGCGGGACGCCGGTGCGGTCCTCCGCGGCCAGCAGCACCGGCACGCCCAGCGGCGCCACCCGGTCGACGGCCGCTCGCGGGTCGCCCGTGACGGGCACGGTGGTGACGACCTCGCCGAACCCCCGGAACGAGTCGGCGAACGCGGCCTGCGCCGAGCGGCCCGAGTCGTTGTCGTCGTAGACGACCGCGACCTTGGTGAGGCCGAGGACGCGGGAGGCGTAGGCGGCCAGGAAGTCGCCCTGCGTGCGGTCGCCGAACGTGCTGCGGAAGTACCAGTCGCTGCTGTCGGTGACGGCCGACCCGCTCGCCGACGGCGTGATGGCCGGGATGTTCGCGGCGCGGTAGACCGGCGCGGCGGCGAGGGAGGTGGCGGTGACGCCGTGCCCGATCACGTAGAGCACCTTGTTCTCGCGGGCGATCCGCTCGGCGATCCCCCGCGCCCGGTCGGGTTGGTCGGCGTCGTCGTAGACCCGCAGTTCGACGGGGTGGCCGTTGATGCCGCCGTCGGCGTTGACGTCGTCCACGCGCATCCGCACGCCGCGTTCGAGGGCGGTGGCGGCGGCCGGGTCGCGCCCCGTCAGGCCGGCGACGAGGGCGATGTGGACCGGGGGTTGCGTGGCCCGGCCCGTGGTCGTCCACACGCCGAAGGAGGCGAGGGCGATCAGCGCCACCACGCCTGCCGCGACCAGTGGCCGGTGCGCGCGGTGGCGGCGTGCCGGGTTGGTCGCGGTGCCCGGGGTAGTGGTGCTTGTGGTCGCGGTGTCCGGGGTCGCGGTGTCCGGGGTCGCGGTGTCCGGGGTGTCGGGTCGTGGCGGTTCGATCACGTCCCGCGCTTCGGGCGGGGGAGCGGGGGTGAGGTGGCGCAGGGCGCGTCGGGCGCGCCGCGTGCCCGGGTCGGCCTTGACCGCGTAGGCGCGGTCGAGGCAGAACAGCCGCTCGGCGTCGTCGGTCACGAGTTCGGCGAGCCAGCGCCAGGCCGGTTCGTAGCCGGCGTCGTCGGCGAGGGCGACGCCGAGCAGCGCGCGTGCCGTTCGCGGGTCCTCGGCGCGGAGGGCGATGGCCCGGTGCGTGAGGGTGACCGCCGTGTCGGGCTTGGCGGGGATTTCCGGCCTCGGGGGCGTCTCGGACACGCTCGGAGGCTAGGGAGGGTGGCGTTTCCCCGACCGAGAATCCCTCGACCGTGCAAAGTCCGCCTGATCAGGTGGTGGAGTTACTCCTCGAAGTCACGGAACTCGTCCCCGGGCCCGCTGTCGTCCTCGATGTGCATGGCGGCGTCCTCGGGGCCGAGCAGGTGGCCGGGCCCGGCGATGTCGGCGACGGGATCGGGCTCGTCGTCGGTGAAGTCACCGTGATCACCCGGCACGGTGAACTGCATCCCCGCGTTGCCCCCGACCGCCCCGCCGCGCACCGCCCCCCGACCGGGCTCGAACCCCTCCTGCTGCTCGGACACCGGCCCGCCGTCACCGCGTTCCCGCTCCATCACCCACTCCTCACCGCCCGCTCGGCGCGCCGCCGCCGAAGCACACCGACGGGTTACCCGTGCCCCCCATCCGGGACACGACCCGTTTCCCCCCGACCGGGCGCGAGAACCCCCGGTGGCATGACCACGAGCGGCACGACGGCGGTGTCGGTCGACGTCGGGGGCGTGGACCTGGCCGCGGACCTGGGCGTCCCACACGACCCGGCCGGCGTGGTCGTCTTCGCGCACGGCTCGGGCAGCTCGCGGCACAGCCCGCGCAACCGCGCCGTCGCGGGGTCGCTGCGGCGCGACGGCTTCGCGACGCTCCTGCTCGACCTGCTGACCGAGCGCGAGGAGCGCGAGGACCGCGCCGGCGGCCGGTTGCGGTTCGACATCGGGCTGTTGGCGGAGCGGGTGGCGGCGTCGGTCGAGTGGGTGTCGCGGGCACCGGCGACGCGCGGGCTGCCGATCGGGCTGTTCGGGGCGAGCACGGGCGCGGCGGCGGCGCTGGTGGCGGCGGCCGGGACGCACCTGGTGCGGGCGGTCGTGTCACGGGGCGGGCGGCCGGACCTGGCGGGGCGCGCGTTGGCCCGGGTGCAGGCCCCGACGCTGCTCGTGGTCGGCGGTCGGGACGCGGAGGTGCTGGAGCTGAACCGGGCGGCGGCGCGGCGGTTGCCGGCGTTGTGGCACGTGGAGGTGGTCGAGGGGGCGACCCACCTGTTCGAGGAGCCGGGGGCGCTGGAGGAGGTCGCGCGGTTGGCCGGGGCGTGGTTCCGCGACTTCCTCTGATCATCGGAGCTGGGCGCACCCTTCCGCAGGTTGTGCGGTGGTTGGACCACCGACAGGACGGGAAGGTGATCCGCGCCACTGGAGTCCGGTGTGGAGGAGCGACCAGAGTGGTGGCATGACCTTCGACGTCGAGTCAGTCCGCGCCCGCTTCCCGTCCCTGGCCACCGGCACCGCCCACTTCGACGGCCCGGGCGGCTCGCAGGTGCCCGCCGCCGTCGCGGACGCCGTGCGCGACGCGATGACCTCGTCCCTGGCCAACCGGGGCGTGGTGACCGCCGCCGAACGCGCGGCCGACGCGATCGTGCTGGACGCCCGGCGCGCGATGGCCGACCTGCTCGGCGCGCCGCCCGGGGGCGTGGTGTTCGGGCGCAGCGCGACGCAGCTGACCTACGACTTCGCGCGCACGCTGGCGCGCACCTGGCGGCCCGGTGACGAGGTGGTCGTCACCAGGCTGGACCACGACGCGAACGTGCGGCCGTGGGTGCAGGCCGCCGAGGCGGTGGGCGCGGTCGTGCGGTGGGTCGGGTTCGACCCGGCGACCGGCGAGCTGGACGACGTGGCCGACGCGCTGTCGGAGCGGACCCGCCTGGTGGCCGTCACGGCGGCGTCGAACCTGATCGGCACGCGCCCGCCGGTGTCGGCGATCGCCGACGCCGCGCACGAACGCGGCGCGCTGGTCTACGTGGACGGCGTCCACCTGACCGCGCACCACCCGGTGGACGTGGCGGCGCTCGGGGCGGACTTCTTCGCCTGCTCACCGTACAAGTTCTTCGGACCGCACTGCGGTGTGCTGGCCGGGCGGCCGGAGGTGCTGGCGGACCTGCGGCCGGACAAGCTGCTGCCTTCGTCCGACGCCGTGCCCGAGCGGTTCGAGCTGGGCACGCTGCCGTACGAACTGCTGGCCGGCTGCACGGCGGCGGTGGACTTCATCGCCGACCTGGTGCCGGGGACGGGGACGCGGCGCGAGCGGGTCGAGGCGTCCCTGACGGCGGTGGGCGAGCACGAGGACCGGCTGCGGGAGGAGGTCGAGGCCGGCCTGGCGCGGCTGCCCGGGGTGGTCGTGTGGTCGCGGGCACGGCTGCGGACGCCGACCGTGCTGCTGACGTTCGCCGAGCGCTCGGCGGCGGACGCGTACCGGTACCTGGCCGGGCTGGGCGTGAACGCGCCGGCCGGCTCGTTCTACGCGATCGAGACGTCCCGGTGGCTCGGGCTCGGCGACGCGGGCGGCCTGCGGGTCGGGCTCGCGCCGTACTCGACCGACGAGGAGGTGCGGCGGCTGCTCGACGGGCTGGCGGCGTTCCTGCGGTCGGCCTAGGGCCTGCGGCGCGGTCCGAACCGCAGGCGGAAGCGGTCGACGGCGACGCCGAGCAGCGGCCGGTGGGGCAGCAACCACGCCAGCGGGCCGGCCGGGTCGACGTCCCAGGTGGCACGGACGGGTGACACCCGGGCGGTGGCGCGCAGGGGTGTGCGGGCCACGCCGTCACCGCCACCGCCGTCGAACGCCTGGAACGTCGAGGTCGCCACCGGCAGCCGTACGCCGAACCGGGGCGACCGCGCCCGCACCGCCGCGATCGGACCGCGCTCGTCGCGGGCGGACGCGACCAGGCCGGCGCCCCACTCGAACCGGGCCGACTCCTTGGGGATGCCCCACAGCTCGCGGCCGCCGGCGCGCGAGGCGGCGCTGTCCACCCAGATCCGCGCGATCGACACGCCGAGCCGCGCGCCCCGCCGCACGAGCACCGCGGCCAGCACCTCGTGGTAGGCCAGGCCCGGAGGCCGGTAGTCGACGAACGCCGTGCCGACCACGGCCCGCCCGAACACCGTCACGGGTCGAGCGGGCAGCGCCGGCAGTGCCGCCGCCGGCACCGACCACACCGAGACGCACCCCCGTCCGCGCAGGTGCCAGGGTTCCGGCGGGTAGTCGACCATCGCGAGCACCTCCACCCTGTGGCTGTCGGTGACCATTGTCGTCCGGGACGTCGAGCGACGGGGGTCGCCACGTGAGGCGGGGTTCCCGCGCGGCCCATCGGGTACTGTGCCGCGCCAACACCCTGTAGTCGCAACAGCCCGAGTGAGGTACGCGTGAACACGATCGTGGAAGAGCGCGTGCCCACCCGCCCCCGAAGACCGGCGGCGTTCCGCACCGACATCCAGTCCCTGCGCGCCGTCGCGGTGCTGGCCGTGGTGGTCAACCACCTCTGGCCCGGCGGCCTCACCGGCGGTTACGTCGGCGTCGACGTCTTCTTCGTCATCTCGGGCTTCCTCATCAGCTCCCACCTCGACCGGGAGATCACCGACACCGGCCGCGTCCGCCTCGGCCGCTTCTACGCCCGCCGCGTCCGCCGGCTGCTGCCCGCCGCGTTCCTGGTGCTCGGCGTCAGCGTGGTCGCCGCCTACCTCCTGCTGCCGTACCCGCGCTGGGAGGCGACCGCCACCGAGGCGGTCGCCGCCGCCCTGTACTGGGAGAACTGGCTGCTCGCGGCGAAGTCGGTCGACTACTCGGCGGTCAACGCGGCGGCCAGCCCCGTCCAGCACTACTGGTCGCTGTCGGTGGAGGAGCAGTTCTACCTCGTCTGGCCGCTGCTGCTGGTGCTGCTGGTCAAGGTGCGGCGACGCCGGGCGCAGGTCGTCGGCGTCGCCCTGGTCGGCCTGGCCTCGCTGGCGTTCAGCGCCCACTACACGCAGGTGGAGCCGAGCCAGGCGTACTTCGTCACGCCCGGCCGCGTCTGGGAGTTCGCCCTGGGGGCGCTCGTCGCGCTGACCGGGTTCGGCCTGCCCCGGAGGGTCGCCGGCGCGGCCTCGGCGGTCGGGTTCGCGATGATCCTCGGGTCGGCGTTCCTCTACGACCACTCGACGCCGTTCCCCGGCTACGCGGCCCTGGTGCCCACCCTCGGCACGGCGCTGGTCATCGCGGCCGGGCAGCGCCCCGGCCGGCAGTGGCACGCGCCGGTGACCGCGTCGCGGCCGGTGCAGTTCCTCGGCGACATCAGCTACTCCCTGTACCTGTGGCACTGGCCGCTGGTCGTCGTCGCGCCCTTCGCGTTCGGCGCGCTGGGCGTCGGCCGGACGACCACGCCGCACCTCCTCGTCGTGCTCGCGGTGTCGGTCGGGCTGGCGCACCTGTCCAAGGTGCTGGTCGAGGACCGGGGCATCGCGCTCCGGCTCGGGACCGGGCGCACGTTCGCCGCGATGGCGGTGGGGCTGGTCCTCGTCACGGCCGCCGCGGGCGGGCTGGGCTGGACCTACGCCCGGCACGTCGCCCAGGGCGAGCGCGACGCCGAAGCGGCCGCCCGGCGCCTCGCGGACGAGCGGGCGAGCGCCTGCGCCGGCGCGCGGGCGATGATCCCGGGCAACGACTGCGCCGACCCGTTCGGCCCGGCCGAGGTCGTGCACATGGGGCCGGCCAACGAGTACTTCAAGGCACCGCCCGGGTGCGTCGCCGCCGAGGGCTCGGACGAGGTGTCGGTGTGCGACTACAGCGGGGGAGCGGCCTCCCCGCGCGTGGTCTGGCTCGTCGGCGACTCGCACGCCCAGCAGTGGCAGCCGCCCGTGGCCGACCTGGCCCGCGCGCGGGGCTGGGTGCTCAAGTTCGCCTACCTCGGCGGGTGCCCCTTCGCGGACGTGCGGTTCGTCGGCTACCGCGGCACCGCGACCGACGAGGTCAGGCGCGAGTGCGCCGACTGGTCCGCGCGGCTGACCGACGTGATCGCGCGGGACCGGCCGTCGGTGGTGCTGACCTCGTTCTACGCGCGCAGGGAAGTCGTGGACGACGGCAGCGGCCGGTCCCAGACCGAGCAGTACCGCGACGGCCTCGAACCGCGCTGGAAGCGGCTGACCGACGCCGGGGCGCGCGTGGTCGTGCTCGGCGACCCGCCGCTGAACGGCGAGGTGCGCGACCACCAGTGCGTGGCGCTCAACCCCCGCGACCCGGCGGCGTGCGCGGTCGACCGGGCCGTGGCGCAGCCGGCGGACCCGTTGGCGGAGGTCGCCCGGACCAGCGGCAACCCGGACGTGTCGCTGGCCGACTTCACCGACTACTTCTGCGACGAGCGCAAGTGCCACGGCGTGGTCGGCAACGTCGCCGTGTACTACGACCCCGACCACCTCAACGCCGCGTTCAGCCGCACCCTCGCGCCGATGGTGGAGGAGGCGCTGGACGGGGAGTAGGTCACCGCCCGAGGCCGCGGCGCGTGCGGACCGGTGGTGGCGGGGTGTCGTCGGTCGTGGTGCCGAGGCTCGTGTAGGCGTCGAGCCACCCCGTGGCGCGGTAGTCGCCGCGCCGCGTGAACACGGCCACACCCGCCTCGGTCGAGTCGTCGTCCTCCACCGGTGGGTACGCGACGGTCGCGGTGGTCGACGGCGCGGTCCAGGCCCGACCCCGCCAGGCGACCGCGATCGCGGCCGGACCGCCCGTGACGGTCGCGTGGTCGGCGTGCGCGGTGACGGTGTGGTTGGTGGTCCGCTCGCGCAACAACGCGGTGTAGCCGGCGTGGTCGAGCACGCAGCCCGCGGGCGACCGCCCCGGCGGCCAGTCCGGCGCGCGCAGGCCGCGGGCCACCGCCGACCGCCACAGGCCCGGCACGACGTCCCGCAGGTGGGCGCGGGTCGCCATCTCCTCGCACATCCACAGCAGCCGACCCGCGCCGCGACCCGGCACGAGCGCCCGCCAGCGCACCCGGTGGTCCAGGTCGGCGGCCACCACGGCGATCCACGGGTGCACGGTGCCCAGCACGCCCTGGGCCGCCAGCCACGCGAGGAACCGCGGTGCCTGCTCGTACACCGGGTGCAGCGTGGTGATCGGGATGCCACCCGCCACCCGCCGCCTGGCCGAGCCGAACAGGTGCGGCGACCGCGCGGCCAGCAGCAGCGCCGCCCAGGCCAGGTCGCCGGGCGCGGTCGTCGCCTGCGAACCCAGGCCCTTGACCGACGTCGTGTTCGTGATCTGCGACGTCCTGCCACCCGCCTTGATCACCGTCGCCACCGCCGGCCGCACCGGCTCCGGCACCGGGATGCCCGCCAGGTCGCGCACCGCCACCGACAGCACCAGGCTCAGCGCGTTCTCCGCCTCCTCCGGGTCGTGCGGCACGGGCAGCAGGCCGAGCGTGCGGCGCAACCGGTGACCGGTGTGCGTGGACACCATCATCCGCGCGGTCAACCGGCCCAGCTCGGTGATCGCGAGCCGACCGCCGGTCGACGTCAGGTGCCCCTCGTCCACCAGGAAGTCCACGGCCTCCTGCACCGGCTCCAGGTCGTCGTCGCCCTGCGCGTGCGCCAACGTCTCCACCCACCACGCCTGCGCGTCGTCCACCGTGCCGATGCGGCCCTGCAGCACCTCGGCCAGCACGTGGTCGGGCAGCGAGTCCCGGATGCGGGAGTAGACCGAGTACCCGGCCACCAGCCGCGTCTGCCAGTCGGCGCGCTGCGTCTCGTCGACGACCAGGTACGACCAGCCCTCCGCCTCGCCCGCGCCGATGCGCCCCGCCCGGCCGAACATCTGCAGCACGGTGGAGGTGTCGATCGGCTCGCCGCCGATCGACACGTCCCGGACGACCACCGCCCGGGCCGGCAGGTTCACGCCCGCCGCGACCGTGGACGTGGCCACCAGGACGTCGGCCTCGCGGGCGCGGAAGGCCCGTTCGGCGGCGTGCTTGTGCTCGTAGTCCGCGTAGTGCAGGCGCACGCCGACCTCCGCGCACACCTTCGTGAGGCCGTCGACGTCGTCGGGCGCGACGGTGTGCACCGGCGCGCCCCGGTCGGCGGCGATGGCCATCGCGGTCGAGCGGACGTTGCGCTTGGAGCCGCAGAACACCAGCACGCTGCCGCCCTCCGCGGTGTGGCGGTGGGTCAGGTCCAGCACGACCTGCTCGCGCAGCCGGTTGTTCGCGGTGAAGCCCGAGGCGGCCGGGATCGTCGGCAACTGCCACGTCACCTTCGACGGCCGCCACGTCGTGGCGACGAGTTCGGCCTCCAGCCACTCGGCGACCTCGGCGGCGTTGGACACCGTCGCCGACAGCCCGACGATGCGCACCGGCGAGTCCGCGCCCCGGACCCGGGCCAGGAGGGCTTCCAGCAGCGCGCCGCGGTTGGGGCTGCCGAGCAGGTGGATCTCGTCCACGACCAGGCAGCCGACCTCGCCGAGCGCCGCCTGCAGGGAGCTGGCGCGGCAGATGGCCTCGAACTTCTCCGTGGTGGCGACCCAGAGGTCGGCCGCCTTCACGGCCTCGACGTCGACCGCGTACTCGCCGGACAGGCGTTCGACGCGCAGGCCCTCGTCGCGCCAGGTCTCGAGTTCCCGGTCCAGCTCGTCGGTGAGGGAGCGCTGGGGGACGAGCCAGGCGGCCTTGCGACCCTCGTGCAGGATGGCCTTGAGGACGGCGAGCATGCCCATCGCCGTCTTGCCCGCGCCGGTCGGGGCGGTGATCAGGACGTGGGAGTCGCCGTCCACCAGGTGGGGTGCGGCCTGGGCCTGGGCGGGGTTGAGGACGGGGAAGGGCAGGAACCGGGACCAGTCCGGCGGCACCAGGTCGGTGACCGGGACGGGGTCGGGGGTGGTGTGGTCCGCGGGTGGCGGTTCGTGCAGGTCCCAGAGCATCTCGAAGGCGAGCCGGGCGGCCCGGGCGCCCTCGCCGGCCACCGACTCGCAGCGTTCGGGGACCACGCCGCCGACTTCGGAGAGCCAGGCGGTGGCGGTGGTCGCGGAGATCTCCTCCTGCTCGAGCCAGTGGGAGAGGGAGCGGTGGGGGACGTCGGCGGCGGTCAAGCGGTCGCGGAGGGCGTCGAACTCGGGCGAATCGGGCAGGACGACCCGAACGTCGGTGCCGGGCGGCGCGGCGGGCGGCTGGAACCCGGGGTCGACCGTCTTGCACCACCACACCGGTCGTGCGTCGAGCGCCGCCAACGCCGGCGGCAACACGGGAACCACCGCCTCGCGTGCCGCGGGTGCGCCCTCGGAGCCGCTGAGGATGGACCTGATGCGCGCGGCCATGGCGACCGTCGACACCCGTCGCGCGGGCTTGCGCGCGGTGTCGGTGGTGCCGGTGCCGGTGTCGGTGGTGGCGGTGCCGGTGGTGGCGGTATCGGCAGTGTCGGTGGGCGATTCGGTGTCGGTGGGGGAGGTTGGGTCGAGGTCGGTCGAGGGGGTGTGACCTGCGTCTTCAGGCTCGGCCACTGGCTCCGGCTCCGCCGCGCGTCCCGGGTCCGCCGTGCGTCCCGAAGCCGTCGCGCGTCCCGGATTCGCTGCCCGTCGTGAGCCTGCTGCCCGTCCCGATCTCGCCGGCCGTCCGGGACCTGCTCCCGCCGCCTGGTCCGAACCTGCCGCCTGGTCCGAACCCGCCACGCGGCCCGGCTCCGCGTCCGGCCGTGCCGGCGAGCCCGACCCGGGGTTGCGTGCCGTCCCGCCCGTCCGCCGCGCACCCCGGCGCGGCGACCCGTCGCCCGGCTCCAGCGCCAGGTCGAGGCTCGGCTCGGCGGACGCCGGTGGGCGGACGGCGCGCGCGTTCCGGGCCAGGGCTTCCAGCTGGGCGTCCTCCGCCAGGCGGCGGCTGACGGCTTCCGGGCGCAGGTCGCCCAGCACGGACCGCTGCGCGAGCTTCAGCTCCCGCAGCGTGAACGTCGCCGGGCACGCGGGGCAGGCGACGGCGGCCTGGAGCTGGTGCCTGCCGCGGTCCGGGTGGGCGCGGTAGAGGCCGTGGAGCTCGCCCTCGCAGGTCGGGCAGCGGCGGTCGACGGGGACTGGCGAGAGCTGCCAGCCCGGCTCCGCGTAGCGGGCGATCGCGGGCGCCGGGCGGACGCCCCACCTGGCCTCCACGACACCGGCCACCGACGTGTCGACACCGGCCACCGACGTGTCCGCGCCTGCTGCCGACCTGTCGACGCCGGTCGCCGACTCGTCCACGGCGGGCGGCACCTGCTCCACTCGTCGCCTCCCGTCCCGACCGCGGTCATCGGCTCGTGCCGCCGCCTCCGCGGCACCGGCCCGGCACGCGCGTCCGCCGGCGGCCGACACGTGATGCTATGCCGAACCCCGTCCGCTCGGCCGGTGCGGTGACGGAGTGGGGCTGGTCGGCGCTCGGTCAATCCAACCGATGTACGAGAACAGTGTTTCCGTACATCTCCGGCCCATGATCACCCGATCGTGTCCAGGCGGCACTTCCTGCCCTCCGCCGCCAACGACCCCTTCGCCGTCACGACCACCCCGTGGCCCGCCGTCACGACCAGCGCCGCACCAGCCGGTGACGACGGCACGACGTCGGCCGGCGAACCGCTGCCGCAGCGGGGCACGAGCGGGTCCGCGGGATCGACCTCGGCTCGCCGGGGAGGATGGACCGGTGACCACCGAACGCATCGGTCCGCCCCTGCGCGCGGGCGAACGGGAGACGCTGCGCGCGTTTCTCGACTACCACCGCGCGACCCTGGCCCTGAAGTGCGACGGCCTGTCCACCGAGGAGCTGCGCCGCCGCTCCGTCCCGCCGTCGGCGCTGAGCCTCCTGGGCCTGGTCCGGCACCTGGCGGAGGTGGAGCGGACCTGGTTCCGGCGCGTGATCAACCACGAGGACGTCCCGCTGGTGTGGTCGCCCGACGGTGACTACCAGGTCGCCTACGACGCCTCCACCGCGACCAGGTCGGAGGCGTTCGAGGCGTGGCGGGAGGAGGTCGAGCACTCCCGCCGCATCGAGCGCGAGGCGGAGTCGCTCGACGTCACCGGCCACCACGCGCCATGGGGCGAGGACGTGTCGCTGCGCCTGGTCATGCTCCACCTGATCCACGAGTACGCCCGGCACAACGGCCACGCCGACCTGCTGCGCGAGGCCGTGGACGGAACGGTCGGGGCCTGACACCGCTGTCCGCAGGACTGCGGTGCGCTGCGGCCTGCGGTGGAGGTGGATGGACGGGTGGACGCGCAGCACCCGAACGTCATCTCCGGTGAGGTCGGCGGGTGGGCGTTGCAGGCGGGCGCGGTGCACGGCGGCATCCACCTGCACCACCTGCCACGACAACGGCCCGTACCGCGGCAGCTTCCGCCCGACACCGCGCGGTTCACCGGTCGGGACGACGAGCTGGCCTGGCTGGACGAACATGCCGGCGCGCCCGTACTGATCACCGGCACGGCGGGGGTGGGCAAGACGGCACTGGCCGTTCGCTGGGGGCACCGCCGTCGCGACCGGTTCCCCGACGGGCAGTTGCACGTGGACATGCGCGGCTACTCGCCACGCGGCCCGCTCACGGTCGGGCAGGTGCTGGAGGGCTTCCTGCACGCGCTCGCCGTCGACCCCGGGCTCGTGCCCGTCGACACGGAGGCCAAGGCCGCGCTGTACCGGTCGGTGACCGACGGCCGCAGGCTGCTCGTGCTGGTGGACAACGTCTCCGACGCCGACCAGGTCCGCCCGCTGCTCGCCGCGTCGGACACCGTCACCGTGGTCGTCACGAGCCGCAACCGCCTGCCCGGGCTGGTTTCGCGGGACGGCGTCGCCCGGCTCGGCCTGGACGTGCTCCCGCCCGACGAGGCGATCGACCTGCTGCGTGCCGCCGCCGGTGGTGACCGGGTGGACGCCGACCTGACGGCGGCCGCCCGTCTCGCCGAGCAGTGCGCGCGCCTGCCGCTCGCGCTGCGGATCGCCGCCGAGCACTGCGCCGACACGCCGTTCACCACGCTCGCGGACCTCACCGAGGACCTCGCCGCCGAGCAGGACCGCCTCGACGTCCTGTCTTCCGGCGACGACCCCAGCGCGGCCGTGCGCGCGGTGCTGTCCTGGTCGTACCGGGCGCTGCCGCCGGACACCGCCGCCGCGTTCCGCGCGTTCGGCCTGCACCCGACGTCCGAGGCGTCGCTCGACGCGGTGGCCGTGCTCGTGGACGCGCCGAAGGCGATCGCCCGCCGCTTGGTCGACGGCCTGGTCACGGCCCACCTGGTGGAGCAGATCGCCCGCGACCGCTACCGCCTGCACGACCTGCTGCGCGCCTACGCCGTGGAACGCGCCAGGGACGAGCAGCCGCCAGAAGAACGCGCGGCGGCCGTGCGCAGGGTGCTCGCCTGGTACCTGCGCACCGCCGACGCGGCCGACCGGGTGCTGCTGCCGCTGTACCGGCGCAGGCCGTTGTCCGTCGAGGGCGCCGAGCCGCCGGCGTTCACCGATCGCGCGGCCGCGATGCGGTGGTGCGAGGTCGAGCGGGTGAACCTGGTCGGTGCCACCCGGACAGCGGCCGAGGCCGGGCACCACGACCTCGCCGGCAGGTTCCCGTCCGCGTTGTGGAGCTTCTTCGACCTGCGCAAGCACTGGGCCGACTGGTTCGCCGTGTTCCGGATCGGTCTGACCAGCGCGCGCTACACCGGCGACCGGCACGCCGAGGCCTACATCCTGACCTGGCTCGGCGTGGCGTTCAGCGACACCGGTGGCTACGACCGGGCGATCGACCACTACGAAGAAGCGATGGCGGTCAGCCGGGAGATCGGTGACCACTGGGCCGAGGCGGGGGCGTTGGCGAACCTCGCGACCGTCTACCGGAGCCTCGCGCGCTTCGACGAGGCGCTCGACTGCCTGCACCGGTCGTTGGCGATCCGGCACGGCAAGGGGGACCACCGGGGCGAGGCCATCACGCTGAACCGGCTCGGTTCGGTCTACCGGGATCTGGGGCAGCTCGACAAGTCACTCGACCACCTGCACCGGTCGCTGGAGCTGCGCAGGAACATCGGCGATCGGCACGGCGAGGGGTTCGCCCTGCTCAGCCTGGCGGCGACGTACCAGGAGCTGGAGCGCCTGGACACCGCGGTCGAGCTGTACGGGCAGGCAGTCGACCTGCACCGCGAGGTCGGCAACCTGTCCGGTGAGGCGCGGGCGCTGGACTGCCTCGGGCGGTTGCTGCACCGGACCGGGGACACGGCGGCCGCGAAGGTCGTGTGGGAGCAGTCGTTGGCGATCTACGAGGGCATCGGCAGCCGCGAGGCGAAGCCGGTGCGCGACCGGTTGCTCGGCTGATCAACCCTCGTGCGCCCGCACCAGCCGGGCGGCCAGCTCCACCAGCCCCGCGGCCACCGCGCCGACCACCAGGCCCACCAGCAGCCGTTGCGGCGTCACGTCCAGCAGGAACACGCCCTCGCCCAGCACCGGCACGGCCAGCACCACGGCGGCCGCCGCCGCCAGACCCGCCAGCAGCGCCACCTTCCACCCGGTGAACGGCCGGGCCAGCAGGGACAACGTCCACAGCGACGCCACCAGCACCACGACCGCCGCCGCGGTCTGCCCGCCCTCCCGGCCGCCCGCCCCGTCCAGCGAGCGGCCCAGCAGGTCGCCGCCGAACGCGGCCAGTCCGATCACCACGCCGGTCGGCACGGCGAACCGCAGCACGCGCCCCAGGAAACCCGGCACGTAGCGCCGCCGGTTCGGGCCCAGCGCCAGCACGAAACCCGGGATGCCGATCGTCAACGCCGAGATCATCGTGAGCTGGATCGGCTCCAGCGGGTAGGCCAGGCCGCTCACCAGCACGACCAGCGCCAGCACCAGCGAGTACACGTTCTTCACCAGGAACAGGTTCGCCGCGCGCTCGATGTTGGCGATCACCCGCCTGCCCTCCGCCACCACGTCGGGCAGGTGCGCGAACCGGCTGTCCAGCAGCACGAGCTGCGCCACCGCCCTGGTCGCGGCGGCCCCGTTGCCCATCGCCACGCCGATGTCGGCGTCCTTCAACGCCATCGCGTCGTTGACACCGTCGCCGGTCATCGCGACCACGTGCCCGCGCCGCTGCAGCGCCCCCACGATGGCCCGCTTCTGCTGCGGCGTCACCCTCCCGTACACCGCCGAGGTCTCCAGCACCTCGGCCAGCTCGTCGGGGTCCTCCGGCAGCGAGCGGGCGTCCACCGCCTCGTCCGCCGACGAGATGCCGGGCACGCCGACGGCCACCGCGACCGCGCCGACCGTGCGCGGGTTGTCGCCCGAGATCACCCGCAGGGTCACGCCCTGCTCGGCGAAGTACCGCAACGTGTCGGCCGCGTCGTCGCGGATGCGCTCGGCGAGCACGACCAGCGCGCGCCCGGTCAGGTCGGCCGGCAGCGACGTGCCGTCACCCGCGGCGGGGGCCGAGGCGAGGACCAGCACGCGCTTGCCGTCCGCCGCGATGCCGGCGGCCCGCTCGGGCAGCGGACCACCGTCGGGGAACACCATCTCGGGCGCGCCCAGCACCCACGTGCCGTGGCCGTCGGTGTCCACCGAGGACCACTTGCGGCTCGACGAGAACGGCACGCCGCCCGTGCGCCGCCAGCCGGTGGAGGTGAACTCCTCGGCCAGCGCGGCGGCGGTCGCGTTGGCGTCCGGCGCGGACGCCAGCAGCGCGAGGGCCTGCCGGACGTCGTCGGCACCGTCGGGACCGTCGGCGGCGACGAGCGAGTCGAAGACGATGTCGCCGTGCGTGAGCGTGCCCGTCTTGTCGAGGCACACCACGTCGACCCGGGCCAGCACCTCCACGGCGGGCAGCTCCTGCGCCAGTGTCTGCTTCCGGGCCAGCGCCACCGCGGCCACCATGAACGCCAGGCTGGTCAGCAGCACGAGCCCCTCGGGCACCATGCCGACCAGCGCCGCCACCGCGCCGGTCATCGCGTCCTGCCAGCCGTGGGTGTCGGGGCTGCGCCACTGGCTCCACAGCAGCAGCGGGCCGACCACCAGCATCATCAGCGAAATCCAGCGCAGCAGCCGGTTCGTGCCGGTGACCAGCTCCGACCGCACCACGGTGAACCGGCGGGCCTCGGCGGTGAGCCGGGACGCGTAGGACTGCGCGCCCACCGCCGTGGCCTGGAACCGGCCCGACCCCGCCACCACGATCGACCCCGACCGCACCTCGTCGCCCGCGGCCTTGTGCACCGGGTCGGACTCGCCGGTCAGCAGCGACTCGTCCACCTCCAGCCCGTCGGCGGCGGTGAGCGCCCCGTCGGCCACGACCTGGTCACCGGTGCGCAGCTCGACCAGGTCGTCGGCCACCACGTCGGCGACGTCGACCTCGGACGCCGCGCCCTCCCGGATCACCCTGGCGCGGGGCGCGTTGAGCACGGCGAGCCGGTCGAGGGTGCGCTTGGCGCGCACCTCCTGGAACACCCCGATCGCCGTGTTGGCCAGCACCACCAACCCGAACAGGCCGTTCTGCCAGCGACCGGTGGCCGCGATGACCAGGAACAACGCGGTCAGCAGGCCGTTGAACGGCGTGACGACGTTCGCCCGGACGATCTGCCCGACGCCGCGGCTGGTCCCGGACCGGACGGCGTTGGTCCGCCCCTCCTCGACCCGTCGCGCGACCTCCGCGGCGCTCAGCCCGACCGCCCGCACGTCGGTGACCTCGGACATCGGCACCTCCCACGCGACCGGCACCCATCCTCGCCCGAGGCGCGGCGGCGCGCCCGTCCGGACGCGCGGGCCAGACGGTGGCGGGCCAGACGGTGGCGGGCCAGACGGTGAGCAGCGCCTTGACGGCCCGCCGCCCGTCCACGGCGCGGTAGCCCTCGGCGGCCCGCTCCGGCGGCAGCGCGAGGTCGGACACCTCGCCGGGGTCGATGCGGCGGTCGCAGATCAGGTCGGCCGGCTCGGGCGGTTAACGGCGCACCGGCGCGGGACCGCCGTGCGGGTGGGCGTGGGAGCGGCTCATCGCGATGATCCGCTCCGCGTCGGGTGTGCCGGGGGGCGACGAGGGTGCCGGCGGCACGCGCAGGTACCGCCCTCCTCACGGGCGGAACCGCCCACCGGTACGGGCCGCGGCGCCGGTTCACGCGATCCGGGAACGCGGTGTCACCCGGTCGTGGTCCGCGGCGGGGCGGGTCGGTCGGTGCCCGGACACCACCGCCGGTGGTGGGCGGGGGAGTCCCCGCCGAGAGGTGTACCCGCGGGGCACCCAACCGCCATCGGCGAGCCCGCGGGGTGGCCGCCGTTCGAGTTTCGGCACCCGGTGATCACGGCTAGCGTCGGGCCATGCCCACGACCGAGCGGACCGCGGCCGACCTCGACCTGCTGGACGCCTACTGGCGTGCGGCCAACTACCTCTCGGTCGGGCAGATCTACCTGCTCGACAACCCGCTGCTGCGCGAACCCCTCCTGCCCGAGCACGTGAAACCGCGGCTGCTCGGCCACTGGGGCACGACACCGGGCCTCAACCTGCTCTACGCGCACACCAACCGGGTGATCAAGGAGCGCGACCTGAACGCCCTCTTCGTCACCGGACCGGGTCACGGCGGGCCGGGGCTGGTCGCCAACGCCTACCTGGAGGGCACCTACAGCGAGGTGTACTCGGGCATCGGGCAGGACGAGGACGGCCTGCGCGCGTTGTTCCGGCAGTTCTCCTTCCCGGGCGGCATCCCGAGCCACGTCGCGCCGGAGACGCCCGGCTCGATCCACGAGGGCGGCGAGCTGGGCTACGCCCTCGTGCACGCCTACGGCGCGGTGTTCGACAACCCGGACCTGCTCGCGCTGTGCGTGGTGGGCGACGGCGAGGCGGAGACCGGGCCGCTGGCCGCGAGCTGGCACTCCAACAAATTCCTCGACCCGACCCGCGACGGCGTGGTGCTGCCCGTGCTGCACCTCAACGGCTACAAGATCGCCAACCCCACGGTCCTGGCGCGCATCCCGGACGACGAGCTGGCCTCGTTGATGCGCGGCTACGGCCACACGCCCCACTTCGTCGTCGGCGACGAGCCGAAGGCCGTGCACGAGCAGCTCGCGGCCACCCTGGACCGGGTGCTGGACGACATCGCCGAGATGAAGTCGGCCAAGGGCCGCCCGCCGTGGCCGATGATCGTGCTGCGCACCCCGAAGGGCTGGACCGGCCCGCGCGAGGTCGACGGCCTGCCGGTCGAGGGCACGTTCCGCGCCCACCAGGTGCCGCTGGCCGCCACCCGCACCGACGCGGACCACCGCGCCCGGCTGGAGGAGTGGCTGCGCGGCTACCGGCCCGAGGAGCTGTTCGACGCCGACGGCCGCCTGGTGCCGGAGCTGCGGGCGCTGCCGCCGACCGGGGACCGGCGGATGAGCGCCAACCCGCACACGAACGGCGGACGGCTGCTGCGCGACCTGCGCATGCCCGACTTCCGCGAGCACGCCGTGGCCGTGGACCGGCCCGCCGTGGGCAGCAGCGAGGCGACCAAGGTGCTCGGCGGGTTCCTGCGGGAGGTCCTGCGCCGCAACCCCGACAACTTCCTCGTCCTGGGCCCGGACGAGGTCGCCTCCAACCGGTTGTCGGCGTTGTTCGAGGTGACGGGCCGCAAGTGGCAGGCCGAGACGGTGCCGGGCGACGAGCACCTCGCCCCGGACGGCCGGGTGCTGGAGGTGCTCTCGGAGCACCTGTGCCAGGGCTGGCTGGAGGGCTACCTGCTCACCGGCAGGCACGGCATGTTCACCAGCTACGAGGCCTTCATCCACATCGTCGACTCGATGCTCAACCAGCACGCCAAGTGGCTGAAGACCACGCGCGCGATCCCGTGGCGCGCGCCGCTGGCCTCGCTGAACTACCTGCTGTCGTCGCACGTGTGGCGGCAGGACCACAACGGGTTCAGCCACCAGGACCCGGGGTTCCTCGACCACGTGGTGAACAAGAAGGCCGAGATCGTCCGCGTGTACCTGCCGCCGGACACCAACACGCTGCTGTCGGTGGCCGACCACTGCCTGCGCAGCAGGCACTACGTGAACGTCATCGTGGCGGGCAAGCAGCCCGCGCTGACCTACCTGGACATGCCGGAGGCGATCGCGCACTGCACCCGCGGCCTGGGCATCTGGGACTGGGCGGGCACCACCGAGGGCGAGCCGGACGTGGTGCTGGCGTGCGCGGGGGACATCCCGACGCTGGAGACGCTGGCCGCCGCCAAGCTGCTGCGCGAGCACCTGCCGGAGCTGAAGGTGCGCGTGGTCAACGTGGTCGACCTCATGCGCCTGCAACCGGACACCGAGCACCCGCACGGCCTGTCCGACCGCGACTTCGACGCGCTGTTCACCGTCGACAAGCCGGTGATCTTCGCGTTCCACGGCTACCCGTGGCTCATCCACCGCCTCACCTACCGCCGCGCCAACCACGCCAACCTGCACGTGCGCGGCTACAAGGAGGAGGGCACGACCACCACCCCGTTCGACATGGTGATGCTCAACGACCTCGACCGGTTCCACCTCGTCATGGACGTCATCGACCGGGTGCCCGCGCTGGGCGGCGCGTCGGCGTCGTTGCGGCAGCGGATGGCGGACGCGCGCCTCGCCGCGCGCCAGTACACCCGCGAGCACGGCGAGGACGACCCGGCGATCGCCGGGTGGACGTGGGCCTGACGTGCGGGTCCTCGTGGTCAACGCGGGCTCGTCCAGCCTGAAGCTGCGCCTGCTGGACGCCGACGACCGGGTCGAGCGCACCGCCGACGTGGAACCCGACGCGGGGCGGCTCGGCGACGTGCTGGCCGACTGGCCGACCCCGGACGCCGTCGGGCACCGCGTCGTGCACGGCGGCACGCGGTTCACCGAGCCGGTGGTGCTGGACGACCTGGTGCGGCAGGCGCTGGCCGACCTGACGGCGCTCGCGCCGCTGCACCAGCCGAAGTCCCTGGCGGGGCTGGACGCGGTGCAGCGGCTGCTGCCCGACGTCCCGGCGGTCGCCTGCTTCGACACCGCCTTCCACACCACGATCCCCGCCGCCGCGGCCACCTACGCCGTGCCCAAGCGGTGGCGGGACCGGTACGCGATCCGCCGCTACGGCTTCCACGGCCTGTCCCACGCCTACTGCGCGCGGCGGGCCGCCGAGCTGGTCTCGCCCGGCCCGCGGCTCGTCGTCACCTGCCACCTGGGCGCGGGCGCGTCGCTGGCGGCGGTCGCTGACGGCCGGGCCGTGGACACCACCATGGGCTTCACCCCGCTGGAGGGACTGGTGATGGCGACCAGGTCGGGCACCGTGGACCCGGGCCTGGTGCTGTGGCTGGAGGAGCACGAGCGGCTGTCGCCGCACGAGGTCGCCACCGCGCTGGAGCGGGAGTCCGGGCTCACCGCCCTCGCCGGCACCGGTGACCTGCGCGAGATCGACGCGGCGGCCGCGAAGGGCGACCCGGACGCCGTGCTGGCGCTGGACGTCTACACCCACCGGTTGGTCGCCGGCGTCGCCGCGATGGCCGCCGCGCTGGGCGGGCTGGACGCGCTGGCGTTCACCGGCGGCGTCGGGGAGAACTCGGCCTCGGTGCGCCGCCGTGCCGCCGAGCGGTTGGCGTTCCTCGGGGTGGAAGTCGACCCGGACCGCAACGAGCACGTGGCCGGCGACACCGACGTCACCGGTCGGGGCGCGCGGGTCCGCACCCTCGTCGTCACCGCCCGCGAAGACCTGGAAATCGCCCGCGGCACGCGTGCCGCCCTGCGCGCCTGACCGTTCCCGCCGGTGCTGGTCCGGGCACGCCGAAAGGCTCCGCGTGCCACCCCTCGGTGTGGGGTGGCACGCGGAGCCGGGCACCTTTCGTTTTGTGACTCGGGTGCGGTTCGGGCTCGTCGGGAACGACCCGGGTGAAACCTCTCGCCAGGTGTCAGAGCACGTCGACGAAGATCTTCGAGACGTCGATGTCGTCGATGATGTCGGCGTTGTTCAGGGCGTCCACGACGGCCTGCTTGAAGACCAGGTTGTCCTCGACGTTCACGTCGTCGATGACGTCCTTGATGGTGACCTCGACCGCGTCCAGCTCGGCGCCGTTCAGCACCTTGACGGTGTTGCCGCTGGCCACGTCGCCGATCGTGATGACGGAGTCGTGCAGGTCGATCGGGAACTGCACGGTGGTGTTGATGGTGCACACGACGACGTTGACCAGGCCCGTCGGGTCGGAGTTGATGCACGACGCGTCGGGAACGGTGGTGGCCTGCGCGGCGGAGGAGCCACCGAACACCATCGCGCCGGTCATGGCGGCCAGCGCGACACCCGAGGCAAGACGCTTCAACACGAGGTCTCCTTGGTAATGGAATCCTGCTCGATTTCGCCGGGATCGGCGATGCACAAATGAAAGCAGAACCGCACCGCATTCCGCACCCACCTCGTCGCCGCATCGGACGATCAGTTGGCCCTGAATTGCTCCGAACGTCCGAGGGTGCGAAAGGCGAAGAATTGGGGACAAATAAGTTCAGCTTCACGGATCGTGCAGGGGATTGCCCCGGGCGGGTGGTTGTCGCCCGGTTAAACACCGAGTTTCCCGAATGTTGCTCACCTCGGCCCGCAAGCGGGTGTGAGGGCCGCTCGGAGAAGCTGGGAGCGATTCCGGGGCGATGCTCCGGCAGGGTGGCCCCCGGGCTTTCAAACGTGCCGTTGCGGCGAATTCGGGGGAAGTCCGATGGGTGAGAAGGTGGTGTTCTGCGTCACACCGACGTGGAATGTCGGGATGGCCGATCCGGCTGTAGTCCGATCGGCCTCAACGGGGGGCGAACCGCTGGGCGGGACCGGACCGGAGAGGTGGAGGGCGGGGTCAGGCGGGCGGGTTGCCCCGCGGGCGCAGTCGGCCGCCGGGCAGGGGCGGCGCGGGCAGGCGTGCGCCGGGGTAGCCCTCGACCCGACCGAACCGCTCGGACCCCGCCTGCCACTGGTCGCGGAACCGGGCGATCTCCTCGTGGCTGCGGCCGACGAAGTTCCACCACATGACCAGGTCCTCGCCCAGCGGTTCGCCGCCCAGCAGGACCGCGCGCGCCGGGGTGTCGCCGGTGTTGGCCAGGCCCAGCGACGTCGCGCCCGCGCCGAGGTAGCCGAGCGCGCCGGGGGCGAGCGCCGTGCCGGCCAGCTCCACCTCGCCGACGTCGACCAGCACGCCGTGCTCGAACGACGGGTCCACGTCCAGCGCGAGCCGCGCGCCCGGTTCGAGCACCACCTCCGCGCCCAGCAGCGGCGTGAACGTGGTGACCGGGGACGTCCGGCCGGCCGCCGAGCCCAGGAACACCCGGACCGTCGCGCCGGGCAGCTCCACCGCCTCGGGCACGTGGTGCTGGAAGTCGCGCGGCGCGTCCCGGTGGGCGTCGGGCAGCGCGATCCACAGCTGCACGCCGTGCAGCACGGTCGTGCCGGGCGTGGACACCTCGGAGTGGCAGATCCCGTGGCCTGCCGTCATCAGGTTCAGCTCGCCCGGCCGCACCAGCGCGTGCACGCCCAGGCTGTCGCGGTGCTCGATCTCGCCGCTGAACAGCCAGCTCGCCGTCTGGAGCCCGGTGTGCGGGTGCGGCGCGACGTCCATGCCGCCGGTGACCGAGACGTCGTCGGGGCCGTAGTGGTCGGCGAAGCACCACGCCCCGACCATCGACCGCGACCGCTGGGGCAACGTCCGCCGCACCGTCATCGCCCGAGGCCCGCCCAGGGGGACGTCCCGCGGCTGGAGCACCTCGACCACCGCCGGTCCGGACGCGCTCTCGCAGACCAGCTCGGCCGGCTGGGCCTCCACGTTGCTCATCGCGACCTCGTCGGGGCGGTCATCACCCCATCCTAGAGGCGCTGGTACTCCTCCCACGTCAGCTTGGGCGTCACCACCGGGCCGTCGTCCGCGCCCCGGTCGGCCAGGCCGTTGAAGCCGAGGTAGTAGTCGCCCGCCTGGTGCTGGGCCCCGGTGGACAGGTCCGGGTCGCCCAGCGCGATGGCGTGGATGTGGTAGTCGAAGCCCTGGGCGGGCGTGCGCACCCAGGCCGCGAAGCCGACCTGCCGCAGGACGCGCGCCACGGTCGTGCGGGTGGCCGCGGTCATGCCCGACACCGAGACGTCCAGCGCGCCGCCGCCGTCGTGGGTGCCCGCCGAACCGGGCACGCCACCCGGGTTGTACGAGCCCTGGGTGATGCCCAGCGACCGGCCGAGCAGCCGTTCGGCCTCGACCAGCATGGCCTTCGTGCGGGTGTTCATCGACGCGCTGCGGTAGGTCACCCGGCTGCCCGCGGACACCACGCGCGTCACCGCGTAGGTCGTCTCGCCCAGCAGCCGCAACGACGTCGGGCCGGGCAGGCCGGAGGCGTCCAGGCCGGTGTAGCCGAGCGAGCGCTGGTAGGCCGCGTAGGCGTCGACCGTGCGGGTGCCGAAGTGGCCGTCGACGTAGGTGGCGGCGAGCAGGCCCCGGTCGGCGAGCGCCCGTTCCACCAGCCGGACGCTCTCGCCGCTGCCCGGCGTGATCGCCGAATCGGCCCTGCGCGGGTCGATCTGGGCGGCCTTGAGCACCGCTTCCATGTCGACCGCGGGCAGCGCGACCGCCACCGGTCGGGCCGCGGCGGGCGTGCCCAGCCCGACCAGCGCGAGGACCGCGCCGGCGACGGCGACTCCGACGTTGACCACGTCCACCTCCGGTCGACCCGATGGGACCGGCGCCAGTCAAGCGCGGGTTGGTGGAGGTTGGCAAGGCTCGGGTTCGGTTGGTTGGGGTTTCACCTACCCGGTCGCGGGGCGCCGACGTGCCGTAGAGTCCTCCTGGAGCGGCCGAGCTGTCCGCTGACCGGGACCGGGCGCACCGACTCGCCCGTTCACACCCATCCACCCCCGCGGGCCGCGTTGCCCTGCGGTAGGGGAGGCATGATTTTCCATGACGCACACCGAAGCAGGCCGGACGGGGACGGCGGTGGGGTTCGCCGACGCGCGCGCCGCCGCGAACCGGGTCGAGGCCGTCCGGCGCGACCAGGCCGCCCGCACCGTGGCCGGCAACGCCGTGGACGCCGACGACTGCCGCGAGCTGCTGTCGATGCTGGGCCTGGCACCCGCCGGGGAGGCGGGCCGGGAGCTGCTGGTGCCGCCGCCGTGGTCCGCGTCGCGAGTAGACGGTGCCCCCGGGGCGCGGTGGAGCGACTAACTCGTCCGGGTGACTTGCCGGTGCCGGCGCATCAACCTCGCCGGGGCGCGGGTAGCCCAGGACGCGGAGTGTCCACGAGGGACACCCGGAGGAGGTTCGAGCGCACATGGGCATTGGCGACAAGTTCGACGAGCTGAAGGACAAGGCCAAGGACGCTCTCGGCCAGCACGGCGACAAGGCCGACCAGGGCATCGACAAGGCCGGCCAGTTCGTCGACGAGCGGACCGGTGGACAGCACTCCGAGCACATCCGGACCGGGACGGACAAGGCCAAGGAGGGCCTGGACCGCTTCCGCGAGCAGCAGTAGCACCGACCACGGCGAGGCCGCCCCCGACCACCGGTCCGGGGGCGGCCCGTCACGCGTCTTAACAGGCGGTGCGCCGCCGGCGCCGTCTGCGCTGTCGGCGGGAGGGCTCCGGTCGGGGTCCCGGCCCGAGGGCGCGACCGGGCCCAGGGCGTCAAGCCCCCGGGTGTCCGAGCCCCTAGATGTCCAAGCCCCTAGATGTCCAGCTCCGCCCACACGACCTTGCCGTCGGCGGTCGGTTCGGTGCCCCAGGCGCGGCTCAGGGCGGCCACGATGATCAGGCCCCGGCCGCGCGCCGAGTCGACGCGCACCGGCCTCGGCTCCGGTCGTGCCGGTGACTGGTCGGCCACCTCGATCCGCAGGCCCGACTCGGTCCGCGCGAGCGTCAGCCCGATCGGCCCGGTGGCGTGGTCCACGGCGTTGGACACCAGCTCGGTCACCACGAGGGCGGCGTCGTCGGCGACGTCGGCCGACAGCCCCCACGCCGTCGCCACGTCGCTCAACGCCTGTCGCGCCTGCGCCGATGAGCCCGCTGACGCGGGCAGCGTCACGGCCACCGGCGCTGCTGGCTCGTTGCGCACATCCGCTCCCCGTTGATCGGCCGTCACCGCATCGTCGCACATCCTCCGGTCGGGCCACCGGGCGGTCGCGCCCACCGGTGCCCCGGCGTCGTCCGGCGGCACCCGGGTGACCCGTGCGCCGGACCGGGGTGTCGGCATCCGGCGGGTCCGGTGACTAGGCTCGGGCACCATGGAGTTGCAGGTGCGCAGTGAGCTGCGGGGCGGCTGGACGGTCGTCGCGGTGTCGGGCGAACTGGACGCCGACACCGTTCCCGTGCTGTCCGACCGCCTCGAGGAGAGCCCGGGAGCGCACGTCGTGGTGGACCTGAGCGGCGTGCCGTTCATGGACACCACCGGCCTGTCGCTGATGCTCGACTGGCACCGGAGGCTGGACGGCGAGGGCGGGCAGTTCCGGATGGCGTCGATGCAGCCCGCCGTGCACAAGCTGTTCCGGCTGACGGAGCTGACCGAGGTCATGCACATCCACGACACCGTGGAGTCCGCCACGACGTGACCCCGCCCGGGTCCCCCCTCGCGAACGGGTGATCTTTCGCGCGGGGAGGACCACTGGCAGTAGAACGTCAGTCCTGCTCGACCCCCAGGTAGAACGCGATCAGCCGCAGCAGGTGCTCGGTGTCCACGGGCTTGGTCACGTAATCGGTCGCGCCCGAGGCGAGCGACTTCTCCCGGTCGCCCTTCATCGCCTTCGCCGTCACCGCGATCACCGGCAGGTCGGCGTAGCGCGACATGGCCCGGATCGCGGCGATCGTCGCGTTGCCGTCCAGCTCCGGCATCATGATGTCCATCAGCACCAGCGTCACGTCGTCGTACTGCTCCAGCGCCCGCACGCCGGTGATGCCGTTGTCGGCGTAGATCACCTGCAACCCGTGCAGCTCCAGCACGCTGGTCAACGCGAACACGTTGCGCAGGTCGTCGTCGACGATCAGCACCTTCTCGCCGTGGAAGCGCATCGGCGCGGGCGGCAGCGCCGCGGGGGCCGGGAGGGGGTGGGGCGCGACGTCGGCGGGCGTGAGCAGCTCCGGCACGGCCTCCGGCTCGACCGACACCGGCGGCACGAAGCCCTGCTGCCCCAGCGGCAGGTAGAGGGTGAACGTGGAGCCGACGCCCGGCTCCGACCGCACGTCCAGCCGGCCGTCCAGCAGCGTCGCCAGCTCCCGGCTGATCGACAGGCCGAGCCCGGTGCCGCCGTACTTGCGCGAGGTCGTGCCGTCCGCCTGCTGGAACGCCTCGAAGATCACCGACAGCTTGTCGGACGGGATGCCGATGCCGGTGTCCTGCACGTCGAACGCGACGGAGCCCTCGACCACCCGGATGCGCAGCTCGATCTCACCGTCGTGGGTGAACTTCACGGCGTTCGACAGGAGGTTGCGCAGGATCTGCTGCAACCGGTGCTCGTCGGTGTGCAGGGTCGACGGCACGTCCGGGTCCACCACCACCCCGAACGCCAGGCCCTTCTCCGCGGCCAGCGGCGTGGTCATCGCCTCGACGTACCCGACGACGTCCGACACCCGCACCGGGTCCGTCTGCACCTGCATGTGGCCCGCCTCGACCTTGGTCAGGTCCAGGATGTCGTCGATGAGCTGGAGCAGGTCGGTGCCCGAGGAGTGGATCGTCTTGGCGAACTCCACCTGCTTGGGGTTGAGGTTGCCGTCGAGGTTGTCCGCCAGCAGCTTCGCCAGGATCAGCAGGCTGTTCAACGGCGTGCGCAGCTCGTGCGACATGTTCGCCATGAACTCCGACTTGTACTTCGACGCCGACGACAGCTGGCGCGCCCGCGCCTCCAGCTCGACCGAACCGGCCCGCAGCTCCTCGGTCAGCCGCTGCGACTCCACCAGCAGGCTGTCGGTGCGGGCGTTGGCGAGCATGGTGTTCAGGTTGACGCCGATGTTCTCCTTCAACTGGTCCAGCAGGTCCAGGTGCACCTCGGTGAACTCGCCGAACGACCCCAGCTCGATCACGCCCAGCGTCTCGCCCTGGAACACGATCGGGATGATCACCAGGTTCGCGGGTGGCGCGGAGCCCAGCCCCGAGCCGATCTCGATGTAGCCCGGCGGCACGTCGGTGACCAGCACCGTCTTCTTCTCCACCGCGACCTGCCCGATCAGCGACTCGCCGCGCGGGAACCGGGTCGGCCGCCCGCCGCGCGGCGAGTAGCCGTAGGACGCGGTCAGCTCCAGCGCGCTCGACTCGGGGTCGGCCAGGAAGAACGCGCCGTGCTGCGCCGACACCAGCGGGGTCAGCTCGCTGATCACCAGCGACGCCATCGCGTTGAGGTCGCGGTGGCCCTGCATCTGGCCGGACAGCCGGGCCAGGTTGGTCTTCAACCAGTCCTGCTCCTGGTTCGCGCGGGTGGACGCGCGCAGGTTGCCGATCATCCGGTTGATGTTGTCCTTCAGCTCGGCGACCTCGCCGGACGCCTCGACGGTGATCTGCCGGGTCAGGTCGCCCGCCGTCACGGCCGTCGCCACCACGGCGATCGCGCGCACCTGCCGGGTCAGGTTCCCGGCCAGCTCGTTGACGTTCTCGGTGAGCCGCTTCCAGGTGCCCGAGACGCCCTCCACCTCGGCCTGGCCGCCGAGCTTGCCCTCGGTGCCGACCTCGCGGGCCACGCGCGTGACCTCCTGGGCGAACGAGGAGAGCTGGTCGACCATCGTGTTGATCGTCGTCTTCAGCTCCAGGATCTCGCCGCGGGCGTCGACGTCGATCTTCTTGGACAGGTCGCCGCGCGCCACCGCGGTCGTCACCTGGGCGATGTTGCGGACCTGCGAGGTCAGGTTGTTCGCCATGAAGTTGACGTTCTCGGTGAGGTCCTTCCACGTGCCCGCCACGTTCGGCACGCGCGCCTGGCCGCCCAGGATGCCCTCCGTGCCCACCTCGCGGGACACCCGCGTCACCTCGTCGGCGAACGCGCGCAGCGTGTCCACCATGCCGTTGATCGTGTCGGCGAGCGCCGCGACGTCGCCCTTGGCCTCGACGGTGATCTTCTTGGACAGGTCGCCGCCCGCGACCGCCGTCGCCACCGCGGCGATGGACCGCACCTGCGTGGACAGGTTGTCGGCCATGACGTTCACGTTGTCGGTGAGGTCCTTCCACGTCCCCGCGACGCCGGGCACCCGGGCCTGGCCGCCCAGTCGCCCGTCGGTGCCGACCTCGCGGGCGACGCGGGTGACCTCGTCGGCGAAGGAGGAGAGCTGGTCGACCATCGTGTTGATGGTCGACTTGAGCTCGAGGATCTCGCCGCGGGCGTCGACGGTGATCTTCTGGGACAGGTCGCCGCCCGCGACCGCCGTGGTGACCTGGGCGATCGACCGCACCTGCGCGGTGAGGTTGTTGGCCATGAAGTTCACCGAGTCGGTGAGGTCGCGCCAGGTGCCGGCGACGCCCGGGACCTGGGCCTGGCCGCCGAGCCGGCCGTCGGTGCCGACCTCGCGGGCGACGCGGGTGACCTCGTCGGCGAAGGAGGAGAGCTGGTCGACCATCGTGTTGATGGTGTCCTTCAGCTCCAGGATCTCGCCGCGCGCGTTCACCGTGATCTTCTGCGACAGGTCGCCCCGCGCCACCGCCGTCGCGACCTGGGCGATGTTGCGGACCTGGCTGGTGAGGTTGCCCGCCATGAAGTTCACCGAGTCGGTGAGGTCGCGCCAGGTGCCGGCGACGCCCGGGACCTGGGCCTGGCCGCCGAGCCGACCGTCGCTGCCGACCTCGCGGGCCACCCGGGTGACCTCGGCCGCGAACGACGACAACTGGTCCACCATCGTGTTGATCGTGGTCTTGAGCTGGAGGATCTCGCCGCGCGCGTCGACGTCGATCTTCTGGGACAGGTCGCCCTGCGCGACCGCCGTCGTGACCTGGGCGATGTTGCGGACCTGGCTGGTGAGGTTGCCCGCCATGAAGTTCACCGAGTCGGTGAGGTCGCGCCAGGTGCCGGCGACGCCCGGCACCTGCGCCTGGCCGCCCAGTCGCCCGTCGGTGCCGACCTCGCGGGCGACGCGGGTGACCTCGTCGGCGAAGGAGGAGAGCTGGTCGACCATCGTGTTGATGGTCGACTTGAGTTCGAGGATCTCGCCGCGGGCGTCGACGGTGATCTTCTGCGACAGGTCGCCCTGCGCCACGGCGGTCGCGACCTGGGCGATGTTGCGGACCTGCGAGGTCAGGTTGTTCGCCATGAAGTTCACGTTGTCGGTCAGGTCGCGCCAGGTGCCGCCGACGCCCGGCACCTGCGCCTGGCCGCCGAGCCGGCCGTCGGTGCCGACCTCGCGGGCGACGCGGGTGACCTCGTCGGCGAAGGAGGAGAGCTGGTCGACCATCGTGTTGACGGTGTCCTTCAGCTCCAGCATCTCGCCCGCCACCGTGACGGTGATCTTCTGGGTCAGGTCGCCCTGCGCCACCGCGGTCGCGACCTGGGCGATGTCGCGGACCTGCTTGGTCAGGTTGTCCGACATGAAGTTCACCGAGTCGGTCAGGTCCTTCCACGTGCCCGCCACGCCCGGCACGACCGCCGTGCCGCCCAGCCGGCCGTCCGTGCCGATCTCGCGCGCCACCCGGGTGACCTCGCCCGCGAACGTCCGCAGCGTCGCCGTCATCGAGTTGAAGCTCTCGACCAGCGCGGCGACCTCGCCGCGGGCGTCCACCACGATCTCCTGCGACAGGTCGCCCTCGGCGACCGCGGCGAGCACGCGGCTCAGCTCGGCGGTCGGCCGGGTCAGGTCCTCGACCAGCCCGTTCACCGCGTTCGCGGCGGTGGCCCAGCCGCCCGTGGCGGTGCTCGGCGCGAGCCGCTCGCCCAGCCTGCCCTCCTGGCCGACCGACTGGCGCACCCGCACCAGCTCGCCCACCAGCCACTGGTTGCGCTCCGCGATCTCGTTGAAGACCTCGGCCAGTTCCGCCACCGCCCCCTCGCGGGGCACGACGAGGCGACGGCGGAAGTTGCCGTCCTTCATCTCCCGCATCGCGGTCAGCAGTCGGGCCAGGGTCACGTCCGTGTCGTCCTGGGCGGTCGTCACACGAGCCTCCGATGTCAGCGGAACCGCCCCAAGCCTGCCACTGTCGGTGGCAACTTGTCCGATAGGTTGGGTCGACCCGACACACAGGAGCCGTGATGGCCCAGGGCTACCGGCAAGGCGCCGACACGGGCCTCGACCTCGACGCGTGGCGTCGCGTGGTCGAGGGCTTCCACGAGGCCGTCGTCGTGCTGGACCCGGAGGGCGTCGTCCGGGTGGTCAACCCGCTCGCGTCCGCGCTGTTCCCCCTGGCCAGGACGGGTTCCGCGCTGCCGGGCGGCGGCACGGGCCCCGGCAGGCGCGAGGACCTGGGCGGCGGCTGGGTGGCCTGGTACCGGGGCGTGGACGACTACCTGGACGAGGCGGCGCGACCCCTGGCGGCGCCCACCGATCGGGCGGGGGTGGTGCGGGCCGTGGTCGAGCTGGCCCCCGCCGAGCACACCGTCGTGGTGCTGCCCGGGGCCCGCGGCCGGCTGGAGTGGTGGCGGCGCACGCCCGGCGGTGACGTGGCGGTCGCCCGCACCACGCGCCAGGTCGCCGGCACCGCCACCGGGCTCACCGCCGTGCTGGAGCGCCGGGTGGGCCACGCCGAGCTGACCGAGCTGGGCGAGGGCCCGTGGGGCGCGTCCGGGGTCGGCGTGGCCGTGCCGCTGACCGACGGCGGCGCGCTGGTGTGCTTCGGCGGCACGTGGCCCGTCGAGCTGCTGAAGCGGTACGCCGCGCGGGCCGCGACGGCGGTCGAGGCGAGCGCCCGGTACGACGAGCAGCGGCAGACCGTGGAGGCGTTGCGCGCCACCCTGCTGCCCGCGCCCCTGCCCGAGGTGCCGGGCGCGCTCCTGGCGAGCGTCTACGAGCCGGCGCACCGGCGGGAGCTGGTCGGCGGCGACTTCTACGACGTGCACCCGCGCGAGGACGGCAGCGCGGCGTTCGTGCTCGGCGACGTGGCGGGCAACGGGCTGGAGGCGGCGGCGCACAGCGGCCGGGTGCGGCAGAGCCTGCACGCCCTGCTCGTCGTGGAGCAGCGGCCCGCGCCGCTGCTGCACCTGCTCAACGCGGCGCTGCGGGCCGCGGGCAGCCGGCTGTTCACCACGCTGGTCGTCGGCACGATGGTGCAGGTGCAGGCCGGTGGGCTGCGGCTGGCCATGGCGGCCGGCGGGCACCCCGCGCCGCTGGTGCTGCGTGCCGACGGGCACGTGGACGAGGTGGCGGTGCACGGCGGGATCGTGGGCGTGCTGCCCGAGGTGCGGTTCCAGCAGACGACCGTCACCCTCGCGCCGGGGGACACGCTGCTGCTCTACAGCGACGGGCTGACCGAGGCGCGCAAGCACGGCGACCGGCAGGAGCTGTTCGGCGACGTGCGGCTGAAGGCGGCGCTGGCGGACTGCGCCGGGCTGTCGGCCGACGCGGTGGCCGAGCATCTGCGGCGGGTCGTGTTCGACTGGCTCGGGCCGGCCGAGCACGACGACCTGACCCTGCTGGTGGTGCAGGCCGCGTCCTGACGGCGCTCCCCGGAGAGTGGGTGGGTCGGGTCCGTCCTCGCGGCCGTCGCGCGGGCGCACCGACGTCCACAGTGGACTCGACGGGTGGGGTTCCGGTGAGTGGAAGATCCCGTTGACCCCCGGCGAACGGGCTCACTAGCGTTCGCCGCACGAAGTCGCCGGTTCCGGCCGCGCACAACCGGAGGTCGGGTTGGCCGTCATCGCACCCCTCGCGGACGCCGTCGCGCACGTCGTGCGCGACGGGGACACCGTGGCCTTCGAGGGGTTCACGCACCTGATCCCGTTCGCCGCGGGGCACGAGGTGATCCGGCAGCGCAGGCGCGACCTGACCCTGGTCCGGATGACGCCCGACGTGCTCTACGACCAGCTCATCGGCGCGGGCTGCGCGCGCAAGCTGGTGTTCTCGTGGGGCGGCAACCCGGGTGTCGGCTCGCTGCACCGCTTCCGCGACGCCGTCGGCAACGGCTGGCCCCGGCCGCTGGAGCTGGAGGAGCACAGCCACGCGGGCATGGCCAACCGGTACGTCGCCGCCGCCTCCGGCCTGCCGTTCGCCGTGCTGCGCGGCTACACCGGCACCGACCTGCCCGCGCACACCGCCAACGTCTCGACCGTGACCTGCCCGTTCACCGGGGAGGTGCTGACCGCCGTGGCCGCGCTGCGGCTGGACGCGGCCGTCGTGCACGCCCAGCGCGCCGACCGGCACGGCAACGTGCAGCTGTGGGGCATCACCGGCGTGCAGAAGGAGGCGGTGCTGGCCGCGACCCGCTCGCTGGTCACCGTCGAGGAGGTCGTGGACGAGCTGGACCCGCGACCGGGCGCGGTGGTGCTGCCGTCCTGGGTGGTGGACTGCGTGGTCGAGGTCCCGGGCGGCGCGCACCCGTCCTACGCCCACGGCTACTCGGTGCGCGACAACGACTTCTACGTGGCGTGGGACGAGATCAGCCGCGACCGGGACCGGTTCGCGCGGTGGCTGGAGGGCGTGGCGTGAGCGGGCGGCACACCCCCGACGAGATGATGACCGTTGCGGCGGCCCGCGCGCTGCGCGACGGCGCGGTGTGCTTCGTCGGGATCGGGCTGCCCAGCACCGCGGCCAACCTCGCCCGCCGCACGCACGCGCCGGACCTGGTGCTGGTCTACGAGTCCGGCACCATCGGGGCGAAACCGGACCGGCTGCCGCTGTCGATCGGCGACGGTGTGCTGGCCGACACGGCGGTCAGCGTGGTCGGGGTGCCCGAGGTCTTCAACTACTGGCTGCAACCCGGCCGGATCGACGTCGGCTTCCTGGGCGCGGCCCAGCTCGACCGGTTCGGCAACCTCAACACCACGGTGATCGGCGACTACCGCGACCCGGACGTGCGGCTGCCGGGCGCGGGCGGCGCGCCGGAGATCGCCGCCTCGTGCCGCGAGGTCGTCGTGGTGGTGCGGCAGACCAGGCGGACGTTCGTGGAGCGGGTCGACTTCGTCACCTCGTTCGGCTTCGGGTCCGGCCCGGGGCAGCGGGAGGCGCTGGGCCTGACCGGCGCCGGCCCCGGCCTGGTGATCACGGACCTGGGCGTGCTGCGGCCCGACCCGCTGACCCGCGAACTGGTGCTGACCTCGGTGCACCCGGGCGTGGACCCGGAGACCGCGCGCGAGCGCACCGGCTGGGACCTCCGGGTCGCCGACGACCTGGGCCGGGGCGAGCCGCCGACGGACCGCGAACTCGCGGTGCTGCGCGAACTCACCCGCTGACCGAACCCCGCACGACGAACAGGCCCGGCACGACGAACAGGAGACCGCGGTGCGGACCTACCGCCCGGACACGCCGTCGCACCCGCCCGTGTCCTACCCCGAGTACCGGTCGAACGTGCTGCGGGCGCCGCACCGGCCGCTCGTGCTGCTGCCGCAGCGGCTCGGCGAGGTCACCGGGCCGCTGCTCGGCGAGGGGCGCGTCGGCCCCCGCGACAACGACCTCACCCTGGGCCACGCGGGCGAACCGCAGGGCCAGCGGATCATCGTCTCCGGCCGGGTGCTGGACGGCGACGGCCGGCCCGTCGCCGGCACCCTGCTGGAGGTGTGGCAGGCCAACGCGGCCGGCCGGTACCGGCACGACGCCGACCGCCACCCGGCGCCGCTCGACCCGAACTTCACCGGCGTCGGCCGCACGATCACCGACGCCGAGGGCCGCTACTCGTTCACCACGATCCACCCCGGCGCCTACCCGTGGCGCAACCACGACAACGCCTGGCGGCCCGCGCACGTCCACTTCTCGCTGTTCGGCACCGCGTTCACCCAGCGGCTGATCACCCAGATGTACTTCCCCGGCGACCCGCTGCTCGACCAGGACCCGATCTTCAACTCGGTCCGCGACCCCGGGGCCCGGGCGGCGATGGTGTCGCGGTTCGACCTCGGCACCACCGTGCCGGAGTGGGCGCTGGGCTACCGCTGGGACATCGTGCTGCGCGGGGCGAACCCGACACCGCTGGACGAGGAGGACGACGATGACTGAGCTCCGGACCACGCCGTCCCAGACCGTCGGCCCGTTCTTCTCGTTCGGCCTGGTGTGGCCCGACGGGCCGTTCGTGGTGCCCGAGGGCACGCCGGGTGCGTTCCGGATCGGCGGCGCGGTCTACGACGGCGCGGGCGTGCCGGTGCCGGACGCGCTGGTCGAGACGTGGCAGGCCGACCCGGCGGGCCGGTTCGACCACCCCGCCGACCCGCGCGGCGCGGTGCGGTGGCAGGGTTTCCGCGGCTTCGGCCGCAGCGCCACGGACCCGGAGGGGCGATACTCGCTGCTGACCGTGAAACCCGGCCGGCTGCCCGCCGGCGGGTCGGCCGGTCGGCAGGCGCCCCACCTCGACGTGTCGCTGTTCTGCCGGGGCATGCTGGTGCGGCTGGTCACCCGGATCTACTTTTCCGACGAGGAGGAGGCCAACACCGAGGACCCGGTGCTCGCCTCGATCGACCCGCCCCGGCGGGCCACGCTCATCGCGGCGCGCGAGCCCTCCGGAGGCGCCACCCCCGGTTACCGCTTCGACATCCACCTGCAAGGGGAGCATGAAACCGTCTTCTTCGACCTCTGAGCACGGCACCCGGACGGCCGCGCCGCGCGAGCAGGGCACGCGTTCGCTCTGGGGCACCCTGTTCACCGACCCGGACGTCGACGACGAGACCTGCGACCGGGCGTGGTTGCGGGCCATGCTCGACTTCGAGCGCGCGTTGGCCATCGTGCAGGCCAGGGCGGGCATCGTGTCCCAGGAGGCCGCCCGGATGGTGGTCACGGCCATCGACGTGGGCAACTACGACCCGGTGGCCATCGGCCAGTCCGCGCTCGCCTCGGGCACACCGGTCGTGCCGCTGGTCCGGGCGATCGGCGCGCACGTCACCGCCGAGGGCCGCGCGGCCGTGCACAACGGCGCGACGAGCCAGGACGTGCTGGACACCGCCCTGTCGCTGGTCGCCCACCGCGCCCTGCGGCCGGTCCTGGCGAACCTGCGGGGCGTGGCCGCCGAGTGCGAGCGGCTCGCCGAGCGCCACCGCGACACCCTCGTCGCCGGCCGCACGCTCAACCAGCACGCCCTGCCGACGACGTTCGGGCTCAAGTGCGCCGGCTGGCTCGTCGCGGTCGACGAGGCCGAGGACGCGCTGACCAGGGTGCGCGAACGCCGGCTGGCCGTGCAGTTCGGCGGCGCGGCGGGCACGCTGGCCGCGGTCCGGCCGGACGGCGACCCGACCGACGTCGACCTGACCGCGCAGCTGGCCGCCCAGCTCGGCCTGGCCGCGCCGCTCATCCCGTGGCACACCGACCGCACCAGGGTGGCGGAGCTGGCGGCCGCGCTGGGCGAGACCGCGGGGGTGCTGGCCAAGATCGCGCAGGACGTGGTGCTGCTCGCGCAGACCGAGGTCGCCGAGGTGGCCGAGGGCGAGGGCGGCACGTCGTCGGCGATGCCGCACAAGCAGAACCCCGTGCGGGCGGTGCTGGTGACGGCGTGCGCCCGCCGCGTGCCGGGGCTCGTGGCCACGGTGCTGGCGGCGATGGCGCAGGAGCACGAACGCGCGGCCGGCGCGTGGCACAGCGAGTGGCAGACCGTCACCGAGCTGCTCCGGCTGGTCGGCGGGGCCGCGCTGGGCACCCGTGAGCTGCTGTCGCGGCTGCGGGTCGACCCGGGGCGGATGCGCCGCAACCTCGACCTGACCGGCGGGCTGCTGATGGCGGAGAACGTCGCGGTGCGGCTGGCGGCCCGCATCGGCCGGTCCGAGGCGCAGGACCTGGTCGCCGAGGTGTGCCGGACCGCGGTGGCGGCCGGGCAGTCGCTGCGCGAGGCGCTGCTGGCCGACCTGCGGATCGGCCTGTCCGAGAAGGAGGTGGACGACGCCCTCGACCCGGCCGGGTACACCGGCCGCGCGGGCGAGTTCACCGACCGCGCCCTCGCGGCGCACCGGGGGAGGACCCGACCGTGATGCCGCATTACGAGTTGAGCGGGCCGCCGGACGCGCCGGTCGTCGTCCTGGGCAACTCGCTCGGCACCACGACCCGGCTGTGGGACCGGCAGCTCCCGCTGCTGCACCGGCGGTTCCGGGTGCTGCGCTACGACCACCGCGGTCACGGCGGCAGCGCCGCGCCGCCCGGCCCGTACCGGGTCGACGACCTCGCCGACGACGTGCTGGAGCTGCTGGACACCCTCGGGCTGGCCCGCGTGTCCTACTGCGGCGTGTCGATGGGCGGCATGGTCGGCATGTGGTTGGCCGGGCACGCGCCGGAGCGCATCGAGCGGCTGGTGCTGTGCTGCACGGCGGCCGGGTTCCCGTCGGCGCGGCCGTGGCTGGAGCGGGCCGCGGCCGTGCGCGGGTCGGGCACCGGCTCGGTCGCGCCCTCCGTGGTCGGCCGGTGGTTCACCCCGGCGTTCCGGGAGCGCTCGCCGGAGGTGGTGGCCGCGTTCGAGGCGGAACTGTCCGAAGTGGACGACGAGGGGTACGCGGGGTGCTGCGAGGCGCTGGCGGCCGCGGACCTGAGGTCCGTGCTGCCGGCGATCGAGGCGCCGACGGCGGTCGTCGCGGGCGTGGCCGACTCCGCGACGCCGCCGGAGTGCGGCCGGTTCGTCGCGGAGTCGGTGCCGGGCGCGTCGTTCCACCTCGTGCCGGGCGCGCACCTGGCGAACGTCGAGGCGGCCGACGCGGTGTCGGCGATCCTGGAGCGGCACCTGTGAGCCACGAGGACGGCCTGCGCGTGCGGCGGGAGGTGCTGGGCGACGAGCACGTCGACCGGGCGATCGCGGGCACCGACGCGTTCACCGCGGACTTCCAGGACTTCATCACCCGGTACGCGTGGGGCGAGGTGTGGACCAGGCCGGGGCTGGACCGCCGGACCCGGTCGTGCGTGACGGTGGCGATGCTGGCCGCGCTGGGGCACGAGCGCGAGCTGGCGCTGCACGTGCGGGCGGCGCTGCGCAACGGCGTGACGGTCGAGGAGGTCAAGGAAGTGCTGCTGCAGGTGGGCGTCTACGCGGGCGTCCCGGCCGCGAACCGCGCGTTCGCCGTGGCGCGGGCGGTGCTGGCGGAGGGCTGACCCGACGCGCGAGCAGCGCCGGACCCCGGTCGGGTCGGCGCTGCTCGCGCGACGGGTCGTCGGCCGCGGGTGGACCCGCTACTGGCCGCGCGCCTCGGACTTGATCTGCTGACCGGACTCGCGGGCGTGCTGGCCGACCTCCTGGGCCGAGCCCTTCGCCTGCTCCACGGTCGTCTGCGTGGCGTCCTGGGCCACCTGCTTGACCTGGTCCGCCGCCTCGCCGACCACGGTGCTCGCGTCGTCCTTGAGCTTCTGCGCGGACTCGGCGAGGGCTTCCTTCACCGGCTCGATGGCGCCGCTCGCGCGCTCACCGAGCTGCCGCACGGCGTCCTGCTCGGCCCGCGTGGTCGGGATCAGCGTGGCGACCAGCGCGCCGGCGCCGAACGCGATCAGCCCCGCCGCCAGCGGGTTGCCGCGCGCCTGCTGCCGTGCCTGGTAGGGGGCCTGCTGGACGGCGTGGGCCGCCTCCTGCGCCTTCTCGCCGACCGCCGACGCGGCCTGCTGCGCCTTGTCGCCGACGGTCGACGCGGCGTCCTGCGCCCGCTCGCCCACCGCCGAGGCCATGCCCGCCGTGCGGTCCTGCACCGTCGTGGCGGCGTCCGGAACCGTGCCCATCACTCGCTCCTTCAACGTGCTCATCCGGTGCCGGACGCGGTCCACCCGGCGCTGCGCGATGTTGCGCGGCCTGGTGTGGTCGACGATCCGGTTGGCGTCCGCCACCAACTCCGCGCGGGTGCGGTCGATGTCGTTCCTTATTTGGTCGGGTGACGGGCCCATTCCGCGTCCTCCTTGAGGGTTTCGATGGTGCGCTCCGGCTTGGGGTTCACCCGGCGCAGCCGGGAGCGGCCCGCCGAGAACAGGGCGAAGCCCGCGATGCCCCACAGCACGGCCACGACGAGCGTCGCCCAGCCCAGGCCCATGAACGTGGCCAGGCCGAACGCCAGCGCCAGGCTCAGCAGCACCGCGGTCATGTAGCCGGCGAACCCGGCCGCGCCGAGCATCCCGGCCGCCTTGCCCGCCTTGGTGGCCTCCTGCCGGATCTCCGCCTTGGCCAGCTCCAGCTCCTGGCGCATCAGCCGCGAGAGGTCGGCGGTCAGGTCGCCGATGAGCTGACCGAGCGTGGTCTCCTCGTCGACGGGCGACGCGCCGCTCGGCATCGCACCGTGCGGCACCGCGCCTGAGGGCGGGAGGGGCGCGGACGGCGGCACGGCGGCGTTCGGCACGCCGCCCGGTGTCGCCGAGGGGACCGGACCGGGCGGGATCGCACCGGGGGCGACCGCACCGGGCTGACCCGGGCCGGTGGGTGGGACGCGGCTCTCGGGCACCCGGCCGCCGCCCGTCATCCAGGTCTCAGCGCTGGACATACGACGACCCTTCCGGCTGGTAGGGCGCGCGCGGGGTCGGCGTCGGCTGGTCCGACGGGATCTGCGACGCCGGCGTGCCGTACTCCGGCGGGACCGGGGACGGCGACGACGGCGTCGAGGTCGGCGCGGCGGTCGTCGGCGCGGCGGTCGACGCGCCCGGGTACGACGCGCCCGAGTACGGCGCGTCCGGGTACGGGGCGGCGTGCGCGGGGACCGGCGTGGTCGGCAGCTGGTCGGTGTAGCCGTGCTGCGGCTGCGGACCGCTCGACTGCGGCTGCTCGCCCGCGTTCATGCTCTTCACCGCGCGGGTGAGCAGGAAACCGGCCACCGCCGCGCCGATCAGGAACGTGCCCGGCTTGCGCCGCGCGAAGTCCTGCGCCGAGTCCAGCAGCCCGCGCGCGCCCCGGTCGTCGAGGTAGCGCGCCGCCTTGCGGCCCGCGTCGGACACCTGGCGCAACGTGCCTGCGGTCAGCGAGTCCGGGCCGGAGTTCTCGGCCATCGACCCCAGCTCGTCGGCGATCCGGTCGATCTGCCGCGACACCCGCCGCGCCTGCTCCTCGGCCTCGCCGGCGACGCGTTCGCGCATGTCGTGCACCACGTGCTTGGCCTGGCCCTTCGCCTCGTGGGCCACCTGTCCGACCTGCTCGCGTGCGGTCGAGCCCACCTCTCCGGCGGCCTGCCTGGCGTGCTGCGCCACGGCGGTGCCCTCCTGTCCGGCGGTCTCGCGGACCGCGCCCACCTGGTTCTCGTCCACGATCGACTCCTCTAGGTCGGGGTGTTCTCGCCTACCGACCTACCCCCGCTGCGCCGGCCTAACCACTTTCGCGACAACAACCGCCACGAGCGCACAGCCTGTGCCCGACCGGTAACGCACAATAGTGATGAAATGCGCGGCGACCCCGCGACCGGGGTCCGGTCGCGGGGTCGGCGTCGATTGTGCGGTGGGTCGGCGTGCGATCAGAACGAGAAGACCGTGCCGGTCTCCTGCTCCATCACGCACCGGTTCGGGAATTCGTGGACGTAACGCACGGGCTCACCGCGCCAGGAACCGAACGCGATCGCGGTCACGGGCTGGTAGTCGAACGTGCACAGCTGCGGATCGGTGCCGGGCAGCCGGGTGAAGTCGCCGCCCGCGGCCGCGATCTCGCCGCACGCGGCCTGCGCCGCCCGGTGCTCGCCGGCCGCCGGGTCGCAGGTCAGGCGGGTCGACTGGACCCCGGTCTCCTCCTGGTGGACGGCCAGCACGAGGTCCGTCTCCGGCGGCGCGGCGGACGCCGTCCCGGTGGCCAGGAACGGGGCGGCCAGCAGGCCGGATGCGAACAGGGACGCCATGAGGGTTCGTGTCGGTCGCATGTCGAAAGGGTGACCGGATCACGTGAACGCTATTCGACGGAATTCGCATCTCACCGAGATGTCGCAATCGGTCGGCTCACGTTTCCAATTCACCGGGAATGGCTCACCAGGTGGGTCGGGCGGAGATCCCACCGTCCACGACCAGGTTATTCCCGGTGACCCACGACGCCATCGGCGAGGCGAGGAAAACGCAGGCGTCACCAACGTCCTCGGGGCGGCCGAGCCGGCCGAGCGGCGCCGAGCGGGTCCACCGGTCGACCCCCTCGGGCCAGTCGTCGGCCAGCCCGGGGCGGTCGACCAGGCCGGGGGAGACGGTGTTGACGCGGATGCCGCGCGGCCCGTACTCCAGGGCGGCCGAACGCGCGTGCATGATGAGGGCGGCCTTGGACGCGCTGTAGTGGGCGTGCCCGGCGGCGGGGTGCGTGCCCTCGATCGAGGCGATGTGGGTGACCGACCCGCCCGCCGGCAGCACCGCGGCGGCGGCCTGGGTGCAGCAGAACGCGCTCGTGAGGTTCAGGTCCACCACGGCGCGCCACCGGGCGGCCGTGAGGCTCGCGAGGTCCTGGACGGGCTGCACCCCCGCGTTGTTGACCACGGCGTCCAGTCGTCCGCCCCACTCGGCCGCCTCGTGGACCAGCCGGTGGCACTCGTCCTCTTCGGACAGGTCGGCGCGGAGGCCGACGGCCCGCCCGCCGGCGGCGGTGATCCGGGAGACGAGCGCGGTCACGTCACCTCGTCGGGTGTGCGCCACGACGGCGGCCCCGGCCCGCGCGAAGCAGAGCGCGATGCCGTGCCCGAGGAGCCCGGACGCGCCGGTGACGAGGGCGACCTTGCCGGTGAGGAGTCCAGCCACGGTGGTCGACGGTAGCGGCTCGGGTCCGGGGCGCACCCCGCCGCTCGTCCGCTAGACCGGGGCGAGGGGGGTGTGCGGCTCGGCGGGCAGCTCGACGCGGATCTCGTCGCCCGGGCGGACTTCGCCGCCCACCAGGACGACCGACATGACGCCCGCCCGGCGGACGACGTTGCCGTGCTCGTCACGGCCCACGACTTCCTCGAGCAGGCCCGCTTCGAACGCCTCGATCTGCGGGCACGGGTTGCGCAGCCCGGTCACCTCGACCACGGCGTCCGGGCCCAGGCGCAGGCGGGTGCCGGTCGGCAGGGCGAGCAGGTCGACGCCGCGGGTGGTGACGTTCTCGCCGAGTCGCCCGGCGGCGACGTGGAAGCCGGAGGCGTTCAGCTCGTCGTGCAGCTCGGCGTGCATCAGGTGGACCTGGCGCAGGTTCGGCCGGGTCGGGTCGCGCTTCACGCGTGAGCGGTGCTTCACGGTGACGCCCTGGTGGGCGTCGCCCTCGACGCCGAGTCCGGCGAGGAGGGTGATCGAGTCGTGGTTCGGCTTGGTGAAGGTGTGGTCCGCGCTGCGGCTCACGGCCTCGATCGTCCCCATGGGACCGACCCTACCGAAGCGGGGGTTCGGCGGGACGTGGCGATGTTCCGGGCGGAGCCGTCACCCGCCGGTCCCCGGTGGGCCCGCGACGACGGGCACGCCCGGACGGGTGCGCCCGGGTGGTTCGGGGTGGTCTGTCCTGGTCGGCGCTGGGCCGTCGACCCTTGACGGTGCGTGCGCGTAGCGGTTGACTGCGTGTCCGTAACCGGTTTCGGTACCGGTTTCGGGGTCCCCGCCACCGTTGTCGAGGAGTTCGCCGTGCGAGTCACGATCGCTGAAGTCGCCCAACGCGCCCAGGTGAGCAAGGCGACCGTGTCCCGGGTCCTCAACGGCAAACCGGACGTGGACGCGGCGACGGCGGCGCGGGTGCGGCAGGTCATCGCGGACGTCGGGTACGTGCCCAGTGCCCGGGCGGTCGGGCTGGCCCGAGGGCGGGCGCGGACCGTGGGGATGCTGGTGCCCTCGTTGACCTGGCCGTGGACCGGGGAGGTCGTGCAGGGCGCGGTGGACGAGCTGGAGGCCGAGGGGTACGGGCTGCTGCTCTACACGGTGAACCGGGGGTCCGAGTCGTTGGCCCAGTTCGCCAGCCACGTGTCCGCGAAGGCGTTCGACGGCCTGCTGGTGATCGAGCCGCCCGACACCCTGAGCTACATCGAGACCCTGCACGACCAGGGCCTGCCCGTGGTCATGATCGACGACCGGGGCAGCCGGCCCGGGTTCCCCTCGGTCTGCACGACGAACCGCGAGGGCGCGCAGGCCGCGGCGCAGCACCTGGTGGCGGCCGGGCGCGAGAACTTCGCCGTGGTGACCGGGCCCGGGAACTTCGGGTGCGTCCGCGAGCGGCTCGACGGGTTCCTCGACGCGCTCGGCGAGGCGGGGGTGCACGTCGACCCGAGGTTGGTGGTGGAGGGCGACTTCGGCACGGACCGGGGCGCGGTGGCCACCGAGAAGCTGCTGGCCACCGGGTTGCGCTTCGACGCGGTGTTCGCGCAGAACGACCTGTCCGCGCTGGGCGTGATGCGCGCCTTGGCCGCGGCCGGGCGGAGGGTGCCCGACGACGTGGCGGTGGTCGGGTTCGACGACATACCCATCGCGGCGCACGCGGAGTTGACGACGGTGCGCCAGCCGATGCGGGAGATGGGCGAGGCCGCCGCGCGGCTGCTGCTGTCGCGGCTGGAGGGCGCCGCGCCGAGTCGGGAACCGGTCGTCCTGCCCACAACCTTCGTCGCCCGCCGTTCGGGCTGATCGCTCACCCGATATCAGGAACGCCGGCGGCCTGCCTTAGCCCGGATGTCGGCCCACCGCGACTCCCTATTGGTCCATCTGGACGGGTGCACGCTCATGTGGCGGTTGGTTGACTCGAAGCCGTGTACCGGGCTCGTCACCGACCGTGACGAGTTGTGCATCGTCGCAGAACCCTGGGGGAAGTGTTCATGGCAGCGCAACCGGAGTTATCGCAGCATGCCCGGCGGATCCCGACCCAACCCGACCACCGGGGGCACGCGCGCCCGGACGCGGCCGTGCCGGTCGACGGCGAGGGGACCGAGCCGTCCCACCTCGCGGCCGTCACGGTCGACTTCACCACGTGCGCGGACGGGCCGGACCGGCGCCGGCAGGTGTGCGCGCACGTCCTCGACCGCTGCACGGGTCACGTGGTGGCGCCGGGCCGGGTGACCGCGCTGGTCTCCGGCACGTCCACGCGCACCGTGCGGGCGGAGCAGGAACGGCTGGTGCGCAGGCTGGAGAAGCTGTTCGCCAACCTGCCGATCGGCGTGTCCCGGGTCGGCCGGGGCGCCGAGCGGGACGAGCTGGTGGCCGAGGCGTGCCGGGCGGCCACGTACGCGAGCCTGGCGCTGGCGGACAGCCCGACGAGCGTGGACGCGCACCCGCTGGAGGAGGCGATGCTGGCCAACGGCGAGCTGACGTCCACCATGACGGCGCTGCTGGACCCGTTGGCCGACCACGAGGAGTTCATCCACACGCTGTACCTGTACCTGGCGTTCGACCGCGACCGGCAGCGGGTGGCGCGGCACCTGACCGTCCACCCGCGCACGGTGGACTACCGGCTGCGCCGCATCGCCGCGCTGACCGGCCTGCACCCGCAGACGGTGTCCGGCGCGGGCAAGCTGCTCGCCGCCCTGATCGGCCGCACGCACCACGGCGCCGCGCCGCGCTGACCGCAGCGAAAACCCCTCGCGTTTTGTCCTCGGTGACAATTGTGCCAAGTGACAAACGCCCTCGCTGGAATCAAGTCAGGGGCCTTGATACGGTTGCCCCGCTAGCCGGCGGAATCACGGATCAGGTTCGGTGCAGCACACTGGGGGCTCGGTGGGTAGTTCTGCTCGTATTCGACTGTCGCCTTACCAACGAGACATCTGGGTGGCCGCGGCTCAATTTCCGGAGCTGGACCAGTACACCGTCTTCATTTATGACCGCTACCGCGGCGACGTGGACGAGGACCGCTTGGTCCAGGCCATGACCTCGGCGGCGGCCAGGACGGACGCCTTTCGCCTTCGCTTTTCCGAAGAGGACGGGACGCCGTACCAGTGGGTCGCCGACGACGTTGAATTCACGGTTCGCCGGGTGCGGTTGAATCGGGAGTCCGAAGTCGAGGGGTGGCTCCGGGATGAATTTTCAACAACCTACGACCTGGCCGGTGACCGGCTGGTCGACCTGGTCCTGCTGAACGCGGGCGGCACCATATACGCATATGTCCGGACGCACCACTTGATCTGTGACGCGTGGGGCCTGCAACTGTTCCTGGCCCGGGTGCGCGCGGAGTACCTGGGCCAGGACGCGCCCGCGCCGTCGTTCGCCGAGCTGACCGGCGCGGACACCTACGAGGGCTCGGCGCGGCACGAGGCGGACCGGGCGTTCTTCGAGCAGGCGCTGGCGGGTGTGGAGCCCGCCCTGTTCCCGCGGCGCAGCCCGCGCGGGCGGCGGCGGGTGCGGCGGTACTCGTTCCCGCTGGAGCGGGCGCTGGTCAACGCCATCCGCGACCGGGGCGAGTCGCCGTTCGTGGTGTTCTCGACCGCCGTCGCGCTGTACCTGGCGAAGGTGCACCAGGTCGACGAGGTGGTCCTGGGCGTCCCCGTGCTCAACCGCTCCGGCGGCGCGGCCAAGCAGACCGTCGGCCAGTTCGCGAACACGCTGCCGATGCGCGTCGACGCCCGCGCCGAGCTGACGACCGACGAGGTGCTCTCGCGGGTGCGGCAGGGCACCAGGGCGCTGCTGAAGCACCAGCGGCTGCCGCTGGGCGACCTGGCCGGGCACGGGCCGCTGTTCGACACGACGGTGGCCTACCTGGGCAGGCCGCCCGCGACTCCGGGCCTGGACCACGAGACGGTGGCGCGCACCCACGCCCACGACCAGGACGCCCTGGCGATCTGGGTGTCGGAGTTCGACCGGACCGAGAACCCGCGCGTCGACCTGGAGTGCGCGACCGACGTGTTCGACGCGGACTTCCCGGTCGAGGCCGCCGCACGGCACGTCCTGGCCTACTTCCGCGCGCTGGCCACCGCCACCGGGCAGCGGGTCGGCGAGCTGGACCCGCTGTCCGAGCAGGAGTGGCACGACCTGGTCCACGCGCACAACGACACCGACGCGCCGTTCCCCGACGACGTGACCCTGCCGGAGCTGTTCGCCCGGCAGGTGGAGCGGACGCCGGACCGCGTCGCGCTGGTCGAGCCGGACGGCACCCCCGTCACGTACGCGGCCCTGGCCGCACGCGCGCACGCGGTCGCCGCCGCCCTGCGCGCCCGGGGCGTGACCCGGGACGACCCGGTGGCCGTGCTGGTCGAACGCGGGCCGCACCTGCTGCCCGCCGTGCTGGGCGCGCAGCTCGCGGGCGGCGCGTACGTGCCGGTCGACCCGACCTACCCGGCGGAACGGGTGCGGCTCCTGCTGGAGGACTGCGGCGCCGCGGTCGCCCTGCTCGGCGACGTCGAGGTGGACCCGGCGGCGCTGGCACCGGTGGGCGCCGCCCTGCGCGTGGCGGACCTGCCCGACGAGGGGCCGGTGACGCCGTCGGCCGCTCCGCGCGACCTGGCCTACGTCATCTACACGTCCGGCTCCACCGGTCGCCCCAAGGGCGTCATGGTCGAGCACCGGTCGGTGGTCAACCGGCTGTGGTGGATGCAGCGCCGGTACCCGATCGGCGAGCACGACGTGCTGCTGCAGAAGACCCCGGTCTCGTTCGACGTCTCGGTGTGGGAGCTGTTCTGGTGGGGCTTCACCGGCGCCCGCCTGTCGCTGCTGCCGCCCGGCGCGGAGAAGGACCCGCGCGAGGTGCTGCGCGCGGTCGAGCGCGACGGCGTCACGGTGATCCACTTCGTGCCGTCGATGTTCGCGCCGCTGCTGGAGCTGCTGGAGGACGACCCGGACGCGCGCCGCGCGGCCTCCTCGCTGCGACTGGTGTTCTGCAGCGGCGAGGCGCTGCCGCCGGCCCAGGTGGCCCGGTTCAACCGGGTGTTCGGCGACTCCGCGCGCCTGGTCAACCTCTACGGGCCCACCGAGGCCACGGTCGACGTCTCGGCGTACGACTGCCCGCCCGGCACGCCCACCCGCGTCCCGATCGGCTCGCCGATCGACAACGTCCGGCTGCACGTCCTCGACCGCGGTGGCCGGCCGCAGCCCCTCGGCGCGCCCGGCGAGCTGCACATCGGCGGCGTCGGCGTGGCGCGCGGCTACCTCAACCGGCCGGAGCTGACCGCGCAGCGGTTCGTGCCCGACCACCTGACCGGCGACGGCAGGCTCTACCGCACCGGCGACCGGGCGCGGCGGCTGGCCGACGGCACGATCGAGTACCTCGGCCGGGTGGACGACCAGGTCAAGATCCGCGGCAACCGGGTCGAGCCGGGCGAGGTGCGCGACCAGGTGGCCGCGCTGCCCGGCGTGCGCGAGGCGGCCGTGGTCGACCGGCACTCCGAGGCGCTCGGCACCCACCTGGTGGCCTACTACGTGGCCGACGAGGAGCTGGACCCGGCCGCGTTGCGCTCGGCCATGGCCCGGGCGGTGCCCGAGCACCTGATCCCCGCGTTCTTCGTGCGCATCGACGCCGTTCCCCTCTCGCCCAACGGGAAGCTGGACCGCAGGCGGCTGCCCGAGGTGGTCGGCGCGCCGCGCGACGGCCGCCCGCGCACGCCCGTCGAGGCGCAGTTGGCCGAGGTGTGGGCCGAGGTGCTCGGCGTGCCCGAGGTCGGCGTGCACGACAACTACTTCGCGCTGGGCGGCGACTCCATCGTCATGCTGCGGCTGCGGGCCCGCGCGGAGCGGCGCGGGCTGCGGTTCGGACCGGCGGACCTGCTGCGGCACCCCACCGTCGCCGAGCTGGCCGGGCACCTGTCGGCCGCCGTCGCGCCCGAGGCGCGGCTCGCGCCGTTCGAGCTGGTGTCCGAAGTGGACCGACCACGCCTGGCGGGCCTCGCCGACGCGTTCCCGGTCAACCGGCTCAGCCTGGGGCTGCTGTTCCACTCGACCAGGCACCCGGACTCCTCGGTCTACCACGACGTGTTCCGCTACCGGTTCGCCGCGGCGTGGGACGAGGGCGCGTTGCGGCGCGCGTTCGACGCCGTGCTCGCCCGGCACCCGGCGCTGCGGTCGTCGTTCGACCTGGCCGGGTTCACCGAGCCGCTGCAACTGGTGCACGAGCACGTCACCGGCGGGCTGGAGGTCGTGGACCTGCGCGGTCGCGCCGACGCCGAGGACGTGATCTCCCGGCACGTCGAGCAGCGCCGGTTCCACCGCTACGAGCTGGATCGCGCGCCGCTGCACCTGTTCACGGCGTTCGTCCGCGAGGACGCGCTGGACCTCGTGCTCAGCTTCCACCACGCGATCCTCGACGGCTGGAGCGTCGCCAATGTCATCGTCGAGCTGATGACGCTCTACCGCGGCGAGCCCGCGCCGCCCGCCGCGCCGTCACCGGCCTGGCAGGTGCGCGAGGAACGCCGGGCGCTGGCCTCGGCGGAGAGCGCGGCCTACTGGGCGGACCTGCTGCGCGGCGCGGCCACCACCGCGCTGGACGGGTTCCGCGCGCACGAGCCCGTGGAGGAGCCGCGGTTCGCGTCGCACCGCGTCGACCTGCCCGCCGAGCTGCTCGACCGGGTCCGGGCGACCGCGGCCGAGCACTCGCTGCCGGTCAAGTCGCTGGTGCTGGCCGCGCACTGCCTCACGCTGCACCTGTTCGCCCGCACCGACACCGTGGTCACGGGCGTCGTCGCGCACGGCAGGCCGGACCTGCCCGAGGCGGACCGGATGGTGGGCCTGTTCCTCAACACCGTGCCGGTGCGCGTGGACGTGCCCGGTCGCAGCCGGCTCGACGTGGCCCGCGAGCTGTTCCGGCAGGAGCGGGACGGCCACGGGCACCGGCGCTTCCCGCTCAGCGCGATCCAGCAGGCGCACGGCGGCGTGCTGCAGACCGCGTTCAACTACGTGGACCTGCACGTGCTGGAGCCGCTGCGGGAGCTGACCGACCTGCGGGTGTGGGAGGAGACGAACTTCTCGCTGTTCGTCAACGTCATCGCCGACCCGGTCGGCGACGGCACGTTCCTGCGCGTGGACACCGACGGCCGCACGATCACCCGCGACCAGGCCGCGCTCATCGCCGACACCTGGGTCGGCGTGCTGCGCGAGCTGGTGGCCGACCCGCACGGCGCGGTCGACTTCGCGTTCCTCGCGCCGCGCCGGGACGTCGTGCCGCACCCCGAGCCGCTGGTGGACGTGGTCACCCGGTTCACCCGCCAGGCCGAGGCCACGCCCGACGCGCCCGCGGTCGCGTTCGGCGACGAGCCCGCGTGGACCTACCGCGACCTGGACCGGGTGTCCCGGTCGGTCGCGGCGAGGCTGCTCGACGGCGGCGCCGGGCCCGGCGCGACCATCGGCGTGGCGCTCAACCGGTCGCCGGAGATGATCGCGGTGATCTGGGGCGTGCTGCGGGCCGGGCTGGTGTGCGTGCCGCTGGACGTGAGCTACCCGGCGCACCGGCTCGCGCTGATCCTGGACACCGCGCGGCCCCACCGGGTGATCGCGCACCCGGAGCACGCGCACGTGGCGCAGGACGACGGGATCGTCATCCCGGTCGCCGACGTGACGGCCGACCACCCGGGCCGCGTCGGGCTGCCCGCGCCGGACCTCGACGACCTGGCGCTGCTGCTGTTCACCTCCGGGTCGACCGGCCGGCCCAAGGGCGTCGAGCTGACCCACCGGATGTGGGCCGGGTACACCCAGTGGCAGCTGCGGGTGCCCAGCGGCGAGCCGGGCCTGCGCACGCTCCAGTTCGCGCCGCTGAGCTTCGACATGTCGTTCCAGGAGATCTTCTCCACCCTGTGCGGCGGCGGCGAGCTGCGGCTGGTGGACGACGCGACGCGGCTCGACCCGATCGCGCTGCTGCGGCTGCTGGACCGGTACGACGTGCAGCGCGTGCTGCTGCCCGCGGTGGCGTTCCAGCGGTTGGCGGAGGCGTCCAACGCGGTGGGCGTGCGGCCGCGCGCGTTGCGGGTGGTCGTGTCGTCCGGCGAGCAGATGCGCGTCACCGAGGAGGTCCGCGCCTTCGCCGCCGCCGTGCCCGGCCTGATCCTGGAGAACCAGTACGGGCCCACCGAGACGCACCAGGTCACCTACCACACGCTGACCGGCGACCCGGCCCGCTTCCCGGACCTGCCGCCGATCGGCCGCCCGCTGGACGGCGTCGAGGTGCAGGTGCTCGACCGCGACCTGCGGCCGGTGCCGTTCGGCGTGACGGGCGAGATCTTCCTCGGCGGCGACTGCCTGGCCCGCGGCTACCACCGCGCGCCCGACCTGACCCGCGAGCGGTTCCTGCCGCACCCGTGGCGCGACGGCGCCCGGCTCTACCGCACCGGCGACCTCGGCCGGCTGCTGCCCGACGGCACCGTGGTCTGGCTCGGTCGCGCCGACACCCAGGTCAAGGTCCGCGGGTTCCGCATCGAGCCCGCCGAGGTGGAGCTGGCGATCATGCGCCAGGCCGAGCGCCACCCGGGCCTGCGCGGTGCGGCGGTGGTGGCCCGCACCCGCCCGGACGGCGACGCGTTCCTGGCCGCGTTCCTCACCGGCGAGGCCGACGGCGTGGACGTGGCCGACCTGGCCGGGTCGCTGCGCGCCGAGCTGCCCGAGTACATGGTGCCGTCGCACTTCGGGTGGCTGGACGCCTTCCCGCTCACGCCCAGCGGCAAGCGCGACGACGGGGCGCTGCGGCAGGTCCCCCTGGCCCGGGCGGACTCCGCCGAGCGGGTCGCGCCGCGCGACGAGTACGAGCGCACCCTCGCGGAGGTCTTCACCGAGCTGCTCGACGTGTCCGAGATCGGCGTGGAGGACGACTTCTTCGCCAGCGGCGGCACGTCGCTGACCGCGATGCGGCTCGTCGTCACGATCGAGAAGCGCTACGGCGTCGGCGTGCCGCTGGCCGCGCTGATCGAGACGCCGACCGTCGCGGGCCTGGCCGAGCGGCTGCGGGTGAAGTCGGCGGTGGCCGAGTTCGACCCGCTGGTGCCGATCCGCCGCGACGGCGACCGGCCGCCGCTGTTCCTCGTGCACCCGCTGGGCGGCCACGTGCTGTGCTACCTGCCGATCAGCCGCCACCTGCCACCGGACCAGCCGGTCTACGCGTTGCAGGCGGCGGGCAGCGACCAGGGCAGCACGCCCGCCCGGTCGATCGAGGAGATGGCCGCCTCCTACCTCGCCGCGATCCGGCGCGTGCGGCCCGAGGGCCCGTACGTGCTCGGCGGGTGGTCCTTCGGCGGGTTCGTCGCCTACGAGATGGCGCGCGTGCTGCGGGCCGAGGACCCCGACGCGGTGTCGGAGCTGGTGCTGCTCGACTCGATCACCATGCGCCGCGACCACGACGTGGCGGTCGGCGACGACGCGCTGATGGAGTTCTTCTACTGGGAACTGGTGTGGTTCGAGCGCAGCCTGGACTCGGTCGAACCGCTGCCGGCGGAGTTCTCCGAGGACGAGAAGCTCGACCGCGTCCTCGACCGCGCGATGAGCGCCGGCGTCCTGCCCTGGGGCACGTCGCGCGCCACCGTCAAGCGGCTCTACGAGTTGTTCCGGGCCAACTGGCGGGCGCTGCTGGACTACCGGCCGCCGGTGACCGACCTGGACGTGACGCTGCTGCGCGCGGACGGGCCGCTGCCGGACTCGCTCAAGCCGATGCACCGCGCCGCGGGCACGCTGCACGCCGAGCCGGACAACGGCTGGCGGCACTGGACCACCGGCCGGCTGGACGTCGTCACCGTGTCCGGCGACCACCTGGTCCTGATGGAGGAGCCGCACGTCGCCGGCGTCGCCGACGCCATCACCACGCTGCTGAGCCCGAACCGGGCCGAGGGGACCGCACCGTGAGCAACCGCAAGAAGATCGTCATCGTCGGCGCGGGCATGGGCGGGCTCACCGCCGCCGCCGCGCTGGGCCGGGCCGGGTTCGAGGTCGAGGTGTACGAGCGGGCCCGGGAGCTGCGCCCGGTCGGCTCGGCGCTGTCGCTGATGAGCAACGCGCTCACCGCGCTGGCCGCGGTCGGCGTCACGCCCGAGTTCACCGGCCGGTCGGTGGTGTTCGAGTCGCTGAGCTTCCTCACCAAGCGCGGCCGTCCGATCAGGACGATCCACTTCGGTGAGCTGGCCCGCCGCACCGGGCAGCCAAACCTGGCCATCCACCGGGCGAGCCTCCAGCAGGCGTTGCTGGAGCAGGCGTCCGACGCCAAGGTGGAGCTGGGCGCGACGGCCACCGGCTACACCCACGACGGCGACGGCGTCGTGGTGTCCTTCGACGACGGCCGCGAGGTCCGCGCCGACGTGCTGATCGGCGCGGACGGCTTCAACTCCGCCATCCGCCGCGCGATCACCGGCCCGGAGCGCCCCCTGGACTACAACTACGTGGTGTGGCGGGCCACGCCCAAGTTCTCCCACCCCCGGGTCACGCACGCCTACGCCGCCCACTACTGGGGCCGGGGCCAGCGGTTCGGCCTGGTCGACATCGGCGGCGGCGACGTCTACTGGTGGGGCACGAAGAACGTGCCCGCCGGGCGGGCGGCCGACTGGCGCGGCGGCAAGGCGGGGCTGCAACGCCTGTACGCCGGGTGGGCCGACGAGGTCCAGCAGGTCATCGCGGCCACCCCCGAGGAGGGCATCACCAGCCTGCCCGCGCAGGACCGGCCGTTCCTGGAGCGGTGGGGCGACGGGCCGGTGACCCTGCTGGGCGACGCGGCCCACCCGATGCTGACCAGCCTCGGCCAGGGCGCGGCCATCGCCATCGAGGACGGCGCGGTGCTCGCGCACTGCCTCAAGACCATCGACGACCCCCGGGCGGCGTTGCGCGCCTACGAGGACCGCCGCCGCGAGCGGGCGCGGGGCATGGTGCTCGCCTCGCGCGGCCTCAGCCGCACCGAGCAGCTCCAGAACCCGTTCCAGACCCTCGCCCGCGGCCTGTACTTCCGGTTCGTGCCCGAGAAGACCCTGGACCGGCAGAACGAGCAGGCCCTGATCTTCCCGGGAGTCGAGTGATGGCCACGCCGATCCGCCCGCTGTCCCCGGTGGAGCGCTGGTACTGGATGTGCGACCAGCTCTCCACGCTCAACGTCGTCTCCCGGACCAGGGTGCGCGGCGCGCTGCCCGCCGACGTGCTGCGCCGCGGCCTGGACGCCCTGCGCGCCAGGCACCCCTTCCTGCGGCTCGCGATCGCGGACGACGACGGGCTGGACCCGCGGTGGGTGCCCACCGACCGCCCGATCCCGCTGCGGCACGTCCGCCGCGAGCACGACGACCAGTGGGTCCGGGAGGTCAACGAGCGGGAGCTGGTCGACCGCGTCGACCCGGCCACCGGACCGCTCGCCCGGGCCGTGGTGATCAGCGGTGACGACGACGTGCACGACCTGCTGGTCGTCGTGCCGCACATCATCGCCGACGGCACGACCGTGCTCACGCTGGCGCAGCAGTGGCTGGAGCTGGCCGCCGACGGCGGGCCGGTCGAGTCCTCCCGCGAGCTGCCGCCGCCCGACGACCTGCGGCCCGCGCGGCACACCGGCGAGGAGGGCGCGGCCCGGCTCGCCGAGCAGACCGCCCGCGACGAGGAGCTGATGGCCCGCGCGAAACCGGGCCGGGTCGAGCCGACCACGCGCGTGCCGCTGGACGGCCGCCGGTCCCGGCTGGTGCACCGCGAGCTGACCGGTGAGCAGCTGGACGCCGTGGCCCGGGCGGCGCGCGAGCACGGCACCACCGTGCACGGCGCCATCACGGCCGCCCTGGTGCGCGCCGCGGCCGCGGACGCCGGCGGCGGGCACGGGCACTTCGCGGTCGGCTCGCCGATCGACTTCCGCGGCGAGCTGGAACCGCCCGTGCGGCCCGACGAGGTCGGCACCTACGTGGCCACCATGCCGTCCGTGGTCGACCCGGCCCTGCCGTTCTGGGACCTGGCCCGCGCGATCACCGAGGACCTCGCCGAGCGCAAGCGCCGGGGCGACCACTTCAACCTCGTCACGATGGTCGTCGGCGCGTGCCCGCCGTCACTGGCCGAGGCGCGGCCCTTCATGGAGTTCATGGAGGCCGAGGGGCCGATCAACCTGTGCTCGTCCAACATCGGCCGCCACGCCTTCCCCGACCGGATCGGGCCGTGGGAGGTCTCCGACGCGCAGTTCCTCACCGGCATCTCGGTCAACGGCTACTTCGTCGCCACGATCAACTCCAGCCACGGCCGGCTGTTCTGGAACTTCACCCACATCGTCGACGCCGTGCCGGACGAGCGCGCGCGGCGGATGGCGGACGACTCGCTGGACACCCTGCTGTCGGAGATCACCCGGAGTTCGCCCGCGGGCGCGTGAGGAGTACATGGTGTTCACCGCCAAGACACTGCCGCCGAGCGGCAAGACCGTGCTGATCACCGGCGCGTCGACCGGCCTGGGCCGGGAGACCGCGCTGCACCTGGCCGAGCGGGGCTTCCGCGTCCTGGGCGCGGTGCGCAAGGCCGAGGACGGCGAGCGGCTCGTCGCCGACTGCCCGTCCGGTCGGGTCGGGCACGTCGTGCTCGACGTGACCGACGAGTCGTCCGTCGCCGCCGCGGCCCGCGAGGTGGCCGGGAAGGTCGGCGACCGCGGCCTGTGGGGCCTGGTCAACAACGCGGGCATCTGCATCTCCGCGCCGCTGGAGGTCGTGCCGACCGACGTGCTGCGCCGCCAGCTCGAGGTGAACGTGGTGGGCCAGCTCGCGGTGACCCAGGCGTTCCTGCCGCTGCTGCGCGCCGCCCGCGGCCGGCTGGTCAACGTGACCTCCGGGCTGGGCACGGTCGCGATCCCGTACCTGGGGCCGTACTCGGCGGCGCAGTTCGCCAAGGAGGGCATGAGCGACGCGCTGCGCCGCGAGCTGGCGCCGATGGGCGTGTCGGTGTCGGTGGTCAGCCCCGGCGCGATCTGGACCCCGATCTGGGGCAAGATCGCCCAGGACGGCCAGGACGCGCTGTCCGCCGCGCCCGCCGCCGTCGCCGACCTGTACCGCGCGACCTTCCTGCGGTTCCTGCACTTCAACGAGCAGGGCGCGAAGGCGAGCAAGACCCGGCCCGTCGAGGTCGCCACCGCCATTCGGTCCGCGCTCACCGCGGTCCGGCCCAAGACCCGCTACCGCGTCGGGTCCGACGTGCGCCGCGGCAGCCTGCTCGCCCGGGTGCTGCCGGACACCGCCGTGGACTCGATGTTCCGCAAGATCGTCACCCCGCTGCCCACCGACCAGGAGGCGCACCGTGTCGGGTCCTGAACTCCGCCTCGGCGAGGAGCTGATCTCCCCGCTGCACCCGCTCTACGACGGCCTCCAGGTCGACGGCGCGCCGCGGCCCGCGCACCGCGCGCCCGACCACCCGGTGTGGGTCGTCACCCGGTACGCCGACGCCAAGAAGGTGCTGTCGCACCCCGGCGTGCGGCGGGACGCCCGCCAGGCCGCCGAGCTGTACGCCGAGCGCACCGGCGAGCGGCGGGAGGCCATCGGCGCGTCGCTGACCGCGCACATGCTCAACGCCGACCCGCCCGACCACACCCGGCTGCGCGCCCTGGTGGGCCGCGCGTTCACCAGCCGCCGGGTCGAGCTGCTGCGCCCGCACATCGAGCGGGTGACGGAGGAGCTGCTCGACGCGATGGCCGAGCGCGAGCGGGCCGACCTGATGGCCGACTTCGCCGTGCCGCTGACCATCGGCGTGATCTGCGAGCTGCTGGGCGTGCCGCCGGCCGAGCGCGACCACGTCCGCGGCGCGTGGGAGCGGCAGGCCGAGCTGCTGTCGCCGGAGGCCGCCGAGGAGCTGGCCGAGGAGCAGGCCGACTACCTGCGCGGCCTGCTGGAGGCCAAGCGCCGCGACCCGGCCGACGACGTCTACAGCGCGCTGGTGCAGGTCGCCGACGACGACGGCGGCCTCTCGGGCGACGAACTCGTCTCGATGGCGCACCTGCTGCTCATGGCCGGGTTCGAGACGACCATGAACATGATCGGCAACGCGGTGGTCACGCTGCTGCTGCACCCCGAGCAGGCCGCGTCCCTGCGCGAGCGCCCCGACCTGCTGCCCAACGCGCTGGAGGAGCTGGTCCGCTACGACAGCGCGGTCCGCGCGTCGATGCTCCGGTTCACCGTCGAGGACGTCGACCTCGGCGACGTGACCATCCCGGCGGGGGAGTACGTGCTGGTCTCCAACCTCACCGCTAACCACGACCCGGAGCGGTTCCCCGACCCCGACCGGCTCGACCTGACCCGCAAGGCCGACGGGCACCTCGGCTACGGCCACGGCGTGCACTACTGCGTCGGCGCACCGCTGGCCCGGCTCGAAGCGCGGATCGCGATCGGCGCGCTGCTGGCCCGCTTCCCCGACCTGCGCCTCGCCGTGCCGCACGGCGAGCTGGTCTGGCTGCCGATCACGTTCCTGCGCGCGCTGATCAGCGTGCCCGTCATCCCCCAGCCCGTGCTCACCGGAAGGACATCCGCATGAACGCCCAGGAGATCCTCACCCGCAGCCTGGAGTTGCTGGAGAACGGCGACGCCCGCGGCTGGTGCGACCTGTTCCACCCCGAGGGCGTGCTGGAGTTCCCCTACGCCCCGCCCGGCTGGCCCAACCGCTTCGAGGGCCGCGAGGCCATCTGGAACCACATGCGGAAGTTCCCCGAGCACCTGACGGTGAAGTTCACCGAGGTGAGCTTCTACCCGACGGCCGACGAGAACCTCGCCATCGGCGAGTTCCACGGCGACGGCACGGCCACCGCGTCCGGCCTCAAGCTGTCCCAGGACTACATCTCCGTCCTGCGCACCGACGGCGAGCACATCACGCTGTACCGGGACTTCTGGAACCCGGTCAAGCACATGGAAGCGCTCGGTGGCGCGGACGCCGCCGCGGCGATCGTGCAGGGCTGACGCCGTGCCACGCGCCGCGGTGCTCGCCGGGCTCGGCACCCACGTGCCGCCCGACGTGCTGACCAACGACATGCTGGCCGAGGTGCTCGACACCTCCGACACGTGGATCCGCACCCGCACCGGCATCCGGCAGCGGCACATCGCGGACGAGCGCACCACCACCGGCGACCTCGCGGTGGCGGCCGCGGAACGCGCGCTCGCGTCGGCCGGCGTGACGCGGGTCGACGTGGTCGTGCTCGCCACGACCACGCCCGACCGGCAGTGCCCGGCGACCGCGCCCACGGTGGCGTCCCGCCTGGGCCTGTCCGGCACGCCCGCGTTCGACGTGTCCGCCGCCTGCACCGGCTTCGTCTACGGCCTGGCCACCGCCTCGTCGCTGATCAACGCCGGGTTGTTCGACAGCGCGCTGTTCATCGGCGCGGACAAGTTCAGCGAGACCCTCGACCCGGGCGACCGGTCCACGAGGGCGCTCATCGGCGACGGCGCGGGCGCGGTCGTGCTGCGCGCGGGCGAGGCCGACGAGGACGGCGCGCTGCTCGCGTTCGACCTGGGCAGCGACGGCGAGCACGTCGGCCTGCTGGAGGTGCCCGCGGTGGGCCGGGCCGAACGGGCCGAGGGCCGGGCGCGCGGCTACTTCCACATGGAGGGCAAGCCCGTGTTCACCAAGGCGGTCACCGCGATGACCGACTCGGTGCACCGGGTGCTCGGGCGGGTCGGGTGGACGACCGCGGACGTGGACCGGCTGGTCCCGCACCAGGCCAACGCCCGCATCCTGGCCGCCGTCGCCGACCAGCTCGACCTGCCCGAGGACCGGGTGGTCAGCAACATCGCCGACGTCGGCAACACCGTCGCCGCGTCGATCCCGCTCGCCCTCGGGCACGGGATGCGCCACCAGGGTTTGCGGTCCGGGCACAACGTGGTGCTCACCGGGTTCGGCGCGGGGCTGACCTGGGGGTCGGTCGCGGTGCGCTGGCCCAAGATCAACGACATCGGCAGCTAGGGGAACACGTCATGCGTTCTGCGGTCGAAGACCGGCTCGTCACGCTGATCAGCGAGATCAGCGAGGTGCCCGCCGAGGACATCACGCCCGAGACCCCGCTGGAGGACCTGGGGTTCGACTCGCTGGTCCTGGTGGAGCTCGCGATGAAGCTGCGCAAGGAGTTCGGGGTCGTCGCCTCGGACGAGGAGCTGGACGAGGTGGAGACCGTGGGCGGGCTGCTCCGGTTCGCCACCAGGGCCCGGTCCGCGTAGGTCATGGACCTGCGTCAGGAAGTGCGCGCGTTCGCCCGGACGCACCTGCTCGACGGTCCGGCCGACCTCGCCTCGCGCACCGCGGCCTGGCACGCCGCGGGCCTCGCGAACTGGTGGCTGCCCGCCGAGCACGGCGGCCGCGGCCTGTCCCTGGCCGAGGGCGTCGAGGTGGTCGACGAGCTGGCCTACGCCGACGCCGGGTTCGCCTTCTCGTCCCTGGTGGGCGTGATCGGCGCGACCCTGGTCGACCTCTACGGCGACGACCGGCTCCGCGCCGACGTCCTCGGCGACCTCGGCAGGCGGGGCGGCTTCTTCGCCACCGCCGTCACCGAGCGGGACGCGGGCAGCGAGCTGGACCGGCTGGCCACCACGGCGGTGCCCAAGGGCGACACCGTGGTCGTCACCGGCGAGAAGCTGTTCTCCACCAACGCCGACAGCGCCCGCCACCTGCTCGTGGTCGCGCGCCACGAGGGCGGCGCCGACGAGCAGCCGCACGTGGCCGTCGTCGTGCCGCGCGACGCGGAGGGGGTGGTGGTGTCCGAACCGTGGCGCACCACCGGCCTGACCGGCTCGCCGGTGCACCGGGTGTCGCTGGTCGACTGCGCCGTCCCGGCGGGCAACGTCCTGGACGGGCACGGGCTGCGGCTGCTGGAGGTCGGGCTGAACGCCAGCCGCGTGCTCATCGCGGCCACCGCGGTCGGCCTGGCCCGGCGCATCCGCGACCTGTGCCTGGACTTCGCGGGCGGCAGGCGGCTGCGCGGCGGCGTGCTCGGCAAGCACCCGCTGTTCGCCGACAAGATGGCCCAGGTCGAGGTCGAGGTCGAGGTCATGCGCAGCCAGTGCCGCGCCGCCGCGGCCGAGTTCGACGCCGTGCGGGGCGGACCGGACGCGGCCCGGCGGTTCGCCCGCCGCGGCGCGCTCAAGTCCGCGCTGGTCGCCAAGGTCTTCTGCGGCCAGGCCGGCTGGCGGGTGGCGAGCACCGGGTCGGAGGTCTTCGGCGGCCTCGGCTACACCGACGAGGTGCCCATCGGCGCGCTGCTGCGGGACATGCGCCACGTGTCGCTGGTCGAAGGCGGCGAGGACGTGCTGCGCGACGTGCTGTACCGGCGGTTCACCGCGCCACCGGTCAGGCGCGCGTGATCGTCCCGCCCACTCCCGAGGAGTCTGCGCTTCAGATGTTCGAAGAACACATCGGCCAGCAGCAGGCGCTGGCGGTCGAGCACCAGCCCGAGTCCGCGTTCTACGCGCGCTCGTCGGCGTCGGCGACCATCATGACGCTCGCCAACTTCCCCGACGACGTGCTGCCGCTGCTGCAGATGGAGAGCCTGGCCACGGTCGAGGCCATGCCCTACCTCGGCTGCGACACGCTCGTGGAACTCGGCTGCTACGACGGGCGGGCGCTGGAGGTCGCCCGCCACCTCGACGTGCGCTACCTGGGCGTCGACCTCGACGCGCAGGCCGTCGCCACGCTGAACGCCCGCATCGAGCGCGAGGGCATGGGCGACCGGGCCCGCACGCTGGTGGACGACCTGTTCAACCACCACCGCTGGGACCGGGACGTGGTGGGGGAGCGGCCGCTGTACATGCTGCCGTTCAACCTGCTCGGCAACTTCCGCCACCCGCGGCGGCTGCTGCGGTCCCTGGCCGGGGCGTCCGGCGCGGCGGTGATCTCGGTGTTCGGCGAGGGGCTGGAGGCGACCAAGGTCCGGCACGCCTACTACACCCGCTGCGGGGTGCGCGGCCTGGCGTTCGAGCTGACCGGCGACGGCGGCGTCCTGTTCACCGGGTCCGACGGGTTCTACTCCCGGTCCTTCAGCGAGGCGCGGTTTCGGGCATTGTTGACGGAGTGCGGCCTGACCGCGGTGCGCGTGCGGGGCAACTCGCTGGGCTACGCGGCGACCGTGCTGCTCGGCGACGCGCCGTCCGAAGCGCGCCGCAGGTCCGAGGTTCGCCACTAGCGAACTGCGGCCCGTCGAGTTGATTGGGTTGCGACGATCAGGCTACGTTCCGTAGTCGATCGGCACATTGACGGCAAGGAACATGGGGGAACGGTGGACCTCGCGGCAGCGATCCTGGCCCGCTCGAACACGCAAACTCCGATGGCGCACGACCCGCTCTACGAGCAGCTGCTTCGGTCGCGGATCGTGCTCCTCGGCTCGGAGGTCAACGACGAGGTCGCCAACCGGCTGACCATGCAGTTGCTGGTCCTCGCGGCCGAGGACGACGAGGCCGACATCCAGATGTACATCAACTCGCCGGGCGGTTCGGTCACGGCGGGCATGGCCATCTACGACACGATGAACCACATCAAGCCCGACGTCTCCACGATCGGCCTGGGCTTCGTGGCCTCGATGGGGCAGTTCCTGCTGTCCTCGGGCGCGCGGGGCAAGCGGTTCGTGCTGCCCAGCACGCGCGTGCTGATGCACCAGCCGTCCGCGGGCATCGGCGGCACGGCGACCGACATCGAGATCCAGGCGACGATCTTCACCCAGATGAAGAAGCGGATGGCCCGGATCACCGCCGAGCAGACCGGTCAGACGGTCGAGACCATCGAGCGGGACGCGGACCGGGACAAGTGGTTCACGGCCGAGGAAGCCCTCGAGTACGGCTTCATCGACCGGATCATCACGACCGTCTGACCCACCCGCCGGCCCGCCGCCGGCGGCGCTCCACCAGTCCAACCTCTTCGGGAGTCCGAACCGATGCCCTTAGCCGTCTACGTCCTCGGATTGGGCATCTTCGCCCTGACCACCAGCGAGTACATGGTGTCGGGGCTGATGCCCGCGCTGTCCGCGGAGTTCGGCGTGTCGTTCGCGGCCGTCGGGTACCTGGTGACCGTCTACGCCGGCGCGATGGCCGTCGGCGGGCCGCTGCTGACCGTGGCGCTGCTGCGGTTGTCGCGCAAGACCGCCCTGCTCGGCCTCGTCGCGGTGTTCGTGGTGGGCCAGGTGCTCGGCGCCGCGGCGCAGGGCTACGGGACGATGGTGGTGGCGCGCCTGGTCACCGCGGTCGCCGCGGCGGCGTTCTTCGGCGTCGCGCTGACCGCGTGCGCCGAACTGGTCGGCGGCGAGCGGTTCGCGCGGGCGTCGTCGCTGGTGCTGGGCGGGCTGATGTTCGGCACCGTGCTCGGCCTGCCGGCGGCGACGCTGGTGGGCGAGCGGTTCGGCTGGCGGGTCAGCTTCCTGGCGGTGGCGGCGGTCGCCCTGCTCGTCGGGCTGCTGCTGCTGAAGGCGCTGCCCGCGCTGCCCGCACCGCCGCCGGTGCCGATGGCGGGCCAGCTCGCGATCTTCCGCAGCGGCAGGCTGTGGGCCATCTACGCGACCAGCCTGCTGCTGATCGGCGCCACGTTCGCGGGCTTCACCTACTTCGTGCCGATCCTGACCGAGCTGAGCGGGTTCTCGGCGGGGATCGTGCCGGTGCTGCTCGTGGTCTACGGCGTCGCGACGATCGTGGGCAACTACGTGGTGGGCCGGTTGGCCGACCGGTTCACCATCCAGGTGCTCGTGGTCGGCCTGGTCGTGGCCGTGGCGGCGATGGTGCTGTTCGCGCTGTTCGCGCAGTCGGCGGTGGTCGCGGTGCTCGCGCTGGTGGTGATCGGCCTGACCGGGGTGTCGATGAACCCGGCCCTGGTGACTCGTGGCGCGCGGGTGGGGCAGAACAACATGCTCGTCAACTCCGTGCACACGGCCTGCATCATGCTCGGCGTGATGGTGGGGTCGTGGATCGGCGGCCTGGGCATCGACTGGGGCCTGGGGCTGCGCGGCCCGCTGTGGATCGGCGCGGCGCTCGGCGTGCTGGGGCTGCTGACGCTGGTGCCCGACGCGCTGGCCCTGCGCCGCCGGGAACCGGTGGTCGAGCGGGCCTGATCCCACGAGGTGTTCCGCCCGAGGGCTTTGGGTAATACCAGGTCCAGATGGGGGACAACACCACGTTGGGAGCAGAGATGCCTTGGGTCCAGCGACACCGTCGCCGCGTGCCGTACAGCTGGTTCCGCACCACCTCGGTGCAGGCCCACTACCGCAGGTCGCCCGCCACCATCCCGACCCTGATCGCCGTCGTCCTGGCGATCATCCTGCTGATCGTCCTGTTCTGACCCGGCGCGCGGTGGCCGCGGTGGGGGGTGCTCGGGCACGTCCCCACCGCGCCGGCGTCGGACCGGCCTAGGAGCGCGTCCCGGACCAGGCCGCCCACAGCTCGGCGTAGCGGCCGCCGGCGGCGAGCAGCGCCTCGTGCGTGCCGCTCTCCACGACCCGGCCCGCCTCCAGCACGACCACGCGGTCCGCGGTCGCGGCCTGGGTGAGCCGGTGCGCCACCAGCAGGCCGGTCCGCCCGTCCAGCGCCCGGGCCGCGGCTTCCTCCAGTTCCCGCGCGCCCGCGCTGCCCGCGTCCGCGGTGGCCTCGTCGAGGACCGCCACCGGCGGGTCGGCCAGCACGAGCCGGGCCAGCGCCAACTGCTGGGCCTGGGCCACGGTCAGCCGGTGCCCGCCCTCGCCGACCACGGTGTCCAGCCCCGACGGCAGCGCCGACGCCCACGCCAGTGCGCCGACCCGGTCCAGGGCGGCGGCGAGGTCGGCGTCCGTCGCGCCGGGCCGGGCCAGGCGCAGGTCCTCGGCGAGGGGACCGGCGAAGACGTGCACCTCCTGCGTGATCAGCGCGACGGACCGGGCCGCGGTGGCCAGGTCCACCCCGCCGAGGGTGATGCTGCCGCCGGTCGGCCGGTGCACGCCCGCCACGAGCTTCGCCAACGTCGTCTTGCCCGCACCGGACGCGCCGACCAGCGCGACCCGTTCACCCGGGGCGAGTTCGAGGTCGACGTCCCGCAGCACCGGATGACCGTCCACGTAGGAGTACGACACGCCGGTGAGCCTGATCGTCGTGTCGTCGGGCCGCACGCGCCCTCCACGCGCCGGCTCGGGTTCGTCGGCCACGCCGACCAGCCGGGACAGCGACGCGGTGGCGGCCTGGGCGTCGTCGGCCAGCGCCAGGGCGGCGTTCACCGGGTTGAACAGGCTGTGCAGGTAGAGGGCGGCGGCCGTGGCCGTGCCGACCGACGCCGCGCCCGCGTCGACCAGCCGGAAACCGGTGACCAGGACGCCCGCCAGGCCGATGAACTCGGCCAGGTTCAGCCGGCCGTAGAACCGGGTCAGCAGCCGGATGCCGCGCAGCGCGAGGTCGACCGCCTCCCGCGACCGCGACCGCACGCGGGCCACGTGCGCCGCACCGAGCCCGAAGGCGCGAACGGTCGCCGCGCCGCCGATGGAGTCCAGCAGCTGTTGCTGCTGCGCGCCGACGGCCACGCGCTGCGCCGCGTACAGCTCCGCGGCACGCCCGCCGTACCAGCGCACGGTGTGCACGTGGATCGGCAGGGCCAGCAGCACGGGGATCAGGAACCGCCAGTCCAGCACCGCGATGCCCACCACCGTCAGGGCGATCGTGAACGCCGACCGGGCCATCACCGGCAGCGCGTTGCGGGCCGCGTCGGCGATCACCTGGACGTCCCGGGTCACCCGCGAGGTGAGGTCGCCCGCGCCGGCGGCCTCGACCCGTTCCAGCGGGAGGTGCAGGGCCCGGTGGACGAACTTCTCGCGCAGGTCGGCCAGCATCCCCTCGCCGAGCCGGGCCACCAGCGACGTGCCGAACGCCGTGGAGACGCCCTGGGCCGCGGCGACCAGGGCGAGCAGCACGACGGGGAGGGCGAGGTCGCCCGAGCCCGCTGCGACGAGGTCCACGACCCGGCCGAGGAGGGGCGCGGTGAGGAGCCCGACGGCCGTGCCGGCGAGCAGGACGGCCACCGCGCCCCACGCCAACCCGCGCCGGGGCCGGACCAGCTCCCCGACCGCCGCCCAGGTCCGCGCGCGGGACGCGGTGGCGAGCAACTCGTGCCCGACCGCGCGACCGCCGCCGGCCGCCGGGTCACCGCTGCCGGCCGCCGGTGCGGCGTGGTTCGTGGGGGTGTCGTCGGCTGCCGGGTACCGGTGGTCGGCGTCGTCGACCGGCGGGTCCGCCAGGTCGCCCGGGGTCGTGTCGTGGCGCATCAGCTCAACACCGCCAGTCGGTAGTCGTCGTCCGCGGTCAGGTCCGCGTGCGTTCCGGAGGACACCACGACCCCCGAGGCCAGGAAGACCACCCGGTCCGCCGCCGCCAGCAGGGCCGGGCTCGTGGCGACCACGACCGTGGTCAGCCCGGCCCTCATCCGCTTGATCCCGGTGGCCAGGGACACCTCCGTCACCGCGTCCACCGCCGTCGTCGGGTCGTGCACCACGAGCACCGGGGGAGCGCCCGCCAGGGCGCGTGCCAGCGCCACCCGCTGCCGCTGCCCGCCCGACAGCGACCGACCCCGGGCCGTGATCACGGTGTCCAGCCCGTCCGGCAGCGCCCGCGCCACGTCGTCCACCCGCGCGGCGGCCAGCGCCTCCGCCACCAGCGGTCCGCCGGCGGCGACGTTCTCCCGGACCGTGCCCTCGAACAGGTCGGCGTCGTGCGCCGCCACCAGCACCGCGGACCGCAGCGCCGAACCCTCCACAGTGGACAGCGGAACGCCGTCCAGCACCGCGGCGCCGGCCACCGGGTCCACCTCCCGCGCCAGCACGGCCAGCAGCGACACCGCGTCCGCGGGATCGCGCGCCACCACGCCGAGCAGCTCACCGGGCTCCGCGGTCAACGACACACCGCGCAACGTCCCCGACACCACGTCGGCCAGCTCCACCCGACCGGTCACGGCGGGCAGCGGCGACGAACCCGGCGGCACGGCCGGGGGAGCGGCGAGCACCTCGGCCACCCGCGCCGCCGACGCCCGGCCCTGTGCCAGCAGCCCGTTGACCCACGAGAAGACCGACAGCGGCCACAGCAGGAACTGCGCCAGCCCGACGGCGGCCACGAGTTGCCCCACGGTGATGGCACCGGACGCGGCCAGCCGCCCGCCGACCAGCGCCACCACGGCCAGGAACACCCCGGTCATCGCCTGCATCGAGCCGTCCAGCCAGGCCCGCGACCGGGCCGCGCGGATCGCGGCCTCCACGGACGACCGGCTGGTCACCCGGTACCGGGCCGCCGCCGTCGCCTCCGCGCCGATGCCCTTCACCGCCCGCAGCCCGGCGACGAGGTCCGCCGCCACCCCGGACGCCAGCGCGGCGCGGTCCTGCTCGGCGTCGCTGCGCCGTTCCAGCGGCTTGCCCAGCACGTGCGCCAGGCCGAGCAGCACGGGCGCGGCCACCAGCACCAGCAGTCCCAGCACGAGCGACACCCGCAGCAGCGCGACCGCGCCCACCAGCACGCCGATCACCGCGGACACGGCGATCGGCAGCGCCAGGCCGACCTGCCCGACGCGTTGCGCGTCGCTGGTCGCGATGTTCGCCAGCTCGCCGGACAACCGGCCGTGGGCCGCGCCGCCGTCGCCCGACAGCACCCGCGCGGCCAGCTCCGAGCGCACCTCGTGCGCCGCCCGGTGCGACGCCCTCTCGCCGTGGCGCAGGGAGAAGCGGAAGCTCAGCGACAGCGCCGCGAACACCGCCGCCAGCACGCCGATCCACAGCGCCAGCCGCCCGCCCGCGCCCGTGCGCACGGCCTCGTCGATCACCACGCCGATGAGCAGCGGCACGGCGGCCTCGCCCGCCTGGTGCGCCGCGCCGAGGACCGAGGCGATCGCCACCGACTTCCACTGCCCCGCCACCGCGTCCTTGAGGACGGTCTTCACCCCGGTGCCCACCTTCCGCTGGAGTACGAGGTGAGGCTAGCCTAAGCAAATAGAGGGCTGGATCACTCCCACGGACGATCGACTTAGGTTAGGGTAACCAAAGTTCGATCACCTCGCACCGATGGGACAGCCATGCCACAGCCACCGGTCTTCGACGTCCTCGGCGTCGGCTTCGGGCCGTCCAACCTGGCCCTCGCGATCGCCGTGACCGAGCACAACGCCACCGCGCGCGCCGAAGACGTGGTGACCGCCCACTTCCTGGAACGGCAGCCGCGGTTCGGCTGGCACCGCGGGATGCTGCTCGAGGACGCCACCATGCAGGTGTCGTTCCTGAAGGACCTGGTGACGCTGCGCAACCCCAACAGCAGCTTCACGTTCCTCAGCTACCTGCACGAACAGGGCAGGCTGGTCGACTTCATCAACCACAAGAACCTGTTCCCGCTGCGCGTCGAGTTCCACGACTACTTCGAGTGGGCCGCCGGTCGGGTGGACGACCTGGTGTCCTACGACCACGACGTCGTGGACGTGCGGCCGGTCACCGAGGCCGGCGAGACCACCCACTTCGACGTCGTCTCCCGCACGTCGACCGGCGAGGTGGAGGTGCGCCGCACCCGCGACCTCGTGCTCGCCACGGGGCTGCGCCCGGCCCTGCCCGACGGCGTCCACGCCTCCGAGCGCGTCTGGCACAACCGCGACTTCCTGCACCGCGTGGAATCGCTGACCGACCCCCGCCGGCTCGTCGTGGTCGGCGCGGGCCAGAGCGGCGCGGAGGTCACCGCGTTCCTGCACGAGCGGTTCCCGGCCGCCGAGGTGTGCGCGGTGTTCGCCCGGTACGGCTACAGCCCCGCCGACGACAGCCCGTTCGCGAACCGGATCTTCGACCCGGCCGCCGTGGACGACTACTTCGCCGCGCCCGAGCCCGTCAAGCGCAAACTCCTAGACTACCACGCGAACACCAACTACGCGGTGGTCGACAACGACCTGATCGCCGAGCTGTACCGGCGGGTGTACCGGGAGAAGGTGCTGGGCCGGCAGCGGTTGCGGCTGCTCAACCTCTCCCGCGTGGCCGAGCTGGAGGACCGCGCCGACGGCGTGGTGGTGACCGTCGAGTCGCTCGCCACCGGGCTGCGCGAGGTGCTCGACGCCGACGCGATCGTCTACGCCACCGGCTACCGCGAGGCCGACCCGACCGCGCTGCTCGGCCGACTGGCCGCGCGCTGCGCCCGGGACGCGCGGGGCAGGCTCGACGTCGGCCGGGACTACCGGCTGGTCACCGACGACGACCTGTCGGCCGGCCTGTACCTCCAGGGCGGCACCGAGCACACGCACGGCATCTCGTCGTCCCTGCTGTCCAACACGTCCGTCCGGGTGGGGGAGATCCTCCGGTCCGTGCTCGCCCGCCGCGCCTCGGCGGTGCCCCCGCGGCCCCGGTACGCGGTCGGCGCCTCGCGGATCGGCTGAACCGCCCGCTGTTGTCGCACAACCCAGTAACACGGCGCGGGTCGCGCCTGCCGAAAGGGAAATCCTCGATGTCCACGAAGTTCAAGCTGGTCGCGGTCGTCTCGGCCGCGGCGCTGGCGCTGGCCGCCTGCGGCGGCGGCGACGCCGGTTCCGCAGGGGCGAACCCGACCGGCGCCGCCGCCGCGGGGGCGTTCCCGGTCTCGGTCGAGCACAAGTACGGCACCACCGAGATCAAGGCGGAGCCGAAGAAGGTCGTCACGCTCGGCCTGTCCGACCAGGAGCCCGTGCTGGCCCTGGGCGTGAAGCCCGTCGGCGTCGTGGACTGGTTCAAGGAGCGCCCGTTCGGCAACTGGCCGTGGACCAAGGAGCTGTGGGGCGACACGCAGCCCGAGATCGTCGGCGAGCGCGACGAGTACAACCTGGAGAAGGTCGCCGCGCTCAAGCCCGACCTCATCCTCGCGGTCTACTCCGGCATGAAGCAGGAGCAGTACGACACGCTGTCCAAGATCGCGCCCGTGGTCGCGCAGCCCAAGGCGTTCCCCGACTACGCCGCGCCCTGGCAGGACCAGACCCGGCACATCGGCAAGGCGCTGGGCAAGGCGCGGGAAGCCGACGCGCTGATCGACGGCGTCGCCAAGCGGTTCGCCGACGCCAAGGCCGCCCACCCCGAGTGGGCCGGCAAGACGATGGTCGTGGCCGACAGCTTCAAGCCCGGCCAGTACTCCGCCTTCGCGCCGACCGACCCGAAGGCCATCTTCATGAAGGAGCTGGGTTTCACGCTGGTCGATGAGATCGGCAAGCTCGCCGGTCAGCTGAACGTGGCCGAGTTCAGCGAGGAGCGGTTCGACCTGCTCGACGCCGACCGCCTGGTGTGGCTGATGTTCGACCAGAGCGCCTGGGAGCGGGTCAAGTCCGTGCCCGCCTACCAGCGGCTCAAGGTCGTCACCGAGAAGCGCGACCTGTTCCTGACCTACATGGACCCGCCGATCGGCGCGGCCATGTCGTTCAACACCGTGCTGAGCGTGCCCTACGGCATCGAGCAGGTCGTGCCGCTGCTCGAAGCGATCAAGAACTAGTCGACCGCCGCGCGGGTGGGGGCGTCGACGCGCGCCCCCACCCGCGGTGTGCCACGGGGAAGTCGGGAAGGAACGGGAAGGTCGTGACCATGGCGCTGCCCTTGACCGGTGCTCAGACGGGTGTCTGGTTGGCCCAGCAGCTGGAGCCCGACAACCCCGTCTACAACGTGGCGTGGTACCTGGAGCTGCGCGGCCCGGTCGACCACGACCGGCTGGAGGCGGCCGTCCGGCGCACCCTCGCCGAGACCGGCGCGCTGCACGTCCGCTTCACCGAGCACGGCCAGGTGCCGGTCCCGCCGACCACCGACGTCACCCTCCTGTCCTTCGACTCGGTCGCCGCCGCCCGCGACTGGATGGACCGGGACCTGGCGAGCCCGACCGACCTCGCCGCCGGCCCGCCGTTCCACCACGCGCTGCTGCGCATCGCCGACGACCACGTGCTGTGGTACCAGCGCTACCACCACCTGGTGGTCGACGCCTACGGCTGCGTCCTGATCGCCCGCCGGGCGGGCGAGCTGTACGAGGGCGCGACCGAACCGCGGCCGATGCCCGTCCAGGCGCTGGTCGACGCCGACCTCGCCTACCGCGACTCGCCCGCCCGCGCGGCGGACCGGGAGTTCTGGCACGGGAAGATGGCCGACCGCCCCGAGCCGGTGCGGCTCGTGCCGCGGGCCGCCGGCCAGGTGCGCGAGGTCGTCCGCCGCACCGTCGAGCTGCCGCACCCGGTGACCTCGCGGCAGGTCTTCGCCGCCGTCGCCGCCTACACCCACCGCGTGACCGGCGCGTCGGACCTGGTGCTGGCCATGCCGGTGACCGGCCGGCGCGACGCGGTCAGCCGGGTCACGCCCGGCATGGCGTCCACCGTGCTGCCGCTGCGCGTCACCGTGCGCCCGGACAGCACCCTCACCGACCTGGTCGCCGCCGTCGACCGCGAGATCCGCGCGGTGCTGCCGCACAGCGCCTACCGCGGCGAGGACCTGGCCCGCGAGCTGGGCCTGCGCGACGGCATCCCCGAACTGGTCGGCCCGACCGTCAACTACCTGGGCTTCGGCCGCGAGATGGGCTTCACCGAGCTGGAGCCCGCGTTCCACATGCTGTCGCTGGGACCGGTCAACGACCTCACCACGTCGTTCCTCCAGCGCGCCGACGGCAGGCTCGTCGTGACGTTCGAGGCGAACGCCGCCGTGTGCACGCCCGAGCGGCTGGCCGACCACCAGACCCGGTTCCTGCGCGTGCTCGCCGCCGACCCCGACCAGCCGGTGGCCTCGATCGACCTCGTGGACGAGGCGGAACGCGCCGAGCTGCTGAGGTTCGGCACCTCCCCGCGCGAGGTCGACGAGGTGACCTGGCCGCGGGCGGTCGAGCGCCAGGCCGCCCTGCGCCCCGACGCCGTCGCCGTGGTCTGCGAGGACGTCCGGCTCACCTACGCCGAGCTGAACGCCGCCGCGAACCGGCTCGCCCGCGCCCTGGTCGCCGCCGGGGTCGAGGCCGAGGACGTCGTGGGCGTGGCGCTGCCCCGCTCGGCGGACCTGGTCGTGACGCTGCTCGCGGTGATGAAGGCGGGCGCGGCCTACCTGCCGCTGGACCCGGACCACCCGCGCGACCGGGTCGACCACATGGTGGCCGACGCGGGCGCGAAGCTGGTCGTCACCCCCGACACCCGCTTCGAGCTGCCCGAGGACGACTCGGACCCGGGGCTGCCGATCGCGTTGGACCAGGCCGCGTACGTGATCTACACCTCCGGCTCCACCGGGCGCCCCAAGGGCGTGGTGGTCGCCCACGAGGGCATCGGCAGCCTCATCGCGACCGCGGTGGACCGGATCGGCGTCACCCCGGACAGCCGGGTCGTGCAGTTCGCGTCCGTCGGCTTCGACGTGGCCGTGTGGGACCTGTGCATGTCGCTGGGCGTCGGCGGGCGGGCGGTCGTCGTGCCGTCGCACCGCCGGGTCGCGGGGGAGGAGCTGACCTCCTACATCGCCGCGCACGGGGCCACGCACATGATCCTGCCGCCGTCGCTGGTGGCCGCGCTGCCGCCGGAGTGCGAGCTGCCCGCCGGCGCGGTGCTGGTCGTGGGCACGGAGACCGTGCCGACCGAGCTGATCGCCCGGTGGGCGCGGCGGCTGCGCGTCGTCGCCGCGTACGGCCTCACCGAGGCCACGGTCAACTCGACGCTGTGGCCGGCCCGACCCGACTGGACCGGGCCGGTGCCGATCGGCGCGCCCGACCCGAACACCCGCTGCTACGTGCTCGACTCGGCGTTGCGACCGGTGCCGGTCGGCGTGGAGGGCGAGCTGTACGTCGGCGGGCGCGGCCTGGCCCGCGGGTACCGGGGGCAGGCGGGGCTGACCGCGTCCCGGTTCGTGGCCGACCCGTTCGGCGAGCCGGGTGCGCGCATGTACCGGACCGGTGACCGGGCCCGGTGGCGCGCGGACGGCAACCTCGACTTCCTCGGGCGGTCGGACGCCCAGGTGAAGATCCGGGGGTTCCGGATCGAGCCGGGCGAGGTCGAGAGCGCGCTGATGGCGCACCCCGGCGTGGCGCAGGCCGCCGTGCTGGTGCGGGAGGACCACCGGCGGGTGAAGCGGCTCGTCGCGTACGTGGTCGGCACGGCGTCGCCGGCGCAGGCCCGCGAGCACGTCGCCGGGCTGCTGCCGGAGTACATGGTGCCGTCCGTCGTGCTGCCGCTGGCCGGGTCGCTGCCGTTGACGCCGAACGGCAAGGTGGACCGGGCCGCGCTGCCGGAGCCGGACTGGACCGCGCTGGGCGGTGACGCGCCCGCCACGAACCCCGTCGAGCGGACCGTGGTGGGGTTGGTCGAGGCGGTGCTCGGGGTGAAGCCGGGCATCCACGACAACTTCTTCGAGCTGGGCGGCGACAGCATCGTGGCGATGCAGCTCGTGTCGCGGGCGCGGGCGGCGGGGTTGGAGTTCACGCCGCGCGAGGTGTTCGAGCACCGGACCCCGGCGGGGCTGGCGGCGGTGGCGCGGGAGGTCGGGGCCGTCGCCGTCGACCTGGACGGGCTGTCGTCGGGCGTGCTGCCGGCGTCGCCGTTGCAGGAGGGCTTCTTCTTCCACGCCCGGTACGACACCGACGACTCGTACGTGGTGCAGGAGGTGCTGGGCCTCGACGTGGACCGGGAGGCCGTGCAGGGGCTGCTCGACCGGCACCCGTTGCTGCGGGCGGGTTTCCGCCAGTCGGACCGCGGGCGGGTGGAGCAGGTGATCGCCGAGTCGCTCGCCCTGCCGTGGCGGGAGTACCCGGCGACCGACGACGTGGAATCCGTGCTGGCCGCCGAGCGCGCCGAACCGTTCGACCTGGCCCGTCCGCCGCTGGTGCGGGCGGCCCGCCACGGCGACCGCCTGGTGCTGACGCTGCACCACATCCTGCTGGACGGGTGGTCGGTCGGCCTGCTGCGGCGGGAGCTGGCGGGCGGCCGGGTGGAACCGGTGGACCACCGGCGCTACTTCGCCTGGCTCGAGAGCCGTGACCGGGAGGCGGCGCACGAGGCCTGGCGCGCGGCCCTGTCCGATGTGGACGGACCCACTCTGGTGGCCGGAATTGTCGTACCTCCGTGGGAGGATGAAACCAGGGCTCCCCTGGGAGGGGACGCCCGCGAAGCCCTGCGGGCGGCGAGTGGTGGCCGGGCGGCGAGTGGCGGCCGGGCGGCAAGTTCGGGTGCCGGGTCGGCGGCGGGTCAGGCATCGCCCCGGCACGGGGAGCACCGCGTGCGGCTGGGTGCGGAGCTGAGCGCGGCGCTCGTCGGGCAGGCCCGGCGCCGGGGGCTGACGCTCGGCACCGTGCTGCACGGCGCCTGGGGGTTGCTCCTCGGCGGCCTCACCGGGCGCGCCGACGTCGTCTACGGCACCACCGTCGCCGGCCGGCCGGCCGAGGTGCCCGGGATCGAGCACGCCGTCGGCCTGTTCATCAACACCGTGCCCGTCCGCCAGCGGTGGCGGGGCGGGGACGGCCTCGCGACCGCCTTCGACCGCCTCCAGCGCGAGCAGGCCCGCCTGCTGGACCACCAGCACCTCGGGCTGGCCGAGATCCAGCGCGTCACCGGGCACGGCGAGCTGTTCGACACCCTCGTCGTGGTCGAGAACTTCCCCGACCTGGTGGACGACGTGGAGATCCGCGACCGCGTGCACTACCCGCTGGCCCTGATCGCCCTGCCCGGCGAGCGCTTCGAGCTGCGCCTCAAGCACCGCCTCCCGGACGCCCGGGTCGCCGCCCTCGCCGAACGGCTCGTCGCCCTCCTCACCGCCTTCGCCACCACCCCGGACCGCGCGATCGCGAGCCTGGGTCTCGTCTCCGCCACCGAGGCCGAGTGGCTGGCCCGGCAGAACGCCACCGCCGTCACCGTGCCCGAAGGCACCCTGGTCGACCGGATCGCCGCGCAGACCGCCCGCACGCCGGACGCCGTCGCCGTCGTCCACGACGACGTCACCCTCACCTACGCCGAGCTCGACCGCCGGGCCACCGCCCTGGCCCGCAGGCTCCGCGCCGCCGACGCGGGCGACGTCGTGGCCGTCGCCGTCCCCCGCTCCGCCGAGCTGGTGGTGGCGCTGCTGGGCGTGCTCAAGTCCGGCGCGGCCTACCTGCCCCTCGACCTCGACTACCCGGCCGACCGCGTCGAGTTCATGCTGGCCGACTCCGGCGCGACGACGGTCGTGCGGCCCGAGGACTGCCGGGACGGGACCGCGCCCGACGTGGAGCTGCCCGCGCCCCGCCCCGACCACCCCGCCTACCTGATCTACACCTCCGGCTCGACCGGGCGGCCCAAGGGCGTCGTCGTCACGCACCGCGCGATCGTCAACCGGCTGGCGTGGATGCAGCACGAGTACCGCCTCGCCGCCGACGACCGCGTGCTGCAGAAGACCCCGTCGAGCTTCGACGTCTCGGTCTGGGAGTTCTTCTGGGCCCTGTGCGAGGGCGCTGCCGTCGTGCTCGCCAAGCCCGACGGCCACCGCGACCCCGCCTACCTCGCCGACCTGATCCGCCGGCACGGCGTCACCACGCTGCACTTCGTGCCCTCCATGCTCGCCGCGTTCCTCGGCGTCCCCGAGGTGCGCGAGGACCCGACGTGGTCGACGGGCCTGCGCCGCGCGTTCAGCAGCGGCGAGGCGCTGAGCGGTGACGTGGCCGCCCGCTGGCGCGCCCTCACCGCCGTGCCGCTGCACAACCTCTACGGCCCCACCGAAGCCGCCGTCGACGTCACCCACTTCGAGTACGACGGCACGCCCGGCCCGTCCGTGCCGATCGGGCACCCGGTCTGGAACACCCGGCTGCACGTGCTCGACCCGTTCCTGCGGCCGGTCCCGGTGGACGTGCCCGGCGAGCTGTACCTGGCGGGCGTCCAGCTCGCCCTCGGCTACCTCGGCCGGCCCGCGCTGACGGCCGAGCGGTTCGTGGCCGACCCGTTCGGCGCGCCCGGCGACCGCATGTACCGCACGGGCGACCTGGTGGCCCGCCGCGCCGACGGCGCGCTGGTCTACCTCGGCCGCACGGACCGGCAGGTCAAGGTGCGCGGCAACCGCGTCGAGCCGGGCGAGGTCGAATCCGCGCTGCTCCGGCAGCCCGGCGTGGCGCGGGCCGCCGTCATCGCCCGCGACCACCAACTCCTGGCCTACGTGACGCCCGCCGACGTCGACCTCGACGCGGTGCGGGCCGGGATCGCCGGTGCGCTGCCGGCCGCCATGACCCCGCACGCGGTCGTCGCGCTGCCCGACCTCCCGCTCACCCCCAGCGGCAAGCTGGACCACAACGCGCTGCCCTCGCCGACCGCCGCCCCGACCGCGCGCCGCGCGCCCGCCACCGAGCGGGAACGCCTGCTGCGCGAGGTGTTCGCCGACGTGCTGGGCCTGCCGGACCTCGGCGTGGACGACGACTTCTTCACCCTCGGCGGCGACAGCATCACCTCCATCGCGGTGTCCAGCCGCGCCCGCGGGCTCGGCGTGGGGATCAGCCCCCGGGACGTGTTCGAGCACCGCACGGTCGCCGCGCTGGCCGCCGTCGAGAACGCGCGCCACGCCGCCGACGACGCCCCGCTGCTCGACCTGACCGACGACCAGCGCCGGGCCCTGCCCGAGGCCGAGGACGTGTGGCCGCTCTCGCCGTTGCAGGAGGGCCTGTACTTCCACTCCAGCTACGACACCGGGGCGCTGGACGTCTACCTCTCCCAGGAGACGATGGACTTCGCCGGCCGGCTCGACGTCGACCGGCTGCGCCGGGCCGGCGCGGCCCTGCTGCAGCGCAACCCGAGCCTGCGCGCCGGGTTCACCGGCGACGGCGTGCCGGCACCCGTGCAGTTCATCGCACCCGTCCCAAAGATCCCGCTGCGCGTGGTCGAGGTCGGGCACGCCGACGTGCCCGACCTGCTGGCCGCGGACCGGCGGGAGCGGTTCGACCTGGCCGCGCCGCCGCTGTGCCGGTTCCTCGTGCTGCGGCTGCCCGGGGGCCGCGACCGGCTCGTCGTCACCCACCACCTGATCCTGTGGGACGGCTGGTCGGCGTGGCTGTTCCTGGAGCAGCTCCTGGAGCTGTACCGCGACCCCGACGCCGAGCTGCCGCCGCCCGGCTCCTACCGCGACTACCTCGCGTGGCTGGCGCGCCAGGACCACGACGCCGCGCTGCGGGCGTGGCGCACGGCCCTGTCCGGGCTGCGCGAACCCACCCTGGTCGCACCCGTGGACCGGTCCCGCGAACCGGTCATCCCGGCCGAGGTCCACCAAGAGCTGACCGAGGAGCTGACCGACCGCATCCGCGCGCGGGCGCGGCAGCACGGCCTGACCGCCAACGCCGTGTTCAACGCCGCGTGGGCGCTCGTGCTGGCGAGCCGGGTCGGCCGGGACGACGTGGTGTTCGGCACCGCCGTCGCGGGCCGCCCGGTCGAGGTCGACGGCGTGGAGCACGTCATCGGCATGTTCCTCAACACCATCCCCACCCGCATCGCGCTGAACCCCCGCGAGACCGTGCTGGAGCTGCTGCGCCGCATCCAGGCCGAACGCACCGCGCTGATGTCCTACGAGCACGTCGGCCTCGGCGAGATCCAGCGCGAGGCCGGGCACCGGCAGCTCTTCGACACGCTGTTCGTGCTGCGCACCGGCGACGGCGACGACCGCCAGGACGAGCTGGCCCGGCGGCACGGCGTGCTCGACGTCTCCAACGTCGACGGCACGCACTTCCCGCTGACGCTCATCATCACGCCCGGCACCCGCACCCGCGTCACCCTGGCGGCCCGGCCCGACACCTTCACCGCCGACGCCGCCGAGGAGCTGCTCACCCGCTACACCACCGTGCTGCGCCGCCTGGTCGACGCGCCGGACGCGCTGGTCGGCACCGTCGACGTGCTGCCCGACCGCGAACGGGCCGCGCTGGCCGCCGAGTGGGACGCCAGTGCCGCCCCGGTGGTGGGGGACACGGTCGCCGACCTGCTCGCCGCGCAGGCCCGGCGCACGCCGGACGCCACCGCGCTGGTGTTCGGCGACCGGCGGCTCACCTACGCCGAGCTGCGGGACCGGATCGACGCCCTGGCGCGGGTGCTGGTCAGCCGCGGCGCGGGCCCGGAGCGGGTGGTCGCGCTGGCGCTGCCGCGCTCGATCGAGATGGTGGTGGCGCTGTTCGCGGTGCTGCGGACCGGTGCCGCCTACCTGCCGCTGGACCTCGACCACCCGGCCGACCGGTTGCTGATGATGGTCGAGGACACCCGGCCGCTGTGCGTGCTGTCGACCAGGGCGGTCGGGCTGGTGCCGGACGCGCTGTGCGTCGACGACCTGCCCGACGCGCCGGACGTGGCCGAGTGGCCGCGGTTCTCGCTGGAGCACCCGGCCTACGTGATCTACACGTCCGGCTCGACCGGGCGGCCCAAGGGCGTCGTCACGCCCTACCGCGGCCTGACGAACATGCAGCTCAACCACCAACGGGCGATCTTCGCACCGGCCGTCGCGGCGGCGGGCGGGCGGCGGCTGCGCATCGCGCACACCGTGTCGTTCGCGTTTGACATGTCGTGGGAGGAGCTGCTGTGGCTGGTCGAGGGCCACGAGGTGCACGTCTGCGACGAGGAGCTGCGCCGCGACGCGGCGGCGCTCGTGGCGTACTGCGACGAGCACCTGGTCGACGTGGTCAACGTGACCCCGACCTACGCGCAGCTCCTCATCGAGGAGGGCCTGCTGGAGGGCCACGTCCCGGCGCTGGTGCTGCTCGGCGGCGAGGCCGTGCCCGACTCGGTGTGGCGGCGGCTGCGCGAGACGCCCGGCACGTACGGCTACAACCTGTACGGGCCGACGGAGTACACGATCAACGCGCTCGGGGCGTCCACTGAGGACAGCGACACCCCGACCGTCGGCAAGGCGATCCGGAACACCCGCGCGTACGTGCTGGACGCGCGCCTGCGGCCGGTGCCGCCCGGTTCGCCCGGCGAGCTGTACGTCGCCGGCGTCGGCCTGGCCCGCGGCTACCACGACAGGTTCGGCCTGACCGCCGAGCGGTTCGTGGCCGACCCGTACGGCCCGCCCGGTTCCCGCATGTACCGGACGGGCGACCTCGTGCGGGCGCGGCGCGACGGCAACCTCGACTTCCTCGGCCGCACCGACGACCAGGTCAAGATCCGCGGCTACCGGGTCGAGCTCGGCGAGGTCGAGGCGGCGCTGGCCGCCCGACCCGGCGTCACGCACGCGGCCGTCGTCGTGGACGCCGGCCCGGGCGGCGTGAAGCGGCTCCTCGGGTACGTGGTGGCCGACGCCGACCCGGCAGCCCTGCGGGAGGACCTGAAGGCGACCCTGCCGGACTACATGGTGCCCGCCGCGATCGTCGCGGTGGACGCGCTCCCGCTGACCGTCAACGGCAAGCTGGACGTGCGGGCCCTGCCCAAGCCGGTGGTCACGGGCGCGGGGTCCTCGCGCGCGGCGGCCAACCGGGCGGAGGAGGTGCTGCGCGGGCTGTTCGCCGACGTGCTCGGCGTGCCGTCCGTCGGCGTGGACGACAACTTCTTCGACCTCGGCGGCCACTCGCTGCTCGCGACCAGGCTGGTGAGCCGGGCCCGCTCGGCGCTGGGCGTGGAACTGGCGATCCGCGACCTGTTCGACGCGCCCACGGTCGCCGAGCTGGCCGCGCGGGCGGGTGGTGGTCCGGTGCGACCGCCGCTCGTGCCGGTCGAACGGCCCGCCGAGCTGCCGCTGTCGTCGGCGCAGCAGCGGTTGTGGCTGATCCAGCAGATGGAGGGCACGTCCACCGCCTACAACTTCCCGCTGGTGTTCCGGGTGCACGGCCCGCTGGACGCGGCCGCGTTCACCGCCGCCGTCGGTGACGTGGTCGACCGGCACGAAGCGCTGCGGACCGTGTTCGGCGAGCACGAGGGCACGCCGTTCCAGCGGGTGCTGCACGACGTCACGCCCCCGGTGGTGGTGCGCGGGGCGACCGAGGACGACGTGCCGGGCATCGTGCGCGACGAGGTCGGGCGGCCGTTCGACCTGCGCACCGAGCTGCCCCTGCGGGTCACGGTCGCGTCGTTGGCGCCCGACGAGCACCTGGTCGTCATCCTGCTGCACCACATCACCACCGACGAGTGGTCCGACCGGCCGTTCCTGCGCGACCTGGCGACGGCGTACCGGGCGCGGCGGGAGGGCGGGGCACCGCGGTGGACTCCGCTGCCCGTGCAGTACGCGGACTACGCGGTGTGGCAGCGCGATGTGCTGGAGGTCGTCGGGGAGGAGCAGCTCGCCCACTGGGAGCGGGCGCTGGCCGGGGTGCCGGAGGAGCTGGAGCTGCCGGTGGACCGGCCGCGCCCGGCCCGGCCCACGTTCCGCGGCGCGGACCTGGAGGTCGTGTTCCCGACCGAACGGGCCGACGCGCTGCGCGCGGTGGCGCAGGCGTCCGGCGCGTCGATGTTCATGGTGCTCCAGGCCGCGGTCGCGGCGCTGCTGGGCCGGTTGGGCGCGGGTGAGGACGTCCCGCTGGGCGCGCCGATCGCCGGCCGCACCGACGAGGCGCTGGACGACCTGGTCGGGTTCTTCGTCAACACCCTGGTGCTGCGGGCCGACCTGTCCGGCGACCCCTCGTTCACCGAGCTGGTGGCGCGGGTGAAGGAGACGTCGCTGGCCGCGTTCTCGCACCAGGACGTCCCGTTCGAGGCCGTGGTGGACCGGGTCAACCCGACCCGTTCGGCGGCGCGCAACCCGCTGTTCCAGGTGATGGTGGGCTACCACGCCCGCGGCGGCGAGGCGGCGGCGTTCGACGGGCTGCCGGTGACGTGGGTGGGCCACCCGACGACCACCGCGAAGTTCGACCTGGTGTTCAGCTTCACCGAGGTGGCCGACGGGCCGGTGACGTGCCGGCTGGAGTACGCGACCGACCTGTTCGACCACGGGACCGCGCGGCGGCTCGGCGCGCGGCTGGTCGCGCTGGTCGACGCCGTGCTGGCCGCGCCGTCCGCTCCGGTGAGCGCGGTGGACCTGCTCGCGCCCGACGAGCGGCGGCTCGTGGTCGAGGAGTTCAACCGGACCGCGCGGGCCGTGCCGGAGGAGACGTTCCCAGAGATGTTCGCCCGGTGCGCGGCCGAGCGCCCGGACGCGGTGGCCGTGGTCGACCGCGCCCGGTCGGTCAGCTACGCCTGGCTGGACGCCCGGTCGGACCGGATCGCCGGGGCGCTCGCGGCCCGCGGCGTCGGCCGGGAGTCGGTCGTGGGCGTCGCCGTGCCGAAGTCGGCGGACATGGTCGCCACCGTGCTGGCCGTGGTGAAGCTGGGCGCGGCCTACCTGCCCCTGGACCTCTCCCACCCGGCCGACCGGATCTCCTACATGATCCGGGACTCCGCCGCCCGACTGGTCGTGACCACGACCTCCGCGCCCGTCCCGGACGTCGTCGACGTCCTGGTCCTGGACTCGGACGCGGTGGCGGGGGAACTGGCCGCGGCGCGGGGACCCGCGCCGGCCGCGTTCGCCGGGCCGCGGTCGCTGGACTCGGCGATGTACGTGATCTACACGTCCGGCTCGACCGGCCGCCCCAAGGGCGTGGTGGTGCCGCACGAGGGCATCGCGAGCCTCGCCGCGACGGCGATCGACCGCATGGGCCTGACCGCGGACGGCCGCGTGCTCCAGTTCGCCTCCGTGGGCTTCGACGTGGCCGTGTTCGAGCTGACCATGGCGCTGTGCGTGGGCGGGCGGCTGGTGTTCGCGCCCGACGAGGTGCGCGTCGCCGGTCCCGAGCTGACCGACTTCCTGCGCGACCGGCGGATCACGCACATGATCCTGCCGCCGTCGCTGGTGTCCGCGCTGCCCGCCGACTGCGAGCTGCCCGAGGGCGCCACGGTCCTGGTCGGCACCGAGACCGTCCCGCCGGACGTCATCGGCCGCTGGGCCGGTCGGCTGAACCTGCTCGCCGCCTACGGCCTCACCGAGGCCACGGTCAACTCCACCCTGTGGCGGGCCGTGCCCGGCTGGGACTCCGCCGTGCCGATCGGCGTCCCGGACCCGAACACCACCGTGCACGTGCTGGACGACCGCCTGCGCCCGGTGCCGCCGGGCGTGGTCGGCGAGCTGTACGTGTCCGGTCGCGGCCTGGCCCGCGGCTACGTCGGCCAACCCGCGCTGACCGCCTCGCGGTTCGTCGCCTCGCCGTTCGGCCCGCCCGGCGCCCGCATGTACCGCACCGGCGACCGCGCGCGGTGGCGCGCCGACGGCAACCTCGACTTCCTCGGCCGCGTCGACGCCCAGGTGAAGATCCGCGGGTTCCGGATCGAGCCGGGCGAGGTCGAGGCGGCCCTGGCCCGGCACCCCGACGTGGCGCAGGCGGCCGTGGTCGCCGACCGCACGGGCGAGGTGACCAGGCTCGTCGGGTACGTCGTCGGCTCGACGCGGGACGACCTGCGCGCGTTCGCCGCCGAACGGCTCCCCGAGTACATGGTCCCGGCGACCGTGGTGTTCCTCGACGGCCCGCTGCCGCTGACGCCGAACGGCAAGCTCGACCGCCGGGCGCTGCCGAAGCCGGACTGGTCGGCGCTCACCGGCGACGACCGGCCCACGACGCCGGAGCAGAAGGCGATCGCGGAGCTGTTCGCCGAGCTGCTGGGCGTGTCGCCGGGCATCCACGACAGCTTCTTCGCCCTGGGCGGCCACTCCATGGCGTCCATGCGGCTGGTCGGCCGGATCAGGTCGGTGTTCGGGGTGGACCTCGCGCTGCGGGACGTGTTCGACTCGCCGACCGTCGCGGGGCTCGCGGGGCGGCTCACCGGGGCCACCTCGGACCGGCCGCCGCTGCGCCGGTTCGACCGCCCGGTGGACCTCCCGCTCGCGCCCGTGCAACGGGGCCGGTCGGCGGAGGTGTGGGACCACGCGCTGGCGCTGCGCGCGCGGGAGCCGTTCGACGTGCCGGCCCTCACCGCCGCGTACGCCGACGTCGTCGCCCGGCACGAGCCGCTGCGCACGGTGCTGGACGGTGACGTGCAGCGCGCCGTGCCCGGCGCGCCGCTGGAGGTCGTGCGGGTGCCGTCCCTGGACGAGGCGCTGCCGGGGTTCGCCGCCGAGCCCGTGCCGCCGGGCACGCCGCCGGCGCGGGCGCGGCTGGTGGTCGACGCGTCCGGCGCGCAGGCGCTGCTGCTGACCATGAGCTACCTGGCCGTGGACGAGTGGTCGGTGGTGCCGCTGTTCCGCGACCTCCAGCACGCCTACGCGGCCCGCCGCGCCGGTGGTGCTCCACAGTGGACCGAACTGCCGGTGACCTACGCCGACTACACCCTGTGGTCGCTGGAGGTGGTCGAGTCGGTGGGGGAGGAGCAGCGCGCGTTCTGGCGCGAGGTGCTGCGCGACCTGCCCGAGATCCGGCTGCCGTACCGGGCCGGGCGGCGAGCGGGTCGCCACCCGGCCGCCGTGATCCCGTTGCCGCTGCCTGCGTCGCTGCACGGGGCCGTCGACCGGCTGGCCGCCCGGACCGGCACCAGCGCGTTCATGGTGGTGCAGGCCGCCTTGGCCGCCGCGCTCACGCCGTACGGCACGGACCTGCCCATCGGCACGATGGTCGCCGGCCGGACCGAGGAGGCGCTGGCCGACCTGGTCGGCTCGTTCTTCAACCGGGTCGTGCTGCGCACCGACACCGCGGGCAACCCCGGCTACACCGAGCTGCTGGCCCGCGTCCGGGCCACCGACCTGGCCGCGTTCGACCACGCCGACGTCCCGGTGCCCGTCGAACCGCAGGTGGTGATCGTGCACCACGAGAAGGCGGCCCTCGCGGCGCTGGAGGGCGGCACGGGCACCCTCGAAGCCGTGCCGACCGGGACGATGGCCGCCGAGCTGGCCCTCAGCTTCTACGAGCCGCCGGACGACGGCCCGGTACCGTGCTACCTCGCCTACGCGACCGACCTGTTCGACCCGACGACCGCCCGCCACCTGGCCGACGCGGTGCTGGAGCACCTGCACCGCGCGACGACCGACCCCGACCGGAGGATCGAGCCGTGACCAACCCGTTCGAAGACCCCGAAGGCCGTTTCCACGTCCTGGTGAACGACGAGGGCCAGCACTCGCTGTGGCCGTCGTTCGCCGACGTCCCGGCCGGCTGGACGTCCGCCTTCGGCCCGGACACGCGGGACGCGTGCGTGGCCTACGTGGAGGAGCACTGGACCGACCTGCGCCCCCTCAGCCTCCGCTAGCGGGCGTTCCCGGTCCGGGGTCCGGGCGCAGCACCACGACGCCGCGATCGAGGTCGACGCGGCGCGGTGGTGCGCCCTGGGCCTCTTCCTCGCGCATCACGGCGACCGAGTCGCGGTGCTCCAGCTCCATCCGCTTGGAGCCGTAGAACATCGCGGTGATCTCGTTGACGGTCGTCGTGGCCAGCGGGGTGCCCTTGCGCTTGCGGCGCCGTTGGCGCAGCAGCTCGTAGACCGCGACCCCGACCACCGACAACGTGCCGCCGGGGATGCTCCACGCCAACACCGTCTCCACCGCGTCCACGCCTGCCCAACGGCGCGGGCGGCCGCGGTGTTCCAGGAGCCCCGTGGGTGGCGACCGCCCCACGGGGCACCGTCACGCGCCTCAGTACACGTAGCACTCCGTGCTGCTGCCCGCGTAGCCCGCCGCGCGCACGTCGGCCGCGGCCAGCGTGCCGGCGAACCGGCGGTCGACCTCGGCGCGCTCGGCGGCGTTCGGCAGGTCGTTGCGGCAGGACACGGGCGCGCTGGAGCCCGACATCAGGTCGGTGCACAGGCCGGTCCGCCGGTCCGGCAGGCCGAGGATGTGCCCGATCTCGTGCGTCGAGATGCGCGGCCGGTAGTAGCCCTGCAGCACGGCCTCGCGTCCCATGTAGACGGTGCCGTTGCCGAGCGAGGTCACGTAGGCCCGCGGCCAGCCGTCGTCCGCGAGGATGCGGATGTTGACGCCCGAGGTGGAGGTGCGGCGGGCCAGCTTGACGTTGGCCACCGAGTTGTTCCAGTTCGTGGCGGCGCGGTCCCAGTCCGCCGCGAACTCCTGCGCCTGGCTCACGTCGTAGTACAGCGTGCGGGCCAGGACCTGCGGCTGCGCCGACGCGGCGGGCGCGGCCACCGCGATGAGCGGCAGCAGCATGCCCAGCGCGCCGACGAGGATCCGCGCTGCCTTTCGTACGAGCATGGTGGTCTCCTTGGGGTACAGGGAAAAGCGGGAGCCGTGTGACAGGGAGGGCTCCCGCTGCCCAAGGAACCAGCCGGCGACCTGTCGTCACCAGACCCATACGTAGGGTTGTGCGCCGCCCACCACCGTGCCTTCCGAATAGTTGACTCTGACTAGTCGGTCGTGGATAGTTAGGACTGACTATGGAGGTGGTGGTGGCGTCCCAGCGCAAGGTCGGCAACCTGCTCGGGTTGGCGGTGCTCGGTTACCTCGTCCGCGAGCCGATGCACCCCTACGAGCTGGGCCGGCTCCTGAAGGCCCACGGCGAGGACCGCAGCATCAAGTTCACCCACGGCTCGCTCTACATGGTGTTCGGCCAGCTCGCGAAGGCCGGGTTCATCGCCGAGCACGAAACGTCCCGCGAAGGGCAGCGGCCCGAGCGGACCGTCTACGCGCTCACCGACGCCGGTCGCGCGGAGCTGAAGGACTGGATGCGCGAACTGGTCGCCGAACCGGGGCACGAGTACCCGCGCTTCGTCGCGGCCCTGTCCATGATCTCCGCGCTGCACCCCGACGAGGTCGCGGCCCTGCTGCGCGACCGGCTCGACGCGCTGGCGCGCCGGGTCGGGGAGGCCGAGGCGATCGTGGCGGGCGCCGACGCGCACCCGCTGTTCCTGGTCGAGGAGGAGTACCGCATCGCGCTGCTGAACGCCGAGGTGGCGTTCGTCCGGCGCTTCCTGGAACGCATCGAGGGCTGGCGCCCGCAGTGGGCCGCCTTCCACGAGGGGGAACGATGAGGGCGATCGTGATCGGCGGTGGCATCGGCGGGCCGGTGGCCGCGATGGCGCTGCGCAAGGCCGGGTTCGAGGCGGGCGTCCACGAGCGGCACGGCCGCGTGGTCGACGGCGCCGGCGGCGCGTTGAGCATCGCGCCCAACGGGTTGCAGGCGCTGGAGGTGCTCGGCCTGGCCGACCTGGTGCGGTCGATCGGCACGCCGATGACCGCGATGGAGCTGCAGACCTGGACGGGCCGCACGCTGGGCCGGTTCGGCGGGGAGCCGCCGCAGCTGCTGGTGTGGCGCGCCGACCTGCACCGCGTGCTGCGGGAGGAGGCGGTGCGGCGCGGCATCCCCGTGGAGCACGGCCGCGAGCTGGTCGACGCGGTGGACCGCGGCACGCACGTCACCGCCCGCTTCGCCGACGCCGACGAGGTCGACGCCGACGTGCTCGTGGGCGCGGACGGCATCCGGTCGACCGTGCGGCGGATCATCGACCCGGACGCGCCGCACCCGCGGTACGCCGGGCTGCTCGGCTTCGGCGCGCGGATGGCCGACACGGGCGAGCCGTCGACCGGAGGCGCGATGCGGCTGGTCTCCGGCAAGCGCGCGTTCTTCGGCTACCAGGTCGGGGCGGACGGCTCCGGTGGCTGGTTCGCGAACCTGCCCCGCGCCACCCCGCTGACCACGGCGCAGGCGCGGGCCACGAGCCCGGAGCGGTGGCTGGCCCTGCTCGCCGAGACCTTCGCGCCCGACCGCACCCCGGCCGCCCGGATGGTCGCCGCCACGGACCCGGCCGACCTCGTGGTGACCGGCGCGCTGGAGGACGTCCCCGGCGTGCCGCGGTGGAGCCGCGGCCGGCTGGTCCTGGTCGGCGACGCCGCGCACGCCACGTCGCCGAGCTCGGGCCAGGGCGCGTCGCTGGCGTTCGAGAGCGCGGTGCAGCTGGCCCGGTGCCTGCGCGACCTTCCGCACGAGGAGGCGTTCCGCGCCTACGAGTCGCTGCGCCGCGACCGCGTCGAGCGGATCATCGCCCAGGCCGCCCGGACGAACCGCGCCAAGGCCGCCGGTCCCGTCGGCCGGGTGCTGCGCGACGCCCTGCTGCCGCTGGCGTTCAAGTTCGCCGACCCGGCGAAGTTCACCTGGCAGTTCGACCACCGGATCGAGTGGGACGAGGCCCTCGTCCACGCCTGACCCGACCCGCACGCGCGGCGGGCGGGCACGTGGTGGCGCACGTCCTGGGCGGCGGCGGGAACGACGGTGGGCCGCCGGTCATCGCCCGCGCCCGGTGAAGCGGCTCAGCAGCAGCTCCAGGCGGGCTTCGCGGTGGTCGGGGCGCAACCGCCGGCCGTGGTCGAGCGTCGCCTGCCCGTGCAGCGCGCTCCAGAGCACCTCGGTCAGCGCTTCCACGTCGTCGCCACCGGCGAACGGCTCGACGACGGCCACGAACTCGCCGAACGCGGCGAGCAGCTCGGGCGGCGACTCGGCCGTGCCGAACGACAGGTCGACCTCCCGCACGAACATGGCGTCGTAGAGCGCCGGCCGGGCGGCGGCGAAGTCGAGGTACGCCCGCGCCACGGCCTCCAGCGCCGCCGCGGGCGAGCGGTGGGCCGCGCGGGCGGCGCGCAACCGCTCGGCGAGGTCGGCGCTGCCCTGGACGGCGACCGCGCGCACGATCGCGTCCTTGCCCTTGAAGTGGCTGTAGAGCACCGGCTGGCTGTACTCGACCCGTTCGGCCAGGCGCCGGGTGGTGACCGCGTCCCACCCCTCCGCCTCGGCCAGCGCCCGGGCCGCGTCCACGATCAGCCGGTGGCGTTCGGCGCGTTCGCGCTCACGGCGCTCCTGGATGGACACGACGTGATGCTAGCAGCGCTAGACATCCGAGCGCGCTTCAAGTTAGTGTCGCTCTCGTACCTAGCGCTGCTAGCACCTGGAGTCGGGGCATGTCCCACCACCGGATCAACACGGGTCTCGCCGTGCTCGTCGTCCTCGCGGGCTTCGCGTTCGGCCTCAACTTCCTGCTCAACCCGCAGGGCGCGGCCGCGGGCTTCGGCATCGACCCGTGGCCGGAGGGCAACGGGTACTTCGTGGTCAAGGGCGTCCGCGACCTCGCCTACGGGCTGACCGCGCTGGCGCTGTTGCTGCTGCGCCAGCGGCGCGCCCTCGGCTGGGTGGTGCTCGCCGACGCGGTCATCCCGATCGGGGACTGCGTCGCGGTGCTGACCAACGGCGGCACGGTGGCCTACGCGCTGGCCGTGCACGGCTCCGCAGCCGTGCTGGTGCTCGTCACCGCCGCGTCGCTGCTGCGGGAGACCCGGAAGCGGTGAGCAGGAACGCGGGCGACCACCAGTAGTCGTGCAGCCGGGTGACCCGCACGTCGGTGAACCCGGCCCGCCCCACCTGCTCCGCCCACCGCGCCGCGGGCTGCTCCCAGGTGGCCCGGGTCGCGCCCGGCACCAGCTGGCCGGTCAGCACCGGCATCAGGAACCCCTGCGCCACCAGGTCGCGGTCCTCCCCGTACTCGACCAGCCCGCGCTCGTAGGCCTCGGCGAGGAACCGGCGGTGCTCGGGACCGCCGTGGGGCAGGTCCGGCACGTCGAACTCGACCACGGCGAGCACGCCGACGTGCCGCGCCAGGTCGGCCAGCACGGTGTCGCGCACCTCGTGCGGCAGCGCGTGCAGGGCGAAGGTCGACTGCGCCACGTCGAACACCTCGCCCTCGGGCAGCCCGGCCGCGAACGGCTCCACCCTGGTGCGCCTGGCGTCCACGTCGTGACCCGCCAACGCGCGCACCGCCGCGTCCAGCAGCGCCGCCGACGGCTCGACCAGCGTCACGGAGGCCGGGGCGTGCTCCGAGGCCAGTGCGGCCCGCAGCGCGCGGCCGTCACCGCAACCGACGTCGAGCAGGGTCGCCGGCCGCGCCGCCGTGTAGACCCGCCCGAGCGCCTCGCCGACGGCCCGGTAGAGCCCCACGTTCCCGCCGCCCCCGATGAACGCCTCGAACGCCGCCGGCTCGTCGTACACCGATCCCTCCCGGGCCGACGCCAGGTACCTCGCCAGCGCTTCCGCCAGCGGCGTGCCCCCGCCGCGCACCGCGGCCGCCGCCGCGTCGACCTCGCCGTCCGCCAACGCCCGCAACGCCTCGTCGATGTGGTTCGTCATGGCGGTGAGCCAACCACTCGCCGCTGTTCGCCCCGGTCGTCGACCCCACCCCGGCCCTCGGCGTCGCGGCGCTGGTCGCCGCTGCGCGGGAGTGGTTGCCGGTGGCCCGAGTTCGGCCGGAGTTGGCCGGACGTTGGCCCGTCGTTGGCGCGGTGCGGTCCACTGCCGTCGGGGGAGAAGGGGGATCGGCGGATGACCGACCAGTGGACCGGGGCGGGGATCTTCGAGAGCTACTCGGGCTTCGTCAAGACGATCGAGGGCGACGCGCAGAGCGAGACCGAGCGCGTCCTCGACATCACGTTCGGCGCGATCGACGTCGTGGCCTCGACCGTCGCGCTCGTCGTGGACCCGATCGGCACGCTGCTCGCGGCGGGGATCGGGTGGCTGATCGAGCACGTCAGCTTCCTGCGCGAGCCGCTGGACATGCTGATGGGGGACCGCGACGCCATCCAGGCGCACATCGACCAGGTCAAGGCGGACGCCAAGCAGATCCGCGACCAGGCCGAGCTGCACAAGGCGGCCATGGCGCAGTTCACCGGCTGGGAGGGCAAGGCGGGCGAGGCGTTCAAGCGGAGCATGGACCGGCTCGGCGGCGAGCTGGACTCGCTGGCCGAGGTCGTCGACGGCACCGCGCGCGTCACGGCGGTGACCGGCACGTTGATCATCATCCTGCGCGACATCGTGCGCGACCTGATCGCGGGACTGCTGGCCCAGCTGGTCAAGGGCGCGCTGATCGCGGCGGCGGCCGCGGTGTTCACGCTGGGTGCCTCCATCGTCGGGTTCATCGGCTACGCCGTCGGCGCGGCCACCGCCCTGGCCGTGCGCATCGGCGCGCGGATCGCCAAGCTGATCGCCGCGCTGGGCAGGCAGGCCGCGCGGCTGGGCAAGCTGGGCGGGTCGATGGGCGACCTGGGCAAGGGCTTCGACCGGTTCGCCGACGCGGGCGACGCGGGCGGCATCGTGCACGAGGGCGTCAAGGCGGGTGGCGGGTACGGCGACTTCTACGGCGACGGCGGCGGTGCGCCCCGGGCCGGCGACCAGCCCGCGCCGAAGGCGGCCGTCTGATGGCCCGCCACGGGGGGAGCGACGGTTCGTCCTCGCCACCCGGGAGCCCGGACAGCACCACCAGCACGACGAGCAACCCGTTCAGCGACCGGTACGAGGTCAGCCCGCCGCCGTCGCCGGAGAACCCGTTCTCGGACTTCTACCAGATCAGCGACAACGGCAGCGCCATGAGCCTGGACAACCTGGACTGGGCGGCGCAGAACCTGGACAACGTCGGCCACGGCCTGACCACCACGAGCCAGAACCTCGGCTCGCACCAGGCGACGCCGGCGGCCTACGGCGCGTTCGGCAGCATGATCGCCACGCCCCTGAACTCCACCATCAGCCAGGGCGCGAGCACGACGAAGGCCGCCGCGGACGCCGCCGCCAACGCCGCGCGGAAGGTGCGCGAGTCGGCCGAGACCATGCGCACCACCGACAGCGACATCACCGACAGCCTGAACGGCATCGGCCAGGACAGCGACATCTACCAGGGACCGCCCGGCGGCACCACCGGCGGCAGCGGGAGCACCGGCGGCAGCGGCAGCACCGGTGGTGCCGGCGGCAGCGGCGGCCACGGCGGCGGCCCGGACCAAAGCGGCGGTCCCGACCAAAGCGGCGGCCCGGACCAAAGCGGCGGTCCCGACCAAGGTGGCGGCGCCGACAGCGGTGGTCAGGGCGATGGCGGTCGTGACGGCGGCGATCAGGGTGACGGTGGTCGTGACGGCGGCGATCAGGGCGGCGACACCCACGGCAGCAGCCTGCCGCCGCCCCCGGCCGTCACGCCGATGCCCAACCCCGACACCAGGCCCCTCGGCGACCGCATGGGCGACATCCGCGACCAGCTCGGCCTCCGCAACGACGTCGGCGGCGTCGTCATCCCGACCGACCCGAGGGCCAACAACGGCCGGCCGTTCACCCTCGACACCCCGGTCGCGGACCTGCCGCCCGGCAACCGCCACGGCCTCACCCCGGAGCAGCAGCGGATGACCATCGGCGAGCTGATGGGCATCCCGCCGGACGTCCTGGCCTCCGACCCGGAGTTCGCGAGCAGCCCCGCCTCGGACATGCTCGACATGCAGGGCGGTGGCGGCTACAACGTCGACAGCAACCTGCTCATGCTGGACGACCGGCACAACGACAACCCCACGCTGCTGCACGAGGTCGGCCACGCCCGGCAGAACGAGCACGGCTTCAACGACCACAACTCGCAGCGCACCCTGCTGGAGTACCAGAACGTCCTGGTCAACGAGAACGCCCACCACGGCGCGAACGGCGCCCCGCCGCGGCTGGACTACCAGCTGCAACCCGGCACCGCCGCGCCGACGGACTGGAACGGGCTGCGCGACTACGTGGCGGGCGGCAGCACCGTCACCGTCGGCGGCCAGCAGCTCAGGATGGACCCGGCCCTGCGCGACCAGAGCGTGAACCTGCTCGACCAGATCGAGCGGCTGACCGGTCCCGGCGGCCCGTACGCGGCCAACGGCGCGCAGGTCCGCGACAACCTCATCAAGGAGTTCTTCGCCAAGGAGCGGGAATCCCAGGGCAGGTAGCCGCGGACCCCGGCCCCCGCACCGCTACCGGCGGTCGGGGGCCGGGCTGCGCATGACGATCAGGTCGCCGTGCCCGCCGTACCCCAGCACGGGCTCGGCGTACTGCGTGCCGTCGAACGTGACCAGCCACCAGTCGCGGTTGCCCGGCAGCAGCACGGGGTGCGGGATGTTCGTGCCGTAGGGCGCGTCGAGCGTGCCGAGCCTGCGCATCGCCAGGTCGTACACGGGGTACTGCCGGGCGTCGCCGTCGCTGGCGAAGACGTACCACTGCCGGCCGACCTTCTGGATGATCGTGCCCTCGGTCTGGTCCACGGAGGTGTCCGCGCCGACCAGCCGGGTGCGCGTGTAGTCCTCGCCGCGCGCCGCCACGGCGAGCGCCGGGTGGAACACGAACGCGGGCTGCTGGGCCTCGCTCTCGACGAACGCCAGGTGCCACCGGTCGTCGATGCGGGTCAGCGCCGGGTCCCACGAGCTGACGGCGGTCGGCAGCGGCAGCCGCTCGGTGCGCAGCACGTGCACGCCCCGCAGCACGTTCGCGGTCGTGGTGGTGTGGCGGATGTGGACGCCCTGGAACGCGAAGTCGCCCCACGAGCTCATCAGCAGGATGAACCGGCCGGTGCGGTCGTCGTAGACGACCTGGCCGGCGTGGTCGCCCAGCACGACGCCGTCGCGCTCGAAGAACAGGACCGCGACCTGCTCCAGCTTCGACGGGTCGGCCAGGTCGATCGTCCACACCGCCCAGTGGGCCTGCTGGAAGAAGCCGAGGCCCGCGTTGGTCATGGTCAGGTACAGCTTGCCGTCCCGGGCGTAGGGCCTGCCGTCGGCGTGCTGCACGAAGTGCGGGTCGCGGACGCCCGCCTGGCCGAAGTAGCCCGCGCGGACCCGGCCGAGCCGCACGTCGCCGCGCCCGCCGTAGGCGTAGTCGAGGCCGCCCAGCACCGCGGGCACCCGCAGGTCGACGAGCGCGCGCACGCCGTCCCGCTCGGTCAGCACCGGCTGCCAGCCCGTGCCCGTGCCGGTGGTGTCGACCAGCACCGTGACCGCGTTCTCGTTGACCACCACGGCGAACCGGAACGCGCCGGTCACGCGCACGTCGGCGGACTTCACCACGGTGGTCGCGCCGCCGGTCGTGACCTCGATCGCGGCCCTGCCCGCGGCCACGTCGAGCGTGCCCAGCACGGAGGTCCCGTCACCGGCCAGGCCCGCGACCACCACGCCCTCGGCGCGCTGCACCTCCACCAGCACCGACCCGAAGGGGGCGCGGGGCCGCACGCCGGTGCGGATCACCGTGCCGGGGGCGGCCGGGGGCGGGGTGAGGGCGCTGTCGTACTGCACGAAGCGCGGCGCGACCAGGTCGAACGGGCGGTGCTTGTGCGTCACCGCGAAGTGCAGGTCGAACGGAGTCGCGGACGGTTGACCCATCGCGGGCACGTTACCGAACAACGCCGACAGCGCCCCGACCGCACCCGCCGCGCCCGCGTGGCGCAACACCGCGCGTCGATTCACGTCCCGTGCCGCCATCGGACCTCCTCGGACTCCTGCCGGTACCTGTTAACCCCGTGTTACAGGTAGGCGTGAGGAAGTGTCCAGAGGCAGTTCTCCGGCGGGGTGGCCCGCTCACACCACCAGCACGAGCTTCCCGGGCCCGTGGCCGCCGGCGAGCGCCCGGTGCGCCTCGGCCGCGTCGACCAGCGGGAACGTGCCGGCGACGGTGATCACCAGCTCGCCCTTCGCGGCCAGGTCCGCGACCTCGGCCAGCCGTTCGGGAGACCGCTGCGGCGGACCGCCGGTGAACACCACCCCCAGCTCGGCGGCGGCGTCGTCGGCGATCGTGACGATCCGGTCCGTGCCGCCGCGCAGCTCGATCGACGCCGGCAGCGCGCCCTTGCCCGCCACGTCGAACACGGCGTCGACCCCGTCGGGCGCGAGCGCGCGCACCCGGTCCACCAGGCCCTCGCCGTACGTCGTGGGCGTCGCGCCGAGCGCGGCGACGTGCTCCTGGTTGCCGGGGCCCGCGGTGCCGATCACCCGCAGCCCCGCCCGCACGCCCAGCTGCACGGCGATCGAGCCGACCCCGCCCGCCGCGCCGTGCACGAGCAGCGTCTCGCCCGGCCGCACGCCGAGCAGCCCGAACACCCGGTCGGTCGTCTCGACGGCCACCGGCAGCGCCGCGGCGCGCTCCCACGGCAGCCCGCCGGGCTTGCGCGCGACCGTCGTGGCGACCGCCCGCTCGGCGTACGAGCCGCTGTCGGCCCAGCCGAACACCTCGTCGCCGACCGACGTGCCGGTGACGCCCGGGCCGACCTCCTCGACCACGCCCGCGACCTCCGAGCCGAGGACCGCGGGCAGCGGCGTGGTGAACGCGGCCTCCATCGCGCCCGAGCGGACCTTCGCGTCGAACGGGTTCACGCCCGCGGCGCGCACCCGCAGCAGCACCTGGCCGGGACCGGGCTCGGGCCGGTCCACCTCGCCCACGCGCAGCTCCTCGGGACCGCCGAAACGGCTCAGCACCACGGCTCGCACGACAGCGCCCCCTCGGTGGACCGGCGGATGACCAGCCCCCATTGCACCCCACGAACGCGCACCGCGGCCGGCCCGGACCGCGATGTCACCGGTTCGGGCGGACCGCCGATCACGGCCCTTCGAGCCGCAACCGGGCCACCAGCTCGCCCCGGCTGCGCACGTCGACCTTGCCGAACACCGACTTCAGGTGGTCCTGCACGGTGTGCGCGGAGATGCGCAGCCGGGCCGCGATGTCCGAAGTGGACCGCCCGGCGATCACCTCGCGGCACACCTCGCGCTCCCGCGCGGTGAGGCCGTAGGCGGCGGACAGCAGGCCGAGCAGCTCGCTGCCGGACGCGCGTTCGACGGTCACCACCGTCTCGCGGTCGTCCTCCGCGATCAACCGGGAGGCCCGCAGCATCACCCACCCGCCGGACGCGTCCCGCACCCGCGCCCGGAACGTGCCCGAGGCGGCGGCCCGCGCGCCGGTGACCACGGCCCGCAGCATCACCGCGAACCGGCCGGGCGCGATCGCGTCCAGCTCCTCCCGCCACGCGCGGGCGGCGGTCGTGGCCGCGCGCGGCGCCCCTTCCGGCCCCACGACCACGATCGCCGGCTCACCGCCGGTCCGGTGGGCGCCGCACCGCACCGCGACCCGCGTCGCCGAGGCCGGCGCGGGCGCGACCGAGGCGACGAACTCGACCTCCCGGTCGGTGAACTCGCCGCGCCGCACCAGGCCGGCCGCGCCCGGCACGTGCCGTCCGCCCGGAACACCGCGCGCGGCTCGTGGCCCAGCCCCAGCGGCCGCCACACCTCGTTCACCCGGCGGCTGCGGGCGGTGTCGCGGCGCGTCCGACAGCCGGGCCACCACGCCCGGGCGGCGGGCCGGCTCGGCGAACGAGTGCGGTTCCGCGCCGCCGTACTCGCAGGTCGCCGGCACCGGCTCGTACTCGGCCGGGATGCGGTTCGCGCCGCTGGTCGTCGTGCTGATCACGGCGGTGTCCGGGTCGAGGGAGGCCCAGCAGGTCGGCTCGGTGGGCACCACCCGCTCGACCACCTCGATGGCGGCCCGGCGCAGCTCGGCGACCCCGAGCCCCGCGGTCGCGAGCGCGGCGACCTCCCGCCGCGCGCCGATCGCCCGGCCTTCCCACACGTCCGGAGTGTGCGCCGCCGCCGACCGGGCCTCTACCCCACATTTCCGGGATGGAGACCACCCGCCGGCCGCTCCTGGCGTCGGGTCGTGAAGACGCACCTGAGCACCGCGGGCGAGGGCTTCGAGCTGAACTCGCCGGACGCGAGGATCACCATCAAGGTGGACGCCGCCCACACCGACGGCGCCTACGAGCTGTTCGAGGTGGACGCGCCGCGCGGCCCGGCCGTGCCGCCCCGCGGCACGCCCTGGCCCAAGGCGTACCACGTGCTGCACGGCCGGATGGCGGTGCCGGTCGACGGCGAGGTCCACGACGTGGGGCCGGGCGCCTGCGTCGCCATCCCGCCGGGCGCGCCGCACACCTTCACCGTGCACTCGCCGTCGGTGCAGTTCCCGGCGATCAGCCTGACCGACGCGATGGGCCGGTTCTTCCGCGACGTCGACCGGGCCGTGCCCGCCGGCACGCCGCCGGAGGAGGCGGCGCCGCTGCTGCGCGACGTCGTGGGCCGGCACGGGATCACGATGGGGGAGTGGGAGCCGTGAACGCCCTCGCCCAGGCGGCCGCCGGGGTCGCCGCCCTGGTGCACCTGACGGCGTTCGCGTGGGAGACCGTGCTGTTTCGGCGGCCGGGTGTGCACCGGGGCGTGTTCAAGGTGCCCGCGCGGGACGTCGACGCGGTCCGGCTGTGGTGGTTCGACGTCGGCCTCTACAACCTGTTCCTGGCCTGCGGCACGGTGATCGGGCTGGTCGCGGGGGACGCGCCGGTCGGCCGCGCCCTGGTGTTCTCCACGTGCGGGTTCATGGTGGCGGCCGGCGTCGGCCTCGGCGTGTCGGACCGGCTCGCGATGAGCAGGCCCAGGGGCAGCGGCGTGGGCGGCGCGCTCGCCCGGGTCGTCCCGGCCCTGGTCGCGGTCGTCGCCCTGGCGCTCGCCTGAGGGCGGGTGGCCGGACGATCGACTCCCGGTGTGGATCGGTTAGCCTTACCTAAACTTCCGGGAGGTGCGGGTGTCGCGCGACGCGGTGCGAGGGGTCGGCCTGCTGGTGTCGATCGCCGTGCTGGGCCTGATCGTGCTGCTCAGCCTGTGGATCGGCACCAAGAGCATCCCGTTCGGCGACACCTTCTCCCTGCTCCTCGCCGACGACGGCACGGGTGACGCGGCCATCGTGCGCGACGTCCGCGTGCCCCGGGCCGTCCTCGGCCTGCTGGTCGGCGCGGCCCTGGGGCTGGCCGGCGCGGTGATGCAGGGGCTGACCCGCAACCCGCTCGCCGACCCCGGCCTGCTCGGCGTGAACATGGGCGCGGCGGCGGCGATCGTGTCCGCCATCGCGTTCTTCGGCATCACCAGCCCCACCGGGTACGTGTGGTTCGCGCTGGCCGGCGCGGCGGGCACGGCCACCGCCGTGTACGTCCTGGGCGCGGCGGGCCGCGGCGCGGCCACCCCGGACCGGCTGGTGCTCGGCGGCGCGGCCCTGACCGCCGTGCTGCACGCCTACGTCTCGGCGATCCTGCTGCTGTTCACCCACACGTTCGACGCGTTCCGCTTCTGGAACGTCGGCTCGCTGGCCGGCCGCGACTTCGAGCTGATCGGCCAGGTCTCGCCGTTCGTGCTGCCCGGCATCCTCATCGCGTTCCTGCTCGCGCGGAACCTCAACGCGCTGGCGCTGGGCGACCACACCGGCCGGGCGCTGGGCGCGAACGTCACCCGCACCCGCGCGTTCGGCGTCCTGTCCGTCACGCTCATGGCGGGCGCGGCGACGGCCGCCGCCGGGCCGATCGCGTTCGTCGGCCTCACCGTGCCGCACGTGGCCCGCATGATCGGCGGCAGCGACCAGCGCTGGGTGCTGGCCTACTCCGCGGTGCTCTCGCCGGTGCTGCTGCTCGGCTCGGACGTCGTGGGCCGGGTGGTCGTCGCGCCGCAGGAGATGGAGGTCGGCATCATCACCGCGTTCCTGGGCGCGCCGGTGTTCATCGCGCTGTGCCGCCGGCGGAAGCTGGCCGCGCTGTGAGGACCGTGCGCACCCCCGCCTTCTCGCTGCGGGTCAGCGAGCGCGCCGTGGCCGTGAGCGCGGCCCTCGCCGTGCTGACGGTGGTCGCCGCCGTGGCCACCGTGGTCACCGGCGACTTCCCGCTGGGCGTGGGCGAGGTGCTGGCCACGTTCGCCGGGCAGGGCGACGGCTACGCCGACTTCGTGGTCTTCACGCTGCGCCTGCCGCGCCTGGTCACGGGCCTGCTGGTCGGCGCGGCGCTCGCGCTCAGCGGCGCGATCCTGCAGAGCCTGTCGCGCAACCCGCTGGCCAGCCCCGACATCATCGGCTTCACCCAGGGCGCGGCCACCGGCGCCATCGCGGTGCTCGTGCTGGCGCAGGGCAGCATGGCCGCGACCGCGCTCGGCGCGACGGTGGCCGGGCTGCTCACGTCCGCCGCCGTCTACCTGCTCGCGCTCAAGCAGGGCGTGCAGGGGTTCCGGCTGGTGCTGGTCGGCATCGGCGTGAGCGCCATGATGCTCGCGGCCAACTCCTACCTGATCACGCGGGCCACCCTGGAGAGCGCCCTGGCCGCGCAGACGTGGCTGGTCGGCGGCCTGAACAACCGGGGCTGGGACGAGGCGCGGGTGGTCGCCGCCGTGCTCGCCGTGCTGCTGCCGTGCGCGCTGGGCCTCGGCCGGCGGCTGGCGCTGCTGGAGATGGGCGACAGCGCCGCCACCGGCCTGGGCGTGAACGCCGAGCGCACCCGGCTCGCCCTGCTCGCGGTGAGCGTCGGCCTGGCCGCCGTCGCCACGGCCGCCGCCGGGCCGATCAGCTTCGTGGCGCTGGCCGCCCCGCAGGTCGCCCGGCGGCTCACCGGCGCGTCCGGGCCTGGCCTGGTCGCGTCCGCGCTCACCGGCGGCCTGCTGCTGGTCGTCGGCGACTTCGCGGTGCAGCGGCTGTTCCCGACGACCCAGCTGCCGGTCGGCATCGCCACCGGCGCGATCGGCGGGCTCTACCTGGTGTGGTTGCTGGCGCACGAGTGGCGGAAGGGGAGCAGGGCATGACGAGGCTGCGCGGCGCGGACCTGACGCTGTCCTACGACGAGCGCGTCGTCGTGTCCGGGTTGGACGTCGAGATCCCGGACGGCTCGTTCACCGTCATCGTCGGCCCCAACGCGTGCGGCAAGTCCACGCTGCTCAAGGCGTTGGCGCGGATGCTGAAGCCGCGGGCGGGCGCGGTGTACCTCGACGGCGAGGTGATCTCGGCCTACCGCTCCAAGGAGGTCGCCCGCCGGCTCGGCCTGCTGCCGCAGTCGTCCATCGCGCCCGGCGGCATCACGGTCGGCGAACTGGTCGCGCGCGGCCGCTACCCGCACCAGCGGTTGCTGCGGCAGTGGTCGGTCGAGGACGAGGAGGCGACCGGGGAGGCGATGCGGCTGACCGGCGTGCACGACCTGGCCGACCGGCTGGTGGACGAGCTGTCCGGCGGCCAGCGGCAGCGGGTGTGGCTGGCCATGGTGCTGGCGCAGCGCACGTCGATCCTGCTGCTGGACGAGCCGACCACGTTCCTCGACGTCGCGCACCAGGTCGAGGTGCTCGACCTGTGCGCCGACCTGCACGAGGACGGCAACCACACGCTGGTCGCCGTCCTGCACGACCTGAACCAGGCGTGCCGCTACGCGACGCACCTCATCGCGATGAAGCCGGGCGTCGGCGTGGTGGCGCAGGGCCGGCCGGCCGACATCGTGACGGCCGAGCTGGTCGGCGACGTGTTCGGCCTGCCGTGCCGGGTGATCGCCGACCCGGAGACCGGCACGCCGCTGATCGTGCCGCTGCGCCGGCAGCGGGTGGCGTCCCCGGCCGGACGAGCCGCCCCGGACGGCTCGTCCGGCGACGCCGGCCGGCCCGCCCCGGCGGGTCAGGCCGGCAGGGGGTAGGCCCCGGCGGCGATGTCGTCCAGCAGGGTCGGGCCCGTCGGCGTCCAGCCCAGCAGCTCCCGGGTGTGGGTGCTGGAGGCGGGCAGGTCCATCCCGAAGAACGCCCCGATCCAGCCGAAGTGCCGTTCGGCGTCCGCCGGGTCGATCGACGCGGTCGGCAGGCCGAGGTGCTCGGCCAGGGCCGCGGCGATGGCGCGGGTCGGGACCCCCTCCTCGGCGGCCAGGTGCACGCGCGAGCCGGCCGGTGCCCGCTCCAACGCCAGCCGGACCAGGCGGGCGACGTCCGAGCGGTGCACGGCCGACCAGCGGTTCGCGCCCTCGCCGAGGTAGCCCGCGACGCCGTGCCGCGCGGCCACGTCGACCAGGGCCGAGACGAAGCCGCGGTCGCCCGCGCCGTGCACGATCGGGAAGCGCAGCGCCACCGGCCGGACCCCGCGGTCGGCGTAGCCCAGGGCCAGGTTCTCGCTGCCGCCGCGGGGTGAGTCGGCGCCGTGGTGCGGTGACGGGTCGTCCTCGGTCAGCGGTCGCCCGGCCGCGCCCGACGCCATGCCCGAGGCCAGCAGGAACGGTCGCCCGCTGCCCTCGACGGCCTCCAGCATCCGCTCGACGGCGGCGCGCTCCAGGCGGCCCGCGCCGGCGTAGTCGGAGAAGTCGTGGTTGAACGCCAGGTGGACGACCCCGTCGGCGGTCGCGGCACCCTTGGCCAGGCTGTCGGGGTCTCCGAGGTCGCCGCGGTGGGCGACCGCGCCCTTGGCCTCCAGGGCGGCGGCGGCCCCGTCGGAGCGGGCGAGGCCGATCACCTCGTGGTCGTGGGCCAGCAGTTCGTCGGTGACGGCCGACCCGATCCAGCCGGAGGCACCGGTGACGAAGACGCGCATGTTCCCTCGCTCAAAGGTATGTCAGTGACTGACATCGACGCTAGCACGCCATGTCAGTCACTGTCATCACTATGCTCGTGCCATGAGTCGCTGGCAGCCGGACGCCCGCGGGCGGATGGTCCGCGCCGCGATGGACCTGTTCACCGAGCGCGGGTTCGAGCAGACCACGGCGGGCGACATCGCCGAGCGCGCCGGCGTGACGGAGCGGACCTTCTTCCGCCACTTCACCGACAAGCGGGAAGTGCTCTTCAGCGGCTCCGAGGCGGTGGGGCGGACGGTGGCCGAGGCGATCCGCTCCGCACCGGCCGACCTGCCGCCGGTCGACGTCGCGCTGACCGGCGTCGTCGCCGTGGCGCGCGTGCTGGAGGACGACCACGGGCACTCCGCCCGCCGTGCCCGGATCGTCGAGGCGAACCCGGCCCTGCGGGAACGGGAGCTGCTCAAGCTCGCCTCACTGGTCGAGACGGCCACCGGGGCGCTGCGGGCGCGGGGCGTCGACCCGCTGACCGCCGACCTGGCGGCCCACAGCGCCGTCACCGCCTTCCAGGTCGGGTTCGCCCGCTGGGTCGCCGAGGCCGACCCGCCCGCCCTCGGCACGCGCATCGCCGAGACGGCGGCGGCGCTGCGCGCCCTCTGGCCCGCGGCCGAGTCCGCGGCGCCGGGACGTCAGCCCCGGTAGCCGGCCGCCGCGTCGGTCGACCGCAACGAGTCCAACTCGGCCCGCTCCAGCCGTGCCGTCACGACCCGCGACGCCGGACCGGCGTCGGCCAGTCGTCGCCCGTCCGGGTGCCACACCCCGCTGCGCCCGCACGAGCGCCACCCCGGGCCCGCGCCCGCCAGGTTCGCCACCAGCGCGTACACCCGGTGGTCCAGGGCGCGGGCCGCCGGGTGCAGGTCCAGCCGCCGCTCCTGCCCCTCGGTGTAGAGCGCCGACACGGCGTAGACGTCCGCGCCCCGCCGGGCCGCCCCCGCGGCGTGCTCGGGGACGGCCGCGTCGCAGCAGACGGCCAGGGCGACCCGCCACCCCCGCACGTCCACCGCCGGCGCGTGCCCGCCCGGCTCGAACAGCTCCCGCTCCGCCCGGCTCAGGTACTGCTTGCCGACGACCTCGACCCCGCCGTCCGGGCACAGCGCCACCGAGGCCAGCAACCGCCCGCCGTCCGGCCCGAGCCAGGCCGCGCCGACCACCGCCGTGACGCCGTGCGCCCGGCTCGCCTCGCGCACCACGTCCAGCCGCGGGTCGTCCGGGCCCACCCAGCACGCCGGCCCGGTGAGGCGGTCGAGGTCGTAGCCGGTCAGCGAGAGCAGGGGGAACAGCAGCAGGTCCGCCGCGGCGGCCTCGGCCACCACCGCGGCCGCGCGGCGCGCGTTCCCCGCGACGTCGCCCGGCACGGGCGCGTGCTGCGCGACGGCGACCACCAACTCGTCGGAGTCCACGCGGGCGATCATGTCACGCGCCCGGGCACGGCGAGGCCGGCGTCGCGGAATCGTCCCGGAACATGGTAAGAATGAGGATTGCTTTCACCGCGGAATGGTGAGGCGAAGACAATGCCAGTATATCACAGGGGGCAAAGCGTGACCACTGGTGAATTGGCTGCCGAACGGGAGAGGATCGCGTTCCTGCACGACCGGTTGACGCGGGAACGCGCCACCGCGCGAGCGGCCCTCGACGCCGCCCTGAAGGACGTCCACGAGCAGCGCTGGCAGCGCGAGGTCGCCGTGCGCACGCTGTCGGAGCAGGTCAGCCGCCTGGACGTGGCCGAGGACAACCTGTGCTTCGGCCGCATCGACACCGCCGACGACCGCGTCTACGTCGGCCGCGTCGGCCTGTTCGACACCGAGCGCGACTACGAGCCGCTGTTGACGGATTGGCGTGCGCCGGCCGCGCGGCCGTTCTACACCGCGACCGCGGCGAACCCCGAGGGCGTGACCCTGCGGCGCCATTTCCGGTCCCGGGGCGGTCACCTGGAGAGCTATTACGACGACGAGCTCCAGCTCACCTCGAAAGCGCTGCTGGACGCGCTCGACGCGCCGCGCTCGGCCACGATGCGCGACATCGTGGCCACCATCCAGGCCGAGCAGGACGAGGTCATCCGCCTGCCGCACCGGGGCGTGCTGGTGATCGAGGGCGGGCCGGGCACGGGCAAGACGGCGGTGGCCCTGCACCGCGTCGCCTACCTGCTCTACGCGCAGCGCGAACGCCTGTCCCGCCAGGGTGTGCTGGTGGTCGGGCCGAACCCGGGCTTCCTGCGCTACATCGGCGAGGTGCTGCCGTCGCTGGGGGAGACCGACGTCGTGTTCGCCACGCCGGGCGAGCTGTTCCCGGGCGTGCGGACCGACCGCGAGGACACCCCGGGGCTGCAGGCGCTCAAGGGCGCGCTCACCGCGGTGGACCTGCTGGTGGCGGCCATCGCCGACCGGCAGGAGGTGCCCGCCGCACCCCTCCCGGTCGAGCTGGAGGACGTCACGGTCGAGCTGACTGCCGCGATCGCCGACCGCGCCAGGGCCCGGGCGCGGGCCACCGGGCTGAAGCACAACGAGGCCCGGCCCGCCTTCCACCGGGCGCTGGTGGACGAGCTGGTCGCGCCCGCGCTGGCGCTCATCGGCGAGGACTGGCCGGAACTGGCGGCCGACGTGCGGCGGGAGCTGACCGGCCACCCCGACGTGCGGCGGGCGGTCGACGCGCTGTGGCCCCTGCTCACCCCGCAACGGCTGCTGGCGGACCTCTACGCCGGCCGCTGCGTCGCCCTCGGGCACCCCGAGCTGCGCCGCGACGACCCGACGGCGTGGACGGTCTCCGACGTGCCGCTGCTGGACGAGGCCGCCGAGCTGCTCGGTACCGACGGCGCGGCCGAGCGGCGGGCCGAGGAGGAGCGCAGGCGGGCCGTGGAGTACGCGCAAGGGGTGCTGCACGTGATCGACACCGACGGCGAGATGTACGACGAGGAGCTGCGGGCCGTCGACCTGGTGCACGCCGAGTGGCTGGCCGACCGCCACACCGCGGCGGACCACCGCGTGCTGTCCGAGCGCGCCGCCGCCGACCGCGAGTGGACCTACGGCCACATCGTCGTGGACGAGGCGCAGGAACTGTCCGAAATGGACTGGAGGGTGCTCGCGAGGCGCGGGCCGAACCGGTCCATGACCGTCGTCGGCGACCTCGCGCAACGCCAGTCCGCGGCCGGCGCGCGTGACTGGCGGCAGGTGCTGGGACCACTGGCGCGCGACCGCTGGCAGTACCGCAGGCTCACCGTGAACTACCGCACCCCCGCCGAGGTCATGGCCTACGCCGCCGGCGCGCTGGCCGAGGTCGACCCCACCGCCGTGCTGCCGACGTCCGTGCGGCACGGCGAACCGCCCGTCGAGGTCACCGGCGCGGACCCGGAGTCGTTCCGCCCGGCCACCGGCACGTTCGCCGTGATCTCCGCGACCGGCCCGCTCACCCCGCGAGCGGCCAAGGGCCTGGAGTTCGACACGGTCGTGGTGGTCGACCCGGACCGGTTGCCGCCGGCCGAGCGCTACGTCGCCCTGACCCGCGCCACCCGTCGCCTGGTCGTGGTCCGCACCGGGACCTGACGCGGCGGACCGGACCCGCCGGACGCGCCGGGGGTGCGGCGAACCGCACCCCCGGCGCCGAACCCCGGCGTCGTCACCCGGTGGTGGGCGTCTCGTTCGGCGCGGGCTCGTTGGGCGCCGGCGGCTCGGGGGTGGGCGGCACCGGCGGCTCGGTCGCCGGCGACGGCTGCCCGGGCGGTGGCGGCACCGGCTCCGGGACGGGCACGGGCCGGGGTTCGGGCGGTTGAGGCTGGACCATGTCGACCTCCTTCGCCACCGGACTACCCAAAACTCACCGGATCTACGTCACCCCCGCGAGAGTCCTACGTTCAGGACGCGAGAGTCCTACGTTCAGCGCCCGTGAGTCCTACGTTCAGGGCCCGTGAGTTCAACGCTCAGGACGTGCGCGAACCCTCCGCCGCCGGCGTCGGGCAGGTCAGGTTCGGCAGCACCTCCTCGCCGAACAACCGGATCGTGTCCAGCACGGCCTGGTGCGGCAGCCCGCCGATGTCGACCATCACCAGCTGCGCGTCCAGGCACAGCAGCTCGGTCAGCCGGTTCAGCCGGTCGGTCACCTCCGCCGGGTCCCCGCACACCGCCGCGCCCTCCATCAGCACGTCGACGTCCACGTCCCCGTCACCGCGCCACGGGTCGGCGAACTCGGCGTACGCGGCCAGGTGCGGGCGCCACACCTCCCGCGCCCCGGCCGACGTCGGCGCGACGAACACGTGGCTCGGCAACGCCACCCGCCCGCCCCCGCCCATCGCCTCCCGGTACCGCCGCACCACGGGCAGGTGCGTCGCCGGGTCGCGCAACGTGCTGGGCAGCATCAGCGGCAGCTCCAGCTCCACCGCCAGGTCCGCCGACACCGCCGACGCGCTGCCGATCCACACCAGCGGCCGCGGCTGCTGCACCGGCCGGGGCGTCGTCGTCACGTCCACGAGCGGGCTGCGGTACTTGCCCTCCCACGTGACGTGCTTCTCCTCCAGCAGCCGCAGCAGCAGCCGCAGGTTCTCGTCGAACCGCTCCCGCAGGTCGTCGCGCACGCCGAACGCCTCGTCCGTGCGCTGCGACACACCCCGCGCCACGATCAGCTCCGCCCGACCCCGCGACAGCACGTCGAGGGTGGCCAGGTTCTCCGCCACCCGAACGGGGTCGTGGTGCGCGAGCAGCGTCACACCCGTGGACAACCGCAGCCGCGACGTGCGCTCGGCGATCGTGGCCAGCAGCAGCTCGGGCGCGGAGACGATGTACCGGGTGAAGTGGTGCTCGCCGATCGCCACGCCCGCGAAACCCGCCTCCTCCGCGACGACGGCCTGCTCCACCATCGCACGCAGCCGGTCGCACTCGGTGACCGCCGCGCCGGTGCGCGGGTTGGGCAGGTGATCGCCCAGGATCAGCAGATACACGTCCATCCGACAATCTTGCACGCTGCGACTACGGTGGCACCCGCCGAGCGAACCTGGAGGAGCACCCGTGAGCGCAGCGTCCGTGTCCGACAACCCCGAGCTGTCCCGCTACGAGGTCCGCCTGGACGGCGAGCTGGGCGGCTTCGCCGAGTACACCTCGTCCGACGGCGTGGTCACGTTCACCCACACCGAGGTCGCCGTCGAGGGCAAGGGCCTGGGCAGCACCCTGGTCCGGCACGCGCTGGAGGACGTGCGCGCCAAGGGCCTGACCGTCGTGGCGTCCTGCCCGTTCGTCCGCTCCTACATGGAGAAGCACCCGGAACTGGCCGGCTGACCGGCTCCCCCGAAGAGAGGGGTTGCCCCGCAGTGTGAATCATCACATCGCGGGGTAACAACAAGGCTAAGTACCGGGCTTCTGGTCAACAGTGGTAGCTGATCGTGTCAACATTGCTGATCGTGGCCTCATTCGTCCTTGACCCCCGCCATGATGGTGATGCCGTCGACGACAGACGCCGTCGGCGCGGACGAGGACCGAACACGAGACCGATGAGGTGGGCCTGGCTGTGACCGCTGAGGTGAGCGGAAGTGGCGCGCGGACGGACGGCCCGGCTCGCAAGGCCGGCACGTGGGCGGCGGTGGTCCGGCAGGTCCCCCCGGGGGTGCTGCGGCTCGGCGCGCTCGGCGGGCTGCTGATCACGATCGGCGGCATGGGCGCGGGCGCGGTGCTGCGGCGCGACCCGCTGCTGAGCGGCACGATCCTCAACGCCGTGCGCTACGGGCACGGCCGCGACCTGGCCACCGCCGTGGTGTTCGCGGGCGTCGCGCTGCTGGTCTGCTCGTGGGTGCGGCTGGGTCGCCTGGTGCGCGCCGGCGAGCTCGGCGGGCGCGGGGTGCTGCTGGCCTCCGCCGCGTGGACCGCGCCGCTGCTCATCGGCCCGCCGCTGTACAGCCGGGACGTCTACAGCTACCTGGCGCAGGGCGCGGTCGCGTTGCAGGGCTACGACCCGTACACGACCGGCGCGTCCGCGCTGCCGCTGCCGCTGGGCGGGAACGTGGCCTCGCTGTGGCAGGACACGCCCTCGCCGTACGGGCCGCTGTTCCTGCTGCTGGCCAAGTCCGTGGTCGCCGTCACGGGCGACAACGTGATCATCGGCGCGGTCCTCATGCGACTGGCCGTGGTCAGCGGGCTGGCGCTGCTCGCCTGGGCGATGCCCGGCCTGACCCGCCACCTCGGCGGTCGCGCGTCGATCGCGCTGTGGCTCACGGTGGCGAACCCGTTCGTGATCGCCGTGGGCATCGGCGGCGCGCACAACGACATCCTGATGGTCGGCCTGATGGCGGTCGGCGTGCTGCTGGTGCTGGACGGCAAGCACGTGCGCGGCATCGCGGTGATCGCCCTGGCGACCGCGGTGAAGGCCACCGCCGTGCTGGTCGTCCCGTTCCTGGTGTGGGTGTGGGTGGCCCGGATGTCCGGCCCGGCGCGCCACCGGTTCCTCCAGGCGTGCGCGGTGGGCGGTGTGGCGTTCGTCGCGGTCTTCGCGCTGTCCACGATCGTGGCCGGGGTCGACCTCGGCTGGATCAACGTGCTGCAGAGCCAGACGCCGCTGCTGACGTGGATGTCGCTGCCCTGCGCCGCCGCCGAGCTGCTGTACTTCTCGATCGGGCGGCACGTCCCGGGCGCGACCCACGAGGGCTTCCTCGGCTTCTTCCGGTCCGCCGGCGTGTACGTGCTGGCCGTCGTGCTGGTCCGCCAGTGGTGGCTGGCGCGGGCCGGCGGCGTGGAGGCCGTGCGGCGGGGCGCGATCGCCCTGCTGGCCGCGTCCGCGCTCGCGCCCTCGGTGCTGCCCTGGTACTTCACCTGGGCGTTGGCGCTGGCCGCCGCGTTCGCCTGGAAGGACCGCTGGCTCGCCGCCGCGGCGGGCTTCTCCGTGTGGATGGTCCTCGTCACCCTCCCCGACGGCACGATCGTCGCCCGGTGGCACTACGGTTCGGCCAACCCCGTCGTGTGGTGGTCGTACCTGGCCGTCACCGTCCTGGTCGGCGTGTGGGTCGGTCGGGCGCTGCTGGGCCGCAGGTCGCTGTGGTCGCTGCTGGCCGAGCTGCGGCCCCGGAAGGTCGAGGCCGACCGGCCCGCGCTGATCGTCGAGCAGCCGCAGGCGCCCGTCGCGGAGCAGCCGCCGACCCCGGTCGAGCCGACACCGCTCGACGTCGAGGAGGACGCGGCGGGCGGCTCGGAGGCGACGGGGAAGCAGCGTGGGGGAACGGGTGGCTGATCGGCTCGAACAGCGGGTGCTGAGGTTCGCCCCGCTGGTGCTGGTGCTGTCGCTGGGCTGGTACTTCTGGCGGCTCGGCGCGCCCGGCGGCTGGGGCATGATCGACCTCAAGGTCTACTGGACGCTCGCGCCGAACCTGCTGACCGACCAGCTCTACACGATCGACATGCCGTTCACGGCGGATTTCCCGCTGCCGTTCACCTACCCGCCGTTCGCGGCGGTGGTGTTCCTGCCGCTGTCGTGGCTGCCATGGGTGGCCGCCCGCGTGGTGTGGCAGGTGCTGTCCCTGGTGGCCCTGTGGTGGCTGGTCCGCACGGCGCTGTCGCTGGTCGCCGCCCGGGCGGGGCAGCGGTTCGACGGCACCTGGTCGCGCCGCGCGCTGCTGTGGACGGCGCTCGCGCTGTGGTGCGAGCCGGTGCGCAAGACGCTCGACTTCGGCCAGATCAACCTGGTGCTGATCGCCGGCACGTTCGCCGCGATGGTCGCGGTCCGCAACGCGGTGGCGGGCGTCGGCGTCGGCGTGGCGGCGGGCCTGAAGCTGACCCCGGCGATCTCGGTGCTGTACTTCCTGGTGACGCGCCGGTTCACGGCCGCGCTGTGGACGGCGGTGGGCTTCGCGCTCACCGTCGCGGTCGGGTTCGCCGCCTCGGCGTCGGACTCGTGGCGCTACTGGTTCGAGCTGCTCGGCGCGGCCGACCGGGTGGGCCCGGTCGGGTCGGCGATCAACCAGTCGTTGCGCGGCGCGTTGTCGCGGACCCTGGGGCACGACGTGGGCACGTCGTGGCCGTGGCTGCTCGCCGTGGCGGTGTCCGCGGTGCTGACCGGCTTCGCGCTGCGCGCCGCCGTGCGGGCGGGCGACACCCTGGCCACGGTGGTGGCCGTGCAGCTGTTCGGGCTGCTGCTGTCGCCGATCTCGTGGAGCCACCACTGGGTGTGGGTGATCCCCCTGGTGCTGTGGGCGGTGCACGGCTCCCGCCGCACGTGGCCCGTGCTGGCGGTGGCCGCCGCGTGGGTCCTCGTGACCGGGGCGGACCTGATCACCTACCTGATCGACAAGCAGCCGACCATCTGGGAGATCCCGCGGCCCTGGCCGCTGGCCGCGCTCGGCTGGTGCTACCCGCTGCTGGGCCTGCTCACCCTCGCGGTGATCCCGGCGGCGCTGCGCCCGCGCGAGCCGGTCGACCCGCCGCTCACCACGACGTCGAAGGCCGAGCCCAGTGTCCCGTGACCCGTCCTCGCCCACCGGTGGCGCGCTGCGCGCCGCCGAGCGGTGGCTGCTGACCGCCGCGCCGGTGCTGCTGGTCGTGTCGGCGCTGGGCCGCACCTGGACGATCGTGACGGGGTTCGGCAACGAGACGATCGACCTGTACGTCTACTGGGCGCTCGCGCCGCACGTGCTCTCCGGGGACCTCTACGACGTCACATCGCCGAACTCGCCGCCGGACTTCCCGCTGCCGTTCACCTACCCGCCGTTCGGCGCGCTGGTGTTCCTGCCGATGACGTGGCTGCCGTGGGTGGCGGCCCAGTGGGTGCTGCGGCTGCTGTCCGGACTGTGCCTGTACTGGATGGTGCGGGTCGCGCTGCGGCTGGTGGCCGGCGACGGGTGGACGGCGGACGCGGCGCTGTGGCGGCGGCGGGCGCTGCTGTGGACGGCCGTGCTGCTGTGGTTGCAGCCGGTGGTCCACACGTTCGACTTCGGGCAGGTCAACCTGCTGCTGGCGGGGGTCGTGCTGGCCGCGATGGTGGCCCGGGACTCGCGGCCGGCCGGTGCGGGGATCGGCCTGACGGCGGGCGTGAAGCTGGTGCCGGCCGTCTCCGGGGTGTACTACCTGGCCACGGGCCGGATCGCGGCGGCGGTGTGGTCGGTGGTCGCGTTCGCGGCGAGCGTCGGCCTCGGCTTCCTGGTGGACCCGGCGCAGGCGAAGCACTACTGGTTCGGGCTGCTGGGCGACGCGAGCCGGGTCGGCCCGATCGCCACCGCGCACAACCAGTCGCTGCGCGGGGCGTTGTCGCGGACCCTCGGTCACGACGTGGGCACGTCGTGGCCGTGGCTGCTCGCGGTGGCGGTCTCGGCGGTGCTCGCCGGGGTCGCCCTGTGGGCCGCGGTCCGCGCCGGCGACGTGCTGATCGGCGTGCTGGTGGTGCAGGTCTTCGGCCTGCTGTTCTCCCCGATCTCGTGGGACCACCACTGGGTGTGGATCGCGCCGCTGCTGGTCTGGCTGGTGCACGCCCGCGTCACGCCGTGGGTGCGTGGCGTGCTGCTGGTGCTGTGGTGCCCGGTGATGTTCCTGGACGTGATCGCGTTCCAGCTCGACCGGCAGCCCACGATCTGGACGATCCCGCGGCCGGGCTACCTGTCCGCGATCGGCTGGGCCTACCCGGCGTTGGCGCTGCTCACGCTGGTCGCGGTGCCGTTCGTGCTGCGGGCGGCGCGCCGGGCGCCGCAGGGGGTGCGGCCGGTCAGCCCAGCCGGGGTTACCGGCAAGTAGTATCCGGGGATGGACTGGACCGAACCCGGCGTCTTCGAGGTCGCGCCCGGTGTCCACCGGGTACCCCTGCCGCTGCCCAACGACGGGCTGCGCACCGTCAACGCGTACGCGATCGAGGACGGTGACGGCCTGGTGCTGATCGACCCGGGGTGGGCCCTCGCCGAGGGCGAGGCCGCCCTGGAGGCGGCGCTGGGCGCGCTCGGGCACGGCTTCGAGGACGTGCGCCGCTTCCTGGTCACCCACGTGCACCGGGACCACTACACGATGGCCGTGGCGCTGCGCCGCCGGTTCGGCACCAAGGTCGCGCTCGGCGCGGGTGAGCAGCCGTCGCTGGCCCGGATCACCTCCCGCGCCCGCGACGGCCAGCTCCGCGACCTGGTCGGGTGGGGCGCGCCGCACCTGGCGCGGCGGTGGCGCGAGGTCGTGGCGCAGCTGGGCGAGACCGAGCTGCGCGACTACGAGGAGCCCGACGAGTGGCTGCGCGGGGGCGACCTGCCGCTGGAGAAGCGGGTGCTGCGGGTCCTGCCGACCCCCGGGCACACGCGCGGGCACGTGGTGTTCGTGGACGTCGACTCGTCGCTGCTGTTCGCCGGTGACCACGTGCTGCCGCACATCACGCCGTCGATCGGCTTCGAACCGGCCCGGCCCGCGCTGCCGCTGGGCGACTACCTCGACTCGCTGCGGTTGATCCGCGAACACCCGGACCTGCGGCTGCTGCCCGCGCACGGCCCCGTCACCGAGTCGAGCCACGCCAGGGTGGACGAGCTGCTGGCCCACCACGAGGACCGCCTCGCGGCCACGCTGGACGCCGTGCGCGCGGGCACCGGCACCGCGTTCGAGACCGCGCGCGAACTCGGCTGGACGCGCAGGCAGCGGTCGTTCGCCGACCTCGACCTGTTCAACCAGGTGCTGGCCACCGGCGAGACGGCCGCGCACCTCGACGTGCTGGTCCACCGCGGCCTGGTCACCACCGAGCGGGGCGACGACGGCGTGGTGCGCTACTCCGCCGGCTGAAAGTGCCCGGTCAGGACCTCGGCCAGCACGTGCGGGTCGACGCCGTGCCAGTCGCCCGGCACGGTCCGGCGGCGGGCGTTCGGGAGGCGTTCGGCGACCCCGTCCGCCCAGCCCCGCAACCGCTGGTCGCTGCCCTCGCTGTCGAGCACCAGCGCGGGCGCGGTGATCGCGGCCAGGTCGGGCGGGGTGGCGGTGACGGCCAGGTCGTAGGCGGTGGTGTGGGCCAGCGCCTCCAGCGCCGGCCAGCCGGGCGACCGCCGGGAGCCGGCGGCGACCTCCTCCGGGACGCCGCACGCGACCTGGAACCGGACCACCGCGTCACCGCGCCGCCCGGCGGCCACCAGCGCCTCGATCTCCTCGCGCGCACCCGGCGCGGTCGGCCCGTCGAACGACAGCGGCGGCTCCAGCAGCGCCAACGCCCTGATCGGCACCCCGGCCGCCGCCGCGTGCAGCGCCAGCACCGCGCCGGACGAGAAGCCGTAGGCGAACGCCGACCCGCCTGCCGCGTCCACGACCGCCGCCAGGTCCTCCACCTCGCGCTCGATCGCGTACGGCGCGCGGTCCGTGCTCTCGCCCCGGCCGCGCCGGTCGTAGGTGTAGGCGGTGAACCCGGTCAGCGCCTGCGCCACGGCGGGCATCGGTCCGCCGCCCCGGAAGCAGCACGCCCCGTCCACGAGCACCACCGCCGGGCCGTCGCCGACCCTGCTGAACCCGATCGTGACGCCGTCCCGCGAGGTCACCACGCCCACGACGACCTCCTAGCGGGGGAGCTTGACCACGGTGACGAAGAAGTCGTCGATCTGCCGCACGACCTCGATGAACCGGTCGAAGTCCACCGGCTTGGTCACGTAGGCGTTGGCGTGCAGGTTGTAGCTGCGCAGGATGTCCTCCTCCGCCTCGGACGTGGTCAGCACCACGACCGGGATGGTCCGCAGCGCCGCGTCCGCCTTGATGTCGGCCAGCACCTCGCGACCGTCCATCTTGGGCAGGTTCAGGTCCAGCAGGATCAGGCCCGGCCGCGGTGCGTCGGCGTACTGGCCCTGGCGGCGCAGGAACTCCATCGCCTCGACGCCGTCGCGCACCACGTGGAGCTGGTTGCGGATCTTGTGGTGCTCGAACGCCTCCTGCGTCATCAGCGCGTCGCCGGGGTCGTCTTCCACCAGCAGGACGTCGATCACGTTCAACGGGTTGCTCATTGCTCGTCGTCCTCTACTGCAGGCAGCGTGAACTTGAAGGTGGTGCCGGGGCCGGTCTGCGTCGTGTCCAGCCAGATCGTGCCACCGTGGTACTCGACGATCTTGCGGCACATGGCCAGCCCGATGCCGGTGCCCGGGTAGTCGTCCTTGTGGTGCAGGCGCTGGAAGATCACGAAGATGCGCTCAGCGTACTCGGTGTCGATCCCGATGCCGTTGTCGCTGATGGTGAACGTCCAGAGCTTGCCGGTCCGCTCGACGTCCACGCGCACGTGCGGCGGGTCCTCGCCGTGGAACTTCAGCGCGTTGCTGATCAGGTTGCCGAACACCCCGCCGAGCAGCGACTCCTCGCCGCGCACGGTCGGCAGGTCGGCCACCTCGACCGTGGCGTGCGTGCGCTCGATGACCTCGGAGTAGTTGTCGAGCACCTGGGCGACCAGGTCGTCGCAGTCCACCAGGGTCTGCTCGCGGGTGAGCCTGCCCACCCGGGAGAACGCCAGCAGGTCGTTGATCAGCACCTGCATCCGCTTGGCGCCGTCCACGGCGAACTGGAGGTACTGCTCGCCGCGCTCGTCGAGCTGCCCCGAGTAGCGCCGCTCCAGCAGCTGGCAGAAGCTCGCCACCTTGCGCAGCGGCTCCTGCAGGTCGTGCGAGGCGACGTAGGCGAACTGCTCCAGCTCGCCGTTGGACCGGCGCAGCTCCTGCACGTCGGAGAGGATGCGCACGCGCATGGCCTCGACGTCCTGGCCGAGCATCACGGTCTCCCGCGGCCCGCCCGCCACGACCTCGTGCGCGAAGTCGCCCGACGACACCTGCCGCACGTCCGCGGCCAGCCCGCGCAGCGGCGCGATCACGATCCGGAACAGCACCACCGCCACCCCGGCGATGATCAGCACCAGCAGCACGCCCAGACCGATGAGCAGCCACAGCTGCGACCTCGCCACGGAGTCGAGCTGGCGTCGCGCGTCGGCGGCGGCCTGGTCGAGCTTGCCTCCCAGCTCGTTGCCCGCGGCCCGGATGCCGTCGAAGAGCTGCTTGCCGCGCTCGGCGTCGGCCACCGTCGTCTGCGGGACGCCCGACTGCCGCACCTGCGCGATCAGCGGCTCGGCGTAGGTCTGCCGCCACTCCGTCGCCAGCCGGTCGAGCCGGTCGAGGTCCCCGACGAGGTCCGGCCGCGTCACCTGGATCAGGTCGCGGGCCGCGGCGACGGCCCGGTGCTCGGCCTGCTCCCCGTCGCTGTAGGGCTTCAGGAAGTCCGCGTTGGCGGTGAGCGCGTACCCGCGGACGCCGCTCTCCTGGTTGATCAGGGCCGTGTCCACGTCGCGCACCAGGCTGCGGGCGGGCAGGGTCCGGTCCAGCAGCACCACGCGGGCGTCGGTCAGGCCCGACAGGGACGCGCCCAGGCTGCCGACCGTGGCCGCGCACACCACGACCAGGATCGCCACGGCGGCGATCAACAACCTGCTCGCGGGCCAGTGCCGGCGGTAGTCCCGCATCAGACCCGTTCCGAGATCAGCAGCACGGCCATGTCGTCGTCCAACTCCCCGCCGTTGAGTTCCTTCACCCTGCTGATCAGGTCGTTCAGCAGGGTCTTCGGTGTGCGCGCCCACTCCGGCCGCGCGCCGGTGATCTCGCCGATCAGGTCGATCAGCCGCTCCGAGCCCAACCGCTCGGTGTCGCCCAGCACCCGGCCCTCGACCAGGCCGTCGGTGTAGAGCAGCAGCGACCAGCCCGGCGGCAGCGGCACGTCCAGGCCGCTCCACGTGCTGTCGGGCAGCACGCCCAGCGGCAGCCCGGCCCGATCTCGCGGCAGCTCCACCACCTGGTCGCCGACCAGCAGCATCGGCTCCGGGTGCCCGGCCAGGTAGACCCGCGCCCACCGCCGGTCCGGCGAGATCGTCACCATGCACGCGGTGGTGAACAGGCCGGGCTGGTGGCGTTCGTGCTCCAGGATCTGGTGCAGCGTGCGCAGCACCCGGGACGGCTCCTGGTCGGCCAGCACCAGCGCCCGCCACGCGATGCGCAGCAGCACGCCGAGCGCGGCCTCGTCCGGGCCGTGCCCGCACACGTCGCCGATCAGCAGTTGCAGCGTGCCGTCGGCGGTGCGCACCACGTCGTAGAAGTCGCCGCCCAGCTGCATCCGGCTGCCGCCGGGCCGGTAGCTGACCTCCCAGCCGATGTCCTCGCCGTGCATGATCGGCGACGGCAGCAGGCCGCGTTCCAGGCGGGTCTTCTCCGCCGCCAGCAGCTGCTGGTCGCGGAGCTGGCGCTGCGTCTCCTCGACCCCCTTGCGGCCGACCGCGTACCGGATGCTGCGGGCCAGGCCCACACCGTCGACCTGGCCCTTGACCAGGTAGTCCTCCGCGCCCTGCGCGACGGCCTGGGTGCCCTGGTGCTCGTCGTTGAGGCCGGTGAGGACGATGATCGCCACCGGCGCGGGGTTCGCGAGCAGCCGGGTCAGCCCGTCGAGGCCGGTCGTGTCGGGCAGGCCCAGGTCCAGCAGCACGCAGTCGGCCCGCGACAGCAGCCCTTCGGCCTCGCGCAGCGTCCGCGCCCGGTGCAGGGCGACGTCCGCCTCCACCTCGTCGAGCAGGGCTTCGACCAGCACGGCGTCGCCCTCGTCGTCTTCGACGAGGAGCACGTTGATCCGGTTCACCGCGGTGCGCGGTGCGGGGAGCCCTGCCACGGGGGAGGAGATTAGTCGAACCCGATCAGACCTGGGCGACGGCGGTGCGGTGGGTCGCGGTGACGCCGCCGGGTGCCATGACCGAAGATCCTGCCGTGACGTTCTCCCAGATGGTGGCGCTGACGACCCGCTTGCCCCGGCGGGGCCGCGGGTTCTGGTACTCGGTGGCGATCGACCTGCTGTGGCCGCTGGTGGTGCTGTTCGTGCGGATGAGGATGGCGGGCCGGACGAACATCCCCCGGGAGGGCGCGGTGCTGCTGGCGTCCAACCACCTGTCGTTCGCCGACCCGGTGACGCTGACGGCGTTCGCGCTGGCGTCCGGCCGGGTGCCCCGCTACCTGGCCAAGGAGAGCCTGTGGCGCGCGCCGGTGATCGGGTGGGTGATGGCGTCGGGGCGGCACATCCCGGTCGACCGCGGCAGCGTGCGCGCCGGGCGGGCGCTGGACAACGCGCGCACGTCGCTGGACGCGGGGGAGTGCGTGATCGTCTACCCGGAGGGCACCTTCACCAACGACCCGGACGGGTGGCCCATGCGCGGCAAGAACGGTGTCGCGCGGTTGGCGCTGACGACCCGCACGCCCGTGGTGCCGGTGGCGCAGTGGGGCACCCGGGAGCTGCTGCCACCGGGGAAGTTCCTGCCGCGGCCGTGGCGGGAGGTGTCCGTGGTGGCGGGCGCGGAGGTCGACCTGTCCGACCTGTACGGGCCGGAGCCGACCAAGGCCGTGCTGGACGAGGCGACGGCCCGGATCATGGGCGCGGTGACCGCGCTGCTCACCGGGGTGCGGCTGCCCGGCGGGCGGTGACGCGTCAGCGGGTCTCCCGGGCCTGGCGGGAGCGTTCGCGCTCCCACCGCAGGTACTGGCCCGTGACGGTGGACACGCTGGTGAGCAGCCACACGGCCACGCCCGCGTCGTCGGTCACGCCGATCAGCGGCAGCAGCTCGGGCAGCAGGTCGATCGGGGAGACCAGGTAGACGATCGCGAACGCCCACGTGGCCAGGGTGGTGGTGGGCAGCCCGTAGTCCTTGCGCTCGCGCAGCAGGCGGGGCAGCGCCTTGGCGCGGTCGACCACGTTGCCGACCGGTCGCGGTTCGCCCTTGCGCTCCCAGCGGCGCCGCCTGCGCACCGCCCAGAGCACGCCGGCCGCCACGCCCAGCACCACCAGGGCGGAGCCCGCGACGGCGGGCGGCAGGCCGATCAGGTCGTCGTCACGCCACAGCAGCGTGCTCAGCCCGACGAGGGTGAGGACCACGCTGAGGAAGATCACAGGTCCATGGTAGTGGCGGTGGGGCGTTCGTGGGGACGGAGCGCTTCCCCGGCTCCCGGTGTGGGCCGCGGGCGGGTGCGCGACGCGCCCGCGGCCCCCGGTGTCCGGCCGGGTGACGTCCCGGGTCAGATGCCGCAGGACGGGGCCGACCAGAAGCGGCTGGCCCGGTGGTCGACGTGCGTGTGGTCGTTGTGGTCCGGGTAGCCCGGGCCGAGGATGCCGTTGAAGCCGTGGTTGCGGGCCTGCTGGGCCATGCGGCACAGCGTGAGCGCGCCGGCGCCCAGGTCCACCGCGTCGCCGTACAGGTGTCGTGAGTCGGACGCGCCACCGGCCGCGTTGTTGCAGGCGACGCTGCGGAAGCCGCTCGTGACGCGGATCGGCTGGTCACCCAGCGCGTGCCGCATCGCCTGGAGCTTCCACATGGAGACGAGCGCGTTGAACCGGGCCGTCGCCGCGGAGACCCGGCCGCCGGACCAGTCCGAGTTGCAGTTGTTCAGCTCGGCGTAGGAGAAGTTGACCGGCGTGCAGTCGTCGTCCTGGAGGGCGTAGATGCGGGAGTAGGTGGCGTTGCCCGCCACGCCGTCCGCGGCCAGGCCGTAAGCCTGCTGGAAGCGGATGAGGGCGGACTTGGTGGCCGGGCCGAACGAGCCGTCCAGCGCGAGGACCGCGCCGGAGCCCGGGTAGCCGGAGAGCCGGATCTGCAACTGGCGGACGTCCTCACCGGACGCGCCCGAGGAGAGGGTGCGGTTCCAGGTGTAGCAGCCGTCGGCTTGCGCCGTGCCGCCTCCGGCGACGAGGACGACGGCGACGAGCGCCACCGAGGCGAGGTAGGAGATTAGTCGGAGCACAGGGACCTCCAGACCGGGTTGGGGGACGGGTCTGGAGCCTGTCGGAGGTGAAAACTTGCGTCAATCTGTCATTGATGTATGAAGTTTTCACACCGGGCGAACAGTTTGTGAACGACTGTCGGTTGAGCGGGGGTTGCGGTGCGGTTGTCCGGTACCTCATCACAGCGGGGCGTCGTGCGGTGCACGACCGGTTCGGACTCGTGCGCCACCACTGCGGGATCCGGTGGTGGCGCACGAGCCTTCGGTGCGGCGAAGCGGGGTTGCGGTTTCGTTCTGTTGGGGGGTGTCGGTGTGGCCTCCTGGGTGTGTCGGCGTAGGTGTCCCAGCGTGGGCCTGTCAGCGTGGGCGGGCTTTGGGACCGGTGCGCGCCAGCGACCGCCCGTGGCCGCGTGACCGGACGACCGGGGCGTGCGACGGCGGTAGGGGGAGGGGCTGGGATTCCTGCTGTTGGCGTGGCAGTCGTGCCGGCTCGACGGGCTCCGCGAACCGCCCGCGTTCCGCCCCGGCCTCCCCCGCGCCGTCGACCCGCACGTCGTTCGCCGCGACGCCATCGCTTCCCGGGCCGTGGCTCCGGCTGCCCGCCCGCCGGTCGGCCCGGCGCTCGGACCGGGTCGCCTCCCAGAGCAAGGCGTTCTCCAACCGCATCGCCTCGACCCTGACCGCCTCGAACCGCAAGGACTGCTCCGACCGCGTCCTCCGACCCGGTTGCGCCGCGGTGCCGGTCGCGTCGTCGAGGGCGGTGGGGACCTGCGGCACCGCGAACCCGACCGCGTTCCCGCGCGAGTGGCCGGACCGTCTCGATTGGTCGTGCACCGCAGCGGATTCCTCCGCCACGTGCCCCGGCACTTCGAACCTCGCCGAGTCTGCGCGGGACATCCCGGATCGTCTCGATTGGTCCCGCACCCGGTCCACCGTCGGGTCCTGCGTCGTTGCGGATCTTCCCGGCACGTCCCGCGACGCCTCGAACCGGAACGAGCCATTGCGCGAACCCTCGGCCCATCCCGGTTGGCTGTGCAACGTTGCGGATCTTTGAGGGACGTCCCCCGGCTCTCGGGAACGGGCGGGGCTCGATCCCTCGCGCAGCTCGTCGGGCCGTCCCGGTTCCTCGTGCAGCGTTGCGTATCCCTCCGCATCGCTGCGCACCGGTCGGAAGCGGCCCGACTCGGATGGCGAGGGTGGAAGTCGGCCTGGTGTGGGTGGGAGTCGGTCGGCGACAGGGGCGGTGCGCCGGGCTTCGGGGCTGCCCGGTTCTTTGTGCAGCGTTGCGGTTGTGGTGGGGACGTTGCGCACCGGTGGGAAGTGGCCCGACCCGGCCGGGCGGGGTGCGGTTCGGGCAGGGATCTTGCGATCCGCAACGGTGGCTGCCGGTTCGGCCGCCGGGGTCGGTCGGGGTGGGCGGCGCAGGTCGGTCGGGTCGACGCGATTCTGGCGCCACAGCTCCGTCGACAGCTTGATCATCGCGGTGGGTGCGTCGAGGCCCACCATGCCGACGAGGCGGCCGTCGTCGATGAACCCCGTGATCGTCCGGTGGTCCTTCTGCGACCCCGCCAGCGTGGTCGTGTCCTTGCCCATCGCCGGCAGCCCCGACCCCTGGATCCGCATCCCGTACTGCTCGGTCCAGAACCGCGGCACAGGGGTGAACGGCCGCGAGTTCTCCCTGCCCGCCAACAGGTTCTCCGCGGCCGCCCGCCCCATCTCCACCGCGTTGAGCCAGTGCTCCACCCGACGCGGCTGCCCTCCGAACCGGAGGTTCGGCCACCGCGCGACATCGCCCGCGGCCACGACGTCGGAACCCCCGCCGACCACGTGGCACATGGGGTCGCACAGCACCCCGTCCTCCAGCACCACCCCGGACCCGCGCAACCAGGCCACCGACGGCGAAGCACCCACCGCGATCACCACGACCGCGGCGAAGAACACCTGACCGTCCGACAGGTGGATCGCCACCCCACCCGACTGCCGCACCCAGTGCCGGATCTTCACGCCCATCGCCAGCCGCACCCCGCGCACCCGGTGCGCCTCGGTGACCGTGTCGGCGATGTTCTTGCCCACCGCGCTGCCCAGCAACGTCGACGACCGGCTCACGATGGCCACGTCCCGGCCCATCGTCTTCACCGACGCGGCCATCTCGCAGCCGATGAGCCCGCCCCCGACGACCACGACCAACCCCTGCGTCGAGGTGATCGCCCGCTTGATCGCGATCGCGTCGTCCACGGTCCGCAGCACGTGCACGCGCGGGTCCTGGCGGGGTGCGCCCGCGAGGTGCCGCGGCTCCACCCCGGTGGCGATGACCAACCCGTCGTACCTCAGCTCCTCGCCCCCGGGCAGCCCCACGACGTGCCGGTCCGGCTCCAGGTGGGTCGCCGCCGTGCCGAGCCGCCACACCGCGTCCAGCTCGCGGCTGATCGTCAACCTCAGGTCGGAGGGGACCAGCTCGCCGTTGATCGCCTCCTTGGACAGCGCCGGCCGGTGGTAGGGCAGGTGCCGCTCGGCGCTGACGATGACGATCTCGCCGCGGAACCCCAGCTCCCGCAACCGCTCGCCCGCCCGCAGCCCGGCCAACCCGCCGCCCGCGATCACGACGCGCTCCTCGTTCTTCACCGCACACGCTCCCGCAGCTCGATCGCCCGCATGGGGCACGCCCGCGCGGCGGCCCGCGCCTTCGCGAACTGCTCGGGCGGCGGCCTGCGCTCGTAGCGCAACCGCTCGTCGTCGACGAGCTGGAACAGCCCCGGCGCCTCGGCCTGGCAGATGCCGTACCGGTGGCAGCGCTCGTTGTCGACGCTGATGTCCAACGCGCTGCCGCCCGCGCCGTCGGGCTCGGGCTCGAACCCCGGCTCCGGCTCCAGCATCCCCAGCCGCACCAGCCACTGCGGCGGCAGGAAGCGGGCGATCGCGATGGTCGCCGTGGGGACCAGGATCGTGAGGCCGGCCAACCACAGCACGGCCAGGTTGCCGTTCGCGATCGCGCCGAACCACGAGTGCACCACGGTGATCGCGACGGCGACGTAGGCGAGCTGGTGCAGCCGCAACCACTTGCGGTAGTAGACCTTCTTGCGCAGACCCGCGGTGACGGCGATGGTCAGCATGATCTCCAGGCCGAGGGTGCCGAGGGCGTGCCGCAGCAGGCCGCCGTCGTAGAACGGCACCACAATCCTCAGGTACGAGAAGGCACCGAGCTGCAACAGGGTGAACGCGAACGCGTGCAGCGACCCGAACGTGAGGGCCATGGTCGCCAGCACCATGTGGCTGTTGCGCAACCCCTGTCTGCCGGAGATCCTGTTGGCCCAGCCCGTGGCGATCAGCACGCCCCAGCACAGGGTGGCGCACGTGGTCGCGTAGGCCAGGCGCGCCGAGATCTGCGCCACGTGGCGCACTCCGGCGTCGTGGTCGCCGCCTGCCGCCTGGGCGATCAGCAGCGGAACCTGGGTGAGCACTGGTGTTTACCTCCGAGATGGCGGGAGAGAACTCGCAGGCGGTGGCAAGGGGTCCGCGGGTGTCGGCCCGCCCGGCGGGCCGCGCAGGAGTGGTCACGACCTGCCGGGCGGGTTCGAGGGTGCGGGAGTTCTCCGCGGTGGGAGACGCGCTGTGCCGTCCGGCCACCACCTCCTTTCACGTGACGTCGGCGCGGGGGCGCAGCAGGCGCAGGATCGCGATCGTCACGACCGCGCCCACCAGGCACATCAGCAGCACCGAGAGGGGGCTCGGGCCGCCGCCGCCCGCGGGGAACTGCGCCGAGGCGCGCACCGGGTCCGCGCTCACCGGCGCCGCGCCCGCGGCCACCGGTTTGGACAGGCCCACCTCGGTCACCGCGTTGGTGCTCTCCAACAGGGTCATGTGCTTGAGCACGATCTGGTTGCAGATCTGGGCGAACTGCCGGATCGCCTCGTTGCGGGTGGTGGCCCGGATCGTGCCGATGACCGGGAACAGCGAGCCGTGCGCGGCCCGCAGCCGGTTGGCGAACGAGTCGTCGAACGCCGCGCCGGTGCGGGACCGCATCTCCGCCATCCACGACTGCTGGTCGGCGTTGGCCTCGTCCGGCAGCGGCACGCCCATCTGCGACGCCAGCCGCACCACCCGCTCGTCCAGGAACGCGTGGTCGCCGGCGAGCTGCGCCCCGACCTCCTTCACGCGGGTGCTGCCCGCGCGGGTCTGCGCCTCCTCGCCCATGGGCATCTCCCACAGGCCGGCCAGCCGCACCTTCACCAGCAGTTCCTTGTCCAGCGCGGTGATCGGGCCCAGCGGCGTCTGCTCCACCGGACCGGCCGCGGGCGGGTCGTCGGCGTGCGCGACGCCGGGCAGCGCCGCGGGCGCCAGCAGGGCCAGGGCCAGTGCGGCCACCGCGAAGAGCTTGGCTGACATGGGTTTCCCGCCTCAGTAACCGTCGCCGGTGGACGGTTGCGCGGGCGCCGCGCCGTCGTTCGCCTGCGCCTTCTTGCCCTCCGGCGTCACCGCGAACCACGTGCCGCCCTTGCCCTGGCCCGTCAGCTCGCCCGCCTTCTTGTCGCCCGAGTACCGGTACAGCGGCCACCCGGCCAGCGTGACCTGCTTGCGGCCGTCCGCGCGGGCCACCGAGCCGACCAGCGTCGGGTCGACCCCGGAGGTCATCGTGTGGTCGCTGACCACAACCGGCTGCCACGCCTTCGCGCACTCGCCGTCACAATTGGACTTCGGCGGTTTCGCGGTGTCCTTGTCGTAGCGGTACAGCGCGAAGCCCCCCGCGTCCGCCACGAACCACCCGACCTGCTTCGACTCGGTGGCCGACAGCATCTGGTGCGGCTGGTTGCCGAATTCCGGCGGTTGTTGGAGAGTCGTCGAACCGGAACCGGCGCCGTTCGCGGCGGCCGGGCCGGCGGCGGTGTCGACGCCGGTCACGCCACACGCGCTGACCAGCGCCAACGCCATCGCCACCGGAACCGGCGACAACGCCACCCGGGCACGTCGACTTCGCATCATTGGTCCTTCCTCCTGCCGGCGGGTCCGCCGAAAGGCCTAGGGACCGGGTGAGCCGGGTCCGTGCCTTTGCCGCGGATACCGTGGAGTACGGACACGTTGCGGTGACGGTTCACGAACAAATCGACGACTTTTTTTGCGGCCAAACCCTCGACGCGACGGCCCCCGGCGCGCTTGGATGCACGGCGTGGCGCGGCACAGACGCAGCACTTCCCCCCAAAGAGATCACCACCGCTCGGACGCGACCCTGGAGGACGAGCTCATCCGCAGGCTCTACCAGGAGTTCGGCGGCGCGCTGCTCGGTCATGCCATGAGGTTGACCGGCAACGACCGGCAGTGGGCAGAGGACATCGTCCAGGAGACGCTCGTGCGGGCGTGGCGCAACGCCGAGAAGCTGGAGCGGGACCCCGTCCTGCTGCGCTCCTGGCTGTTCACCGTCGCCCGGCGACTGGTCATCGACGACCGTCGCAAGCGGAGCGTCCGACCGCAGGAGTCGGAGTTGACGCCGACCGACGAGGCACCGCAGCGCGACGAGGCGGACCGCACGCTGGCCGCCATAGTCGTGGCCGAGGCGATGAACGGACTGACGGAGGAACACCGGGAGGCTATTCTCGAGACGTACCTGAGGGATCGGACCGTCGGGGAAGCCGCGGCGGTGCTCGGGGTGCCGCCCGGCACGGTGAAGTCCAGGGTGTACTACGCGCTCCGCGCCCTGCGGCGTGCGTTGCAGGATCGGGGCTGACAAGGTGACTTCGCTGCCGAACCACGTCGACGTGGCGGCGTACGTCCTCGGTGTCCTCGACGAGGACGAGGTCGACGCGTTCGAGAACCACCTCGCCCAGTGCCGTCGGTGTGCGCTCGACCTCCGCGATTTCGCCCAACTGCCCGACCTGCTCGACGAGGCCGACGCCAACGGCATGCTGCGCGCCAACGCGGGGGAGCGGCCCGACGGCCGCTCGGTGCGCGCCATGCTCGACTCGGTCTCGGAAACCCGGGCGCGCAAGCGCCGCACCGTCGCGCTGCTGGCCGCCGCCGCCGCGGTGGTGCTCGTCGTGCTGACCGCGGTCGTGTCGGTGAACGTCGCCGCACCGTCCGACCCGGTCGCCGCCTCCGCGGGCCCCTCGGTGCCCGAGCAGACCAACCTGGCCAAGGGCTCGCCGGACTCGTCCGGCGTCATCAGCCGCACCGACCCCACCACCGGCGTGTCCGCCCGGCTCGCGGCCGGTCCCGAGCCGTGGGGCACGTCCCTGCAGGTCGAGGTGAAGGGAGCGAAGGGCCCCGCGAGGTGCGAGCTGGTCGCCAAGTCCCGCACGGGTGAGGCGGTGGTGGTCGGCTCGTGGCTCGCCGCCGCCTCCGACACCGGCAAGGACCCGGTGACGCTGCAGGGCTCCGTGGGCCTGCGCTGGCACGAGATCGCCGAGTTCGTCGTGCGCGACACCCGGGAGGGCGCGACGCTGGTCCGCCTCCCCACCTCCTGACCGCGCGACCCGACCGCACCACCGTTCAAGACCTCCGCGCCGATCCCGGGTTGACTCGCACCGGGGAGACGGCGCCGTGCCGTCGTGCGAGGAGGTCGCGGTGGAGGTCGGATTCGTCGGGCTCGGCATCATGGGTCAGCCGATGGCGCTCAACCTGGCCCGCTCCGGCCGGCCGCTCGTGGTGTGGAACCGCTCGCCGCACCGCGCCGAACCGCTGCGGGACGCGGGCGCGCGGGTCGCCGCCACCCCGGCCGAGGTCTTCGCCTCCGCCGACGTCGTCATCCTCATGCTGGCCAACCAGCAGGCCATCGACGCCGTCCTCGAACGCGGCACGGACCGGTTCGCCGAGCACGTCGCCGGCCGCACGATCGTGCACATGGGCACCACCTCGCCGGGCTACTCGCACGGCCTCGCCACCGACGTCCGCGCCGCCGGCGGTGACTACGTCGAAGCGCCCGTCTCCGGCTCCCGCGGCCCCGCCGAGGCGGGCGAGCTGGTGGGCATGCTCGCGGGCGAGCCCGCCGCCGTGGCCCGGGTGCGCGAGGTCGTCGCGCCGATGTGCGCCGAGGTCGTCGACTGCGGCCCCACGCCCAACGCCCTGCTGATGAAGCTCGCGGTGAACCTCTTCCTGATCACCATGACCACCGGCCTGACCGAGTCGTTCCACTTCGCCGAACGACACGGCCTCGACCTCGGCACGCTGGTCGAGGTGCTGGACAAGGGTCCGATGTCGAGCAAGGTGTCCCGCGCGAAGACCGCCAAGCTGCTCGCCGACGACTACGACGCCCAGGCCGCCGCCCGCGACGTGCTGATGAACAACCAGCTCATCGCCGACGCCGCCCGCGCCGCCGAGGTCGCCTCACCGCTGCTGGACGCGTGCCTGGCCCTGTTCACCCGCGCGGTCGACCTGGGGCACGGCGGCGAGGACATGATCGCCGTGATCCGCGCGTTGCGGGAGCGCTCAGATTCGGCGCAAACCCGTCAGGACGCGTTCCATCAACTCCAGTGACGGCCTGCCCCGGTCGTCGATCCCCTCATCCCGGTGCACGTTGATGAGGCTCATGTCCGACATGTCCGCCAACAACACGCGCACCACTCCGAGCGGCAACCGCAAAGTCGCCGCGACTTCCGCGACGGAATGCGGATTGCGGCACAGGTCGCTGATGATGCGGTGTTCCGCGGTCGACGTGAGGGCGTCCGAGTCCGCCCTTCGGTTCGTCGTCACGATGGCCTCGATGGCCAACGTGGTAGCGGAGCGCGTCCGCCCGCCGGTTCTGGTGTAGGGGCGCACCCGGAGGGTCGACACACCAGCTCCTCGTAGCCGTCGGCCTTGATCTTCATCACGCGGGTGTCAGGGTCGCTGACGCCGCTAGACCCTACGAGTGATCACGGCTCCTGTCTCGGTTTTCCCGCCATGTGGGAGCAATGGCGGCCCGTGGCGACGGTCCGTGCGCGGTCGCTTCCAACCGGTGTTCACGGGTGCGCGCAGGCGTCGGATGATCGGTCCGCTCCACCGTCCGTTCGGCCTTCGCCCACCTCGGATCGCCTGGGACTGGTCGTCCCAGGCGTCCGCCGGGGGTCTACCCGATGGGTGTGGGATTCGCGATCACGCTTACCTCGCAGAACACGTGAGTGGTGCGTCCAGTGTCCTGGTGATGAGCTCACCACCGAGCGGCTTGTGGCCGTGGCCCAACGTAGGGACGGGTGGAGCGCTCTCACAACGGTTGTTGACCAAGGTTTGATGTTCGGCGCCCCCGCACCCCCTCCGGGAAATACCCCGACCGCGATTCCGGGGTCATTCCGGACGCGCCGGCACCCGCCGGTCCACCACATTTGCTGCCGTGGACGGCGGCCGCCGTCCCGCGCGAGAGGTGGAGGACCGGTGACGGGCAACGTGGGGGCCGCCGCGAGAGCGGTGGACGTGTGGAAGTCCTACGGCACGGGGGAAGCGGCGGTCACGGCGCTGGCGGGGGTGAGCGTCGGGTTCGACCGCGGGAGGTTCACCGCGATCATGGGACCGTCCGGGTCCGGCAAGTCGACGCTCATGCACTGCCTCGCCGGCCTCGACACCGTCGACTCCGGTGACGTCTGGATCGGCGACACCAAGGTCAACGGCCTGCGCGACAAGGGGCTGACCGAGCTGCGCCGCCGCCAGGTCGGCTTCATCTTCCAGCAGTTCAACCTGCTGCCGACGCTCACCGCCGAGGAGAACATCACCCTGCCGATGGCCATCGGCGGCCAACCCGTCGACCGCGCCTGGTTCGATACCGTGATCGACACCGTCGGCCTGCGCGACCGGCTCGCGCACCGGCCCACGCAGCTCTCCGGCGGCCAGCAGCAACGCGTCGCCTGCGCCCGCGCCCTGGTCTCCCGGCCCGAGGTCGTGTTCGCCGACGAGCCGACCGGCAACCTCGACTCGCGCTCCGGCGCGGAGGTGCTCGGCTTCCTGCGGCGCTCCGCCCGCGACTTCGGCCAGACCGTCGTCATGGTCACCCACGACCCCAACGCCGCCTCGTACGCCGACCGCGTCGTCTTCCTGGCCGACGGCCGCATCGTCACCGAGCTGCACGACCCGACCGCGGCCGCCGTGCTCGACACCATGAAGCACCTCGACGGCGACGACCGGCTGGTCGTGGCGTGATGCTGAAGGCGACGCTCAAGAGCGTCCTCGCCCGCAAGCTGCGGCTGGTCCTGTCCGGGCTCGCCGTGGTGCTCGGCGTCATGTTCGTGGCCGGCTCGTTCGTCCTCACCGACACGCTCGACCGGTCGTTCAAGGACCTGTTCACCACCGTCTACTCCGACGTGGACGTCCACGTCGCCGTCAAACCCCGGATCGAGGGCGACGACCCGGACGCCGCCCCCGCCGGCACCCTGACCGCCGCCGACCTCGACGCCGTCCGCTCCGTCGACGGCGTCCGCACGGCCGTCGGCGACGTCACCGGCTCCGCCCGCCCCATCGGCGAGAACGGCAAGGTCCTCACCACCACCGGCGCGCCACGCCTGGGCACCGCCTGGCGCGACGGCGGCCAGGAGCAGCTGCGCGAGGGCCGCGCGCCGCAGCGCGACGACGAGGTGGCCATCAGCGCCTACCTCGCCCGGACCGGCGGGTTCACCGTCGGCGAGCCCATCTCGGTGCTCACCCTCGAACCGAAGCGCACGTTCACCGTCTCCGGCATCTTCGGCTACCCCGGCAACCGCGACTCCCTCGGCGGCGAGCTGACCACCGCGTTCACCGAACCCGCCGCCCAGCGCCTGCTGCTCGGCACGCCCGGCGCGTACAGCGGCATCACCGTGCGAGCCGACGACGGCGTGTCACAGACCGTGCTGCGCGACCGCGTGCAGGCCCGGCTGGGTGATTCCCACCAGGTGAAGACCGGCGAGCAACTGGCCAAGGAGTCCGCCGACCGGATCGGCGAGGGCCTGGAGTTCTTCAACTACGTGCTCCTCGGCTTCGCCGGCATCGCCCTGTTCGTCGGCGTCTTCATCATCCTCAACACCTTCTCCATCATCGTCGCCCAGCGCACCCGCGAACTGGCGCTGCTGCGGGCCATGGGCGCGAGCCGCAAGCAGATGATCGCCTCCGTCGTCACCGAGGCGGTCGTCATCGGCCTCATCGCCTCCGTCGTCGGCCTGGCCGCCGGCATCGGCGTCGGCGCGCTGCTCGCGGAGCTGTTCAGCACGTTCGGCGGCGGCAGCCTGCACCTGGCCGGCATCGCCGTCCCCGCCTCCGCCGTGATCTCGTCGTTCGCGGTCGGCATCGTCGTCACCGTGCTGGCGGCGCTGCTGCCCGCCGTGCGGGCGTCCCGCATCCCGCCGGTCGCGGCGCTGCGCGAGGCCGCCACCCCCGACCGACCGCTGACCCGGCTCACCGTCGCGGGCGCGGCCCTCACCCTGGCCGGCGGCGGCGCGCTCGCCCTCGGGTTCACCGACGGCACCCTGTGGCTGGTCATGACCGGGCTGCTCGCGTCGTTCGTCGGCGTCGCGCTGCTCACCCCCGTGATCAGCAGGCCCGTCGTCTCCGCGATCGGCAAGCTGCTCGCCTGGTCCGTGCCCGGCACGCTGGGCAGGCGCAACTCCGCCCGCAACCCGCGCCGCACCGCCATCACCGCCGCCGCGCTCATGGTCGGCATCGCCCTGATCACCGGCGTCAGCGTCGTGCTCACCTCCGCCACCACCAGCATCACCAAGGTCGCCGACACGCAGATCAAGGCCGACCTGATCATCTCCGGCGAGACGACCGGCGCACCGGGCAGCGGCACGTTCACCCCCGACCGGCTCGACCGGGTTCTCGCCACGCCCGGCGTCGAATCGGCGTTCGGCTGGTACCACGACACCGTGCTGGTCAACGGGCAGCGCGGGTTCGGCGCGGTCGTCACCGACGTGCCCGCCATGCGGGGCATCTTCGGGCTCGACGCCACCGGCGGCACGGTCGCCGACCTCGCGGAGGGCCAGATCGGGCTGGACGAGGTCGCGGCCGGCGCGCTCGGGCTGCGGCAGGGCGACACGGCGACCGTGCAGACGACCAAGGGCGAGCAGCGCACCTACGCGGTCGCGTTCGTGCTGGCCAAGACCACCGTCGTGACCGACGCCGTCTTCCTGCCCCGCTCGGCGGTCGACGGGTTCGCGCTGGCCCAGCTCAACAGCGCGTTCGTCAAGGCCGGACCCGGCGTGGACGTCACGGCGCTGCGCCACGACATCGAGCCGGTGTTCGCGGACAACCCCGAGGTGTCCGTGCAGGACCTCAGCTCCTACGCGCGGCAGCAGGCGGCGCAGCTGGACACCGTGCTGCTGATGATCCAGGTGCTGCTCGCCCTGGCCGTCCTCATCGCGGTGCTCGGCGTGATCAACACCCTCGCGCTGTCGGTGATCGAGCGGACCCGCGAGCTGGGGCTGCTGCGGGCGATCGGCATGCGGCGCGCCCAGGTGATGCGGATGATCACCGTCGAATCCGTGGTGATCTCCGTGTTCGGCGCGCTGCTCGGCCTGGTCGTCGGCACCGCGCTCGGCGTCGTGGCCGTGCGGGCGCTGGAGGACCAGGGCTTCACCGACCTCGGCGTCCCGTGGGCGCGACTGGGCTCGTACCTGCTGATCGCCGCCGGCGTCGGCGTGGTCGCGGCGATCCTGCCCGCCGTCCGGGCCGCCCGGTTGAACGTCCTGCGGGCGGTCGCGCACGAGTGACGGCACCCGGGCCCGGTCGGTCCACTCAGGACCGGCCGGGCCCGGGGCGCACGGCCGCGGGCAGGGTGAACTGGATCGTCTCGCGCGCGGTCTCGCGGACCTGGACGTCCCACGCGCCCAGCGCCTCGATCACCTCGTCCACCAGGCGCGGCGGCGCGGACGCGCCCGCGCTCACGCCGACCACCCGCGCGTCGACCAGCCACTCCTCGCGGATGTCGGAGACGTCGTCGATCAGGTGCGCGGGCGTGCCCATCCGGCGCGCGGTCTCGACCAGCCGCACCGAGTTCGACGAGTTCCGCGACCCCACGACCAGCACGAGGTCCGCGTCGCGCGCCACGTCCCGCACCGCGTCCTGCCGGTTCGTCGTGGCGTAGCAGATGTCCGCCGACGAGGGGCCGCGCAGGGCCGGGAACTTCGCCCGCAGCGCCGCCAGCACCTCGGCCGTCTCGTCCACCGCGAGCGTGGTCTGGGTGAGGTAGGAGACCCGCGCCGGGTCCGGCACCTCCAACGCCTCCACGTCCGCGACCGTCTCCACCAGCACGGTCTGCGAGGGCGCTTCGCCCACCGTGCCCTCGACCTCCTCGTGCCCGGCGTGCCCGATGAGCACCACCGTGTCACCCCGCGCCGCGTACCGCTTCGCCTCGGCGTGCACCTTCGTCACCAACGGGCAGGTCGCGTCGACCACGTCGAGCCCTCGCCGCGCCGCCTCCTCCCGCACCGCCGGCGACACCCCGTGCGCGGAGAACACGACCGTCGCCCCGTCCGGCACGGAGTCCAACTCGTCCACGAACACCGCGCCGCGCGCCTCCAGCTCGGCCACGACGTGCGTGTTGTGCACGATCTGCTTGCGCACGTGGATGGGCCCACCGCGCTGGTCGAGCAACCGGTCGACGATGTCGATGGCGCGTTCCACCCCGGCGCAGAACGACCGGGGCGACGCCAGCAGCACAACGGGAAGGGCCACGGCACGGCTCCTCGTCAGGTGAGGTGTCAGGGGCAGGTCGCTCGCGGTGGTGCGGGGTACGGGGTGGGGTGCGGGATGAGCAGGCGGGCGGGCGGGTGCGCGGGTGCGCGGACGGGTGTGCGGACGAGGGCGGTGTGCGGGCGAGTGCGATGTGCGGGCGGGTGCGGTGTGCGCGGCTGGCGAGTGCCGGAGCGGCGGTCGAGGGTGCGCGACGGGAGGCGGTGGAGGGTGTGGGTGGCGGGGGCACGAGGCGGTGGAGGGTGTCGGTGGCGGGGCACGCGGTTGGTTGGCGGCCTCGTTGTTCCAACCGACGTTCGAGGAGGGCGATAACGGCGTTTTCGTTGATGGACCCGTGTGAATTCACCCGTCAGTGCAGCGTGTCACCAAGGAAACAGCAGGTCAAGCGCCACCCCGCACCTCAGTGGTCGCGGCGAGTGGCGAGCCTCGCCACGGCGTCCAGTTCCCGCGCCGCCCGCTCCGACGGCCCCGCCGCCCGCAGGTCCTCGCGGGCCTGCTCCAGCAGGTCGTCCGCCCGCCCCTGGCTCCACGCCCGCGCCCCGGACACCTCGATCAACTCCGCCGCGCGGGCCAGCTCACCCGCGCTCAACGGCTGCGGGGCGTGGTACAGCGCGTGCAGCTCCCGGGCCGCCGGCGTGTCCGACGTCAGCGCCGCCACCACCGGCAGGGACTTCTTGCGGTTCTGCAGGTCCGAGTACACCGGCTTGCCCGTCACCTCCGGATCACCCCAGATCCCGAGCAGGTCGTCCACGAACTGGAACGCGAGCCCCACCCGCTCGCCGAACGACCGCAGGCGCTCCACCTGGTCCGGCCGCCCGCCGCCGAACAGCGCGCCCAACGCGCACGCCGCACCCAGCAGCGAGCCGGTCTTGCACTCGGCCATCCGCACGCACTCCGCCAGCCGCACGTCGACCCGCTCCTCGAACGCCAGGTCGGCGCTCTGCCCGTCCAGCAACCGCTGCACCGCCGTCGACAGCAGCCGGATCGCCTGCTGCGCCTTCGGGTGCCCGCTGCCCGCCAGCACGTCGAGCGCGAGCGTCAGCAACGCGTCGCCCGCCAGGATCGCCGGGTTCACGCCGAACACGTGCCACGCGGTCGGGCGGTGCCTGCGGGTCGTGTCACCGTCCATCACGTCGTCGTGCAGCAGCGAGAAGTTGTGCACCAGCTCCACCGCGACCGCGGCGGGCAGGGCCGCGTGCGCCGCGCCGCCCACCGCCTGCGCCCCCAGCAGCACGAGCGCGGGCCGGATCGCCTTGCCCGCGTCCGCACCCGTCGGCCTGCCGTCCCGGTCCCACCACCCGAAGTGGTAGCCCGCGATCGCCCGCATCGAGTCGGGCAACCGGTCCACCGCCGCCCGCAGCACCGGGTCGACGCCGGCACGGCTCCAGTCCAGCACCTCGCGCGCCGTCCGGTGGTCGAGGCTCACGTCCAGGTCGGTCATCGGCACAGCTCCTGTTCGGGGTAAGCGGCGGGGGAGGAGGGCCGGCAGCCGGGTGCGACGCCCCGGCTGCCGGGCACGGCGGCGTGGTCAGGACCGGCCGATCTCCACGTGCTCCAGCACCCCGAGCGCGTCGGGCACCAGCACGGCCACCGAGAAGTAGGCGCTGACGAGGTACGACACGATGCCCTTCTCGTTGATGCCCATGAACCGGGCGTTCAGGCTCGGCTGGACCTCGTCCGGGATGCCGGGCTGGTGCAGGCCGATCACGCCGCTGTCCTGCTCGCCGACCCGCATGGCCAGGATCGAGGTCGTGCCCTGCGGCGTGATCGGGATCTTGTCCGACGGCAGCAGCGGCACCCCGCGCCAGGTGACGACCCGCGTGCCCTCCACGTCCGCCGTGCCGGGGTAGACCCCTCGCTTGCTGGCCTCCCGGCCGAACGCGGCGATCGTGCGCGGGTGGGCCAGCAGGAACGCCGTCTTGCGCCGCCGGGACAGCAGCTCGTCCAGGTCGTCCGGCGTCGGCGGTCCGGAGCGGGTGTGGATGCGCTGCTTGAGGTCGGCGTTGTGCAGCAGCCCGATCCGCCGGTTGTTGATCATCTCGTGCTCCTGCCGCTCGCGCAGGGCCTCGATGGTCAGCCGCAACTGCTGCTCGGTCTGGTTCATCGGGTGGTTGTAGAGGTCGGCGACGCGGCTGTGCACCCGCAGCACGGTCTGCGCCACCTCCAGCTCGTACTCGCGCGGGGCCAGCTCGTAGTCCACGTAGGTGGCCGGCAGGTCCGGCTCGCCCTCGTGGCCGGAGGCGATCTCGATCGCCGCCTCGCCGTGCTTGTTCTGCGGCTTCGACACGTTCCGCACGACCGCGTCGATGTGCGCCCGCAGCGCGTCGGCCCGGCCGTTCAGCTCCTGCACCGCCCGCCACGGCAGCGCCAGCGCGATCACCGGCGTCACCGCCTTGACGGTGAACTCCCACTCCGCCTCGCCGCCGAGCAGCACGTCGTCGCCGAAGTGGTCGCCGTCGGCCAGCGTGTCGAGCACGGTCTCGTCGCCGTACTTGCCGCGACCGACCTTGTTCACCTTGCCGTGCGCGACGAGGTACACCTCGTCGGCCCGGTCGCCCTGCGCCACGAGCACGTCGCCGGGCTGGAACTCCCGCTGCTGGAACCGGTCGGCCAACGCGTCGAGCACGTCGTCGTCCGGGAAGTCGCGCAGCACGGGCAGCTCGCGCAACTCCTGCGGGATGACCCGGACGTCCGCGCCGGTGCTGGTGAAGCTCACCCGGCCGTCGCCGAGCGCGTAGGTCAGGCGGCGGTTGACCCGGTACGTGCCTGCCTGGGTGGTCACCCACGGCAGCTTCCGCAGCAGCCACCGGGGCGAGATGCCCTGCATCTGCGGGGTGGACTTGGTGGTGCTGGCCAGGTTCCGCGCGCCCGCGGTGCTCAGGCTCTGCCGCTGCTGCTCGACCTCTTCCGGGCTGAGGCCGGGGTCTGTCACGGTCACTTCTGCTGCCCAATCTGGTCAGGGGGACTGGTCAGTCCTCGCGGCCGAGCTCCACGTGCTCGAGCACGCCGATCGCGTCCGGCACGAGGATCGCGGTGGAGTAGTAGGCGCTGACGAGGTAGGAGATGATCGCCTTCTCGTTGATGCCCATGAACCGCACGTTGAGGCCGGGCTGGTACTCGTCGGGCAGGCCGGTCTGGTGCAGGCCGATGACGCCCTGGTTCTGCTCGCCGGCGCGCAGCAGCATGACCGAGCTGGTCCGGGTCTTGGTGATCGGGATCTTGTTGCACGGCAGCACGGGCACGCCGCGCCACGCCGGCACGTGGTGGCCGTTGAGGTCGATGGTCGAGGGGTAGATCCCGCGCTTGCTGCACTCGCGGCCGAACGCCGCGATCACCCGCGGGTGCGCCAGGAACGCCGTGGGCTCCTTCCACACCGTGGCCAGCAGGTCGTCCATGTCGTCCGGGGTGGGCGGGCCGGTGCGGGTGTGGATGCGCTGCTTGAGGTCGGCGCTGCTGAGCAGGCCGAAGTCGCGGTTGTTGACCATCTCGTGCTCCTGGCGCTCGCGCAGCGCCTCGATGGTCAGCCGCAACTGCTGCTCGACCTGGTCCATCGGGTGGTTGTAGAGGTCGGCCACGCGGCTGTGCACCCGCAGCACGGTCTGCGCGACGCTCAGCTCCAGCTCGCGCGGCGCGATCTCGTAGTCGACGAACGTGCCGGGCAGGTCCGGCTCGCCCTCGTGGCCGGAGGCGATGTCGATCTCGGCCTCGCCGTAGGCGTTGGACTTGCCGCCGCCGGACGCGTACATCCGCTGGATGTGCGCGCGCAGGCCGCCCGCGTCGCCGTTGAGCTGCTCGAAGACGTCCCACGGCAGCACCAGGGTGATCACCGGCGTGACCGCCTTGACGGTGAACTCCCACTCGCCCTGCGGCCCGGCCAGCACGTCGCCGCCGAAGTGCTCGCCGTCGGCGAGCGTGCCGAGGACGGTCTGCGCGCCGTACTCGCCCTGGCCGATCCGGTTCACCTTGCCGTGCGCGATGAGGTACAGCGCGTCCTGCGGGCGGCCTTCCTCGACGATCACCGCGCCGGGCTCGAACTCGCGCTGCTCGAACCGGTCCGCGAGCGCGCTGAGCGCGTCGACGTCCTCGAAACCGCGCAGCAGCGCCAGCTCGGTCAGCTCCTGCGGGACGACGCGCACGTCCGCGCCGATGTTGGTGAAGGTCAACCGGCCGTCGCCGATGGCGTAGCTGAGCCTGCGGTTGACGCGGAAGGCACCGCCCTTCGCCTCCACCCAGGGCAGGATCTTCAGCAGCCACCGCGAGGTGATGCCCTGCATCTGGGGGACGGACTTGGTCGTGGTCGCCAGGTTCCGCGCCGCCGCCGTGCCGAGGCTCAGCCGCGAGTGCTCGGTCTCCAAGTCCGGATCGGTCACCGTCACCGCTCACACACCGCCAATCGGGTTCGCTCATTGGTCCGGAACGACGGTAGTGAGCGCGCATATGCAACGGGAATCGGCCGATGTGGCGACACCCCTGAGGGGGAGTTTGACCTGGTAAGTGCACTCACAGTGGATGTTGTCCACGTGGCAAGTAATTAACGGGTGATCTTGTGTGATGAATCCTCGCCATTCGTGGCGAGGGGAAATTCATAGCTCTTCTGCCGTACTCGAATTCACCGGTACGTGCCGTTGCGGAGGGCATGATCCAACTCTGCGTGGGTGTCTCGCCGAAGTGCGGGCAGAAGTTCATTCGGAGGCGTGCACGAAAACGCGGTGCCGACCTGGGGTCGGCACCGCGCTGTGAACGTGGACTGGCGTGGGTCAGGCACCGTGCGGGCAGGTGTCCCGGTACTCCTCGATCAGCGTGCTGCGACCCGGGGCGGGGCACAGGAACTGCTCGTAGCGGGTGTCGTTGTCGATGAACCGCTTGAGCCACGCGATGCTGTACTTCGCGATCGTCGTGTTCGACGAGTTGGGCGCGAAGTGGCTCGCGCCGTTCAGCTCCAGGTACGCCTTGTCCAGGGTGGACGGCAGCGAGGTGTAGAACGGCTCGGAGTGCGTCGCCACGGGGGCGATCGTGTCGTCCTCGGCGCCGACGACCAGGGTCGGCACGCGGACGCTGCCCCAGCTCTTGTCGGTGTGCCACGCGGTCAGCGGGATGGCCGCCTGCAGCGAGGGCCGCTGCTCGGCGGCGCGCAGGGTGCCGCCACCGCCCATCGAGTGGCCCATGACGCCGAGCCGGGAGGCGTCGATGCGGCTGCGCACCGAGCTGCTCTGCGTCAGGTAGTCCAGCGCGGCGAGCAGCTGGCTCGCCCGGCTGTCGGGCTGGTCGTAGATCGTGATCGTGTCGATGGTGAACACCACGAAGCCCTGCGACGCCAGGCGCGGGCCCAGCCACGAGATGCTGGACTGCGTGCCGGTGTACCCGGGCGAGATGACGACCGCGCCGAACGTGCCCTCGGCGGTGCTGGTCGGGTAGTAGATCGTGCCGCCGCCGAAGCCGGACACCAACGAGGACACCGAGGTGGTCGCGGTGGCGAACGGGCCGCGAAGGGCTTCGATGCTGGAGTTGCTCGGCGCCGGACCCCTCCGGTACTCGGTCTCGGCCGCGTTGGCGGGCGCGACGCCGACCAACGACAGGACGAGGGCGGGGACGAGTGCGGGGATCAGTTTGCGGAGTTGCACGTCGGTGTACACCTCGCTTGGCAGGGAATTACGGACAGCGATGACCCTGCGCCACCGGGTGAGCGCTCCGCATCGGTGGAACCACCGGTCCCGGGCAAAACTAACACTGGTAGATAATTTCGGCCCGACATCTTCCGCTCGCCGTGGACCACCAGCCAGACTGGCCGCATGCTGCGCGGACGTGACCGGCAGCGCGTCGCCGTCGACGCGTTGCTCGCCCGTGCCCGGGCCGGGCGCGGCGGGGCACTGGTGCTGCGCGGCGGTCCGGGGTCGGGCAAGACCGCGATGCTCGCCGCCGCACGCCGGGCCGCCGGCCAGGGCGACCACGTGCTGCTGTGCGTGGACGACGCCCACCTGCTCGAGGACGTCGACTGGCTGGTGGAGCTGGCCGCGAACGCCGCCGAGGAGCCGGTGGCGGTGCTGGTCGCCACCGAGGGCGAGCCGCTCGGCCTGCCGTGGGTGCGGCTCGACCCGCTGGACCACGCCGACAGCCTGCGCGTGCTGCGCGACCTGCGCCCCGGTCTCGCGCCGGGGCTCGCCGACGACGTCGCCGACCTGGCCAGGGGCAACCCGCTCGCGCTCACCGAGCTGGCCCGCGCGCTGACCTCCGAGCAGCTCGGCGGCACCGCGCCCGCGCCCGACGCGCTGCCCGAGGACAGCTCCCTGCGGGCCCGGTTCGGCGCCCGCTTCCGCGCCCTGTCCCCACCGGCCCGGTACGCGGTGGCGCTGAGCGTCGTGGACGACGAGGTCGACGCCGACGACCTGGCCCGGATGCCCGACCTCGACCTGACCGCGGTGGAGGAGGCGGGCGCGCTGCTGCTCGACGGCGGCCCGCTGGTCCGCTCCACGCTGCGGGCCGAGCTGCCGCTGGCCCTGCGCTACGCCGCGCACGCCGCGCTGGCCGAGCACCTGCCCCCCGGCCCGCGCCGCACCTGGCACGAGGCCGCGCGCGTGCCCGGCGCGCGGGACGCGTTCGGCGAACGCCTCGCCGGGTCCGCGAGCCGGTCCCGCCGCTGCGGCGACTACCCGGCCGCCGCCCGCGACCACGACCGCGCCGCCGCGCTGACCGCCGACCCGGACGCCAGGGCCCGCCACCTGATCGCCGCGGCCACCGACCACTGGGCCTGCGGCGCGCCCCGCCGGGCCCGCGTCGCGCTGCGCACCGCCGCCCGGCTGACCGACAGCGACGAGCTGCGGGCCCGCGCCGAGCTGCTGCGCGGCGGCATCGACCTCGGCAACGGCCTGCCCGACGTGGCGGTGCGCCGGCTGCTGCACGCGGCCGGCGAGCTGGTCGGCACGCACCGCGCGCTGGCCATCACCGCGCTCGGCTTCGCCGGCGAGGCGGCCAGCATCGCGGGTGACCACGCCCGCTACGCCGAGACCGCCGCGTTCGCCGCGCGCCTGCGCCGACCCGACGAGCCGGACGGGACCCGGATCACCCTGGACCACCTCGCGGGCATGGCCGCCACGTTCGCCGGGCGGCACGAGCAGGCCCTGCCCGTCCTGCGCTCGGTGATCGAGCTGGCCGAACGGGTGCCGCACCCGCAGGCGAAGATCTGGGGCGGCCAGGCCGCCTACACCCTCGGCGACGCGTCCCGGGCGCACGAGCTGGCCACCAGCGCCGTCACCGCGGCCCACGAGCACGGCCTCACCGCCCTGGTGCCGTGGGCGCTGGTCTACCGGGCGCTGTCGGCGCTGCTGCTGGACCAGCACTCGGTGGCGCTGTCGGCCGCGTTCGAGGGCGTGCACGCGGCCACCGCCATCGGCCAGCACAACGCCGTGGTCGACCACCTCACGATCCTCGCCCTGGTCGCCGCGCTGCGCGGCGACACCGACACGGCGGTGCACCGCATCGACGCCGCCGCCGAGCAGATCGCCGAACGGGGGCTCGGCCGCTCCGGCACGTTCGGCGCGTGGGCGTTCGCCTGCGTGGACCTCGCGCTGGACCGCCCGGCCGACGCGCTGGACCGGCTGCGGCTGATGGCCGCCGGGTCGGGCGGCGTGCACACCGGCATCAAGGTGATGGCCGCGCCGCACGTCGTCGAGGCCGCCGTCGGGTGCGGCAGGCCCGCCACCGCGGACCGGGCGCTGCGGCGCTACGAGAAGTGGGCGGGCACCACGGGCAGCGCGGCGCGGTTGGCGCTCTCGCACCGCTGCCGCGGCCTGCTCACCGAGGGCCAGCGCGCCGAGGAGCACTTCCGCGAGGCGATCCGGCTGCACCGGGCCAGCGGCACGGCGATGGAACTGGCCAAGACCGAGCTGTTCTACGGCCACCGGCTGCGGCGCGACCGCAAGCCCCGGGCCGCGCGGGACCTGCTGCGCGACGCGATGAAGATCTTCCAGCGCTACGAGGCCGACCGCTGGGTCGCCCGCGCCCGCGCCGAGCTGCGCGCGGCGGGCGAGGCCGTCGCGCCCGCCCCGCCCGACCGGACCGCCGACCGCGCCGCGCACCGCGGGTCCGGCCGCCCGCAGGCGGACCCGGTCGCGCGCCTGACCCCGCAGCAGGCGCAGATCGCCCGCCTGGTCGCCGAGGGCGCGACCAACCGCGAGGTCGCCGCGCGGCTGTTCCTGAGCCACCGCACCGTCGAGCACCACCTGCGCAACATCTTCGCCAGGCTCGAGGTGCGGTCCCGGGTCGAGCTGACCCGGATGCTCGACTGATTCAGGAGGTTCGGTGCGACAGGACTACCGGCACTGGCAGCGGATACCGACCCGGTGGCACGACAACGACGTGTACGGGCACGTGAACAACGTCGTGCACTACGCCTTCATGGACACCGTGATCAACACGTGGTTGATCGGGGAAGGCGGGTTGGACATCCACCGCGGGCAGGCCATCGGGCTGTGCGTGGAGTCCCACTGCAACTACCGCGCGTCCATCGCGTTCCCCGAGGCCGTCGACGCGGGGCTGCGGATCGGCCGGCTCGGCCGCTCCAGCGTCCGCTACGAGATCGGCTTCTACCCCGAGGGCCGGGACGACGTGGTGGCCGAGGGGCACTTCGTGCACGTGTTCACCGACCGCGGGACCCGGAAGCCGGTGGCGATCCCGGCCGGGCTGCGCGCCGCGATGGAAGGGCTGGTGGTCGCGTGAGGACCAGGGGTGCGGTGCTGACGGAGGTCGGCGGGCCGCTGGAGGTGCTCGACCTGGAGCTGGACCCGCCGGGTCCGGGTGAGGTGCTGGTCAGGGTGGGCGCCACCGGGTTGTGCCACTCGGACCTGTCGGTGATCGACGGCTCCCGCGTGCGGCCGCTGCCGATGCTGCTCGGCCACGAGGCCGCGGGCGAGGTGGTCGAGACCGGGCCGGGCGCGTCGGACTTCGCCCCGGGCGACCGGGTTGCGCTGTCGTTCGTGCCCGCCTGCGGCTCGTGCCGCCGGTGCGTGTCCGGGCGGCAGGCGCTGTGCGAACCGGGCGCGGCGGCCAACCGCGAGGGCACGCTGCTCGGCGGCGGGCGGCGGTTGCGCCTGCCCGACGGCACGCGGCCGCACCACCACCTCGGCGTGTCCGGGTTCGCCGAGTACGCCGTGGTGTCGGAGAAGTCGGCCACGCTCGTGCCCGCCGACCTGCCGTTCGAGGTCGCGGCCCTGTTCGGCTGCGCGGTGCTCACGGGCGCGGGAGCGGCGTTCTACAGCGCGGCGGTCGCGCCCGGCGACCGGGTCGCGGTGTTCGGCCTCGGCGGCGTGGGCCTGGCCGCGCTGCTCGCCGCGCGGGCGGCCGGCGCGTCCCGCGTCATCGCGGTGGACGTGGTGGGGCACAAGCGGGAGCTGGCCCGCCGGCTCGGCGCGACCGACGACGTGCCCGGCGGCCCCGACGCGGTGGCGCACGTGCGCGACCTGACCGGCGGTGGCGCGGACAAGGTCATCGACACCACCGGCGTCGCGGCCGTGCTGGAGCAGGCGTACCTGGCCACCGCCGCCGGCGGCACCACGGTCACGGTCGGCCTGCCGCACCCCGACCGCACGATCACGCTGCCCGCGTTGAGCCTGGTCGCCGAGGAGCGCACGCTCAAGGGCAGCTACCTCGGCTCGTGCGTGCCGCGGCGGGACGTGCCCCGGTTCGTCGAGCTGTACCGGGCCGGTCGGCTGCCGGTCTCGGAACTGCTGTCCGGGAGCCTGCCGCTGGAGGAGATCAACACCGGTTTCGCCCGGTTGGCCTCCGGGGAAGCCGTCCGACAGGTCGTCGTCATGTGATCACCCAGCCGGTACGGTTGCCCGGATCGGGTGACAGCTAGGTGGAGGAGTGGTCGGCGGTGCGCAGACGGTCGATGCTCGCGGGTGTGGCGACGGCGGTGGGCGGTGCGGTCGCGGGTGGCGCGGTCGCGGGCGGTGGGTCGGCGAGCGCCTCGGGTCGGCCGGGCCTGGCCGACTACCGGCTGGTGAACCTGGCGCACGTCAACGACCCGGACCGGACCAACGTCTACCCGGGCGACCCGGCGTTCACCCTGACCACCGTGACGACCGTGCCGGAGGACGGCTTCTACCTCCAGTACGCGCAGCAGGGCGAGCACACCGGCACGCACTGGGGCGCGCCCGCGCACTTCAACGCCGACCAGCCGCACGCCGACGAACTCGACGCCGAGGACCTGTTCCTGCCCGCGGTGAAGGTCGACGTCCGCGACCGGGCCGCGCGGGACGCCGACTACGAGGTGAGCGTGGCGGACCTGCGGCAGTGGGAGAAGCGGCACGGCCGCATCCCGAACGAGGCCGCGGTCGTGCTGTGGACCGGGTGGGAGGAGCGCTGGGGCACCCCGGCGTTCTTCAACTACGACGCCGAGGGCCGGATGCACCAGCCGGGGTTCTCGCTGGCGGCGGTGCAGTGGCTGGTCGACACCGGCCGCCTGGGGCGGCGCGGGGCGCTGGGCACGGACACGTTCAGCCCGGAGTCGGCGCTGGACGAGGAGTACCGGGTCTCCAAGCTGCTCTACCGCGAGCACCGGATCAGCCTGGAGGTCCTGGCGAACCTGGCCGAGCTGCCGCCCACCGGGGCGCACGTCCTGGTGGGCGGCACGATCAACCGCCGGGGTTCCGGCTCGCCGGCGAGCGTCTACGCCTTCGTGCCGAAGCGGTGACCCGGGCGGCGCCGCCGATCCGGTGACACCCGGCCGGGGGCGCCGGGCCGCGGCCGCCGTTCACCCCGCGGTCGGGTCGTCGCCCGGGGTCAGGTGCAGCTGGCTGGCCAGCAGCGCCGCCTGCACGCGGTTGTCCAGGTGCAGCTTCGTCAACGTCCGCGAGACGTACGTCTTGACCGTCGACACGCTCATGTACAGGCGCTCGGCGATCTCGGCGTTGTTCAGGCCCAGCCCCACCTGCCCGAGCACCTCCCGCTCCCGCTCGCTGAGCTGGTCGATCCGCTCGGCCGCCCCCGGGAACGAGGTCGGCGCGGCGGAGCGGCCCGACAGGCGGCGCAGGATGCGCCTGCTCAGCTCGGTGTTCAGCACCGACGCGCCGCCGTTCACCGCCCGGACCGCGCTGATCAGGTCCTGCGGCGTGAGCTGCTTGAGCAGGAAGCCGTCCGCGCCCGCGGTCAGCGCCTCGATCATCAGCTGGTCGTCGTTGAACGTGGTCAGCGCCAGCACCAGCGGCGCGGCCGGGTCCTTCTTCAGCTGCGCGGTGGCCGTGACCCCGTCCACCCGGGGCATCCTCAGGTCCATCAGCACGACGTCGGGCCGCTGCTCGCGGCACACCGAGACCGCCTCGGCGCCGTCCGCGGCCTCGCCGACCACCTCGATGTCCTCGGCGGACTCCAGCATCGCCCTCGTCCCGGCGCGGATCAGGGGCTGGTCGTCCACGACGAGCACCCTGATCATGTCGCCGATCGTCCCACGGCACCACCGGCACCGCGACCGCACGGCAGGTCGGCACGCAGCACGAACACCCCCGCGTCACCCGACGGGGCGGCGGTGAGGCTGCCGCCCGCCAGGGCCGCCTCGTCGGCGAGCAACCGCAGGCCGCGCCCGGTGCCCGGCAGGGAAGGCCGGTCCCGGGGCGGGAGGGGACTGGTCACGGTCAGCAGCACCCGGTCGTCGGCGCGCGCCAGGAGGATGTCGGCGCGCGGCACGTCCGCGTGCCGCAACACGTTGGTCAGCGACTCCCGCACCACGCGGTAGCACAGGTCGCCGGTCGTCGCGCCGCACGCGCCCGCGCCGCCGTCCACCGAGCAGGTGACCTCGACGCCGAGCGACCGGTAGTCCCGCACCAGGTCCGCGATGTCGTCGACGGTGAACCGCGCCACCGCGCCGTCGGCCCCCGCCGGCGCGGAGAGCACGTCGAGCACCTCGCCGAGCTGCGCGATGGCCTGCCTGCCGACGTCCGCGATCTGCTCGCACCGCCGCCGGATCGACTCGGTGGCGGCCGGGTCCACGCTGATCGCGCCCGCCGTCGCCACCATCACGCTGACCTGGTGGCCGACGCCGTCGTGCATCATCGACGCCAGCCCGGCCCGCTCGGTCAGGCTGCGCTCCCGCAGCGTGCTCTCCCGCAGGCGCTGCTGGCGCTCGGTCGCCAGCGCGGCCTGCCGCTCGCGCTCGACGGAGGCCTCTTCGAGGCTGTTCTTCGCCATGCCCATGACGAACGGCGCGACCGCCGCGAGCGCCCAGTAGACCAGCCCGTTGAGCCCGTTCGCGGGCAGGCTGCTCCGGACCGTCGGCTCGAACAGCACGTGGTGCGTCGGCCACAGCAGCACCACGGCCACCGAGAGCACCGCCGGGGGCCACCGCCGCCGCCTGGTCAGCGAGAACGTCATCACGTAGATCGCGTACGGCAGGTCGGTCAGCAGGAACGTGGCGCAGGCGACCACCAGGGCCAGCAGGTCGTGCTCCCGCCGCCACAGGCCCACCACGAGCGCGCACAGCGCCGAGATCGCGGCGAACGCGGCCGGCGTCGGCGTGGGGGCCGTGCGGTGCAGCCCGGTCAGCAGGCCCACCGCCGCCGGGCCGGTGATCACCAGCGCCGCCATGGCGTCACGGGGTCGCCGCGAGCGGAACAGGTGCTGCCAGCGTTGCATCACTCACACCATGCAAGCAGCACGTCCGCCGCTCGGCGACTCGACCGTCAACCCGGGTCCACACGGCGGCGCGAGCCGTCATCGGCGGTCCACGCGGCGGCACCGGCACCCGGGGTGTGCTGGGTGTCGACAACCCCACCGGTTCACGGAGGCAGCCATGACCGCAGTCCTGGAGCACACCGATCGACGTGCCGCACCGCCTGCGGCGGCCCAACCGCGCACCGGTTCCGTCGCGGTGGTGCTCGGAACGCGGCCCGAGGTCTTCCGCCTCGCGCCGGTGCTGGGCGCGCTCGGCGGTGCGGCGCGGTTGGTCCGCCCGGGGCGCTCCCCGCTGCCGGACGCGCCGCTGCCCGGGTTCCCGGACACGATTCGCAGCTGCGCGATCGCGGTCGCGCTGGAGCGCCTCCAGCACGACTTCACCACCGACCGGCCGGACGCCGTGCTCGTGTCGGGGGACAGCGACGTGGCGCTCGCCGGCGCGCTGGCCGCCCGGTCGCGGGGCCTGCCGCTGGTGCGCGTGGACGCCGGGGTGCGCGACCACGACCTCGGCCGGACGGAGGAGCACAACCGCGTGCTGCTCGACCGGATGGCCGACGTGCTGTGCGCGCCCACGCCGCTCGCGGTCGACACCCTGCGGGCCGAGGGCCTCGGGGACCGGGACGTGCGGCTCACCGGCGACACCACGGTCGAGGCGGTGCGGCACCGGCTCCGGGGGCGGGCCGAGCGGCTCGCCGTGCTCCGGGCGTGGGGCCTGGAGGAGGACGACTACGTGGTGGCCACGATCGGCCGGGCCGCGCACGTCGACGACGAGGAAGCACTGTTCTCGCTGGTCAACCAGCTCGCCGGCGTGGTCGACGCGGGGCACCCCGTCGTGCTGCCGGTGGACCCGCGCACGAAGGCGGCGGTGCTCCGGACGGGCGTCCTGGCCGCCGGGGTGGACCTGCGCCTGGCGGACCGGCTGTGGCACTCCGAGTTCCTCGCGCTCGCCCGGCACGCCGGGGTGGTCGTCACCGACTCGGGGACCGTGCAGGCGGAGGCCACCGTGTTGAAGCGGCCGGTGCTGGCCGTGGGCCGGACGACGGAGCGGCCGGAGGCGCTGGCCGGGTTCGGCACCCTCGTCGGGCCGGAGGACGACCTGACCTCCCTGGCGCTGGACCGCTTGTCCGACCACGACCTGCGCGCCCGCCTGGCCGACGTCCCGTCGCCGTTCGGTGACGGCCGCGGCGGCGACCGGATCGCCGCCGCCGCCCTCGCGCTGGTCGGCACGAACGTCCGTCGTTGACGACGGAGCCCGCCGGTCCGCCGATTCGGGCGGTGGACCGGGACGGGCACGGGTGCGGCTCGCGACCGCCGCGGGGGCGGAGGTCGGAGGGGTCGGCACCCACCGCCGACGGCAGGTGCGCCGGTTCGTCGATCGGGCGACGGGCCGGGCGCGCGCCGGTGGTTCTCGGGGACCGGTGCCGCTGTCGGGTGAGGTAGGAGGCCGGGTGGTGCGGCCGCCGTCGGGGCGGCGGCCGCACCCGGCCGCACGGGGGATCAGGTGCCGCAGAACGTCTGGTAGGTCGCGGCGAAGTCCCGCGGGGCCGGGGTGGCGTAGTGCTCCAGCCCGGGGCGCTCGTCGTAGGGGGACGTGACGGCGGAGAGCAGGTCGTGCAGCGGGGCGAGGTCGCCGCCGGTCGCGGCGGTCAGCGCCTGCTCCACCAGGTGGTTGCGGGGGATGTAGAGGGGGTTGACGCGGCGCATCGCGGCCGCGTCCGGGCGCAGGGCGCGCCAGCGGGCCAGCCAGGCGTCGATGCCCGCCAGGTCCAGGAACAGCTCGCGGGCGGGCTCGGTGTCGCCGTCCGCCGCCGCGCACAGGCGCCGGTGGAACGACGTGTGGTCGACGTGGTTGGCGTGCAGCAGCGAGAGCAGGTCGTCCACCAGCGGGGAGACCTCGGCGTCGGCGGGCAGGCCGAGCTTGGCCCGCATCCCGGCCGTCCACACCTCGTTGTACCGCCCGCGGAACGCGCCCAGCGCCTCGACGGCCCGCCCGATCGCCTCCTCCTCGTCCGCGGCGAGCAGCGGCAGCAGGGCCTCGGCGAGCCGGGCCAGGTTCCACTCGGCCACCCGCGGCTGGTTGCCGTAGGCGTAGCGGCCGCCGTGGTCGATCGAGCTGTAGACGGTGGCCGGGTCGAACGCCTCCAGGAACGCGCACGGCCCGTAGTCGATCGTCTCACCGGAGATCGTCATGTTGTCGGTGTTCATCACGCCGTGGATGAAGCCCACGAGCATCCACCGCGCGACCAGCTCGGCCTGGGCCGCCACGACCGCCTCGAACAGCGCGAGGTAGTCGCCCCGCGCGCCGGGGTGGTGCCGGGCGATGGCATGGTCGGCCAGGCGGCGCAGCAGGTCGACGTCCCCGGTCGCCCGCGCGTACTGGAAGCTGCCCACGCGCAGGTGGCTGCTCGCCACCCGGGCCAGCACCGCGCCCGGCAGCACGGTCTCGCGCCGCACCGGCCGACCGGTCGCCACGACCGCCAGCGACCGGGTCGTGGGGATGCCCAGCGCGTGCATCGCCTCGCTGACGACGTGCTCGCGCAGCATCGGGCCCACCGCCGCGAGGCCGTCGCCGCCGCGGGCGAACGGGGTGCGGCCGGAACCCTTCAGGTGCAGGTCGCGCGGACCGCCGGGGTGGTCCAGCTCGCCGAGCAGCAGGGCGCGGCCGTCGCCGAGGCGCGGCGAGTAGTTGCCGAACTGGTGGCCCGCGTACGCCTGCGCGACGGGTGTCGCGCCGGCGGGGACCTGCTCGCCGACGAGCAACCGCACGCCCTCGGGGCCGCGCAGCCAGTCGGGGTCGAGGCCGAGTTCGACGGCCAGCCGCTCGTTGAGCACGAGCAGGCGCGGCTCGGGTGCCGGTTCGGCCCGCCACGGCAGGGCCAGTTCCGGGAGGTCCCGCGCGAAGTGGTTGCCCAACGTGACGGTCGCCGCTGCGGTGTTCACCCGACCCACGGTACGTCGTCCGTGCGGTCGGTCACGTGTCGTCCCTCCCGTGCCGGGTAATCGGGGGGCACGGCTACGAGCGCGGAGGAGAGCGATGAGCGACACGACGACGGTGGACAGGTTGCGGACCGCGCTGGGCGACGTCGCGTACCCGGCGGACAAGGGGCAGTTGGTCGACCACGCGTCGCGCAACAACGCCGACGAGGACACCGTCCACGCGCTGCACTCGGTGCCGGACCGCCGCTACGAGTCGTTCGACGAGGTGGTCGAGGCCGCCGCGATCGACCAGGACCGCGAGGTCTGATGTCGGTTTTGCCCGTTTGCGGTCGGGGTAAGCCCCGACCGTGAACAGCCTGCCCGAGCTCGCCGAACTGTTCCCCGGACTGCGCGTGGACGACCTCGTGGTCGACTACGAGGACGGGGACGACCCCGTGCTGCGCCACCCCGACGGCACCGAGATCGACACGTGGCGGGAGAACTACCCGTACCCCACGCGGCTCTCGCGCGACGAGTACGAGCTGTCCAAGCGGCTGCTGCAGATCGAGCTGCTGAAGCTCCAGTACTGGATCAAGGACACCGGCGGCCGGATGGTCATCGTGTTCGAGGGCCGTGACGCGGCGGGCAAGGGCGGCACCATCAAGCGGTTCACCGAACACCTCAACCCGCGCGGGGCGCGGGTGGTGGCGCTGGGCAAGCCCACCGAGCGCGAGCAGGGCGAGTGGTACTTCCAGCGCTACGTCAACCACCTGCCGACGGCGGGTGAGCTCGTGCTGTTCGACCGGTCCTGGTACAACCGCGCCGGCGTCGAGCGGGTCATGGGCTACTGCACCGACGAGCAGTACGAGCGCTTCACGCGGCAGGCCCCGACGTTCGAGCGGATGCTCGTGGACGACGGCATCCTGCTGGTCAAGCTGTGGTTCTCGGTGTCGCGGGCGGAGCAGCGGACGCGGTTCCTGATCCGGCAGGTCGACCCCGTGCGGCAGTGGAAGCTCAGCCCGAACGACGTGAAGTCGCTCGACAAGTGGGACGCCTACACCGAGGCGAAGGTGGCGATGTTCCGCGCCACCGACACCGAGGCCGCGCCGTGGACCGTGGTGAAGAGCAACGACAAGAAGCGGGCCCGGATCGAGGCCATGCGCAGCGTGCTGGCGCGCGTGGACTACGCCGACAAGGACGTCGAGGTGGTCGGCGAGCCCGACCCGCGCGTGGTGGGCCCGGCGGCGACGCTGCTGGAGGAGGGCGAGGACGAGTCGTCGCTCAGCCCGACCCCGATCGCCCCGGTCGACGACCCCGACCACGGGCCCGGCATCCACCCCTGAGCGAATTCATCTCTGAGTAGCTGTTTCCGAGCTACTACTGTTGAGTGAGTCGGCGGCTGGTGATGCGGATCATGGACCAGCGGACCATGGCCTCGTGGTGGTGCGGGAGT
>NZ_JBITXT010000006.1:384162-512415 GCF_044544865.1 Actinosynnema sp. NPDC053489 | reverse complement strand
AATCCACACCGAACCCGGAGGCCCTCCCTCATTCCAACATCATCCGACTACGTGTCGCGTGGGACGTCCACAACCTCCCAGGGCAGTACAGCTAGTCCTCGCGGCGGCGACGGCGGCGCGGCGAGTCGCCCCCGCCGAACGCGGCCAGCAGCTCGCTGACCGACTTGCCGTCGGCGTGCGCGCCCGCGGGCTCCGCAGGCTCGGGCGCGCCGCGCCGACCGGCGGGCCGCTCGTCCTCCCAGGAGTCCCAACCGTCGTCGACCCGACGCCTGCCGCCCGCGTCGGCGGCGGCCCGGCGGCCCTCGGGCGTCACGGACGCCGACGCGGAGTCCGCCGAGCGGCCCGCGATCGACGGTTCGGCCACCGGGCGCTGACCGGTCCGCCGGGCGGGTTCCGCCGCCGGGGCGGGCTCGCCGGTCCCGGGCCGCGCGACCGTCCGCCGGACGGCGTCGGGCCCGGCCACCGGGTCGACGCGGGGGGCGCCCCGCCGGGCGGGCTCGCCGACCGGTCGGTGCTCGCCGGTCAGGTCACGGCCCGCGGGGCGGCGGACCTCCACCGGCTGGTGCTCACCCGTCGACTCGGCACGGCGGCGTGCCTCGCCAGGGCGGTGCTCCGCGGAACGGTGCTCGACGGGACGGTGCTCGGCCGTCGGGTCGGCCGGTCGCCGCGGCTCCGCCGGGCGGTCACCGGGCAGGTCGACGCGCGCCGAGGTCCGGCGGACCTCCGTGCGGTCGGCCGAGTCGGCACGGGGTGCGGGGCGGCGGGCCTCCACGGGCCGGACCTCCACGGACCGGACCTCCACCGGGCGGGCCTCCACGGGGCGGTGCTCACCCGTCGGCTCGGGGCGCCGGCGCGGCTCCACCGGCCGGTGCTCGCCGGTCAGCTCCGCCCGTGCCGCCGAGGGCCGGCGGGGGTCCGCGGCCGCCGGGCGCTCGCCCGAACCCGGACCGGACTCCGCCCGCGGCTCGGCCGGCCGCCGCGCGGGACCGTCCGCCACCGCCTCCCGGCTGATCATCTCGGTGCGCTCGGCCACCCGGCTGCGCCGCTGCACGGTGTGCTCGGTCTTCGACGGCTCGGCGGGCCGACCGGCCGACAACCGCGCGGCCGCGTCCCGGCCCACCCGCTCGGTCGGGTCCGGCTCCCGCCGCACCACCACCGGCGGCGTCGGGCGGGCCTGCGCCGTCGGCCGGGCCGCCTCACGCCGCACCGGCTGCGCCTGCTCGCGCCGCGCGGGCTCGGGGCGCGTCGGTTCGGGACGCCGCACCTGGTCCTTCCGGGAGGTGTCGACGGCGACCCGCTCGATCAGCTCCGTCCGCTCCACCCGCTCGGCCTGCGGCTTCTCCGCGGCCTTCGGCGTCGCCGGCGCCGCGCTGATCACGCGCTTGTCGCCCACCGCCATCAACCGCGACTGGTCGGACAGGGCGCGCATCCGGGTCGACTCGGCGCGCAACGCCACCCGCTCGACCAGCACCTCGCCGCCGAGCAGGGCCTCCAGGTTCTCCCGCAGGGCGCGCAGCTCGCCGCGCAGCGCCTCCAGGTCGTCCTTGGCCTCCTCGCGCACGCGCTTGCGCGTCTCGGCCTCGACCTCCAGCTCGTACTCGCGGCGCGCGGCGATCTCGCGCTCCAGCTCCAGCTCGTAGACCGACTGCAGGTCGGCCACCTCGTCCTCGCGCTCGACGACCTGCTTGCGGTAGCGCGCGGCGAGGAACGCGCCGACCAGGGCCGCCCACAGCGCGGCGACCACGGCCAGCCGCAGCCAGCGGGCGTTGTCGCTCAGCACCAGCACGGCCGCGGCGCCCAGCGCGAGCGTCAGCGCCGCTACCAGCAGCACTCGCCCGGGGCCACGACCGCGGTCCTGCTGCTCGTCATCGTCCGACGCGCCTCGCCCGGTCATGGCGTCTACCGTACCGGTCAGTTACCCGATTGAGACCAAGGTGTCCGCATCTACTGGTCGAGGTGCGGGTCGTCGGGCGTGCGGCAGCACCGCTCCAGCCACAGCGCGGCCCCGATCAGCGCGACCGAGCACACCGCGCCGACGATCCCGCTGACCACGTCGTGGGCCGCCGCGTCGAACTCGTCCCGCGCCGGCAGCACGTAGACCAGCACCCCGGCCCACGCGCCGAGCATGATCGCGCCCAGCAGCGACGACGCCTTGGCGAACGCGACCGCCCGCGCCGCGGTCAGCGGCTCGACGGGTCGCGCGCCCGGCTTGCGCAGGATGCGGGCGCGCAGCGAGAACGCCAGCCACAGGTTGACGACCGCGATCACCAGCAGGGTGAACCCGGCGAACGTCGGCAGCGGCGGCAGCGTGTCGTAGGAGAGCCGGAGCAGCAGGTGCGCGAGCAGGCCGGCGACGAGTCCGGCGGCGAGCAGGTCACGGGGCTTGGTGAACCTCACCCCACCATGGTCCCCGACCGCTCGACCGGCGCGGTCCACCGCCCGCCGAACAGCGGCGGCCACGCCCGCGGCGCCGCTCAGGTCAGGCGGAGGTCGTCCCGGCGGGTGACCCCGCCGACGTCCAGCCCGGCGAGCAGGTCGCGCGCCCGGCCGTGCACCGGCACGACCGCGTCCGGCTCCACGTCCAGCCACGGCACCAGCACGGACGCGCGCTCGTGCGTGCCGGGGTGCGGCAGCAGCAGCTCCGGGGCCGTCGACCGCACGCCGTCCACCGTGACCACGTCGACGTCCAGCGTGCGCGGGCCCCAGCGCCGTTCCCGGACCCGCCCCGCGGCCCGCTCCAGCGCCTGCCCGCGGCGCAGCCAGCCCCACTCGTCCACGTCGCCGGAGACGATCAGCACGGCGTTGAGGAAGTCGCCCTGGTCCGTGACGCCCCACGGCGCGGTCTCGTACACCGGGGACGCGGCCACCAGCACGTCGGCGAACCCGGCGACCGCGAGCCGCAGGTGCGCCAGCCGGTCGCCCAGGTTCGAGCCGAGCGACAGCACCGCCCTAGTCACGGGTGCGCCGGATCGTCACCGAGACGTCCTCGAACGACAGCGGGATCGGCGCGCCCGGCTTGTGCACCGTCACCTCGGTGGCCCGCACCCGCAGGTCGGTCATCACCTCGTCGGCCACCTTGCCCGCCACCGTCTCGATCAGGTCGTACGGCCCGCCCGCCACGATCGCCGCCGCGCGCTCGGCCAGCTCGCCGTAGTGCAGGGTTTCGCGCAGGTCGTCGGTGGCCGCCGCCCGGGACAGGTCCAGCCACGCGGTGATGTCGACCAGGAAGTCCTGGCCGTCGCGCTTCTCGTGCTCGAACACGCCGTGGAACCCGCGCACCCGCAGTCCCCGCAGCGAGATCCGGTCAGCCACCGCCACGCCTCCACGCCCCGGCCACCGCGACCGCGTCCAACGACCGGTCCACGTCGTGCACCCGCACGCCCCACGCGCCGAGGAACGCCGCCAGCGCCGACACCGCCGCGGTCGCGTCCTCCCGCCCGTCGGGGGCGCGACCGCCGAGCAGCGCGCCGAGGAACCGCTTGCGCGACGCGCCGACCAGGACCGGGAAGCCCAGCTCCAGCAGCGAGCCCAGCCCGTGCAGGAGCTGCCAGTTGTGGTCGGCGTCCTTGGCGAACCCCAGCCCGGGGTCGAGGATGACGTCCTCGGCGGCCACGCCGGCGGCCAGGGCCGCGTCGACCTGGCGGCACAGCTCCTCGCGCACCTCGCGCACCACGTCGTCGTACACGGCCAGCCGGTCCATGCCGCTGCTGTGCCCGCGCCAGTGCATGAGCACGTACGGCACGCCCGCGGACGCCACGAGCGGGGCCATCGCCGGGTCCGCCAAGCCGCCGGACACGTCGTTCACCAGCGACGCGCCCGCCTCCAGCGCCGCGCCCGCCACCTCGGCCCGCGTGGTGTCCACGCTGACCGGCACGCCCTCCGCGACCAGCGCCTCGACCACGGGCGTGACGCGCGCGGCCTCCACCGACGCCGGCACCCGGTCCGCGCCGGGCCGCGTCGACTCGCCGCCGACGTCCACCAGGTCCGCGCCGCGCCGGAACATGGCCACGCCGTGCGCCACGGCGTCGTCCACGTCGAGGTACCGCCCGCCGTCGGAGAACGAGTCCGGCGTGACGTTGAGCACCCCCATCACCACGCAGTGCGCGGGCCTGGGCACGCTCACCGGGTACGTCCCCTGATCAGTTCGATCGCCTCGGCGCGCGTCGACGCCGAGGTGCGCAGCAGCCCGCGCACCGCCGACGTCGTGGTCCGCGAGCCGGGCTTGCGCACGCCCCGCATGGCCATGCACAGGTGCTCCGCCTCGACCACGACGATCACGCCGCGCGGCTCCAGCCGCCGCACCAGGGCGTCCGCGACCTGCGACGTGAGCCGCTCCTGCACCTGCGGCCGCTTGGCGTACAGGTCGACCAGCCTGGCCAGCTTCGACAGCCCGGTGACCCGGCCGTGCTCGTTCGGGATGTACCCGACGTGCGCCACGCCGTGGAACGGCAGCAGGTGGTGCTCGCAGAACGAGAACATCGGGATGTCGGTGACGAGCACCAGCTCCTCGTGGCTCTCGTCGAACGTCCGGGCCAGCACGCCGTCCGGGTCGGTGTGCAGCCCGGCGAACAGCTCCCGGTACGCCCGCGCCACCCGGGCCGGGGTGTCCCGCAGCCCCTCGCGCTCCGGGTCCTCGCCGCACGCGAGCAGCAGCTCGCGCACCGCCTCCTCGGCCCGCTTCTGGTCGAAGGGCCGGCGCGCGAGACCGGCCCCCCCGTTCACGGAGGGGCCGGTCTGGTCGATCGCGGTGCCGTGCTCGGTCACGTGCGGTTGTCCGGGTCCGTGTCGAAGGACCGCTTCCCCGCTTCCGCGTCCGTCGGCTCCGGCTGCCACTGCGGTGGCTGCGGGGCGCCGCCGGGCACCGTCGCCGGCGTCCACCCGGGAGGCGCGCCGTAGTTCGGCGGGCCGGCGGACGGGTGCTGCGGCTGCGGCGGGTAGGGCTGCTGCTGCTGCGGGTACGCCTGCGGGTAGGGCTGCTGCTGCGGGTAGGGCTGGGCCTGCGGGTGGTGCACGCCGTTGCTGCCGTTCGGCGGCGCGGGCGTCGGGTTCGGCACGGGCGGTTCCGCGTCGAGGGTGTCCTCGATCGCGGGCGGCCACGGCTCGCCGCGCTCCTTGGCCAGCTCCGCCGGGGTCTTGACCGGCGGCTTGTCCGACGGGGTGCGGTGGCCGAAGTCGTTGAACTTCGTGATCCGCGGGCGCTTCTCGACCTTGGCGAAGATCCGCTCCAGGTCCTTCTGGTGCAGCGTCTCCTTCTCGATCAGCTCCAGCGTGAGCGCGTCGAGCACGTCGCGGTAGGTGTTGAGCACCTCGTACGCCTCGGTGTGCGCGGCCTCGATCAGCTCGCGGACTTCCTCGTCGATCTCGTGCGCGACCTCGAGCGAGTAGTCGGCCTGCCGGCCCGCCGTGCGGCCGAGGAACGGCTCGCCCTGCTCCTGGCCGTACTTGACCGCGCCGAGCCGGGCGGACATGCCGTACTCGGTGACCATCGCGCGGGCGATCTTGGTCGCCTGCTCGATGTCGTTGGACGCGCCCGTGGTGGGCTCGTGGAAGACCAGCTCCTCGGCGGAGCGGCCACCCAGCGCGAACACCAGCCGGGCGATCATCTCCGACCTGGTCATCAGGTCCTTGTCCTCCTCGGGCACGGAGAGGGTGTGGCCACCCGTCCGGCCGCGGGCGAGGATCGTGACCTTGTAGACCGGGTCGATGTCCGGCATGGCCCACGCGGCCAGGGCGTGCCCGGCCTCGTGGTAGGCGGTGATCTTCTTCTCCTTCTCGGAGATGATCCGGCTCTTGCGGGCCGGGCCGCCGATCACGCGGTCCACCGACTCCTCCAGCGCGCCGGTCGTGATGACCGTGCCGTTCTGGCGGGCGGTGAGCAGGGCGGCCTCGTTGATCACGTTGGCCAGGTCGGCGCCGGAGAAGCCGACGGTGCGCTTGGCCAGGCCGTCCAGGTCCGTGTCGGGGGCCAACGGCTTGCCCTTGGCGTGCACGCGCAGGATCTGCTTGCGCCCCTTCAGGTCCGGCGCGGACACCGGGATCTGCCGGTCGAACCGGCCGGGGCGCAGCAGCGCCGGGTCGAGGATGTCGGGCCGGTTCGTCGCCGCGATCAGGATGATCCCGCCGCGCGAGTCGAAGCCGTCCATCTCGACCAGCAGCTGGTTCAGCGTCTGCTCGCGCTCGTCGTGCCCGCCGCCGAGGCCCGCGCCGCGGTGGCGGCCGACCGCGTCGATCTCGTCGACGAAGATGATGCAGGGCGCGTTCTGCTTGGCCTGCTCGAACAGGTCGCGCACGCGCGAGGCGCCGACGCCGACGAACATCTCCACGAAGTCGGAGCCGGAGATCGAGTAGAACGGCACGCCCGCCTCGCCGGCCACGGCGCGCGCGAGCAGCGTCTTGCCGGTTCCGGGCGGGCCGTACAGCAGCACGCCCTTGGGAATCTTCGCGCCCAGGGCCTGGTAGCGGCCCGGGTTCTGCAGGAAGTCCTTGATCTCGTACAGCTCTTCGACGGCCTCTTCCGCGCCCGCGACGTCGGCGAACGTCGTCTTCGGCATGTCCTTGGACAACTGCTTGGCCTTGGACTTGCCGAAGTTCAGGACGCGGTTGCCCCCGCCCTGGGCGTTGTTCATCATCCACATCAGCAGGAGCAGCAGCAGGCCCAGCGGGACCAGGTACAGCAGCATCTGCATCAGGAACGAGTCCTGCGTGACCTTGGTCTCGACGACCGGTTTGTTGCCCGCCTGGTCGAGGATGGTGAAGACCTCGTCCGTCGCGCTCGCCGGGTACTGCGCGCGCACGCGGTTGCTGCCCTCGACGGTCACCCCGTCGTTGAGGGTGAGCTTGAGGAGCTGCTCCTTGTCCTCGATCGTGGCTTCTTTGACCTGGCCGTCCCTGATCTGTTGCAGTGCCTGGGACGTCTTGATCGGGGTGTAGCCCCGGTTGTCGTCGAAGAGCACGTTGAAGGCGTAAAAGAGCAGCAACACCGCCACGATCCACAGCAGCGGGTTGCGAAGCAGGCGCTTGCGGTCCATGCACTTACGGCCGGCGGGCGGCCTCGACCCTCCCTGACTTGTCGACGGGCGCAGACGGGCACACCCGTCCGACCAGACTACCGCCCATGGCTCGGGCGAAGCGCTCCGCGTGCGGGCCCTGTCGCTTCCTGCCGGACCAACGGGCGAACCGGTCCCGGGGTTCCCCGTGGTGACCGCGAACACGCGTCCCAGGTCGAGAAGGTTCAGCCGGTCGAAGGACTCGATCATGAACCGGTCCGGGATCGAGCCCGTAACACCTACATGGGGTCACCTGTTACTACCAGGTAGCCACCATTCGAGGGTCACCCACGTGATCTGTACCACGGGAGTTTGCCAGGTGAAGGGGTCGTGTCATCCTCGGCAACTACCGAGTGTTCCTCACACACCCGAAAGGGTGACACCGACTGAAGGTACGAAGCATGTCAGCTCGCCACCCCGCCGGCCGTCGCCGCCTGCGCCGCGCCCTCCTGCCCGTCGGCGCGCTCGTCGGCGTCCTCGCCGCCGCGGGCGTCACCGTGGTGGCGCTGCGGGCCACCGGCGGTCCCGAGTGCCGGGGGACCCTGCCGCTCAAGGTCGCGGTGACCCCGGCGGTCGAGGGGGTCGTGCGCGGCGCCGCCGACGACTACCAGGCCACCCAGCCGGTGGTGGACGGCAGGTGCGTGCAGGTGCAGGTCGAGGCGCGCGGTGCGGCCGACGTGGCCGACGAGCTGCCGACCGCCCAGATCAACCCGCCCGCGCTGTGGGTGCCGGACTCGTCCATGTGGGCGGCCCAGGCGCAGCGGCAGACCGGTGAGGAGGGCGTCGAGCCGCCGCGGCTGGAGGTCCTCGACCCGCTGGCCGGCTCACCGCTGGTCATCGCGGGTTCCGAGGGGTCCATGAGCGCGCTCGGCTGGCCGATCTCGCCCGTGAGCTGGGCGCGGGTCGTCGACCCGAAGGTGCCGGTGACGTTGAGCGACCCGACCGCGTCCACCGAGGGCCTGGCCACGCTGGCGGTGATCCGGGCGCAGCTCGGCAACCCCGACGGCACGCCCAAGCCGGAGCTGATCGGCGCGCTGCTGCGGGTCGGCCGCAATGCGCTGCCGTCCGTGCGCGACGCGTTCGGCAAGGTGGTGCAGGGCGCGGAGGACGCGCCGGTGTTCACGGCCTCCGAGCAGGCCGTGCTGGCGGCCAACCGGGCGGCCGGGTCGCGGCGGGCCGTCGCCTCCTACCCGAAGGAGGGCACGGTCGCGTTCGACTACCCCCTGGTGCGGGTGATCCGGTCGACCGAGCAGGCGGGCACGGCGCAGGCCGCCGCGGGCTTCGAGCAGGCGCTGCGCACCGCCCGCACCGCGCAGCGGTTCGCCGAGGCCGGGTTCCGCGCGCCCGACGGCAGGGCGCCCGGCGGGTGGACCAACGAGCGGGACGGCGTGCGGGGCGACGACGTGACCGTGCTGAAGACGCCGGACCCCGACCAGGTGGCGGAGCTGCTGCGCACGTGGGGCGCGGTGAGCTTGGACACCCGGCTGCTCGCGGTGCTGGACGTGTCCGGCTCGATGGCCGAGAAGATGAGCAACGGCCAGACCCGGGTCGAGGCGGCCCGGGAGGCGGCGCTGACCGCGTTGGGCATGCTGCCCGACACCTCGGAGATCGGCCTGTGGGCGTTCTCGACGGACAAGAAGCCGCCGAACGACTGGATCGAGCTGGTGCCGGTGGGCCCGCTGGGCGAGCCGATCAACGGCGCGCCGCGGCGGGTGCAGCTGCAGAAGGGCGCGGGGAGCCTGCCCGGCCTGGTCGGCGGCGGCACGGCGCTGAACGAGACGGCGCTGGCCGCGTTCCGGCACGTGCAGCGGACGTACGACCCGTCGAAGATCAATTCCGTCACGCTGATCACCGACGGCAGCAACGACGACATCTCCAGCATCGACCTGCCCGCGCTGGTGGCCACCCTCAAGCGGGAGGTGGACCCGGCCCGGCCGGTGCCGATGATCATGGTGGGCCTCGGCGCGGACGCGGACATGGACGCGCTGCGGCAGATCGCCGACGCCACCGGCGGCAAGGCGTACCAGGCGATGGAGCCCGAGGACATCCGCGGCGTGCTGCTGGACGGCATCTCCCAGCGGCGCTGCCGGCCCAACTGCTGAGCGGTGCGGGGGCGGTGCCCGGTCGGGTCCGCCCCCGTGCCCGTCCCCGTCGTCAGCCCGAGTAGACCTTCGGGTCCAGCGTGCCGATGTAGGGCAGGTCGCGGTAGCGCTCGGCGTAGTCCAGGCCGTAGCCGACCACGAACTCGTTCGGGATCTCGAACCCGACGTACTTCACCGGCACCTCGACCTTCACCGCGTCCGGCTTGCGCAGCAGCGTGCACACCTCCAGCGACCGCGGCTTGCGCGAGGCGAGGTTCTTGAGCAGCCACGACAGCGTGAGGCCGGAGTCGATGATGTCCTCGACGATGATCACGTCGCGGTCCGCGATGTCCCGGTCGAGGTCCTTGAGGATGCGCACCACGCCCGAGGACGAGGTGGACGAGCCGTAGGAGCTCACCGCCATGAACTCCAGCTGCACGGGCACCGGCAACGCCCTGGCCAGGTCGGTCATGAACATCACCGCGCCCTTGAGCACGGTGATCAGCACCAGGTCGTTCCCGCCGTCGGCCGGGTAGTCAGCCGCGACCTTGTTGGCCAGCTCGGAGACCTTCTCGCGGATCTCCTGCTCGCTGATGAGCACGGAACTGATGTCGCCGTCGTACACGGACGGTTCCCCTTTTGTCATGACTGCACTGGTTCCACTCGCAGCCTGCCATGAGCGCGCCGAGCCACAAAGCCGCCCGGCAGCCACACGCCGCCCTGGCCGCGCCACTCGCTCACCAGCGCGTCCACCCGGCGCAGGTGCGAGTCGGACAACTCGGGCACGTTCTCCTCCAGCAGCCACCGGCGCAGCACGCGGCGGCGCAGCGCGGTCGGCAGGCGCTCGACGTCGGCCACCGAGCGGCGGTCGCCGGCGAACGCCTCGGCCAGCTCGTCGAGCGCGTCGTTGTCCTCGCGCAGCTGCGCGGCGGTGCGGGCGAGCGCGTCCGCCACCCCGCCTTGGAGCACGTCCTCCAGCAGCGGCAGCACCTCGTGGCGCAGGCGGACCCTGGTGTAGCGGGGGTCCCCGTTGTGCGGGTCGTCCCACGGGGTCAGGCCCAGCTCGGCGCACGCGGCCCTGGTCACCGCGCGGGGCACCCGCAGCAGCGGGCGGCCCCACGGCGGGTCGTGCGGGCGCATCCCGGCGATGCTGCGCGGCCCCGAACCCCGGCCCAGGCCCAGCAGCACGGTCTCCGCCTGGTCGTCGCGGGTGTGGCCGAGCAGCACCAGGCCCCGGTCCGGGCGCAGCGCCGCGTACCTGGCCCGGCGGGCGGCGGCCTCAGGTCCACCCGATCCGGTGACCTCCACCCGGCGGACCTCGGCGGCCAGCCCCAGTTCCCGGCACGTGGCCGCGGCCCGCTCGGCGACCTCGGCGGAGCCGGGTTGCAGGCCGTGGTCCACGACGACGGCGGAGGCCTCGGCGAGCCGGGCCGTGACGGCGGCCAGGGCGAGCGAGTCGGCTCCGCCGCTGACGGCCACGACCACGCGCTCCGGCCGGTGCTCGGCCAGGAAGCGCTTGACGGCGGTCCGCACCTCGGCGAGCGGCCCGTTCGGCGCGGTCACGGTTGGACGCGACGCAGCCAGCCCGCCGGGTCGGCGATCTCCGCGCGGGTCGGGAGGGTGTCGGGGCTCGTCCAGACGGTGTTGAAGCGGTCCATGCCGACCGCGTCGACCACCTGCCCGGTGAACGCCGCGCCCTCGGCGTACTGGCGGACCTTCGCCTCGACGCCCAGGAGGGTGCGCAGCACGCGGTCCAGCAGGCCGCCGCCCTGGCGGCGGACGGTGAAGCGCTCGCGGATCGTGCGGACCGACGGCACCACGTCCGGGCCGACCGCGTCCATCACGTGGTCGGCGTGGCCCTCCAGCAGGGTCGACAACGCGATGAGCCGGTCGAGCACCTCGCGCTGGCCGGGGCTCTGGAGCAGCTCGATCAGGCCGCCCGCCTCGCGCAGCCGCTTCGGCAGGTCGCGCAGGCGGGGCGCGGAGCCCTCGTCCATGCTGCCCAGCAGGTCCGCGACCAGGCCCGAGAAGTGGTCGGCGAGCCACGGCACGGCGGTGAACTGGAGCCGGTGGGTGCCCTCGTGCAGGCAGACCCACATGCTGAAGTCCTCGCCGGAGACGTCGAGGGCCCGCTGCGCGCCGACGATGTTGGGCGCGACGAGCAGCAGCCTGCCGCCCTCGGAGAACGGGTCGTACTGGCCGAGCACCCGGCCGCTGAGGAACGCGATGACCACGCCCGCCTGGACGCCCGCCGTGCCCGCGAGGACGCCGCCGAACGCGCCGGACTGCTTGGGCAGCGCGCCGTCGGTGAGGGCGGCGAGGCCCTGCACGGCGGCCCGCACCCAACCGGGGCGGTCGACGACCTCGCCGGGCCGCAGCGGCAGGTCGCGGCCGAGGCCGGTCAGCTCGCGGACGTGCACCTCGGCGTCCACGGCGAGTTCGCGCAGCCGGTGCACGGCCACGTCGGCCTCGGCTCTGGGCACGATCGGGCCGGGGCGGAGGAGCCTGGTCGCCGTGGTGACGGCCAGGGCCCAATCGACCGGGGCACTGCGGTCCTGCGTCGCCGGGTTCACCCTCCTGACGCTACCTGCGCGAGCCGCCCGAACGTAGAACTCGGGGGTCGCCGAGGTTCGACACACGGGCGCCGGGGGTTCGACACACGCGTGTGTCGAACGTTCGGGACCCCCGGGTTCCGCGTTCGGGACCGGTCAGCAGCCGCAGCCGCGCAGGGCGGCGGCCATCTCGTCCAGCGCTCCCCGCACCTCGGCGTTGTTCTGCGGGCTCGCCGACATGAACGTGAACACCAGCAGCCGCCCGTCGGCGTCCACCACGACGCCCGCGAGCGTGTTCACGGCGGTCAGCGTGCCCGTCTTGGCCCGCACCCAGCCGCGCCCGCCCGCGCCCCACTGGTCGTACCGGGTGGCCAGCGTGCCGCTGCCGCCCGCCACCGGCAGGGCCGTCAGCAACGGCCGCAGCTTGGCCGTCTTCGCGTCCGACGCGTCCGGCTTGGCCGCCGCCACGAGCACGTCCGCCAGCAGCTTCGCGGGCACCTTGTCGTTCGGCGACAGCCCGCTGCCGTCGACCGCCGTGGACGTCGACAGGTCGAACCCGTTCTCGGTCAGCACGTCCCGCACCGCCTGCGCCGCGCCGGTGAACGACGGCTCCAGCCCGCGCGCCTTGGCCACCTCCCGGGCCATCGTCTCGGCCAGCACGTTGTCGGAGATCTGCATCAGGTTCTCGACGAGCTGGTCCACCGGCGCGGACTTCACCTCGCCGAGCACCTCCGCGCCCGCCGCCGCCGTGCCCGCCGCCACCGCCGGCACGCCCAACCGCTGCGCCAGCGCCCGCGCGGCCGCCTCGGCGGGCGTCGCCGTGCGCGGGGTGTCGTACTTGGTCGGGTCGCCCCGCCCGCCGTCCAGCATCACGGGCTCGATCGGCGAGACGTACCCGTTGGGCACGTCGCTGGGGTCCCAGCCGGGCGCCGTGCCCGGCCCCGCGTACCGGGACACGTCGTACTGCACCTGCGTCACCTGGCCGGCCTTGGCCCGCACCTGCGCGGCGAGGTCGTCCACCGTCGCCGCGCCGGGGTACACGGTCGTCCGGCCGGCGGGCAGGGAGGACAGCGTCGGGTCGCCGCCGCCCACCAGCACCACCGACCCCGGCTGCGAGCCGCGCACGACCTTGGTCGAGAACTGCGCGGTGTGGTCGAGGGCCAACAGCGCCGCCGCCGCGGTCAGGACCTTGATCGTGGACGCGGGCGTCTGCGGTGCCGTCTCGCCCTGGTTCCACAGCGCGCTGCCGGTCACCGGGTCGACCACCAGGCCCGCCAACGGCGCCAGCAGCCCGTTCGCCGCCGGACCGGACAGCACCGCCCGCACGCCGGCGGCCGTGGGCGCCTTGCCGTCCGCGCCGACGCCCTTCATGGACAGCGTCACGGGCGCGGGCGGCGCGGGTGCGGCGGTCGTCGCGGCGGGCGTGGTGTCGAACCAGCCCCGGCGCGTGCCGACCACGGCCGCCGCCGCGAGCGCGACCACCAGGAGGAGCGCGGCGGCGAGCACGAGCGGCCGCTTGCGCCGCCGGGTCGGCGGCGAAGGATCTTCACGTTCCGTGATCGGTTCAGGGACCGGTCCAGGTTCCGACTTGATCTCTTTCGGCGGCGGCCCGGAAGCCTCCGCGGCGGGCTCCGGCGGCACCCGCGGCGGGGTGGCGGGCGTGGGCGCCCGGAAGCGCGTGGTGGGCGGGTCAGGCCGCCTGACCTGCACCGTCGGCGGCTCGCGGTCGACCTCGTCGCCGTCAACGGTCGGCCACGATGGCTCGTCGGGCACGCAGTCCTCCGCGGTCGAGTACGGGCAACGTCACACCCTCGGCAAAGGGTTGACGAGACGTCGTAGTCCACACTAGTGGCGTAACGAACGGCGAAGACGAGCGAGGACCGCGCAGTGGAGTTCGACGTCACCATCGAGATCCCCAAGGGGGTCCGCAACAAGTACGAGATGGACCACAAGACGGGGCGCATCCGGCTCGACCGGACCCTGTTCACGGCCACTCAGTACCCGGCGGACTACGGGTTCGTCGACGACACGCTCGGCGAGGACGGCGACCCGCTCGACGCGCTCGTGCTCGTGCAGGAACCGACGTTCCCCGGCTGCCTGATCCGGGCCCGCGCGATCGGCATGTTCCGCATGACCGACGAGAAGGGCGGCGACGACAAGCTGCTCTGCGTCCCGGCGGAGGACCCGCGCTCCGAGCACCTGCGCGACATCCACCACCTCAACGAGTTCTACCGGCTGGAGATCCAGCACTTCTTCGAGGTCTACAAGGACCTGGAGCCGGGCAAGAGCGTCGAGGGCGCGACCTGGGTGGGCCGCACCGAGGCCGAGGCCGAGATCGTCCGCTCGTACCAGCGGCTGAAGGACGCCGTGGCGCGCGGCGAAGAGCACTGACCGACTCGCGCGAAGAGGCCCGCCCCCCGACGGGGAGCGGGCCTCTTGCGTTCAGGCGGGTCGCGTTCAGGCGGGGTGTCAGTGCAGCGCGATCGGCGCGGCGGGCTCCTCCTCGCCGTCCTTCGCGTCCCGCACCCGCTCCAGGCCGGAGCGGTTGGACAGCGGCACCTCGCGCAGGAACCAGACCACCAGGAACCCGAGCAGCGTCACCAGGCTGCCGACGAAGAACACCAGGTCGATCGAACCGGAGAACCCGTCGAGGAACGGCCGGGCGAGCACCGGGTCGAGCTTGGCCAGGAACTCGGTGTTGTCCAGGTCGAAGCCCGTGCCGCTCTGCAGGCCGGCGGCGAACTCGCGGTTCTCCGGCTTGGCCAGCGCCGCCTGGAAGGCGGGCGTGCCCGCGGCCGTGCGCAGCGCGTCGCCGATCTTGTCGCCGACCGTGCTGAACAGGATCGACAGGAACACCGCGGTGCCGACCGTGCCGCCGATCTGGCGGAAGAACGTGGCCGACGAGGTCGCCACGCCCATGTCGCGCGGCTCGGCGTCGTTCTGGATGGCGACCAGCAGCGTCTGCATGCACAGGCCCAGGCCCGCGCCGGTGAAGAACATCAGCACCAGCGGCTGGGCGATCGGCGTGTCCGTGCCGACCGTGCTGAACAGGAACAGCGAGACCGTCATCAACCCGAACCCGATGACCGGGAACACCTTGTAGCGGCCGGTCTTGGCGGTGATGTTGCCGCTCGTGCCCGCCGCGGTCATGATGCCGAAGGTCAGCGGCAGCATCATCAGGCCCGACTGGGTGGCCGAGTACCCCTTCACGATCTGGAGGTACAGCGGCAGCGACACCATCGCGCCGAACATGCCGACGCCCAGGATGAAGTTGATCGTGTTGCCCAGCGAGAACGTCTGGCGCTTGAACAGCCGCAGCGGCAGCAGCGCCTCGTCGCCCATGCGCTTCTCGGCGAACACGAAGCCGGCCAGGCCCAGCACGCCGATGACGTACATGACGACGGACGTGCCCGACGCCCAGCCCCACTCGCGGCCCTGCTCGGCCACGATCAGCAGCGGCACCAGGCCGAGCGTGAGCAGGCCCGCGCCGAGGAAGTCGATCCGGTGGTTCACCCGCTGGTGCGGGATGTTGAGCACCCGGGCCACCACGACCAGCGCGACGAGCGCGATCGGCACGTTGATCAGGAACACCCAGCGCCAGCCGGCCGTGCCCAGGAACGTCTCCATGCCCGCGAACAGGCCGCCGACGACGGGCCCGGCGACGCTGGAGATGCCGAACACCGCCATGAAGTAGCCGGTGTAGCGGCTGCGCTCGCGCGGCGAGGTGATGTCCGCCAGGATCGCCATGGCCAGCGACATCAGGCCACCGGCACCCAGGCCCTGCACCGCGCGGAACGCGGCCAGCTCGTACATCGAGTTCGCGATGCCCGACAGCAGCGAGCCCGCGAGGAACAGCGAGATCGCGGTCAGGTACATCGGCTTGCGGCCGTAGATGTCGGACAGCTTGCCGTACAGCGGCGTGGAGACGGTCGCGGTGATCAGGTAGGCGGTCGTCGCCCACGCCTGCAGGGTCTGGCCGTGCAGCTCGTCCGCGATGGTCTTCATGGCGGTCGCCACGATCATCTGGTCGAGCGCGGCCAGGAACAGCCCGAGCAGCAGGCCCGACAGGATCGTCAGGATCTGCCGGTGGGTGAGCAGCGCGGCGCCGGGTGGCGGCGCATCCGCTCGGGTTGTCGTTTCCGACATCACTTCTCCCCTTCTGAGCGCGGCCCCAGTCCGCCCTCAGCGATGAAATGCGGCAGCGCTTTCTCGTAGTCCCCCACGAAGCGCTCGAAGTACTCGATGAACTCGGTCCACTCCCGCGGGGACCAGTCCTCGAACAGGCGGGCCAGTGCGACGTTGCGCTGCGCGCGGCGCTCGGCGAGCAGCGACTGCCCCGCCTCGGTCACCGCGAGCACGCTCGCCCGGCCGTCCTCCGGGTCGGCCCGGCGCTCCACCAGGCCGTCCTTGACCAGCGTCGCCACCTGGCGGCTGACCGTGGACGGGTCGGAGAACACCGCCTCGGCCAGCGCGCCGGCCCGCAGCGGGCCGAGCTGGGCGAGGTTGGCCAGCAGGACGAAGGACGCCTTGTCCAGGCCCGCCTTGCTCATGTGCGCGGCGACGCAGGCGTGCATCTTGTTCATCCGCGCCAGCGCCATGCCGAGCCGGTCGGCCATGGCGAGCTCGTCCGCCCGCACCTCATCACCCACCGGGGTCGCCATCGCACACTCCGTTTGCTTGCATCAACCAACTAGTTGCTGGGTACAAGCATGCGCTCATCCGGGTGACATCGCAAACGAATTAGCGGTGACGCGGCTCTCATGGTCACGGCTCGTAGCAAGCACCAGTCGGATTCCTCCGATCGGCGCACTCCGCGCTCGGCCAACCACCTTGAGTGACGCAGGTAACACCCGCTCGTCCCCGCGCCGATGAGGCGGGCATGGCAGGTACACCCGCAGGCCCGGCGGACACGGGCCCGTTAGCTCCCTGGCGCAGGCTGCCGCGCAAGCGCCGCATCGCCGTCACCGCCGGCGTGGTGGTGTTCGCCCTGTTCGCCATCGGCCTGGCGAACTCGGGGAACGAGGACGGCACCCCGCGCGCGCTCACCGCCACGGGCACCACGACCACACCCACCACCACGACGATCACGACCACCACGACGAAGGCCACGACCACCACCACACCGCCTCCCGTGACGGTCGCGGAAGTGGTCGACGGCCGCACGATCACGGTGTCCGGCGGTGGCCGCGTGCAGCTGACCGGCCTCGCCCGGCCCGGCGAGTGCTGGGCCGCCGCCGCGACCGACTTCCTCAAGAGCACCCTGACCGGCAAGGACCTGCGCGTGGTCGGCGCGACCGTGCTGCTGCCCGACGGCGTCGACCTGGCCGCGCACGCGCTGGCCGCCGGCATGGCCCGTGCCGAGCCGACCGCGTCGGCCGCCCTCGCCTCGGCCCAGGACACCGCGAAGGCCGCCGGGTTGGGCCTGTGGGGAGCACCCTGCGCCGGTGCGGACACGGTCGCTCCGCCGCCACCGCCGCCTCCGCCCGCGCCCAAGCCGACCTACGCCCCGCCGCCTCCCCCACCGGCGCAACCGGCGCCCCCCGAGCCCCCCGCGGCCGCCTACTACGCCAACTGCGACGCCGTGCGCGCCGCGGGCAAGGCGCCTCTCTACGCGGGCGAGCCCGGCTACCGGCCGGCCCTGGACCGCGACAAGGACGGCGTGGCGTGCGAGTAGGTTCCGTGCCGTGAAGGTGGACCGGCTGGAGGTCGGCTACGACCCGCTGACCGTGCTCGACGCGGCACGGGCGGCGCGGGCCGAGGGGTGCGACGGGTTCTGGCTGGCCGAGACGCGGCACGACCCGTTCGTGGCCCTGGGCCGCGTGGCCGGGCGGGTCGAGGGCCTCGACCTCGGCACCGCCATCGCCGTCGCCTTCGCCCGCAACCCGATGAGCACCGCGGTGCAGGCCAACGACCTCCAGCTGCTGTCCGGCGGGCGGTTCCACCTCGGCCTCGGCTCGCAGGTGGAACCGCACATCACCAAGCGGTTCGGGATGCCGTGGTCGCGGCCCGCCGCGCGGATGCGCGAGTTCGTGCTCGCGCTGCGCGCCATCTGGCACAGCTGGGCCACCGGCGAGCGGCTCCGGTTCCGCGGCGAGTTCTACGCGCACACGCTGATGACGCCGTTCTTCGACCCCGGCCCGAACCCGCACGGCCCGCCGAAGGTCTGGCTGGCGGGCGTCGGGGAGCTGATGACCGAGGTCGCGGGCGAGGTGGCGGACGGCTTCCTGTGCCACGCCTTCACCACCGAGCGGTACCTGCGCGAGGTGACGCTGCCGGCGCTGGCCCGCGGCCGGGCGCGGGCGGGCCGGCCGGCGGCGGGGCTGGAGATCAGCGGGCCGTGCCTGGTGGCGTGCGACGAGCGCGAGGTGGCCGAGGTCAGGCGGCAGATCGCGTTCTACGGCTCGACGCCCGCCTACCGCAAGGTCCTCGACCTGCACGGCTGGGGCGCGCTGCACGAGGAGCTGCACGCGTTGTCGCGGCGGCGGCGGTGGGACGACATGGCCACCGCCGTCACCGACGAGGTGCTGGCCGCGTTCGCCGTCGTGGGCACGCCCGACGCGGTGCGCGCGGAGGTGACCCGCCGCTACGGCGACGTGATCACCCGGATCGCCGCGCCGGTCGTCAGGACCGGATGAGGTGGTGCCCGCTCGGGTCGTCGCTCGCCACCCAGTGGTGGAACAGCTCGGCCCTGTCCCGCCGCCGGACCCGGCACCGGCGCCCGACGCGCGCCGCCAGCACGGCCAGCGGCAGGGCCAACACCGTCAGCACGACCATCGCGACCATCGCCATCACCTCCACGGTGGCAACGACACCGTCGCCCACACCTGACGCCAACGGTGAAAAGGTCACCCCGATGGAGCAGCATCGCCGACCCGCACCGTAGCCGGCAAGCAAATCGGCGGAACGACGAAAAAGGACCAAGCCGGTTGCCCGACTTGGTCCTCATCCCGCTGAGCCGCCTGTCGGAATCGAACCGACGACCTGTTCATTACGAGTGAACCGCTCTGGCCGACTGAGCTAAGGCGGCGAGACGCGACAACTATAGCCCACCGTGCCGGCGTCACCGGCGCGGGGGTTGGTCGTTAGGGCAGGAGTGACGACGCTCACGCGGGCGTCGCACGCCGACACCGCCGCCGTGGAGGTCCGACCATGCGCCTGATGGCTATGCCCGCCGCCGCCGTGCTGGTCGCGCTGTGCGCCGCGCCCGCCCTGGCCCAGCCCGTCACCACGCCGGTGCCCGGACCTCGCGACCCGGCCCAGCCGCCGGTGTCCGCCGGTCCCGCGCCGCGGGCGCACGCGATCGGCGACGCGGGCACCGGCCTGGCCGTGATCCGGCTCGCGCCCGGCTCCACGCCGACCGGCACGATCCTGCCGGGCTTCGACGAGCGGCTGCCCGAGCAGTCCGCGGCCGAGCTCGGCGTCGGGCTCGCCTCCGCGCAGGCCAACACCGAGGCGTTCCTGTCCTACGAGCGGTCGGTCGCCCAGGCGTCCCCGCTGGGCTTCGCGGTGGCGGGCCGGGCCCCGCAGACACCCGGCACGCTGGTGCAGACCGCTTCGCCGGACAACGCCCAGCCGATCACCGGCGGGCTCACGCCACCCGCCACCCCGCTGGACGCCCTGCTCAAGGTCGGCCTGCTGGACGGCAGCGTGCACGCCCGCTGGGACGACCGACTCGGCCCGTGCGTCCGGCCGCTGGCCGACGCCAAGACCTCCGTCGCGTCCCTGAGCGCGCTCAACGCCATCCCCACGCTGCCCACCACGCCCGACCTCACCGGCCTGCTCCCCCAGGACGCGCCGAAGCCCGACGCCGCCGGCAGGCAGGCCCTGATCGACACCGTCAAGCAGCTCGCCGCGCCGCTGAGCCGACTCGGCGGCCTGCTCTCCGGCACGCCCGACACCGGCGCGAACGGCTCGCTGCTGAGCCTGCCGGAGACGCTGAGCGCCCACTCCACCGTCGAGCTGGTCGACCTGCCGGGCAGCCCCAACAAGGCCGTGCGGTCGACGTCCACCCTCCAGGCCGCCAGCGTCCGCCTCCTGGCGGGCACCCCGGCCGAGATCCGCGTCGACGTGGTGTCCCAGCCCACGCTCGTGGCGCTGTCCACCGGTGACGAGGCCACGTCCGCCATCACCTACACCGCGCCCGTGCTGCGGGTGAGCCAGGGCGGCAGGGAGCTGGGCACGCTCGACGCGGCCCACCCGAAGCTCGACGTGCCGATCGGCGTCGCGGCCGGGCAGCGGCTGCCCCTCGTCGGCGCGCTCGCCGAGGGCCTGCCCAAGCTCGACATCGGCGTGCTGCGGTTGCAGGTCGCGCAGCTCAACCAGAAGGACATGCCGATCGACGGCCCGCTCCAGCAGGACGGCCCCGCGATCAAGGGGTTCATGCTGGGCGCGACCGCCCGCCTGCTGGACCTCCAGCTGCTGCCGACCGACGCCCTCGGCCTGCCGAACCTGCCGTCGGCGCTGGCGCAGGTGTCGCTGGGCGAGCAGGTCGTGCGCGCGGCGGCCCCGGAGGGCGGTGTGGTGTGCGCGCCGCCGGAGGCGCCGCCCGGCGGCTCCGGCCAGGCCGCGCCGCCCAGGCAGGGCCAACCCCTGGCCTACACGAACGGGGCGTACCGGGCCGTCCCGATCTTCTGGACCGGGACCGCCCTGCTGCTCGTCGGCGTCGTCCTGGTCGCCGCCCTGCCGGACCGCCGCCGCCTCGCCGCCCGCGCCGAGACCCGACCGCCCGCGGTGTGAACGGCCGCGATCTGGGCGGCCGCGATCTGGGCGGCCCGGGCCTCAGCCCCGCTGGAGCGTGGTCAGCATGGCCTCGACGGCGATGCGCGGCTTCACGTTCAGCTCCAGCGCGGTCCGGCAGGCCAGCACGGCCTCCAGCCGGCGCAACGTCGACTCCGGCGTCCACGCCGAGGCCGCCGCCCGCGCGTCCTCGGCCCGGTCCGGGTGGTTGAGCGCGGCCCGCGCGCCCGTCGCGGTCACCAGCACGTCCCGGTAGAACGCGGCCAGGTCGACCAGCGCCTGGTCCAGCGAGTCGCGCTGGGTGCGGGTGGCGCGCGACTTCTGCCGCTTCTCCAGCTCCTTCAGCGCGCCCTTCGCCCCGCGTGACGCGGCGGCCGTGCCCTTGCCCGTGCCGCCCGCGCCCATCGCGGTCTCCAGCGCCTCGCGCTCGGCCTGGTCGCGGTCCTCGTTCGCGGCCTGCGCGTCACCCTCGGCGGCCGACACGAGCTGGTCGGCGCAGGTGAAGATGTCCGCCGGCCGCCGCAGCGCCACGGGGATGCGCAGCACGGACTCGCGCCGGGCCCGCGACTGCTCGTCGGTGGCCAGCCGCCGCGCCCGGCCCACGTGCCCGCCGCACACCGAGGCCGCCCACGACGCCACCTCCGGGGCCACGCCCTCGTCCCGCAGCGCCGACGCGATCGCCTCGGCCCGGGGCGTGGCCAGCGACACGATCCGGCAGCGCGACCGGATGGTCACCGACACGTCCTCGGGGTGGTCCGACGGCGCGCACAGCAGGAACACCGTCCGGGCCGGGGGTTCCTCCACGGCCTTGAGCAGCGCGTTCGCCGCGCCCTCGGTGAGCCGGTCGGCGTCGGCGATGATCACGACCTGCCAGCGGCCCGACGTCGGCCGCCGGGCGGACACCTGCACCAGCGACCGCATCTCGGCCACCGAGATCGACAGGCCCTCGGGCGCGACCACCCGCACGTCGGCGTGCGTGCCCGCGAGCGCCGTGTGGCAGCCGGCGCACGAGCCGCAGCCCGGCCGGTCGTCCACGGCGGTGCACTGCAGCGCGGCGGCGAACGCCCGTGCCGCGACCGAGCGACCCGAACCGGGCGGCCCGGTGAACAGCCAGGCGTGGGTCATCGCGCCGGGCGCCGGCGACCCACCCGCCACGATCGACGCGGCGGCCTCCGCCGCCGCCGACAGCACCGCGACCGCGTCGGGCTGGCCGACGACGTCGCCCCACACACCACGGTTCACCAGGCGACCGTACCGATCCGTCAGGACGTCTCCGCCACCGGCTTGACCGGCATCCCGGTCCGCCGCGCGAGCAGCGGCAGCACCGCGTCGCGGACCCGGTCGGCGACCTCGTCCTCGGTGCCGTCGGCGTCCACCACGACGTACCGCTCCGGGTCGGCCGAGGCCATGTCGGTGAGCAGCTTCTGCACCCGCCAGTGGTGCTCGACGGTGTCCAGCGTGCCGCCGGAGGCCCGCACCTGCGACGGCGTGCGGTCCAGCAGCACGGTGACGTCGGGCCGCAGCCGGCCGGTGGCCCAGTCGACCAGGCCCTCCACCTCGCGCGGCTCGACGCTGCCCGCCGCGCTGAAGTGCGCCAGCGGGCTGTCGACGTACCGCTCCATCACGACCAGCGCGCCGTTGTCCAGCGCGGGCCGCACCTCGCGCTCCACCACGTCGGCGCGCACGGCGGCGGCCACCAGGGCGTGCGCCCGCACCCCGGCCAGGTCGGCGGTGGACAGCAGGTTGCGCAGCCGCTGCTCGTCCAGGTCCGGGTCGGAGGCGAGCACGACCTCGCGGCCCGTCTCGCGCAACGCCCCGGCGAGCCTCCTGGCCTGCGCGGAGGTGTCCTGGCGGGTGTCGCCCTCGACCGCGATCAGCAGCCCGCCGGTCCGCCTGCCGCGCCCGCGCAGGGCCGCCATCAGGTCGGACAGGATCGGCTCGGAGCGCCGGTTGTCCATCTGCCGGTAGGCGATGAGCCCGAGCAGGGCGGCGATCACGCCCGCCCCGAACAGCACCGGCCGCGTGCCGTCGACGTGCATCGGGTGGTCGAAGACGGTGATCGTGCGCCGGCTGACCAGCGTGACCAGCAGCGGCGCGGCGGCCGACGAGGCGAACAGCACGACCTTGAGCAGCGACTGGAGCAGCGCCACGGTCCGGCCGCGCATCGCGTCCTCGACCTGCGAGCCGACGATGGTCAGGCCGGTGAGGAACGCCATGCCGGCCGACGCGCCCACCAGCGCCACCGCGACCAGCGCCACCCACAGGTGCGGCGCGAACGCCACGAACAGCAGGCTCACGCCCGCGACCAGGATCGTCAGGCCGAACAGCCGGTCGTAGGGCAGCCGCCTGGCCATCCGGGGCGCGGTCGCCATGCCGACCGCCAGGCCCGCGAACACGGCCACGAACAGCAGGCCGAACGTGGAGTCGCCGCCCAGCAGCGACTGGGAGTACGGGGTGGCCGTGCCGATCACCGCGCCGGCGGCGGCGAACGCGCCGATCATGCCGATGACCAGGCCGCGGACCAGCGGCGTGCGGGCCGCGTACTTCATGCCGTCGCGCAGCATGGCGAAGAAGCCGGGCGCCTCGCCGTTCTCGCGGGTGCGCCGGACCGAGGCGATGCGGCCGGACAGCTCCGGGATGCGCGTGGCCACGATGACGGCCGACGTCACGTACAGCGCGCCGTTGACCATGACGGCGATGGTTGCGATCCGGAACTCCAGGTCGCTGTTCTGCAGGCCCAGGTAGCCGGGGATGCCGGAGATGATCGAGTACAGGCCCGCGCCGGAGATGACCGAGATGCCGTAGGTCATCACCAGGCCGAGCTGGTTGGCCGTCTCCACCTGGTCGGGGCGGCGCAGCAGGTTCGGCACCGCCGAGTCCTTGGCCGGGATCCAGAGCATCGCGCAGCAGCCGACCAGGAAGTTCGCGATGAACAGCCACCAGGCCGTGCCGACCAGCGCGATCGAGATGAACAGGCCGCCGCGCAGCAGGTCGCAGACCACCATGATCCTGCGGCGGTCGAACCGGTCGGCGAGCACGCCGCCGAGCGGGGCGAACAGGATGCCGGGCAGGAGCTGGGTGAGGACGACCAGGCTGAGCGAGAAGCTCTGCCACTGGTAGCTGTCCATCAGCTTCGTGACCAGACCCGTCAGGGCCAGGAGTGACAACCAGTCACCGACGCTGCACAGGTAGGTGACGCCCCAGAGCCTGCGGAACGGCCGGATCGCCAACACGCTGCGAATCCGGTGGCTGGTCGAGGCCGCTGTGCCGCCGTCTTGGATGGTGCTCACCCCCGCCGATGGTGCTGGCCGTAAGGGTAGCCGGACCGATTCACCCGCCTGACCACATCCGCCGATCGGGTGACCCTGGCGAGATCATCGCACCAGGTCGACCACGGCTTCGATGATCTCACGGAGGACGTTGAACAGCAGCCCGCCGAGGGCGGCGAGCACCACGAGGCAGCCGACCAGCCCGGCCGCGTTCTTCTTCGGCGGCTGGGGCCCGACGGTCCGCGGCACCTGCGCCGGCACCTGCGGCCCCGACCGGCCGGGCGCGGCCGGCAGCGGTGCCGACCAGCCGGACGGCGCGCTGACCTGCGCGGATCGGACCTGCGTCCTGCGGTTCGGCGTCCCGCGGTCCTGCGCCGATCGGCCCTGTGCGGCACGGCCCTGTGCGGCACGGCCCTGTGCGGTGCGGCTCTGCGGCACGGTGGGCCGGGCCGGTCGCGCGCCACCGGGTGCCGCCCTGGTCCCGGCGTGCGGCGGGACCTCGACCGCAGCCGGCGGCACCACCCCCGGCGGCACCACCATCGGGGGAACCACCGGCTCGGGCGGCCGGTAGGGCTGCTCACCCGTCACCAGCCCCGCGAGCGGGTCCGGGAACAGGCGCGGCGGCGGGGGCGGCTGCGTCCCGTCGTAGCCGGATCGACCAGCTCCTGAGCCGTCCACCGCCCCGCCTCCCCTAGCCCTTCGACTTCGCCGGGGCCTTCTTGCGCGCGGGCGCCTTCTTCGCCGCCGGCGCCCGCTTCTTCGTCGTCGGCCCCTTGGCCCGCTTCTCGGCCAGCAGCTCCGCCGCCCGCTCGTCGGACAGCCCCTCGACGCTGTCGGTCTTGCGCAGCGAGGCGTTGGTCTCGCCGTCGGTGACGTACGGGCCGAACCGGCCCTCCTTGACCACCATCGGCTTGCCCGACACCGGGTCGGCGCCCAGCTCCTTCAACGGCGGCGCGGCGGCCGCCCGGCCCCGCTTCTTCGGCTCGGAATAGATCTTCAGCGCCTCGTCGAGGGTGACCGTGAACAGCTGGTCCTCGCTGGTCAGCGACCGCGAGTCGGTCCCCTTCTTCAGGTAGGGCCCGTACCGGCCGTTCTGCGCGGTGATCTCCGCGCCGGTCTCCGGGTCCTTGCCGACCACGCGCGGCAGCGAGAGCAGCTTCAGCGCGTCGTCCAGCGTCACCGAGTCCAGCGACATCGACTTGAACAGCGAGCCGGTGCGCGGCTTCGGCGCCTTCTTCGCGCCCTCGGGCGCCTCGGGCAGCACCTCGGTCACGTACGGCCCGAACCGGCCCTCCTTGGCCACGATCTCGTGCCCGGTGACGGGGTCGGTGCCCAGCGAGCGGCCCTCCTGCGGCGTGGCGAACAGCTTCTCCGCGACCTCGCGGTTCAGCTCGTCCGGCGGCAGGTCGTCGGGCAGGTTCGCCCGCTGCGCGCTCACCGCGCCGTCCGGTCCCTCGACCTCGCGCTCCAGGTACGGGCCGTAGCGGCCGACCCGGACGTAGACCGTGCGGCCCTCGATGTCGGAGAACAGCGGGATCGAGTTGACCTCCCGCGCGTCGATCTCCTCGACGCTGGAGCCGACGAGCTTCTTGAGGCCGCCGGAGCGGCCCACCGAGGACTCCGGGCCGACGTTGCCGCCGAAGTAGAACCCGGACAGCCACGTGGTGCGCTCCTGGCGGCCGGCGGCGATGCCGTCCAGCTCGTCCTCCAGGGCGGCGGTGAAGTCGTAGTCGACCAGCCGGCCGAAGTGCTGCTCCAGCAGCCCGACCACGGCGAACGCCACCCACGACGGGACCAGGGCGGAGCCCTTCTTCCACACGTAGCCGCGGTCCTGGACGGTGCTGATGATCGAGGCGTAGGTGGACGGGCGGCCGATGCCCAGCTCCTCCATCGTCTTGATCAGGCTCGCCTCGGTGAAGCGCGGCGGCGGGCTCGTGGAGTGCCCGTCGGCGGACAGCTCGGCGGCCAGCAGCGACTGGTCCTTGACCAGCTGCGGCAGGCGCGACTCGGCGTCGTCGGACTCGCCGCCCGCCTCCGAGTCGACCGTCTCCACGTACGCCTTGAGGAAGCCCGCGAAGGTGATCGTGCGGCCGGACGAGGCGAACGTCACGGCCTCGCCGCCCGCCGTCGTGCCGGAGATGCGCACCGACGTGGTGTTGCCGCGGGCGTCGGCCATCTGGGAGGCGATCGTGCGCTGCCAGATCAGCTCGTAGAGCTTGAACTCGTCGGACTCCAGCTCGCGGGCCACCTGGCCGGGGGTGCGGAACACCTCGCCGGCCGGGCGGATCGCCTCGTGCGCCTCCTGCGCGTTCTTGACCTTGCGCGTGTACTGGCGGGGCTGGTTGGCCACGAACTGGGAGCCGTACAGCTCGGTGGCCTGCGCCCGGGCCGCGGCGATCGCGGTCTCCGACAGCGTCGTGCTGTCGGTGCGCATGTAGGTGATGTAGCCGTTCTCGTACAGCTTCTGCGCGGTGCGCATGGTGCGGTCCGCGGAGAACCGCAGCTTGCGGCCCGCCTCCTGCTGCAGCGTCGAGGTCATGAACGGCGCGTACGGCTTGCGCGTGTACGGCTTCTCCTCGACCGAGGACACCGTCATCGTGGCGTTGACCAGGCCGTCGGCGATGGCCCTGGCCTGCGCCTCGTCCAGCACGCGAACGTCGGAACCGGCCTTGAGCCTGCCGTCGGAGCCGAAGTCGCGGCCCGCGGCCAGGCGCGTCCCGTCGACGGCGACCAGGCGCGCGCCGAACGTGCGCGGCGAGGCGTCCGCGCCCGCGTCCACGGTCGCCGAGACGTCCCAGTACGAGGCGGTGACGAACTTCATCCGCTCGCGCTCGCGCTCGACCACGATCCGGGTCGCCACGGACTGCACGCGGCCCGCCGAGAGCTTCGGCATGACCTTCTTCCACAGCACCGGGCTGACCTCGTAGCCGTAGAGGCGGTCGAGGATGCGGCGGGTCTCCTGCGCGTCGACCAGGTCCTGGTCCAGGTCGCGCGGGTTCGCGGCGGCGGCGAGGATCGCGGGCTCGGTGATCTCGTGGAACACCATCCGCCGGACCGGGACCTTCGGCTTCAGCGTGTCCAGCAGGTGCCAGGCGATGGCCTCGCCCTCGCGGTCGCCGTCCGTCGCGAGGTACAGCTCGTCGACGTCCTTGAGCAGCTCCTTCAGCTCGGCGACGGTCGCCTTCTTGTCCGGCGTGACGACGTAGAGCGGCTCGAAGTCGTGGTCGACGTCGACCCCGAGGCGGGCCCACGACATGCCCTTGTACTTCGCGGGCACGTCGGCCGCGCCGCGGGGCAGGTCCCTGATGTGCCCCTTGGATGACTCCACGACGAAGTCGTTGCCGAGGTACGACGCGATCTTCCGCGCCTTCGCGGGCGACTCGACGATCACCAACCGCCGGTTGCCGCTCGCTGATCCCCCGTTTGTCTTCCTCGCCCGTGTCGATCCAGCCACGCCGTCCCGCTCTCTTCGAACACTGTGTCCCGACCCGCCAGTGTGCACTGTCCTTTGTCGCCGCTGGGCAGCCCTGGTCGGGACAGGGTGACACAACTGTGCCGGATCCTCCGCCAACCCGACGCGCTACGCGGCGGGCCAGGTGCGTTCCGCGACGCCCCGCGGCGCGCGTCCGACCAGCTCGGCGAGCCGTTCGAGCCGCCGCCTGCCGGTGACGCGCAGCGCCGGTCCCCCGGCCCTCCCGGTCAAGAGTGTCGAGGGCAGGCCCGAGGTGGCCAACGCTTTTCGCAACGCTTCGTGGGTCCCGGGTGCTCCCGGGTCCAGGCCCAGGAGGTACCCGGACCCCGACTCGACCCACCGGCCGGAGGCCAGCGCCCACAGCCGCAGGGCCGCGCCGTCGAGCGTGAAGTCGGGTGGGACGACCTTGCGGTCGCCGTCGAACCACTGGGCGGCCAGGCCCGCCAGGTCGGTGCGGAAAGCCGTCGTGACCTGCCAGGACTCGGTGACGACCGGTTCGGCCGCGGTGCCCTCGCCGTCGGCCCGGGGCTCTGACTCCGGCTCCGGTTCCGGCTCGGGCTCCGGCTCGACGGCGGTGGGCCTGCTGCGGCCCGAGCCGATCACCACGGGCGCGAAGCCGTCCGGGTCGTCGACCGGCTCGTCCGGCGGGTCGTCCTCGACCAGGTCGTCGACCGGCGCTCCGGGCACGTCCTCCGGCGGCTCGGCCTCCTCGACCTCGACTTCGACCTCGACCGGTCCGTCCACCGACGCGCCCGGGGGCTCGTCCGCCCCGGGCACGCGCACCGCGCGGACCAGCTCGGACCGCGCCTGCACGCCCCGCTCGGCCAGCGCCGCCACCACGGCGGCGGCGCGGTCCGGGGTGTCGAGGGCCACCTCCACCCGGGCCGCGCGCCCGCGGGCGAAGCCCAGCGCCCGGCCGGGCCCGCACAGCAGGCCCGCCAGGTCGCCGACGCAAGGCTGTCGCGCCTCGGCCGAGTAGAAGGACAGTTGCCCCACGAAGACGCAGCGTAGAACACACGTTCGACCACGGCCAGTCTCCGAAGGGCTGAACCACGCACCCCACCGGCCTCAGCCGTCACACGGTCGTCAGCCGCCCAGGCCCTTCAGCGTCTCCGCCATCGCCTGGCACTCCGGGGCCTGCTTGAACGCCTCACCGAGCTCCGGGTCGTCCTGGAGCTTCTTGATCTGCTCCTGGAGCTTCGACGGGTCGGCCTGGTCGCCGCCCAGCCGCTCCAGCTTGGCCGCGAACTCCGGGTCGGCCGGGTCGAGCTTCGCCAGCTCGGCGTTGACCTCGGTCAGCTGCCCGCCGGTGTCGGTGAAGAACTTGACCAGCTCGTCGTGCAGCTCGCGGCCGGCGGCGGACGGCGCGCCGAGGTCGTCCAGCTCCCGCCCGGCCTCGCTGAGCGACTTGCCCGCCTTGGCGCTGTAGTCGAGCAGCGCGGCCTTCTGCACGGCCGGGTCCTCCGCGCCGCCCTCGAACATGGTCTTGAGCAGGCTCATCACGCCCTCGATCGTGGGACCGACGCCCTGGCAGAACGTGCCGGTCCACTTCACCGGGTCGGCGCCGGCGGTCGCCGAGGCGCTCGTGGCCGTCGCCGACGAGCCGGTGGACGAGGACGACGAAGACGGGTACGCGGCCCCACCACCGCCGCACGCGGCCGTGACCAGGACGGCGGCGAACACGCCGGCGAGCGCGACACGGTGCTTCACGGAAAGCCCCCCAAATCGGGTGAAAACAGGTGAAGGGGCAACGTACTACGACGTGGGCGCGGCGGCCTCCGACGGCCGCAGCGTGCGCAGGCCCTGGCAGGACCCGGCCTTCTCGGCCGCCGCGGCCAGCTCCGGCGAGGCCTCCAGCTGCTTCAGCGGCGCGACGAAATCATCCAGCCGGGTGATGGCCTCCCCGGCGGCCTGCAAGCCGCCCACCGGGTCGTTGGCGTCCGCCGCCTCGATGGCCGCCTTCGCGTCGGTGAAGTTCTTCGCGATGTCGGTGAACGTCACCGCCATCTTCTCCACCTGCTCGTCGCCGCCCGCGACCGGCGACGGGCCGACGCCGCGCAGCTTGGCCGCCGTCTGGCCGAACGCGTCCGCCATCTGGCCCATGTAGGCGCCCATGTCGGCCTTGAGCTTCGCCGGGTCGTTCGCGTCGAGCTGCGGCGGCGTCTTGGGCACGGTGGCGAACGAGGCCGCCGCCGTGCACACCTTGTCCATGTACGCCACGGCCGCCTCGTCGGACGGCGACGCGGTCGTCGCCGGCGTGGTGGTGGTCGAGTCGCCCCCGGACCCGCACCCGGCGACCGCCAGGACCACGGCGGTCGCGGCGACCAGCGGAAGAAGTCTCATCAGGGCGCTCCCCGTCGTTCTCGGCATCACCGAACAGTGTGCCCCCATCCGGGCGCGCCCACTCGGCCCACCCGCGCCGCGCACGCGGAGGGGGCGGGGCGCCGACCCGGCACCCCGCCCCCTCCGGCCGTGCGTCACGCGGAGGTCGTGGCCTCCGCCGGGGCGTCCGCGATGGCCGTGCCGCGCCGCTTGGACACGACCACGGCCGCCACGATCGCGATCGCCGCGACGACCGCGATGGCGTACCGGATGCCGGCCGACTCGCCCGAGCCGACGGTGAAGCCGACGATGGCGGGCGCGATCAGCACCGAGACCAGGTTCATCACCTTGATCAGCGGGTTGATGGCCGGACCGGCGGTGTCCTTGAACGGGTCGCCGACCGTGTCGCCGATGACCGTGGCCGCGTGGGCCTCGGAGCCCTTGCCGCCGTGGTTGCCGTCCTCGACCAGCTTCTTCGCGTTGTCCCAGGCGCCACCGGAGTTGGCCAGGAACACCGCCATCAGCGTGCCGGTGGCGATCGCGCCGGCCAGGTAGCCGGCCAGCGGGCCGACGCCGAGGCCGAAGCCGACCGCGATCGGCGCGAGCACGGCGAGCAGGCCGGGGGTGGCCAGCTCGCGCAGCGAGTCCTTCGTGCAGATGTCGACGACCTTGCCGTACTCCGGCTTGACCGTGCCGTCCATGATCCCGGGGTTCTCGCGGAACTGGCGGCGCACCTCGAACACGATCGCGCCCGCCGCGCGGGTCACCGCGTTGACCGCGAGACCGGAGAACATGAACACGACCGCCGCGCCGATCACGACGCCGACCAGCACGTTCGGGCTGAACACGACGTTGGTGAACGACACGGGCACGTCGCCCAGGCCCACCTGGACGTCCCGCAGCGCCTGGTCGATGGCGTCCTTGTAGGAGCCGAACAGCGCGGTCGCCGCCAGCACGGCGGTCGCGATCGCGATGCCCTTGGTGATCGCCTTGGTGGTGTTGCCCACCGCGTCCAGCTCGGTGAGGATCTGCGCGCCCTCGCCGTCCACGTCGCCGGACATCTCGGCGATGCCCTGGGCGTTGTCGGAGACCGGGCCGAAGGTGTCCATGGCCACGATGACGCCGACCGTGGTCAGCAGGCCGCAGCCGGCCAGCGCGACCGCGAACAGCGACACGACCACCGAGCCGGACAGCAGGAACGCGCCGTAGACCGCGCCGCCGATGACCAGCGCGGTGTAGACCGCGGACTCGAAGCCGACCGAGATGCCCGACAGGATGACCGTCGCCGCGCCGGTGAGCGAGGTGCGGCCGACCTCCTTGACCGGCTTGTGCTCGGTGCCGGTGAAGTAGCCGGTCAGCCACAGGATGACGCCCGCCAGCACGATGCCGATGATCACCGCGACGGCGGCGATCAGGGCCGGGTTGCCCGGGGTGCGCGCGATCTCCTCGGAGACGCCCGCGAGGCCCGCGAACGAGCTGGGCAGGAAGACGAACGCGGCCACCGTGCACAGCACCGCGGAGACGACCGCCGAGATGTAGAACGAGCGGTTGATCGCGGTGAGGCCGTTCTCGCCGGTGCGGGCGCTGGTGATGTAGACGCCGATGACCGCGGTGAGCACGCCGATCGCGGGCACGATGAGCGGGAACAGCAGGCCCTTCGCGCCGAAGGCGGCCGTGCCGAGGATCAGCGACGCCACCAGGGTGACGGCGTAGGACTCGAACAGGTCCGCCGCCATGCCGGCGCAGTCGCCGACGTTGTCGCCCACGTTGTCGGCGATGGTGGCGGCGTTGCGCGGGTCGTCCTCCGGGATGCCCTGCTCGACCTTGCCGACCAGGTCCGCGCCGACGTCGGCGGCCTTGGTGAAGATGCCGCCGCCGACCCGCATGAACATGGCCAGCAGGGCCGCGCCGAAGCCGAAGCCCTCCAGCACCCGCGGCGCCTGGCCCACGTAGACGAACACGACCAGCGCCGCGCCGAACAAGCCCAGGCCGACGGTGAACATGCCGACCACGCCGCCGGTGCGGAACGCGATCCGCATGGCCTTCTCCCGACCGCCGGTCTCCTTGGCCGCGGCGGCGACGCGCACGTTCGCGCGGGTCGACAGCCACATGCCGAGGTAGCCGATGACGGCGGAGAAGCCGGCGCCGACGAGGAAGAACAGCGACCTGCCGATCCGTTCGCCGATGTCCTCGGCCGGGAGCGCGAACAGCAGCACGAACACGATGACGACGAAGATGCCGAGCGTTCGGAACTGCCGGTTGAGGTAGGCCGCTGCGCCCTCTTGGACCGCCTTGGCGATGTCCTGCATCTTGGAGGTGCCCTGGCCCGCGGCCAGCACCTCCCGGAGCAGCACGTAGCCCACGGCCAGGGCAGCCAGGGCGACCACGGCGACCACGGCGACGAGGCCGCGATCACCTCCGGAGAGCTCGAGGCCCTCCGCGAGGAATTGCCGGGACATCCGTCCTCCTGGTGAGTTTTCCAAGCCCAATGACAGGGCCACCCCGCTGTTGTGAGGCGGGTCACTCACGCGACTGTCAGCCCCGACACAACGTGATGCACCCCTCATTGGATGCGATAGCGGCGGAGTCTATTCATACTGCGCAAGCAGGCAACGAGGCGTCCCGATCCGTACACACACCGTTATCCACAGAGGCCGGGTCCGCATCTCGACCAAGTGTGCGAAGCTGCGCCTCGTGGTGAACCAGGGACGACGTTTGCTGGACCGCGTCCTGGCCGGTGTGCCGGCGGGCGAATCGCCGTTGACGCACACCGAAGTGCAGCCGCCGCGGCCGGCACAGCCCGTCCCGTGGCCGTCGTGGGCGCCCGACCCGGTGGTGTCCGCGCTGGTCGCGCGCGGTGTCACCCAGCCGTGGCGGCACCAGGTGGAAGCGGCGACCCACGCGTGGTCCGGGTCACACGTGGTCGTGGCCACGGGTACCGCTTCGGGGAAATCGCTGGCGTACCAATTGCCGGTGTTGAGCGCGTTGACGGTTGATCCGAAGGCAACGGCTCTGTACCTCTCGCCGACGAAGGCGCTCGGCGCGGACCAGTTGAGATCGGTGACCGGTTTGGGCGTGTCGGGCGTGCGCGCCGCGTCGTTCGACGGCGACACCCCGATGGCGGAACGCGATTGGGTGCGCGCGCACGCCAACTGGGTGTTCAGCAACCCGGACATGCTGCACCGGGGCGTGCTGCCCAACCACGCCAGGTGGATCAGGTTCCTGCGCCGGCTGTCGTACGTGGTGGTCGACGAGTGCCACACCTACCGGGGCGTTTTCGGGTCGCACGTGGCGCTGTTGCTGCGGCGGCTGCGCCGGGTGGCGCAGCGGTACGGCGCGGACCCGGTGTTCGTGCTGGCGTCGGCGACGGTGGCCGACCCGGCGGCGTCGGCGGAGGCGCTGCTGGGCGTGCCCTGCGAGGCGGTGACCGAGGACGGCTCGCCGCGCGCGGGCCGGACGGTGGCGCTGTGGGAGCCGCCGCTGCTGGACGAGCTGGAGGGCGAGAACGGCGCCCCGGTGCGGCGGTCGGCGGGCGCGGAGACCTCGCGCATCCTGGCCGACCTGGTGCTGGAGGGCGCGCGGTCGCTGGCGTTCGTGCGGTCGCGGGTGGGCGCGGAGCTGACGGCGCTGGGCGCGCGGCGGGTGCTGGCGGAGGTCGACCCGGCGCTGGCGGAGCGGGTCGCCGCGTACCGGGGCGGGTACCTGCCGGAGGAGCGGCGGGCGCTGGAGCGGGCGGTGTCGTCGGGCGAGCTGCTGGGCGTGGCGACGACGAACGCGCTGGAACTCGGCGTCGACATCGTCGGGCTGGACGCGGTGGTGGTGGCCGGGTTCCCGGGCACGCTGGCGTCGTTCTGGCAGCAGGCCGGGCGGGCGGGGCGGACGGAGGACACCGACGCGCTGGTGGTGTTCGTGGCGCGGGACGACCCGTTGGACACCTACCTGGTGCACAACCCGTCGGCGGTGCTGGACCGTCCGGTCGAGGCGACGGTGCTGGACCCGGCGAACCCGTACGTGCTGGAGCCGCACCTGGCGTGCGCGGCGGCCGAGCTGCCGCTGACGCCGGAGTCGCTGGCGGCGTTCGGCGGTGAGGCGGCGCTGGCCGTGGTGGAGGACATGACGGCCCGGCGGGTGCTGCGGCGGCGACCGAACGGCTGGTACTGGACCTCGCACGACCGGCCGCACGCCGACGTGGACATCCGCGGGTCCGGCGGTGAGCAGGTCGTGGTGGTGGAGGCCGACTCGGGCCGGATGCTGGGCACGGTCGACCCCGGTTCGGCCTGCTGGCAGGTGCACTCCGGCGCCGTCTACCTGCACCAGGGCGAGTCGTACGTGGTGGACGAGCTGGACCTGGACGCCGGCCTGGCGATGGTCCACGCCGAGAAGCCGGACTGGACGACGACCGCCCGGGACACCAAGGACATCTCGGTGGTGCGGGTGCTGGAGGAGCGGGAGTTCGACGGGGTGACGGTGTGCCTGGGCGAGGTGGAGGTGACCTCGCAGGTCGTCGGCTACCTGCGGAAGCTGCCGTCCGGCCAGGTGGTCGACTCGGTGCCGCTGGCGCTGCCCGCGCAGACGCTGGTGACGCGGGCGGTCTGGTACACGGTGTCCGCGGGGTTGCTGGGCAGTGCGCCGGGGGGCGCCGGGCTGGTCCCGGCGCGCGTCCCCGGCGCACTGCACGCCGCCGAACACGCGGCGATCGGCCTGCTACCGCTCTTCGCGACCTGTGACCGTTGGGACATCGGCGGGGTGTCGACCGCACTGCACCAGGACACCGGGGAGGCGACGGTGTTCGTGCACGACGGTCATCCCGGGGGAGCCGGGTTCGCCGACCGCGGGTTCAACGCGGTCATCCCGTGGTTGGTCGCTACTAGGGAGGCCATCGCGGCTTGCGCGTGTCCGGCCGGGTGCCCGTCCTGCGTTCAGTCGCCGAAGTGCGGGAATGGCAACGATCCGCTGGACAAGGCGGGCGGGGTGGCCGTGCTGGACGTCGTGCTCGGGGTGGTCGGGGAGAGACGCCACGACGTCCGGCACGGCCATGTCGATCACGACCGGTCGGCGGCGACCAGGCCGTAGTCGGCGGTGCGGTCGGCGGCCTGGAGGAGGGCGTCGCGCACCACGTCCACGTGCGGCAGCTGCCACGCGCAGATCTGCGGCTTCACCCGCCAGTGGACGACGCCGACCTGGCCGGGGCTCGGCGGCAGCGGGACGTACTCGCCCTGGCCGTAGTGCTTGACGTCCGGGTGGGTGATCGACGTGCCGCCGGAGGCGACGAGGAACATCCAGCGGCCCTCGGGGGTCGCGACGATCGGCACCGGCACGCCCGCGGCCCGCAGCTCGACCGCGGCCCGGCGGCCGAGGTCCGCGCCGACCTCGACGGCGTCCACGCCGTGGCCGGTGGCCAGCAGGATGCTGTAGGAGTGGCCGGTCCACCAGGTGGCGACCTGCTCGGCCTTGGTGCCGATGCGCTCCTGCCAGTCGTGGTGCACCGGGACCGGGCCGCTGTCCTCGACACCGTCGCGCCCGGCCCACCGGTCACCCGCCGGATAGGTGCCCGGCAGCACAGGCCACCCGTGCCACGCGAGGTTGACCGCCTCTGCGCGCAGCTCGATGCGGAAGGCCCCGCGCCAGCTATCCGACCACTCCATCGTCCGTTCGCCTCCCGGGTCTCGCGACCACGACACCGTGTCGCGCGTTGTTCGACACCGTGTCGGTGCCGCCACTTGAATTAACGACATGACCGGCGGTTTCGGCAGACGCCTGTCGGCAATCGGTCGATGTGGCACGGCGAGCGCGGCGGGCGCGGGCGGGCGGCAGAACGGCGTGCCGGCCGCCCGCCGGCCGTCAAGCCGCGGATCTGCGGTCGTGTGAGTCCGCTCACCGCCGACGGACGACCGTTCGTCGCGTGAGGAGGGTGTCAAGGTTCGGCCGGACCTGCGCGGGCCCGGGCGGTGGTCGAGCCGAACACCGAGCCGAACACCGGGACGTCGGCGGAAACCCGGACCTCCACCTCCCACCCCCGGACCAGGCAGGCGTCCAACCGCCCACCCATCCGCTCGACCACCCACCCGGCCCGCGCGCAGGCCCCCGCGTCCCCACCAGCCAACTCCCCGGCCGCCGCCAACGCACCGAGATCAGCCGCCGCCCCCACCCGGTGTCGAACCACCACCGCCTCCCCGACGTGCACCCCCACCGCCACCAACCCGAACCACAACGCCCCCACCACCACCGCCACCACCGACGCCGCCCCACGGTCATCCATCACCACCACCTCCACCCACCCGCATCAGCCCGACCTCCACATCGCCCCTCCCCACACCCACACCGCCGCACCCATCACCGCCGCACCCATCCCCGCCGTCCCGGCCACTCCGTCCCGGCCACCTCCGCCCCTGCCGCCCTCACGGCAGGCCATCTCCCACAGCAGGGCACCCTCCAACCACAGCGCCACCTGTCAGCGCCGGGCCGACCTCATCTCGACCCGCCACCGCCCGCGCCTTTCACGACTTCGGCGTCACCACTCACCTCCGCCCCTCCGTCGACCGTCCCCTGACCTCCGCACCTCACTCACCGGCCACTCCGGGCTCGACCACCGCGTAGGCACGCGCCCGCAACCCGACGCCGAACCGCGAGACCGTGACCTCCACCGACGCCGTGTCCGCCTCCTTCCGCACGACCCACCGCGCGCCGTTCGGCGCGACCTCCTCCACCACCGCCGGCACCCGGGCGTCATCACCTCGTGCCACCAGCCGAGCCGCCTCCCGGGCCGCGTCCGTGCACCGGAGCTGACCCACCACCGCCATCACGGCGGCGATGCCGAGCGCCAACACGGCGACCAGCCCGCACACCGCCACCGCCGCCTCGACGGTCACCGCACCCCGGTCGTCCGCGAGCAGCCGCCGGGCGCACCTCACACGCTCACCGTGAACGCCCGTTCCAGCAGCGCCCGGAGCAGGCCCTCCACCCAGCCGCCGTTTATCAGCGCGAACAAGAGCAACGCGAGCGCGGCGGCGGCCAGGGTGCCGATCGCGTACTCCACGGTGGACATACCGCGGTCGTCCAACATCTCTTCCTCCTCAAGCAGGTCTACTGTGGACAATTCAGAAGCCGTCACTCACCCCGCCGACGATGCCGATCACCACCGGCACGACGCCCAGGCACAGGAACGCGGGCAGGAAGCACAGCGCCAGCGGCCCCGCCACGAGCACGGCGGCGCGTTGGGCGCGGGCCTCGGCCTGGTCGGCCACGCGGGTCCGCGCCTCGACGGCGAGGTCCGCCGCCGCACCGGCCAGCGCCGCACCCGACCGGGCGGTCCGGCGGGCCGCCCGGGCCAGGGGCGCGGTGTCCGGGTGGGTGAGGGCCGTCGCCCACGCCCGCACCGGGTCCGCACCCAGCGTCAGCAGGTCGACCACCTCACGCAGGCGCTCGGCGGGCCCCGCGGGCACGCCCGGGAGCACCGCGCGGACCGCCCCGGCCACCGGCAGCCCGGCCCGCAGGGCGGCGGCCAGGAGGTCCCAGGTCGCCGCCGCGGCGAACGGGTCCGGCGGTCGCGCCTTCGGCACTGGCTTCCGCGTGACCCCCGGTCTCAGCCGCGCGGCGGCTCTGGTCGGTGCCGGGAAGGCGACCACCGCCAGCGCCAGCAGCAGCAGGCTCATGCGATCACCTGCCTGGTCAGCCGACCGCTCCACCGCAGCCCGGCGCAGATCAGGACCACCCCGGCGACCAGCAGCACCTGGCCGGGCAGCGTCCCGGACAGCACCGCCAACGGCCCCGCGCCGCCCAGCTCGCCGAGCACGACGCCGAAGAGCGGCAACCCCGCCAGCACCGCCGCGCTCGCCCTCGGGCCGGCCATGCGGGCGTGGACCTGCCCGGCGAACGCGGACCGCCGGTCGAGGTCCCGGCGGACCGCGTCCAGCACGTCGGCCAACGGCACCCCGTGCACCGCCGACAACCGCCACGCCCGCGCCAGTTGCCGGGCGTCCGGGAAGTCGGCGAGCGCCGCCTCCACGTCACCACCCCGTGCCGACGTCGCCGCGATGGCACTCAGGACCTCGGTCGCCGGCGGCTCCGCGTCCTCGGCCGCGCCCGTCGCGGCCTTGGCCGGGTGCGCGCCCGACCTCAGCTCGGCGACGAAGGCCTTCAGCCCGTCGGCGAGCGCGGCGGAAGCGGCCAGCTCTTCGCGTTGCCGAACCGCCTCCCGGTACGTGCGCCACACGGTCGCTCCCAGCAACGCACCCGCGATCACCCCGCCGACACCAGCCGGGAGGCCCAACGCGATACCCGCCAGGACCGCCAGAGGACCGTTCGGCTTCACCTGTTTCCACCGCGGCCCGCGCGCGGACCCGATCAGCCGGCGTCGTGCCCGCGCGGACGGCAACACCAACAGCGCGGCGGCGAACAGCAGCAGGCTCATGACGCCCCCACCAGCTCATCGAGCACCGGCCCCGCCTCCTGCCGGCCGCCGTCCCGCCGCCAGGCCGGTCGGACGACGAGGTCACCGGACCGCCGTTCCAGCACCCCGATCCCCGCCAGGTGCCGGGTGCCGTCCGCCGCGCGGCGCATGTGCAGCACGACCTTCACCGCCGCGGCCAGCTGGCTGTGCAGGGCGCGCCGGTCGAGCCCGCCGAGCGCGGCCAACGCCTCCAGCCGCGCGGGGACCTCGGCGGGCGAGTTGGCGTGCAACGTGCCCGCGCCGCCGTCGTGCCCGGTGTTGAGCGAGGACAGCAGCTCGCAGACCTCCGCGCCCCGGACCTCCCCCACCACGATCCGGTCCGGCCGCATCCGCAACGCCTGCCGGACGAGGTCGCGCACCGTGACCTCGCCCGCGCCCTCGACGTTCGGGCCGCGGGCCAGCAGCCGGACGAACTGCGGGTGGTCCGGTTGGAGCTCGCCCGCGTCCTCGACGCAGACCACGCGCTCGCTGTGCGGCACGCAACCCAGCAGGGCGGCGAGCAGCGTCGTCTTGCCCGAACCCGTGCCGCCGACCACCAGGAACGCCTGCCGGGCGGCCACGATCGCGCGCAGGAGGTCGGCCGCCTCGTCGTCGAACGTGCCGCACGCCCGCAACGTCGCCAGGTCGTGCACCGCCGGGCGCAGCACCCGCAGGGACAGGCAGGTGAACGGCGACACCGGCGGCAACACCGCGTGCAGCCGCACCGACCCGGGCAACCAGCCGTCGACGCAGGGCGAGGCGTCGTCCAGCCGTCGACCGGCCGCCACCGCGAGCCGCTGCGCGAGCCGGCGGACCGCGGCCTCGTCGGGGAACGAGACGTCGGTGCGCCGCAGCCCGCCTACCCCGTCCACCCACACGTGGTCCGGCCGGGTCACGAGGACGTCGGTCGTGCCGGGGTCGCGCAGCAGCGGTTCGAGCGGCCCGGCACCGACGAACTCCTGCCGCAGCACGGCGAGCGCCCGCCGGACGTCCTCGTCACCGAGCACCCCGCCGGCCTCGCCCCGCACGGCCGCCGCGACGGCGGCGGAGGTGAGATCCCCGTGCCCACTGGCCAATCGCAACCGAACGCGCTCAACAAGGTCGTTCACGTCGAGCCTCCTCGCCCGAAGTCCGGGGACGCCGTTCCAGGACTTCGCGAGCCGCCGCGACCAGTTCGTGCCGCCCGTCGGCCGCCCCGGTGCGCGGTGCCGACAGCTCGGCGAGCACCAGTTCGGCCGGGGACACGGGTCGGCAACGCCGGAACGCGACCGGTTCCCGGTAACCGGGATGTCGCCGGACCAGCGGTCCGCCGGCCCACTCGGCCGGGATGCGGTGCGAGGTCGTTGCGCTGCGCGACAGGGGGATGTGGTCAGTGGGCATGGAGCACCGCCAAAAATTCTCGGGTGGGTGTGGGGTGTGCTCGTGCGCGGTGACCCGGGAACGGGCCACGAGGTCCGGGTGCTCGTGGCAGGGACACCCGGATCCGGGGTGGTGTGGATGGCGGTCGGTGGCCCACTGGGCCGATCCGGTCCGCACCGGCCGTGCCATCGACGGCACGCCGCTCGCCGCCGGGTGCCGGGAGGCCGGCCCAAGCCCCGCCTTCGGCGCGCTGCGGCAGCGGGAACGCCCTGCCGTCCGTGGCGGCAGTCGGTGGGCGAGGACCGGGCGGTGCGGGGCGGTCGGCGGCGGAGCAGGCTCGCCGCCCGTGGCGGTGTGGCGACGAACGGGACCCTCCGGAATCCCTGACGGGATCGGGCGGGCGTGGCGTGGGTGGCGCGTTGACACCGGTGGCGGAGCAGGCGCTCGGCCCCTGGCGAGGAGGCGGCAGGGGGAAGGCTCCGGAATCCGGGGTGGGAGTTGGTCGGCCGGGGGCGGGCCGAGGTAGGGGTAAGGCGTTGAACTCGGTGGTGGGCCGGTGGGTCGGTGATGTGGTTCGGCAGCAGCGGAGTTGGTGGAGCGGGGCGGGTTCGAGGGCCTCGGCAGGCGGAGTGCCCCGGCCGGATTCAGCGGGCATCGAGGGCCGCCAGGACGGTTCGGGCGGCCCTGGCGAGCGGGCCGCGGCGGGTCGCGGGGAAGCGGCCGTTGTCCAGCGACCTCGCCAGCCCCGGCTCCGGGCGCATGGTGGTCAGCAGCGGCACGTCGATCGCCTCCACCACCTGGGCTGCGGTCAGGCCGCCGGGCGCCGGGCCGCGGACCACCGCCTTCAGCCGCACGCCCCGCTCGGCCGCCTGGTCGACCACCGCCTTGGCCGCCATGCACGCCTTCACGTCGGCGGGCACCACCAGGACCGCCAGGTCGGCCCGATCGAGCGCCGCGGAGCCGGCGGCGGTCGGTTGGCGCGGCACGTCGCACACCACCGTGCCGCCCGACCGCCGGCCCGCCTCGACCACCGCCACCACGGCGTCCGGCGACGGACCCGGCCCGGTCCGGCCGCAGGACAGCACGGTCAGGCTGCCCCGACCGCCCGAACGACCCGGCAGCGCCGACCGCAGTGCCGCCGCGGGCACCCGGCCGCCCGTCAGCTCCACCGTGGGCCACCGCAGGCCCTCCTGCCGCTCCGCGCCCAGCGTCAGGTCCAGACCGCCGCCCAACGGGTCGCAGTCCACCAGCAGCGCGTGCCCGCCCGCCGCCAGCACGGCCTGGCCCACCGCCACCGCCAGCACCGACGCCCCGGCACCGCCACGCGCGCCCAGGATCGCCAGTACCCGGCCTTCACCGACCGGCGCCCCTTCCACCGCGTCGGCCAACGCCGCCCGCAACCGCTCCTGGTCGGCGGGCAGCTCCAGCACCTGCTCCGCCCCCAACGCCAACGCGCGCCGCCACACCTCGGCGCCCGGCGGCCCGGCACCCACCACGTGCACGCCCGCCCTGCGCGGGAACCCGGCGCACGCCACCACCGCCTCGTGGTCCAGCACCACCGCCGCCGCGCCCTGCCACCGCCCGCGCAACGCCGTCACGTCGACCACGCGCTCCACCTCGCAGCCGACCACCGCCGCCGCGTGCAGCACCTCGTCCACCAGTCCCGGGTCGTTCACCAACGCCACCGGTCGCTTCATCGCCCTCTCCGTCCTGTCGTGGGATCGGGTTCCACGGTCGCGGGCGGTGAGGAAGGACACAACAGCGCATGATCAACATGTGGACAACCGGACGGGCTGTGGACAACCGGGCCACGCGGAAGATCGTCATCGCGGACGGCGGGGCGAAGCATCGAGGGGTGATGCAAGGGGGTTCGCGGGCGCCCGGCGGTCCGGCGCGGAGGTCCGGGCCACCCGACCCCGGACATGGGACGACCCCCGCCAGGGGGGAGGGACGGGGGTCGTCATTGGTTCAGTCCCGGGGGGTCGGACTGAACCCGTCCGGTCGAGCCGGACCCGTCTACTGTATCCCCACGGGACAGGCTCATGCGTGTCTTCGCGTGAGAGGTGACCAAATTTCGATGGACGGCACACCTGGTTCGTAAACTGCCGAACAACCGGGCACGGCCCGGCGCACCCGCCCCGCCTAAGCTTGACCGGTGACCGAGCACGCCACCGAAGGCAGTCGCGTCGCCGCGTTCTTCGACTTGGACAAGACCGTCATCGCCAAGTCGAGCACCCTGGCGTTCAGCCGACCGTTCTTCCAAGAAGGCCTGATCAACCGGCGTGCGGTGCTCAAGAGCGCCTACGCGCAGTTCGTCTTCATGCTGGCCGGCGCCGACGCCGACCAGATGGACCGGATGCGCTCGCACATCACCGCGCTCTGCGAGGGCTGGGACGTCGAGCAGGTGCGCTCGATCGTCGAGGAGACGCTGCACGACATCGTGGACCCCCTCGTCTACAAGGAGGCCACGCAGCTCATCGTCGACCACAAGGGTGAAGGCCACGACGTGGTCGTCGTCTCCGCCTCGGGCGAGGAGCTGGTGGCGCCGATCTCCACCATGGTCGGCGCGACGCACAGCGTCGGCACCCGCATGGTGGTCGCGGAGGGCCGCTACTCCGGCGAGGTCGACTTCTACTGCGCCGGCGAGAACAAGGCGATCGCGATCAAGCAGCTCGCCGAGCAGCACGACTACGACCTGAGCCAGTGCTACGCCTACTCCGACTCCATCTCCGACCTGCCGCTGCTGGAGGCCGTCGGCCACCCCACCGCGGTGAACCCCGACCGGGCGCTGCGCCGGGTCGCCCTCCAGCGCGGCTGGCCGGTGCTGACGTTCTCCGACCCGGTGTCGCTGCGCGCCCGCCTCCCCCGCCCGTCGGGCGCGGCGGTCGCCGTGACCGCGATCGGGTTGGGCGCGGCGACGGCCGCCGGCATGGCCTGGTACGGCCTGCGCAGGCGTCGCCGGAGCTGATTCACCCCGGCGTGCCCCGTCCAGCGGTACCGGGGTCGCGGCAGGCGCGGAATCGCTGTCACGAAAGCCTTTCCGCTACTGAACGCGCTTGACCGGTGCACCCCATCGAGCCCTTGCTGTGATGGCGGACACGCACTACAAAGGAAGTGCGGACCTCGGGTCGGCCAGGGACGGAGCGGAGGAGAAGCGACGTCCACCCCGACGGAGCTCCGTGCGCGGACTTCGAGACACCCACGCGCAGCACGCCGCGGGAGGCTTGTCGTCTAGGGCCTGCGTACCGGGACGCCGGACGCCGAGGCCAGGTCGGTACGACACGAGTTGCACGCTTGGTAACTCGCAAGCCCGCGCTGACGACGGTGGGCCCCTCCACGAGGGGCCCACCGTCTTTTCGCATGCCTGCCTTCTGCCCCGAAAGCGCGACTCCCCGAACAAGTGCCCGAACGGGTGACCGGCCAAACCCCGGGTTTTGTCGGACCCCCTCCCCACAATGGCCACACAACGCAACCCGTTGACCCGCCTCTGTGACGTGGGTAACTTGCCGAAAGCACCACGTTGTGGTGGAGGATTCCCAGTGGGGAGGCCGCAGTGCTCCGTCCGCTCGTCGCCGCCGCCGTGGTCGCGGCTGCCGCGGTGACCACTCCCGCGCCCACGCACGCCGCGCCCGACCAGGCGCAACTGGTCACGGCCCTGGTCCGCGGCATGTCGCTGGAGCAGAAGGTGGGCCAGCTGTTCGTCACCTACCTGCACGGCCAGTCCCCCGACGAGGCCCACCCCGGGAACCTGCGCGACTTCGGCGTCGCCACCCCGGCCGAGGTGGTGGCGAAGTACCAGCCGGGCGGTGTCGTCTACTTCAACAACTCCAGCTACGACAACATCGACACCCCGCGCCAGATCGCCACCCTCTCCAACGGCCTGCAGCGGGCCGCCCGCGTGCCGCTGTCCATCGCCACGGACCAGGAGATGGGCATCGTCACCCGCATCGGCACGCCCGCCACCCAGTTCCCCGGCAACATGGCGCTGGGCGCGGGCCGCAGCGCGGACGACGCCGAGCAGGCCGCCCGCATCACCGCGCGCGAGCTGAGCGCCATGGGGATCACCCAGGACTTCGCGCCCGACGCGGACGTCAACTCCAACCCGGCGAACCCGGTCATCGGCGTGCGCTCCTACTCCAGCGACCCGGCGCTCACCGCCGAGCTGACCGCCGCCCAGGTGCGCGGTTACCAGGGCCGCTTCCTGGCCAAGCACACCGTCAGCGCGACCGCCAAGCACTTCCCCGGGCACGGCGACACCGACATCGACAGCCACACCGCGCTGCCGACGGTGGACCGCACCGAGGCCGAGTGGAGCCGGGTGGACGCCCCGCCGTTCCGGGCCGCCATCGCCGCGGGCGTCGACTCGGTGATGACCGCGCACATCCAGATGCCGAGGATCGACCCGTCGGGCGAGCCGGCGACGCTGTCCAAGCCGGCGCTGGACCTGCTGCGGAACAACCTCGGCTACGACGGCGTGGTCATCACGGACTCGCTGGCCATGGCGGGCGTGCGGCAGCTGCACAGCGACGCCGAGATCCCCGTGCTGGCCCTCAAGGCGGGCGTCGACCAGCTGCTCATGCCGGTGGACCTCGGGCTGGCCGTCGACAGCGTGCTGGCGGCCGTGCGCAGCGGCGAGCTGACCGAGCAGCGCATCGACCGCAGCGTGCTGCGGATCCTGCGGATGAAGTTCCTGCGCGGCACGCTCACCGGCCCGCTCGTCGACGTGGACGAGGTCGACTCGGAGGTCGGGCCGGCCGAGCACCTCGAGGCGGCGGCGCGGATCACCGACCGCACCATCACCGCCGTGCGCAACGACGCCGGCGTGCTGCCCCTGCACGCCAAGCCCACCGCCGCGCTGGTGACCGGCTGGGGCGAGACGACGACCCGCACCCTCGCGGGCTTCCTCGGCGGCACGGCCCTGCCCACCGGCACCGCGCCGACCTCCGCCCAGGTCACGGCCGCGGCGCAGGCCGCGGCGGGCGCCGACCTGGTCGTCGTGCTCACCAACGGCCTGTCCCGCCAGCCCGCGCAGCAGACCCTGCTGACGACGCTGCTGGCCACCGGCAAACCGGTCGTCGCGGTCGCCGTGCAGAACCCGTACGACGTGGCACACACGGCCGCGCCGACGTGGCTGGCGACCTACTCCTACGGCGCGGTGTCGATGCGGGCGCTGGCCGGGGTGATCACCGGCGAGGTGTCGCCGGTCGGCAAGCTGCCGGTCGACGTGCCCGGGCCGACGCCGTACCCCTTCGGCCACGGGCTGGGGTGGTGACCGCCGTGGACCGCAGGCACTTCCTCGCCGCCGGCGCGCTCGCCCTGCCCGCGGTCGACGCCCTGGGCGCGGTCGACGCCCCGGACGCGGACGGACCGCGGCACCAGCCCGACCGCCCGCGGGGCGTCCAGACGGGCGCGGAGCAGCTGGCGCGGGACGGGTGGCGGCGGTTCGCCGGCCACAAGGTCGGCGTGGTCACCAACCCGACCGGCGTCCTGCGCGACCAGACCCACGTCGTCGACTCGATGGTGGCCGCCGGGGTGCGCCCGCAGGCCGCGTTCGGCCCGGAGCACGGCTTCCGCGGCACGGCGCAGGCGGGCGGGTCCGAGGGGAACCACCTCGACCCGCGCACCGGCATCCCGGTCTACGACACCTACGGCGCGAGCGTGCCCAAGATCGCCGAGATGGTGGCCAAGTCGGGCGTCGACACGCTGGTGTTCGACATCGCCGACATCGGCGCGCGCTTCTACACCTACATCTGGACCATGTACGCGGTCATGCAGGCCGCCGCGACGACCGGCACGCGGTTCGTCGTGCTCGACCGCCCCAACCCGGTCGGCGGCACCGCCCGGGGCCCGCAGCTCGACCCGGCCTACGCGACGTTCGTCGGCCGCAAGCCGATCGTGCAGCAGCACGGCATGACGATCGGCGAGCTGGCCCGCCTGTTCGACGGCGAGTTCCTGCCGACCGACGGCGGCCGGGTGAGCAGCCTGGAGGTCGTCGACCTCAAGGGCTGGACGCGGGACGACCTCGACCCCGGCCTGCCGTGGGTCCCGCCGAGCCCGAACGTGCCCACTCGGGACACCGCGCTGGTCTACCCCGGCACGTGCCTGTTCGAGGGCCTGGTCTTCTCCGAGGGCCGCGGCACGACCCGGCCGTTCGAGACGATCGGCGCGCCGGGCCTGGACTGGCGGTGGGCCGAGGACCTGAACGCGCTGGAGCTGCCGGGCGTCCGGTTCCGCGAGACCTACTTCACGCCGACGTTCAACAAGTTCGCCAACAAGCTGTGCGGCGGTGTCGCCCTGCACCTCACCGACCCGCACCGGTTCGACGCGCCCCGCACGGCGGTCGCCATGATCGTCACGGCCAAGGCCCGCTACCCCGAGGTCTTCGCGTGGCGGCCCGACCTCTACATCGACAAGCTCAGCGGCTCCGACCGGCTGCGCCTCATGGTCGACGCCGGCGCGGGCGTCGACGAGGTGGTCGGCGCGTGGGCCGAGGAGCTGGCCGCGTTCGACCGCACCCGCCGGCCGTACCTCCGCTACCGGTAACCGGGAGACAGCGATGCGCACCCCTGCCCTGCTGATCGCGACCACGATGCTCACGGCCCTCGCCCTGCCGGCGCACGCGGACGGCCGCGAGGCCCGCTTCGACCAGCCGCACGAGGGCTGGTCGAGCAGCGTGCTGCGAACGGGTACCCCGCAGCGCGTGGGACTCGACCCGGCACCGCTGGACGCCGCCCTGGCGCAGATCGAGCGGTACACCGTGCCGGACGCGACCGGCCACCCGCTGTTCGCGGGCGCGGTCACGCTGTTCGCGCACGACGGCGTCGTGGTCACCCAGCAGCCGACGGGCTGGGCGGTCCGCTACGCCGACGCGGCGGGCACCGAGCTGCCCGAGCAGCAGCGGGTGCCGATGACGCCGGACACGATCTTCGATCTGGCGTCGATCTCGAAGCTGTTCACCTCGGTCGTGGTGATGCGGCAGCACGAGCTGGGCCGGTTCGACCTGGACGACCCGGTGGCCCGCCACCTGCCGGAGTTCGCCGTCAACGGCAAGGCGTCGATCACGATCCGGCAGCTGCTCACGCACACCTCGGGCCTGGTGGCGTGGCTGCCCCTGTGGTCGCAGTACCCGGACGTCCCGTCCCGGATCAAGGCCGTCGTGGAGACGACGCCGAGCAGCGCGCCGGGCACCAGGTACCTGTACTCGGACCTCAACCTGATCACGCTGGGGCTGCTGGCCGAGAAGTGGTCGGGCAAGAAGCTGGACGAGCTGGTCCGCGACGACATCACCCGGCCGCTGGGCCTGGTGGACACCGGTTACAACCCGCCGGCGGCGAAGCTGGACCGGGTCGCGGCCACCGAGTACCAGGCGGGCCGGGGCATCATCCGGGGCACCGTGCACGACGAGAACGCCTGGTCGCTGGGCGGGGTGGCGGGTCACGCGGGCGTGTTCTCCACGGCGCGCGAGCTGGCGGTGCTGGGCCAGGCGATCCTCAACGGCGGCGCGTACGCGGGTGCCCGCATCCTGCGCGAGGACACGGTCGAGCTGATGCTCACCAACTTCAACCAGGCGTTCCCCGGCAACGCGCACGGCCTGGGCTTCGAGCTGGACCAGGACTGGTACATGGGCGCGCTGACGTCGCCGAGGGCGGCCGGGCACACCGGTTACACGGGCACGACGCTGGTGCTGGACCCGTTGTCGCGGTCGATCGCGATCCTGCTGACCAACCGCGTGCACCCGAGCCGGAACTGGGGCTCGATCAACCCGGCCCGGCGCGCGGCGGCCAACGGCCTGGCGCAGGCGTTGGCGGTACGCCCCCGGCACGGCGGCACGGCGTGGACCCCGGAGTCGAACGGCGGCACGTTGACCACGCGCGACCTGCCCCGACGCGGTGACGGGCAGCGGCTGTCGTTCTGGGCTTTCGTCGACCTCGCCGCGGCGGACCGGGTGGTGGTGGAGGCGACGGACGACGGCACGGCCTGGCGCGAGGTCGGGGTGCTGAGCGGTTACGGCGAGCGGCGGTGGCGCAAGGTCGAGCTGGACACGGGGTCGGCGGCGAAGCTGCGCTGGCGGTACGTCCGCGGCACCGGCTACGGCGGGCGCGGGGTTTACGTGGACGCCATCCGGGTCATGGATGGACGGGGAGTGGCTCTCGACGGGGAACGGGAACCGGCCGGGTTACATCCCGAAGGGTGGCGAGTAGCGGACCGTTAGTGACGCAGGGACGGTTCGCTGGGCCAAGCGGGGACATTGGGTCACGGTTGGGGTGAGTTGCACCCACCCTGCGTTGACCTTCGTTGGGGCGGTTAGTAAGTTTCCCACGTGTCCACCGAGAGTACCGCCGATTCCAGCCCCCTGGTCACGATCCGGTCGCTCCTGCCCGGCCTGGCCCGCGCCGAGCAGCGGGTCGCCAAGGTCGTGCTGGACAACCCGGCGACCGTCGCACACCGCAGCATCACCGAGGTCGCCGAGGCCGCGGGCACCAGCGAGACGACGGTGACCCGGTTCTGCAAGGCCATCGGCGTCGGCGGGTACCCGGAGCTGCGCATAGCGCTGGCCGCCGACACCGCCCGCACGTCCATGCGCACCGACCGGGACCTCGGCGGGGACATCGGCCCCGGCGACGACCTGCGCCAGGTGGTCGGCAAGGTGGCGTTCGCCGACGCCCGCGCGGTCGAGGAGACCGCCGAGCAGCTGAACGTGGAGACGTTGCAGGCGGTCGTCGAGGCGGTCGCCGACGCGGGCCGGGTGGACGTCTACGGGTTCGGTGCGAGCGCGTTCGTCGCGTTCGACCTCCAGCAGAAGCTTCACCGGATCGGGCGCACCTGCTTCGCGTGGAACGACACGCACATCGCGCTCACCTCGGCCGCCGTGCTCACCGGGGCGGACGTGGCGGTCGGGATATCGCACACCGGCTCCACCGCCGAGACCGTCGAGGCGCTGCGGGTGGCCAAGGAGCACGGCGCGACGACGGTGGCGCTGACCAACTTCCCGCGCTCGCCCATCAGCGAGGTCGCCGACCACGTGCTGACCACGGCGGCGCGCGAGACGACGTTCCGCTCGGGCGCGATGGCCAGCCGGATCGCCCAGCTCACCGTCATCGACTGCCTGTTCATCGGGGTCGCGCAGCGGCACGTCGACAGCGCCAAGACGGCCTTGGAGGCGACGTACGACGCGGTGTCGGGGCACCGCCTCGGCGCCCGGCCGGACGGCAGGCGACGGCGGGAGTCGGGTAAATGACGCCGCCCCGGGACGGCGTCGCGGTCCGCGTCGACTCGCCCACCGAGGCCAGGAACCCGCGGACGCGGGACATCGACCGGCTCTCCACGCTGGACGTGCTCCGCCTGATCAACACCGAGGACCACCTGGTCCCCGACGCCGTGGCCGCCGTGCTGCCGGAGCTGGCGCGGGCGGCGGACCTCGCCGTCGCCGCCCTGCGCTCCGGCGGACGCGTGCACTACGTCGGCGCGGGCACCTCGGGCCGGTTGGCCACGCTGGACGCGGCCGAGCTGGTGCCGACGTTCAACGCGCCGCCGGACTGGTTCGTCGCCCACCACGCGGGCGGGCGGGACGCCCTGGTCAACGCCGTGGAGAACGTCGAGGACCAGGCGTCGGAGGGAGCGGCCGAGATCCGCGAGCACGCGGCGGCGGGCGACCTCGTCGTCGGCGTCACGGCGTCCGGCCGCACGCCGTTCGTGCTGGCCGCGCTGGAGGAGGCACGCGCGCTGGGCGCGCACACCGTGCTGGTGTCGAACAACCCGACCGCGCCGCCCCCGTTCGAGGTGGACGTGCTGATCGCGGTCGACACCGGGCCGGAGGCGATCGCGGGGTCCACCCGGATGAAGGCGGGCACGTCCCAGAAGCTGGTGCTGACGTCGTTCTCCACCGCGGTGATGGTCCGGCTGGGCCGCACGTACTCGAACCTGATGGTGTCGATGCGGGCGACCAACGCCAAGCTGCGCGGCCGCACGGTCCGCATCCTGCGCGAGGCCACCGGCCTGGGCGAGCAGGAGTGCACGACGGCGTTGGCCGACGCGGGCGGCGACCTCAAGGTGGCGCTGGTGCACCTGCTGGCCGGTGTGCCCGCGGCACGTGCCGCCGAGGTGCTGGAACTGACGCAGGGGCACGTCCGGATGGCCCTCAGCCGGCTGTCACCGGGCGCCACGGGATAGGCGTCGACAGCACCATCGCGCTGGACGTCTCGCCGTAGCCGCCCAGCCGCACCAGCAACCGCTCCAGCTCGGTGATCGAGGTGGTCACGACCTTGACCACCGAGCAGATGTCGCCGGTCAGCCGCACCACCTCCACCACCTCGGGGCAGTCGTCGAGCAGCTCCGGGTGCACCGTGATGCACCTCGGCCCGTAGCACTTCATCCGGACCAGGGCGACCACCGGTCGACCCACCGCCGTCGGGTCGACGGTCGCGCGGTAGCCCGTGATGACGCCCGCGTTCTCCAACCGCCGCACGCGTTGCGCGACCGTCGGCGGCGACACGTGCACCCGCCGCGCCAGCTCGTTGTAGGACAGCCGCGCGTCCTCCTGGAGCGCCTCCAGCAGGGCCCAGTCGACGCGGTCGAGGTCGGTGCTCACGTTCGCAAAGCTACTCCGCGACTTCGGTTTTCGATCGTGAGAACTTCGCCCGTGATCACTGGTCGGCGTCCATTCAGTTGGGCCGAACGCGAGGCCATCATGGGTGCATGACTTGCCCCGTCTCACCCAAACTCGACTTCGGCGGCACGACGCCCTACGAGGACTACGTGCACGCCTCCGTGCTGCACTCGCTGCAACAGCAGTGGTCCAAGGACCCGCGTGAGATGTCGTTCCTGGTGATCACGCAGGTCATGGAGCTGTACTTCGGCCTGCTCTGCTTCGAGTGGCGACAGGCCCAGTCCGAGCTGCGCGCCGACGACCTGCGCGCGGCGGTCCGCACCCTGCGCCGCAGCGACCTGCACATGCAGGCCCTCAACGCGGCGTGGCGGCCGATCGCCCGGATGACGCCCGCGGAGTTCAACTCGTTCCGCGACGCCCTCGGCGAGGGCTCCGGCTTCCAGTCGGGCCGGTACCGGGAGGTGGAGTTCCTGCTCGGCGAGAAGTCGCGGTCGATGCTCGTGCCGCACCGCGCCGTGCCGGAGCAGCACGACGCGCTCGAACGGCTGCTGCACGAGCCGAGCCTGTACGACGACGTGCTCGCCGCCCTGCACCGCCAGGGCCTGCCGATCCCGGCGGAGGTGCTGGAGCGCGACGTGAGCGAACCGTACGAGCCGAACGCCGGGGTGGAGGCCGTGTGGGCGGACGTCTACCGCGACGGGTCGCGCGACCTGCTGGAACTCGGCGAGGCGTTGACCGACATCGCCGAGGAGTTCGCCCGCTGGCGCTACGACCACCTGCTGGCCACGCGCCGTTCGATGGGCGCGAAGGCCGGCACGGGCGGGTCGGCGGGGGTCGCGTGGCTGGAGAAGCGCACGCGACGCTCCGTGTTCCCCGAACTGTGGACGGCCAGGAGCTACGTGTGAACGACCCGTTGGCGCACATCCGTGACCTGTTCGACCTCGACGACGACGTCGTGTACCTCGACGGCAACTCCCTGGGCGCGCCGCCGAAGGCCGTCGCCGAACGGGTGCAGGACGTGGTGCGCAACCAGTGGGGCCGAAGGCTCATCCGCAGTTGGTCGGAAGGCTGGTGGGAGGCGCCGGAACGGGTCGGCAACCGCATCGGCCGGCTCGTCGGCGCCAAGCCCGGGCAGGTCGTCGTCGCCGACTCGACCAGCGTGAACCTGTTCAAGGCGCTGATGGCGGCGGTGCGCAACACCGACCGCATGGAGATCGTGGTGGACGCCGGGACGTTCCCGACCGACGGGTACATCGCCCGCTCCGTCGCGGAGCTGACCGGCCTCGCGCTGCGGCCCGCGCCGCCGGAGGAGCTGGACCTGCGGGACACCACGGCGGTCGTGCTGCTGAACCACGTCGACTACCGCACCGGGCGGTTGCTGGACATGGCGGCGTTGACGGAGCAGGCGCACGCGGTTGGGGCGAAGGTCGTGTGGGACCTGTGCCACAGCGCGGGCGTGCTGCCGATCGAGCTGGACGCGCTGGGCGTGGACCTGGCCGTCGGGTGCACGTACAAGTTCCTCAACGGCGGGCCCGGTTCGCCCGCGTTCCTGTACGTGCCGAAGGCGGCGCAGCCGGGGTTCGAGCAGCCGTTGACCGGGTGGACGGGGCACGAGGTGCCGTTCGCGATGGCGTCGGAGTACACGCCCGACCCCGGTGTGTCGCGTGCCCGCGTGGGGACGCCGGACATCATCTCGATGCTGGCGCTGGACGCGGCGCTCGACGTGTGGGACCACGTGGACCTGGCCGACGTGCGGGCGAAGGGGCTGGCGCTGACCGCGCACTTCCGGTCGTTGGTCGAGGGCCTGCCGGGCATCGAGGTGATCACGCCGGCCGACGAGTGGCGCGGCCACCAGGTGTCGTTGCGCCACCCGGAGGCCGAGCGGCTGATGGACGAGCTGATCGAGCGCCAGGTGATCGGCGACCACCGCCCGCCCGACCTGCTGCGCTTCGGCTTCGCCCCGCTCTACAACACGTTCGACGACGCCGAGCGCGCCGCCACCACCCTGAAAGAACTCCTCTAACCGCGAGAGTCGAACGTCCAGCGCGCGAGAGTCCTACGTTCACGCACCCCGAGTTGAACACTGAGCGTTCAACTCACGTGCTCTGAACGTAGGACTCTCGCGACGTGAGCGTAGGACTCTCGCGCGGGGTCAGGGGGTGGCGGCGTCGGCGATGCCGCGGGCTTCGCGGGCGCCGGCGGTCAGGGCCTCGCACTGGAAGAGGATCCAGCGGGTGACGCCCTCCGGGTCGCCGGTCGAGAAGCCGTGCAGGGCGGCGGCGTAGTCGTCCTGGCGGCGCAGGCAGTGCACCTCCGGCACGCCCAGCGACTTCGGGTCCAGCCCCGACGCGATGGACGCCAGCCGGGACGCCGCGCGCGCCACCACGCCGTTGGCCGTGTCGAACGGCGCGAGCGACATCAGCTCGCCGTGCACCACGGCCACCAGCAGCGGACCGGGCACCGACGTCCCACCGGTCACGAGCTGCGCCAGCAGGTCCAGGCGAGGCGACACCACCGGGGCCGAACGCGGGCGCCCCAGGTCACCGCCCAGGTCTGCGGCGGCCAGCACGTGCAGCCGCGCCAACGCCTGCAACGGCGCGCGCTGCCACGTCGGGAACACCACGCCCAGCGACTCCGCCACCCGCAGCGACCCCGCCAGCACGGGGTCCGTCACGGTCCCGTCCCCTGGAATGGCGGTCGACCCGCCGTCCAGTGCCGCCGACGCACGGGCGGCGCGCACGGACGCCTCGGCCGCGGTGGTCGCCCAGCCGCGCAGGTTCACCCGGTGCCGGTGCACCTGGAACACGGCGTCCCGCGCCGCCGCGACGGCGTCGGCCACACCGGGCAGGTCCAGCAGCGGGGCAAGCGGATCGGTCACGCCGCAGCACACTACCCGTCGGTAAGTGGCTATCTGAAACGGACTGAAAATGGACCTGCAAAGTAGCCACTGACCGATTTATCGTCGAAGCATGAACTGGTACGACCGCCCCGTGCTGACCGGCCGCCACGTCCGCCTCGAACCCCTCGGGCCGCAGCACGCCGAGGGGCTGCACGAGGCGGGCAAGGACCCGGACATCTGGACCTGGCTGAGCAGCCACCAGCCGGCGACGGTCGAGGACACCCTCGAGTACGTCGAGCGCAGCCTGGCCGACCCGAACCGGCTCGCCTGGGCGCAGATCGACCCGCGGACGAACGAGGTCGCCGGCACGACGTCGTACTACGAGATCGACCCGAAGAACCGCGGCCTCTACATCGGCCACACGTGGATCGGCACGCGCTGGCAGCGCACCGCCCTCAACACCAACGCCAAGTTCCTCCTGCTGCAGCGCGCGTTCGAGGACCTGGGCGCGCTGCGCGTCGGCTGGCACACCGACCTGCGCAACGAGCGGTCCCAGCGGGCCATCGAACGGCTCGGCGCGACCCGGGAGGGCGTGCTGCGGGTGCACCGGATCAGGCCGGACGGAACGTTGCGCGACACCGTCGTGTACTCGATGACCGCGGCGGAGTGGCCGGAGCTGAAGGCCAGGCTGACGACGTGACGCGAGTCACGGCACGTGCCGCTGGTCGCACCCGGGGTGTCGTTCGGCGGAATCGCGGTGGTCAGCGGGCTCGGGCCGGGTTACACAGTTACCCACGCGTTTCGACACCGGCCACAATTGGTCTGAACCTTTTGGGTGCGCAGTGAGCTGAATCGCACTACGGTCAGTGCGCACCCCACGGATTCAGGAGGTCCGCCCACCATGACAGAGCCGCAAGCCGCCCTGGACAACCTGTTGACGGAGAGCAGGACGTTCCCGCCCAGCGAGGACTTCGCCGCGCAGGCCAACGCCACCGCCGCGCTGTACGGGGAGGCGGACGCCGATCGCGAGGCGTTCTGGGCGGCGCAGGCCGAGCGGCTCTCCTGGGACACCAGGTGGGACCGCGTCCTGGACTGGTCGGACGCGCCGTTCGCGAAGTGGTTCGTCGGCGGCAGGCTCAACGTCGCCTACAACTGCGTCGACCGGCACGTCGAGTCCGGGCACGGCGACCAGGTCGCCATCCACTGGGAGGGCGAGCCCGGCGACAGCCGCGCCATCACCTACGCCGACCTCCAGCGCGAGGTGAGCAAGGCCGCCAACGCGCTCGTGGAACTGGGCGTCGGCGCGGAGGACCGGGTCGCCATCTACATGCCGATGGTGCCCGAGGCCATCTTCGCCATGCTCGCCTGCGCCCGCCTCGGCGCGATGCACAGCGTGGTGTTCGGCGGCTTCTCCGCCGAGGCGCTGCGCACCCGCATCGAGGACTCGCGCGCCAAGCTGGTGATCACCACCGACGGCCAGTACCGGCGCGGCAACCCGGCGGCGCTCAAGCCCGCCGTGGACGAGGCCGTGGCCAACGCCGCGAGCGTCGAGCACGTCCTGGTCGTCAAGCGCACGAACACCGACGTCGAGTGGACCGAGGGCCGCGACGTGTGGTGGCACGACCTGGTCGACCGCCAGTCCGACCGGCACACGCCGGAGGCGTTCGACTCCGAGCACCCGTTGTTCATCCTCTACACGTCCGGCACCACGGGCCGCCCCAAGGGCATCCTGCACACCTCGGGCGGCTACCTCACGCAGGTCGCCTACACGCACTACAACGTCTTCGACCTCAAGCCGGACACCGACGTCTACTGGTGCACCGCCGACATCGGCTGGGTCACCGGGCACAGCTACATCGTGTACGGCCCGCTGGCCAACCGCGTCACGCAGGTCGTCTACGAGGGCACGCCGAACACCCCGCACGAGGGCCGGCACTGGGAGATCGTGCAGAAGTACGGCGTGTCGATCTACTACACCGCGCCGACGCTGATCCGCACGTTCATGAAGTGGGGCGCGGACATCCCCGCCAAGTACGACCTGTCGAGCCTGCGCGTGCTGGGCAGCGTCGGCGAGCCGATCAACCCGGAGGCGTGGGTCTGGTACCGGGAGACCGTCGGCGCGGGCAGGACGCCCGTCGTGGACACCTGGTGGCAGACCGAGACCGGCGGGATCATGATCTCGCCGCTGCCCGGCGCGACGTCGACCAAGCCCGGTTCGGCGCAGCGCCCGCTGCCCGGCATCAGCGCGAAGGTCGTGGACGACCAGGGCAACGAGGTGCCGCACGGCGGTGGCGGCTACCTGGTGCTCGACCAGCCGTGGCCCGGCATGCTGCGCGGCATCTGGGGCGACGACGAGCGCTACCGCGACACGTACTGGTCGCGGTTCGGCGAGCAGGGCTACTACTTCGCGGGCGACGGCGCGAAGTACGACGCCGACGGTGACATCTGGCTGCTGGGCCGGGTGGACGACGTGATGAACGTGTCCGGGCACCGCATCTCCACCACCGAGGTCGAGTCGGCGCTGGTGTCGCACCCGACGGTGGCCGAGGCGGCGGTGGTCGGCGCGTCCGACCCGACCACGGGCCAGGGCATCGTGGCGTTCGTGATCCTGCGCGGCGGCGTGGCCGAGGGCTCCGACGGCGCGGAGGCGATCAAGGCGCTGCGCGACCACGTGGCCAAGGAGATCGGCCCGATCGCGAAGCCCCGCCAGATCATGGTCGTGCCGGAGCTGCCGAAGACCCGCTCGGGCAAGATCATGCGCCGGCTGCTGCGCGACGTGGCGGAGAACCGGCAGGTCGGCGACGTCACCACGCTCGCGGACTCGTCGGTGATGGACCTCATCTCCAGCGGCCTGAAGTCGGGCGCGCAGGAGGACTGAGCACGTCGGGGCGGGGTCCGCGGTTCGCCCGCGGACCCCGTTCCGGGTTAGGGTCGGTCCCGGTGAGCCGGGAAGTCTGGTCGGCACGACGATGAGCCGCACCCGAACGACCGGAGCCGACCGTGAACCGCATCCGCCCCGCCGCCGCCGAGTTCGCCCGCTACCTGCGCACCGAGACCGTCGGCGGGACGATCCTCGTCGCCGCCACCGCCGTGGCCCTGGTCTGGGCGAACTCCCCGTTCTCCGGCGCGTACACCGCGTTGCGGGACCTCCACCTCGGCCCGGCGTCGCTGCACCTGAGCCTGAGCGTCGGCGACTGGGCCAAGGACGGCCTGCTCGCGATCTTCTTCTTCGTCGCCGGGCTGGAGCTCAAGCGCGAGCTGGTGATCGGCGAGCTGAACGACCTGAAGGCGGCGGTCCTGCCGGTGGTGGCCGCGGTCGGCGGCATGGTCGTGCCCGCGCTCATCGCGCTGGGCGTCGGCTGGGGTGAGCCGGGGATCGAGCGGGCGTGGGCGATCCCGGTGGCCACGGACATCGCGTTCGCCCTGGGCGTGCTGGCGCTCACCGCGTCGGGGCTGCCCAACAGCCTGCGCCTGTTCCTGCTCAGCCTCGCCGTGGTGGACGACCTGGGCGCGATCGTGCTCATCGCCGTGCTGTTCACCGCCTCCTTCGACCTGGTCGCGGCGGCGGTGGCGGTCGCGCTGCTGGCGCTGTACGCGTTCCTGCAGCACAAGCGGGTCACCACGCCGTGGCTGTACGTGCCGATCGCGGTGGGCACGTGGGCCGCGGTGCACGCGGCGGGCGTGCACGCCACCCTCGCGGGCGTCGCGCTGGCCCTGCTGACCCGCGTGCGCGAGGACCCTGACGAGCACGAGGCGCCGGCGTTGCGGCTGGAGCACCGGTTGCAGCCGTGGTCGGCGGCCGTGGCGGTGCCGGTGTTCGCGCTGTTCGCGGCCGGCGTGCCGGTGAACGGCGAGGCGCTGGGCGCGTTGTTCGCCGACCGGCTGGCGTGGGGCGTGATGGTCGGCCTGGTGGTCGGCAAGGTGGTCGGCATCGTGGGCGCGTCGGCGTTGGCCGTGCTGGTGGGTGCCGCGAGGTGGCCCGGCGGCGCCGGTCCGCGCGACATCGTGGCGGTGGCCGTGCTGGGCGGTGTCGGGTTCACGGTGAGCCTGCTGATCGCCGACCTGTCGCTGGAGGGCCCGGCCGCCGCGCGGGCCAAGGCCGCGGTGCTGCTGGCGTCGCTCGTGGCGTCGTCGCTCGCCGCGGTGCTGCTGGTCCGCCGCGGCCGGGCCCACCGGCGTGCCGACGAGGACGGGTGATCGTGCCGACATCCGCCGGTCGAGCGGCCTTGATCGGCCCAGCATGGCACGATGAGCCGGTGACCAGCGCTCGGGAGAACACCAACGGCAGCGGGCTGCCACCTGTTCCGTCGATCCCGTTGACCGCGGAGAGCGCGGCGAAGATCGCGGAGGAAACGTCCATCGGCGGCTTGGTGCGCGACGCCACGGCCCACCTGTCCACGTTGGTCAGGGCGGAGGTCGAGCTCGCCAAGTCGGAGGTCGCGGGCGAGGTCAAGAAGGGCCTCAAGGGCAGCGTCTACTTCATCGTCGCGCTGACGGTGCTGCTGTTCAGCTCGTTCTTCTTTTTCTTCTTCGGCGCGGAGCTGCTGGACGTGTGGCTGCCCCGCTGGTCGGCGTTCCTCATCGTGTTCGGGCTGATGCTGCTGACGGCGGGGCTGTTCGCGCTGCTGGGCGTCCGGAAGCTGAAGAAGCTGCGCGCGCCGCAGCGCACGATCGACTCGGCCAGGGACACCGTCGCGGCACTCCGGCACCGCGGCGAGGACCGCTGAGCCGGGCCGTGCGGCTGCCACCGGACCCGTCGACCGCCCGGGTGCCCGGGCCGTGGACGCACCGCGACGTGTCCGCCAACGGCATCCGCCTGCACGTCGCCGAGCTGGGCGAGGGGCCGCTCGTGCTGCTGCTGCACGGCTTCCCGGAGTTCTGGTGGACGTGGCGGCACCAGCTCGTCTCGATCGCCGAGGCGGGCTACCGCGCCGCGGCCGTCGACCTGCGAGGCTACGGCGACTCCGACAAGCCGCCGCGCGGCTACGACGGGTTCACGCTCGCGGGCGACGTCGCGGGCCTGGTGAAGGCGTTGGGCGCGCCGCGGGCGCACCTCGTCGGCCACTCGTGGGGCGGCATGCTGGCGTGGACGGTCGCCGCCACGCACTCGCGGCTGGTGCACTCGGTGACGGCGGTGGCCGCGCCGCACCCGCTGGCGCTGCGCCGGGCGATCCGCCGCCACCCGCGCCGGCAGGGCCGGGCGAGCGCGCACCTGTTCCGCTCGCAGCTCCCGCTGTACCCGGAGCGGTGGCTGACCAGGGACCGGGGCGCGGCGGTGGCCGGGATGCTGACCGCGTGGGGCGGCCCGAAGTGGCGGGTCTCGCCGGAGTTCGACGAGGTCGTGCGCCGCAACCGGGAGGCGTTCCTGGTGCCCGGCGTCGCGCACAGCTCCCTGGAGTACCACCGCTGGGCGGTGCGGTCGCAGCTGCGCGGCGACGGCCGCCGCTTCGCCGAGGCGGTGGACCGCAGGCTGGACGTCCCGGTGCTGCAGCTGCACGGCGCGCTGGACCCGGTGGTGCTGGAGTCCACGGCGGCGGGCTCGACGACCTGGGCGGGCGCCCGCTCGACCTACCGCGTGCTGCCGGAGGTGGGCCACTTCCCGCACCAGGAGGCCCCGAACACGACGAGCCGCGTCATCACCGACTTCCTGGCCGGGGTCTGACTACGACGCGCAGGTCTGCGTGGAGGCCCGGCGCACCATCGTCGGCGCCTTCGCCACCTCCTCCGCGACCTCGTCCGCCGTCAGCACGAACCCGGTCTCCTGGTCGTCCACCGCGGCCCCGAACACCACGCCCATCACCCGGCCCTGCGGGTCGACCAGCGGCCCGCCGGAGTTGCCGCTGCGCACCTTCGCCCGCACCGTGTAGACGTCCCGCGTCACGGTCTGCGCGTCGTAGATGTCGGGCCCGCGCAGCATCCTGATCCGCTCCCGCACCCGCGCCTCGGACGCCGTGTACGGCCCGTCCAGCGGGTAGCCGAGCACGATGCCGTCCTCGCCGGGCGCGATGTCGCCGGTGCGGAACTCCAGCGGCGCGGCCTCCAGGTCCGGCACGGCCAGGATCGCGATGTCGGTCTGGGCGTCGTAGTGCACGACCGTGGCGTCGAACTGGCCGACGCCGACCTCCACCGTCACGTCGGTGGTGCCCGCGACCACGTGCGCGTTGGTCATCACGCGTTCCGGCGCGACGACGAACCCGGTGCCCTCCAACGCCCGCGAGCACGACGGCGCGCGCCCGCGGACCTTGAGCACGCTCGGCTCCAGCCTCCGCACGACCGGGTTCGCGCTCAGCGCCGGGTCCGGCGGACCCACCTCGCGCAGCGGGGTCCGGTCGAACGGGTCCATCGCGGCCGGGAAGCCGGACACGTCGAACAGGTTGCGCAGGTCGTCGGCCAACGTCCGCGCGGCGGGCGGCATGACGTCGTCCACGGTGGACAGGATCACCGACTGGTTGAGCGACTTCGCCAGGGACGGCAGGCCCGCGACCATGGTCAGCGGCAGCGCGATCATCCACGCCACCACGAACACCACCGCGCCCTGCACGATCGCGCCCAGCGCGTTGTCCAGGCCCCGCAGCGGGGTCGCGTTGACCTTGGACTTGATGCCGCGGCCGATGTAGACGCCCAGCGTCTCGCCCAGCGCCACCAGCAGCACGACGATGCCGACGGCGAACACGACCTTGGTCACCACGTTGTCGAACTGCGCGACGACCAGCGGCGCGAGCTGCGTGCCCAGCACCAGGCCGACGAGCACCCCGACGAACGCGGGCAGCGCGACGACCATGCCCTGCCGCGCCCCGGACACCGCGGCGAAGGCGGCCAGCGCCAGCACGAGCAGGTCGACCCAGTTCACGGCACCTCCACCGCGCGCAGGGCCAGGTCGAGGTCGCGCACGTCCGCGGTGTCCCACGGCCGTTCCCACCCGCCCAGCTTGAGCAGGCCGTCGAGCAGGCCCGCGGTGAAGCCCCAGACCAGCATGCCGGGCGCGGAGAACGCCGGTCCGACGTACCCGGAGGGGTGCGCGACCCGGAACCGGTTCGCCGGGTCGGCCAGGTGCGCGATCGGCACCCGCGCCACGGCGGCGGTCTCGGCCGGGTCGACCGGCGCGACCGGCGACGGCGCGTCCCAGTGCGCGAGCACGGGCGTCACGACGAACCCCGACACCGGCACGTACAGCCGGGGCAGGGTCGCCACCGGCCGCACGCCCTCGCGCAGCACGCCGGTCTCCTCGAACGCCTCGCGCAGCGCCGTGTCGACCGGCCCGTCGTCGGTCGGGTCGGCCGCGCCGCCGGGGAAGGCGACCTGGCCGGGGTGCGAGCCGAGGGTGTCCGCGCGCCGCAGCAGCAGCACGTCCGGACCGTCCGGGCCTTCGCCGAACAGCATGAGCACGGCCGCGGGCCGCCCGCTGCCGTCGGGCGGTGGCGTGATCCGGGTGAAGGCGCCGGCGTCGATCTCGGCGGTGGCCTTGACCAGCCCGCCCATCCACCCCGGCACGTCGGCCGGGTCGACCAGGGCCGTCATCCGACCACCCCGCGCACCTGCTCGACCGAGGTGAAGACGACGGGGTCGGTCACCTGGGTCAGGGAGCCGTCCGCGCCGACGACGTAGCTCACCGGCAACGTCCGGGGCACGCGGACGGCCTTGCGCACCCCGTCGGCCGGGTCGGCGACCGAGGGCAGGCGCACGCCGAGTTTCGCCAGCAGCTCCAGGCCGTCCGCCTCCTCGCTCTCCACCAGGACCGGGACGACCGGGACCGCGCCGGGTTCGCGCGCGTAGGCGTCGAGGACCTTCAGCTCCTCCTGGCAGGGAACGCACCAGGTGGCCCAGAAGTTCACCACAGCCGGACCCGTCACGGCAGAGGCCACGTCGACCGGCCGCCCGTCACCCAGGCAGGTGGCCGTCAAGCCGCGCAGGGGCGGCGGCCCCGGCGCGTTCTGCGGGCACGGCGGGAGGGCGGCCCGGCCGCGCGCCGCGTCGAGGTCCACCGTGGGGCGGGTCCGGGTCGGGATCGCCTCCCGCGGAGCCGGTTCGGGCGAGCGGGGCCACAGCGCGACCGCGCCCGCCACCGCCAGGACCACGACGACGACGGCCCACCGCGCCGCGGCGCTCACGCCAGCTTCTCCCCGGCGCGCACCCGTTCGGCCAGCTCGATCAGGTGCGGCGCTTCCTCGCCCTTGACCAGCTTCTGCGCCTTGACCGGGTCGACCTGGCCGATGCCGTAGGACGGGCACTGCGGTGCGAGCAGGCACGCGCCGCAGGCGGGCGTGCGGGCGTGGCAGACGCGGCGGCCGTGGAAGATCGTGCGGTGCGAGAGCAGGGTCCACTCCTTGCGCTCGACCAGCGCGCCGATGGCGTGCTCGACCTTGACCGGGTCCTCCTCCTCGGTCCAGCCCCAGCGGCGCACCAGCCGGCCGAAGTGGGTGTCGACCGTGATGCCCGGAACGCCGAACGCGTCGCCCAGCACCACGTTCGCGGTCTTGCGGCCGACGCCCGGCAGCGTGACCAGGTCCTCCAGCCGGCCGGGCACCTCGCCGCCGAACCGCTCCACCAGCGCCGAGCCCAGGCCGATCAACGACGTCGCCTTGTTGCGGTAGAAGCCGGTCGGCCGGATCAGCTCCTCCAGCTCGGTCCGGTCGGCGGAGGCGTAGTCGGCGGCCGTGCGGTAGCGGCGGAACAGCGCTGGCGTGACCTGGTTCACCCGGACGTCGGTCGTCTGGGCCGACAGCACGACGGCGACCAGCAGCTCCAACGGGTCGGTGAAGTCCAGCTCGCAGTGCGCCCCCGGGTAGCCCTGCGCGAGGACCCGCACCATCCGGCGCGCCCGGCGGACCAGCCCCAGCCTCGTCTCCGGCTGCTTCACCGCGCTCTTCGCCATGCCGACGAGGTTACTTGGCCGCCGCCGGGCGCCCGGCGGCTCGGTCGCCGTCGGTTCCCACCCGCGCGGGGGACGCGTCCCGCCGGGCGACGCCCGGTTTGAACCCCGAGGATCGGGGGCAAGCAACCACCGGCCGACCGCACACGTCCCTTGACCGACTGGATGAGCGACCCGCGCGACCTCGGGTCGACACGCCCGAGTGACCCCCCTTGACCGCGCGCCGGACCGGATGCGCAAGGATCGGAGCCATCATGACTGCCTGGTTCGTCATCGCCGTTCCGATCGTGATCATGTTCTTCGCGCTCTTCATGGAGCGCGTTGAAGCTCGTCTGCGGCACGTCGCCGTGCAGGAGGACGAGGTCGAGGAGTTCCTGGAGTCGGCCCGCCCCGACGAGGTCAGGGCGCTCTACGGGCACGGCATCGGCCGCGCGCTGGAACTGTTCCGGCTGCGCAGGCTGGGTGGTCGTGCCAGGAACCTGCGCCAGCGGCGCACCCGCCGCTAAGCGGGGCAAGGACCGTGCAGGCCCACGGGGTCAACCCCCGCGGGCCTTATCGGGCTGTCCGGGCTGGTAGGACGGCGCGCCGAAAGGCGATCCCGACCACAGCCCTTAGACTGCACTCAGTGATCGGCGGCAGGCGCTGATCCGCCAGAAGGCGGAACGCGCTCAACCATGCCGCCGCGTCTCGACAGGAGGGACGAGGTGGACGAGACCCTGGCCCGCGCGGGCATTTTCCAGGGGGTTGAACAGGCCGCGGCGGAGGCGTTGGCGCAGACGCTGGAGTCTGTCGAATTCCCGCGTGGCCACGTGATCTTCGCGGAGGGCGAGCCGGGCGACCGGCTCTACATCATCCAGTCCGGCAAGGTGAAGATCGGCCGCAAGTCGCCGGACGGCCGGGAGAACCTGCTGGGGATCTTCGGGCCGTCGGACATGTTCGGCGAGCTGTCGATCTTCGACCCCGGTCCGCGCACGTCCACCGCCACCACGGTGACCGAAGTGCGCGCGGTCAGCATGGACCGCCCCGCGCTGCGGCAGTGGATCACCAACCGGCCGGAGATCGCCGAGCAGCTGCTGCGGGCCCTGGCCCGCAGGCTGCGCCGGACGAACTCGATGCTGGCCGACCTGATCTTCACCGACGTGCCCGGCCGGGTGGCCAAGGCGCTGCTGCAGCTCGCACAGCGCTTCGGCAGCCAGGAGGCCGGCCTGCTGCGGGTCACCCACGACCTGACGCAGGAGGAGATCGCCCAGTTCGTGGGCGCCTCGCGCGAGACGGTGAACAAGGCCCTGGCCGACTTCGCCCACCGCGGGTGGCTGCGGTTGGAGGGCAAGAGCGTGCTGATCCTGGACCCGGAGCGCCTGGCCCGCCGCGCCCGTTAGCCCGCTGGAGTGAACAACAAGACCGGGCGCCGCCCCCGACGCGGCGCACCGGTCTTGTTGTCGCACGGCCCATCCCCCGACAGACCGCGCTTTCCACACCTCCGGCACCCGCAGGCCCCGACCCTCGTGGCGCCGGAAGGAGGCTTGGTTACCCGCTGCGACCACGCCCGAAACGCGCTGGCGGCGACGCGGCGGTGGCTGCTCCCACCATCGCACGCCCCCTCCCCCGCAACTCAAGCCCGTTCACCCTCAAGGACCCTCTGTTCAGCGGTTTTGCCGTTGGGTTTCACCCGGTCATCGCAGTGTTGTGATCGAATCGCAACGCGGTTCCCGAAAGGTGGACCGGTCCCGAGCCGGTGACGGACCACACCGCGCCATTGACTGGTACGGGCGTACCAGTGTGCGGCATACTGGTACGCATGTCCCAGTCTGCCCGCCTCTCCGACTACCGCACCGCCCTGACCACCCCCGGCATGCGCGGCCCCGTCGCCGCGTCCCTGCTCGCCCGCCTGCCGATCGCGATGGTCGGCCTGTCGCTGCTGCTGTACGTGCAGCGCGAGACCGGCTCGTTCGCCGCGGCCGGCCTGGTGTCGGCGTCCTCGCTCGTGGGTGTCGCGGTCGGCTCGATCGTGCAGGGCAGGCTGATGGACCGGCTCGGCCCGACCCGCCCCCTGCTCGGCGCGGTGTCGCTGTTCGCGGTCTTCGTGGCGCTCGCGATCGGCGCGGTCGAGGCGGGCGCGGCGTTGGCCGTGCTCGTGCCGCTGGCGTTCCTCGTCGGGCTCACCGAGCCGATGGTCGGCTCCGCGTCCCGGGCCCTGTGGGCGCACGTGCTGCCCGCCGGGTCCGCGCGGCTGGCCGGGTACGCCTACGAGGCGATCAGCATGGAGGTCTTCTTCATCCTCGGCCCCGGCCTGGCCGGGCTCCTGGTCACCGCCCCGTGGGCCGGGACCGGCGTGGTGATCGGCGCGGCGTCGATGGCGGTCGGCGCGCTGTGGTTCGCGCTCAACCCGACCGTGCGCGGCGTGCGGCCCGCGCCCGCGACCCGGGACCTGCTCGGCGCGCTCGCGTCACCCGGCATGCGCACGGTCGCGCTGGCCGCGCTGGGCTTCGGCGTGACGATCGGGTTCATCGAGGTGGCGGTGCCCGCGGCGGCGTCGCGGGCCGGTCACGTCGGCATGGGTGGCGTGCTGCTGAGCCTGTGGTCGGTCAGCTCCGTGCTGTTCGGCATCCTGTACTCGATGAAGCCGTTCCCGCGGCCGATGCACCTGCGGCTGCCCGTGCTGCTCGGCGGGTTCGCGGCGCTGTCGCTGCTGCTGGCCGTGCCGTCCACGCTGGTCGGGCTGGGCGCGGCGCTGTTCGTGGTCGGCACCCTGATCACGCCGCAGGCCACCACGCACTCGGCGGCGATCGAGCAGGTCGCGCCCGCCGGCACGGCCACCGAGGCGTTCGGCTGGGTCGTCACGGCGGTCACCGTCGGGTTGGCGATCGGCCAGTCCGCGAGCGGGCAGCTCGTCGAGTCGCACGGCACCGGGGCCGCGTTCGTCGCGGCGGCCGTCGCGGGCGGGGTGGTCGCGGTGCTGGTGTGGGTGTTCCGCGGCACCGTGGCCGCCGGGGCGCCCGCCCGCCGGGACGACCTCGCGCTCGTGGCCCGCTGAATTGTCGGTGGTCGCGGCTACCTTCTCCGCCATGGACCTGACCGCCACCACGACCGACCTCGCCTCCGCCGCCGCCGACGTGGCGCGCCTGCTGCCGACCAGGGTGCACGACCCGGTGCTGGCGGGTCTGGTGCTGCGCGCCGGCGGCGGCGGGGTGGAGCTGGCCGGCAGCGACCGCGAGCACGCCGTCCGCCTGACCCGTGCCGCGACGGTGCACGCGGAGGGTGCGGTGGTCGTGCCCGCCAAGCCGCTGGCCGACACGTTGCGGGGCCTCGACGACCCGCAGGTGCGCCTGGTGGTGGAGGGCACGCGGCTGGCCGTGCGGACGTCGCGGGCCCGCTTCGCCCTGCCCTTGCTGGACCTGGCGTCCCACCCGGGCGTCCCCGCCCTGCCGGCTGCGGTGGGCGTGCTGCCGGCGGCGACGTTGACGGCCGCGCTGGCGCCCGTGTCGTCGGCGGCGTCGAAGGACGACGCGCTGCCGGTGTTCACCGATGTGCGGATGCACGGCGTCCCGGGCGGCAGGCTGGAGCTGATCGCCACCGACCGCTACCGCATGGCGTTCGCTTCGCTACCGTGGGCGGCGACGGGTGAGCTGGACGTGCTCGCGCCGGCGGTCGTGCTGGCCGAGGCGTCCCGGCAGCCGGGGCGCGGCGCGGACGTGACGGTGCACGCCGACGCCGACCGCATCGCCCTGTCGTGGGCCGGCGGGAGCGTGAGCACGGCGCTGCTGGCGGCGCCGTTCCCGGACGATCGAGTGCGCAAGCTGCTGGAGGCGGTCATCGACAGCACGGTGGTGGTGGAGGCGGACGTGCTGGCCGGTGCCGTGCGGCGGGCGGTGCCGTACGCCGGGCCGCACGGTTCGGTCACCATCCAGGTGGAGGACGGGGAGCTGCGGGTGCGGGGCAGCGATCCGCAGAGCGGCGAGTCGGAGGAGTCGGTCAAGGCCACGATCGACGGCAACCGGGTGACCAAGTCGTTCCAGGCGCGGTACCTGTCGGACGCGCTGCGGGCGTTCAGCGGGCGCCAGGTGGAGCTGAAGATCCAGGACGGCCTGCGGTCGACGGTGCTGACCTCCCGGCCGGGCGAGGACGGGGTCGAGCTGACGTACCTGGTCGTGCCTCTGCGCACGATCTCCTGACCGCCACTTTCGGGTGATCATCGCCCGAAGATGTACGGAAACACCGTTCCCGTACCTCGGTTGAAAACCAGCGGAACGCCTCGACCACCCCCCGACCACCCACCCGCTCCCAACACCCACCCCCGCGAACGCACCCGGCGAACTGCACAAGGCCCAGCCGCCGGCCCGACTCCGGTGGCCTCACCGGCCGGCGAGCACGACGGGCCGCGGCGGCGTGCGGCCGGGGCGACGGCGTGTCCGGTGCCGACTGGCGTGCGGCGGGCGCGGCCGGCCGTGTCCGGTGCCACCTGGGCGGATGTCCGGTGCGGCTCGCATGTGTTCGGTGTGGCTCGCGTGTGGCCGGTGCCGGCTGGCGTATGTCGGTGCCGGCTGGCGGGTGGCTGATGCGGCTGGCGGGCGGTCCATGGTGACGGGCGGGTCGTGGTGGCAGACCGACGGAGCCCTAAGCCGGAGTGCGACCCCAGGCCCACATGGCCTCCAGCACGCCGCGAAGCGCTTGGCCGCGCGGGGTGAGCGAGTACCTGACCCGGCTCGGCCAGCCGGGCTCGCGCACCCGCAGGACGACACCACTCGCGGCCAGGTGCGCGAGCCGGTCGGCCAGCACCTTGTCCGACAAGGCGGGCAGCGCGCCGGCCAGGTCGCCGAACGTCCGCTCGCCCCCGAGCAACTCGCGCACGACCAGCGTGGTCCACCGCCCGCGCAACGCGCGCAACGTGACCTCGACCGGGCAGTCGGGGACCGGGTGGTCGACCTCGCCGTGCGGGTCATCGGCCCAGGCGTCGAGCCGAGCGTCGACCTGAGCGTCGAGCCGGGCAGCGGGCTGGGTGGCGGGCCGGGTAGTGGGCTGGGCGTCGAGCCGGGCAGCGACCTGAGCGTCGAGCCGGGCAGCGGGCTGGGTGGCGGGCGAGGAAGTGGCCCGGGCGGTGGGAGGGGTGGTCGGCGGGGCGGTGCTCACCGTTTGGTTGGTCACGTGGCGGCCTCCTAGCGTCGCCCGCATGATCGCGCGTAACCCGGAAGAGTTGCCGTCCCTCTTCGCCGCCGCCTTCAACGACGGCGACCCCAGCGGGTGCTACGAGCCCGGTGCCCAGCCGGCCGAGTTGGCCGGGCACCTCGCGCTCACCCAGGAGATGACGGTCGTCACCCGGAAGGTGGTCACCCGTGGCGATCTTGCGTTGTTGATCGTCGACTGGCGGATCGGGGACGTCACCGGCATGGCGACCGACGTCGCCCGGCGCGGGAGCGACGGTGGTTGGCGGTACGCGATCGACAACCCGTTCGGCGTCGAGGCGTAGCGAACACCACGAACGGATATCAGTCGGTCGAGTGCTCCCGCAGGTACTCGAGCTGCGCCCGCACGGACCACTCGGCCGCCGGCCACAGCGAGCGGTCCACGTCCGCGTACACCACCTCGACCACCTGACGTGCCGAGGGCGCGCCGCCCAACTCCGCCACCGCCGCCCTGACCTGCGCCAACCGCTGCTCCCGGTGCACCAGGTACCCACCGGCCGCGGCCACCACGTCGGGCAGTTCCGGACCGTGCCCCGGCAACCCGATCGTGCCCACCGGCAACGTCGTCAGCAGCCGCAACGACTCCAGGTAGTCACCGAGTCGCCCGTCCGGGTGGGCGACCACGGTCGTCCCCCGCCCCAGCACGGTGTCCCCCGTCAGCACCGCGTCGTCCAGCAGGAAGCACACCGAGTCGGCCGTGTGCCCCGGCGTCGGCAGCACGCGGATCGACAGGCCGGCCGCCGAGATCACGTCCCCCTCCGCCAACCCCTCGCCGCCCAACCGGAACGCCGGGTCCACCGCCCGCACCGGCGCGTTCACCTGTCGCCCGAACGAACGTGCCCCTTCCGAGTGGTCGGGGTGACCGTGCGTCAGGAGCACGACCTCCACCGGAGCCTCCCGACCCAGCCGCGCGAGGTGCGCCGCGTCCTCCGGCCCGGGATCGACCACGACGCACGACGCCGACCCGGGCGCGCGCAGCACCCACGTGTTCGTCCCGTCCAGCGTCATCACCCCGGGGTTCTCCGCCAGCAGCACCGCCGCCGACGGCGTGACCTGCCGCAACACCCCGTACGCCAACTCGCTCACGGCACGACCACCCGCAGCACGTCACCCTCCCGCACCAGCTTGGGGATCACCTTCGACACGGTCCGCGGCGCCGCCAGGACCTCCGCCACCGACCCCAGCTCGTCCAGCTCCGCCAACGTCACCCAGGTGGGCGGCATCAACGCCCGCCGACCCGCCTTCCAGTCCGCCATCGCGTCGACGGGCCGCTGCCAGGCGCCGTCCGACGCCTCCGTCGTCACCCCGTCGGCGCTCTGCCCCTCCGGCAGCACGGCCACGAAGAAGTACGTGTCGTAGCGCCGGGGCTCCTCCTCGGGCGTCAGCCAGTTCGCCCACGGCCGCAGCAGGTCCGCCCGCAGCACCAGCCCCTCGGAGGCGAGGAACCGCGCCAACGACAGCTCCCGCGCCACGAGCGCCGCACGGGCCGCGGCGTACGCGGAGGTGTCGGCCACCACCGACGACGAGGACGGCCCGGCCAGCAGCACGCCGGACTCCTCGAACGTCTCCCGCACCGCCGCGCACACGAGCGCCGTGGCCAGCTCCACCGAGCACCCGAACCGGGTGGCCCACCAGGACGGCGGCGGTCCGCTCCACGCGACGGACGTGTCCGCGTCGCGCGGGTCGACCCCGCCGCCGGGGAACACCGTCATCCCGCCCGCGAACGCCATCCCGACCACGCGCCGCAGCAGGAACGCCTCCAGCCCGGCCGAGCCGTCGCGCACGAGCACCACGGTCGCCGCGTCGCGGGGCCGGGCGGGCGGTCCGGTGAAGTCGACGGGTGCGAAGTGGCCGGGCAACACGAGGTCATCGGGGAGTTCGCGCACGACCCGAGCCTACGAGGATCATCCGCGTGTGGACACCACGCGCAAAGGCTGCCTGATCAACGTCCTGCTGTTCGTCGTGGGGGCGATCGTGGGCACCGGTCTGACGGCGACGGCCGCCGTCCTCCTCTTCCTCCCCGGCACGACCGTGACCGGCACGGACGAGGGCACCCCGAACGTCTACACCAAGGAGCGGTCGAGCCTGGTCGGCGGCACGCGGCACGAGGTGTGGCTGGGGCCCTCGCCCGACCGCGGCCACGTGGTCGAGGTCCCGGCCGGGTGGGGCGACACCCCGGAGGTCGACCGGCAGCCGGGCGGGGTCGAGCTGCGGTTCACGCCGGGTGGGCGGATCTTCGTGCCGGAGTCGAGCTACGCCGGCGGCCGGTGAGGGGCAGGATGGACCGGTGGACGAACAGCTGCGCGTAGGACTCGTCGGTGCCGGACCGTGGGCGACCTCGGTGCACGCGCCGGGCATCGCCGACCACCCCGGCACCCGGTTGGCGGCGGTCTGGGCGCGCCGGGAGGAGGCCGCCGCGGAGCTGGCCGAGGTCCACGGCGCGACGGCCGTGCGGACGCCGGAGGAGCTGCTGGACGCGGTGGACGCGGTGGCGTTCGCCGTGCCGCCCGAGGTGCAGGCGGGGATCGCGGTGGCGGCGGCCGAGCGGGGCAGGCACCTGATCCTGGAGAAGCCGATCGCGGCGAGCGTCGAGGACGCCGAGCGCCTCGCCGACGCCGTGCGGGCGAACGGGGTGGCGTCGCTGGTGGTGTTGACGAAGCGGTACGCGCCGGAGACGCGGGAGCAGCTCGAGCAGCTGGACCGGGTCGGGGGTTGGGTCGGCGGGAGCGCGCGGTGGTTGAACGGCGGGTTGCTCAGCGGCCCGTACTCGAAGTCGCCGTGGCGGCACGAGCGGGGTCCGCTGGACGACGTGGGTCCGCACGCGTTCGACCTGCTCGACGCCGCCCTGGGCACGATCACGGACGTCGTTGCGGCGGACCGGTCCGAGCACGACGTGTGGCAGGTCGTGTTCCGGCACGAGGGCGGTGCGACGAGCGTGGCGACGATGACCATGTCGTTGCCGCTGAACCCGGGCATCGCGGAGGTGGTCGTCTACGGGGAGCACGGCCACCGCGTGCTGGCGGACCGGGGCACGACGGCGCAGCAGGCGTTCACCAACCTGCTGGACGACTTCGTGGCGATGGTCGACAGCGGCACCACCGAGCACCCGCTGGACGTCCGGCGGGGTCTGCACCTGCAGCGGGTGATCGACCTGGCGCGGAGGAAGTGCGAGGGGTGAGACCGGGCGACTGGCGCGCCGTCGAGCACCACCTGGGCGCGGCCCTGGACCTGTGCGTCGACCCGGGGCTGCGGGCGTCGATCGAGGAGGCGCTGGACGAGGCAAACGCTTGCGCCACGGCCGCTGAGGTCGCCGTGGAGCTGCATCGCCTCGTCGTGCCCGTGCACCGCCGGAGCGCACGCTACCTGCACGGCGAACGCCCACCGCACGTGCCGATCCTGGGCGACCTGGCGAGCGTCCTGGCCCACGGCCCGATGTCGCTGCGGGCCGTCCGGGACGTCCACCGCTACAACCCGCACCTCGACGCCGCGTTGGCCGACCCGGACTGGCTGGTCGTGGAGGGCGGTCGGGTGACCGCCACGGCGCGGTGCCGCGAGTTCCTGGTCATCGTGAACGAGGCGCACACCAGGGCCGCGGCGGACCTGTGGCCGGACCCGCCGGCCCTCGCCGTGCCGGCGGTAGACCACCCGATGAGCGCGGCCCGCACCGGCGACACGCCCCAGGCCCGGCTGTTCGACCGGCTCCGGGCGCTGCGGCACCACCGGGCGGACGCGCACGCCGCCGCGTGGGCCGCGGCGGGCCTGGAGGTGCGGGAGATGCCGGCGGACGACCCGGTGCGCCGTCGGATCGAGGCCGCGACCGACCGGGCGGCGGCACGGCCCTACCGCCCCCTGGACGGGGACGGCAGGGCCGCGTTGCTGATCGGGCTGCGGAGCCTCTAGCCGGGGTACTTGCCGTTGGTCGGCTTGGGCACCCCGTTGACGTACTCGGGACCGCCGCCCGGCCACGACTGCTGCTCCCGCTGCGCCAGCTCCTCGTGCAGCTGCTGGAGCAACGCCCGTTCCCGGTCGCTGAGCTTGGCGTCCACGGTCGGCGGCAGCGGCGCGGAGGCGGGCGGTCGGCCCTCCGCCAACGCGGCCTGGAGCGCCGCCAGGTCGTCCGGGCCGAGTTCGGTGGTGACCTCGGCCCGGGACAGCGGGTGGTCGTCCGGGAACGGGAACGCGAACACCGGTGGCGGCGGCTCGTGCACCGCGGCGGGAGCCTCGACCGGAGCCTCCTCGACGGGAGCCGAAGCCTGAGTCGGGGCCGGGGCTTGAACCGGGGCCGTCGGAACCGCCTCCTCGGCGACCTCTTCGGCGACCTCCTCCGCCCGGACGTCCTCGACCGGCTCCCGCACCGGCAGCCGCTTCACCGGCTTGGGCGGGAACGGCTGCGCGCCCTCGTACGACTCGACGCGCGCCCGACGTGACTTGGAGCCGTTCTGGGGTTCGGCAGGCACCGGTTCCGGCTCGACGACCGGTGCCTGGTCCCGCACCTCACCGTCGAACCACGTGGTCGGGTCGGACGGCGGCTGCGGGCTCGTGGAGCCCGACGGGAAGAACACCTCGCGCGCCGTCGTGACGGCCGCCGCGTGGTACTCGCCGAGCTGGTTGCCCACGGTCAGCACCTCGACCGCCGCCCGGATGCCCGCCGCGCGCAGCACGGTGTCCACCCGGTAGGCGGTGGCGGGCGCGAAGCCCGAGGGGCCGACGTCCACGAGGACGACCCGTTGCGGCAGCGGTCCCGGTGTCGCGCCGGCCGGGCTGGACCGCCACGTGGCGCGCACGCCCCGCACGTCCGGCAGCGCCGACACGGTCTTGCCCAGCACCTCGCCGAGGCCGTCGGACGGGTCGCCGTCGACGCTGAACCGGTGCTTGACGGCGGGCACCCGCTCCACGGCGAACAGCCGGTCCGCCAGGGACCGGTCCGAGCGGACCTCGTCCAGCAACCAGCCGATCTCCCGGCGCTCGTCCGAGGACACCGGGATGCGGCCGGCCAGCAGGCAGCCGACGACCAGCTCCACGGCCCGGTCCAGCTCCGCGACGGCCAGCAGCTCCCGAGCCTGGGTCAACGCGTCGTCGTCGACGCGTCCGGCCAGCGCCAACAGGAGGTCGTGGAAACGGACGGGGAGTCCCACTCCGTCGTTCGTCACGCCTGTTCTCCTTCCGGCTCGCGCGGGAGCGCCGAGCGCTATACGGGCACCAGGTGCCCGTCGGCCTCAGCGCCGGTGCACACCAGCTCCGATGCCGCCAACGCCGCCCGGTGGTAGGGCGGCAGGTCCAGTCCGGTGGGCAGGACCTCCACGCAGGGGTCGTGCTCGCCGAGCGCCCGCAGCACCCGCTGGAGCTCACCGGTCAGCCGGGCCTCGCCGGACGTGGCGGCCACCAGGACGATCCTCCTGGGTTCGCCGCCGCCCAGCCGCCACGAGGAGCGGACTTCGCCGACCCCGAGGCGTCCCCGCAAGGTCGCTCCGAGCACCACGGTCGCGGAATCACCCATCGGCACCCGATCGGGTGATTCCGGGGAGAAGGTGTAGCCGGATTCGGGCAGTTCGTCCAGCCCTTTGACCGAACTGATCGTGGACCGGTCGGCCCCGTGCGGCACGAGGGCGTCCGCCAGCAGCCGCTGCTCGTGGTCGGTCAGGCCGATCCGGTCGTGCAGCAGCGTGCGCGGGAGGGCGCGGGCCAGCACCGCGACGGCGTCCGTGGCGGCCCAGTCCCGATACCGCCACAGCAGGTCGTCCGGCAGCCGCCCGGCGAGCCTCAGCAGCAGCTCGTGGCACGTGTCCGACATCTCACTCCCCGATCTCGACGATCAGCTCCACCTCGACCGGCGCGCCCAGCGGCAGCTCGGCCACGCCGACCGCCGCGCGGGCGTGCTGCCCGGCCTCGCCGAACACCTCGCCGATCAGGTCGGAGGCGCCGTTGACCACGGCGGGCTGGCCGGTGAAGCCGTCGGCGGAGGCCACGAACCCGGTCAGCTTGACCACGCGGACCACGGAGTCCAGGCCGACCAGCGCGTCCACGGCCGCCAGCGCGTTCAGCGCGCACGTGCGGGCGTGGGCCTTGGCCTCCTCGGGGCTGACGTCGCCGCCGACCTTGCCGGTGGCCGCGAGCGTGCCCTCGATGAACGGCAGCTGGCCCGAGGTGAACACCAGCTGCCCGGTGCGCACCGCCGGCACGTAGGCGGCGACCGGCGCCGCGACCTCGGGCAGCGCGACGCCCAGTTCGGCCAGGCGGGCCGTCCAGCTCATGCCTTGGGCCGCTTCAGGTAGGCGACGTGCTGCTCACCGCTCGGGTTCGGCAGGACGGTGACCAGCTCCCAGCCGTCGGCGCCCCACTGGTCCAGGATCGCCTTGGTGGCGTGGATCAACAGCGGGACCGTCGCGTACTCCCACTTCTGCATGGGGCGCAGCCTAGCGGGGTGCGGCCCGGGGGTACCCGTCCGAGTACCCCCGATCGTGTCGGGCGGCGGGGGCGCGGCCGGTCGCTCAGCGGTCTTCCAGCGCGTCGCGCGCCGCTTGGACGAACTTCAGGGAGTCCTCCGGCGTGAGCGCCTGCCGGGCGGCGTCGTCCCACGCCTCCGACAGCGCGTCGACCTGCTCGTCGTCCACCGCGATGAGCCCGGTCAGCGCCTCCGCGTAGGCGGAGCGCGGCTCGTCTGCCTCGGGGAACTCCAGCAGCGTCAGGCACCCGGCGTGCGCGCCGTACGCGCCGACGTCGTAGGGCAGCACCTGGACGGTGACGTTCGGCAGCGCCGCCAGGGACAGGAGGTGGTCCAGCTGGTCGCGCATCACCCCGGGTCCGCCGACGAGCCGCCGCAACGCGGCCTCGTCGACCAGCGCGTGGACCTCCAGCGGTCGCTCCCCGAACAGCAGCGCGGTCCGCTCGGCGGCGGCGTGCCGGTCCCCGCCGCCGCGGCGCGCCGACCGGGCGAGGGCCTCGGCGTACTCGGCGGTCCGGAACAGGGCGGGGACCAGCGCGGGGTCGAGGGAGCGCTCGCGCACGGCCTCCAGCTCGTCCAGCCGGAACCGCTTGTGGTCGGCGGGCAGGTCGCGGGCGTGGCCGAGCGCGGCGGGGTCGACGTCGGCGACCTCCCAGAGCTGGAGCGCCCGCGTCCTCTCCTCCGGGGTCGCGCCGATGACGTCGAGGACCATCGCCAGCGTGGGCCAGCGGGCCAGGGCGTCGCCGGAGAGCATCCGGATGATCGTCGGGCGGGACACCCGCGAGCGCTTGACGACCTCGTCCACCTTGAGGCCGGACCGCTCCAGGATCGGGCGCAGGTGACGTCCGAGGCGGCGCTTGCCCCGCGTCGAGCCGATTGCCATCCGGCCACCTTAGCCACGTTCGGTGAGGAATCCTCGCGCGAAACGCACCCTACCGAGTGATGCAATTTGAGCTGCTCAAACCGTACAGTTCGAATCACGGGAGGTGCGCGGAGGACGGAGGTGGTGCGGGAGGTCGAAGCGTGACGTGACTGGGCGGTCACGCGGCGCTAGCGTTGATCACGTGGAGACGTGGCGGGTCGTCGCCACCGGCGCGTTCCTGCTGGGCGGGCTGGTGATGATCCTGGTCGGGATGGCGCAGGCGCGGGACCGCAAGGGTGCCCGGCGGTCCGACGTGATGCGGGCGCTGCTGATCGGGGCCGTGACCGTGGCGGTGGTCGCGGTGCTGATCGCGTACGTGCTCCCGTCGGTCATCGCGTGGGGCGTGGTCGCGGCGACGGCCATCGCGGTGGCGTTCGTCACCATGATGGACTGACCGTGGCGGGCGGCGTGGCCAGCGGTTCCCAGGGCAGCGCGCATAGGCTGAACCGGTGAACGGCTGGACCGACGAACTCACCCGGGCGCGCCTGCACGTGGTGACGGGCAAGGGCGGCACCGGCAAGACCACGGTCGCCGCCGCGCTCGCGCTGGCGCTGGCCACCGGTGGGCGGCGCGTGCTGCTGGTGGAGGTGGAGAACCGGCAGGGCATCGCGCGGCTGTTCGACCGGCCGCCGCTGCCCTACTCCGAGGAGCGGATCGCGTCCGCGCCGGGCGGCGGCGAGGTGCGCGCGCTGGCCGTCGACCCCGAGGCGGCGCTGCTCGAGTACCTCGACATGTTCTACAACCTCGGCTTCGCCGGCCGGACGTTGAAGAAGATGGGCGCGATCGAGTTCGCCACCACGCTGGCGCCGGGCCTGCGGGACGTGCTGCTCACCGGCAAGGTCAAGGAGTGCGTGCGCCGGGCCGGCAAGACCGGGCGGCACGAGTACGACGCCGTCGTGCTCGACGCCCCGCCGACCGGTCGCGTCGTGCGGTTCCTGGACGTCACCAGGGCCATGGCCGACCTGGCCAAGGTCGGGCCGATCAAGGGTCAGAGCGAGGGCGTGGTCACGCTGCTGCACTCGGGTGACACGGCGGTGCACCTGGTGGCGCTGCTGGAGGAGATGCCGGTGCGCGAGACGCTGGACGCGGTGGCCGAGCTGGACGCGGCGGACCTGCGGCCGGGCGCGGTGTTCGTCAACCGGGTCAACGCGCCGCGGCTGCCCGCGCGGTCGGTCGCGTCGGCGTCCGAGGGGCGGGTCGACGTCGAACGGGTCCGCGCCGGGCTGGAGGCGGCGGGCCTCGACGTGGACGCCGACGTGCTGGACGGGCTGGTCGAGCAGACCGTGGAGCACGCGTTGCGCATCCGCACGGAGCAGCGGGCCAAGGAGAAGCTGGCCGAGTCGGACCTGCCGACGCTGGAGCTGCCGGAGCTGACCGACGGGGTGGACGTGGCCGCGCTCTACGAGCTGGCCGAGGTGCTCGTCGCGCGAGGTGTCCGGTGAACCGGCTGGACGTGGACGCGCTGCTGGACAACCCGGACACCCGGGTGCTGGTGTGCTGCGGCTCCGGCGGCGTGGGCAAGACGACCACGGCGGCGGCGCTGGCCGTGCGGGCCGCCGCGCGCGGCAGGCGGGCCGTCGTGCTGACCATCGACCCGGCGCGCCGGCTGGCCCAGTCGCTCGGCCTGGGCGAGCTGGACAACCACCCGCGCCGCGTCGACGTCGAGGACCTCGGCAAGGGCGAGCTGCACGCGATGATGCTGGACATGCGCCGCACGTTCGACGACATGGTGTGGCAGCACGCCGGCCGGGAACGGGCCGAGCAGATCCTGGCCAACCCGTTCTACCAGACGATCTCCACGTCGTTCTCCGGCACGCAGGAGTACATGGCGATGGAGAAGCTGGGCCAGCTGGTGGAGCGCGACGAGTGGGACCTGATCGTCGTGGACACCCCGCCGAGCCGGTCGGCGCTGGACTTCCTCGACGCGCCGCAGCGGCTGTCGACGGTGCTGGACGGGAAGCTGATCCGGATGCTGTCGGCGCCCGCCCGGGCGGGCGGGCGCGGCATCCGCAAGATCGTCGGCGCCGGCTTCGGCATGTTCACCAAGGCCGTGTCCACGATCATCGGCGGCCAACTCCTGCAGGACGCGTCGACGTTCGTGCAGGCGTTCGACAGCATGTTCGGCGGCTTCCGGCAACGCGCCCAGGCCACGTACGACCTGCTGCGATCACCGGGAACCGGGTTCCTGGTGGTCGCGGCCGCCGAACCGGACGCGTTGCGCGAGGCCAGCTACTTCGTGGAGCGGTTGAGCGCGGAACGGATGCCGTTGACCGGCCTGGTCGCGAACCGGACGCACCCGGTGCTGGCCCCCTTGCCGGCACCCGGCGCGCTGGCGGCGGCGGACCGGCTGGAGCGCACCGGGGACGCGCCGCTGGCCGCCGCGGTGTTGCGGGTGCACGCGGATCGCGTGGCCGTCGCCGATCGGGAGAAGCGACTGCTCGCGCGGTTCACCCGTGCGCACCCCGGTGTTCCGCTGATCGGGGTGCCCGCGCTGCCCACCGACGTGCACGACCTGGACGGCCTGCACGAGATCGGTCGGAGGCTCGCGGGCGAGTAGTGGAGCCGGGCCGGCTAGCCGACCTTGGACTCCTCGTGGTGCTCCTGACGTGCGGTGTCGAGGAGCTCGTGCCATGACGTGACGTCCGGGCGACGCCGCAGCAGCGCCCGCCGCTCACGCTCGGTCATGCCGCCCCAGACACCGAACTCGATCCGGTTGTCCAGGGCCTCGGCCAGGCATTCCGTGCGCACCGGACAACCCAGGCACACCACCTTGGCCTTGCGCTGCTCCGCGCCGCGCACGAAGAGCTGGTCCGGCTCTTCATCACGGCACGAGGCCTTGATCCGCCAATCCCCCTGCTGCATATCCCCCACCTCGGTTCACACAGTGCCCAGACCTGCTAAATCCGCCACACCCCTGCCGCGGATGCCGTAGGCTCACCATCGAGTGGTCGTGCCGTTGGCTGCTGTCTTGGACAGTGACGGACTGTAGAGCCTTCCGGTTCCACCTCCAACCCTGGGTTGCCCACCTGTTACCTGTCTTGAGTACGAGTACTCATCCTGGGTAATCAACTGTGCGCGATCTCGATCACCTCTTCAGGTGCCGCGTACGCTGACCTGCATGCGAGCCAGGAACGGCGTGCTCAAACTGCTCGGGCTGTGTCTGCTGGCGGGGGTGCTGCTGGCAGGCATGTTGTTCCCTGTCGTCGGCTCGCTGGGCGTGGTGTCGAACCGGGCCAGCGACACGGTCGACAGCATCTCGGCCGACCTGGTCACGACGGACCCGCCGTTGATCTCCACGATCACCGACAAGGACGGCGCGCCGATCGCGTACCTGTACGACCAGTACCGGGTGCTCGTGCCGCCGGAGATGATCTCGCCGACGATGAAGGCCGCGCTGGTCTCCGTCGAGGACCGCCGGTTCTACGAGCACCAGGGCGTGGACTGGCGGGGCACGATCCGGGCGGGGCTGACGAACCAGTTCAGCGGTTCGGTGACGCAGGGCGCGTCCACGCTCACCCAGCAATACGTGAAGAACTACCTGGTGCACGTCGTCGCCCGCAACAACCAGGTCGAGCAGCAGAAGGCGCAGGAGCAGACGATAGCGCGCAAGGCGCGCGAATGGCGCATCTCGCTGCAACTGGAAAGCCAGCTGGGCAAGGAGGAAATCCTCGCCCGCTACCTGAACGTGGTGCCGTTCGGGTCGACGATCTACGGCATCGCGGCGGCGTCCCAGGCGTACTTCAACACCACGGCGGACAAGTTGACGGTGCCGCAGGCGGCGATGCTCGCGGGCATGGTCAACAGCCCGTCCGCGCTGGACCCGGAGGTGTTCCCGGAGAAGGCGTTGCTGCGGCGCAACCAGGTGATCGACAAGATGGTGGAGAACGACAAGCTGTCGCGGGAGGCCGCCGAGACCGCGAAGGCCGAGCCGCTGGGGTTGGCGACGCCGGTGCGGACGCCGCCCAACGGGTGCGTCGGCGCCGGGCCGGAGCACGGGTTCTTCTGCTCGTACGCGCTGAACTACCTGGAGCGCAACGGTTTCAGCCTGGAGCAGTTGAAGACCGGCGGCTACACGATCCGGACCACCCTGGACCGCGGCATCACCGGTCACGCGAAGCGCGCGGCCGAGGCGCAGGTCGCGAAGTCGACGGACGGGATCGCGAACGCGATGGCGGTCGTGCGGCCGGGCAAGGAGCGGCACGAGGTCGTGGCGCTGGTGGCCAACCGCGACTACGGGTTGAAGGGCGACCAGTTCCAGACCCAGTTCGACCTGCCGTCCGGGGTGGAGAACAAGTTCGGCGCGGGGTCGGTCTACAAGGTGTTCACGGCCGCGGCGGCGCTGGAGAAGGGCATGGGGATCGAGAACACGATCGCCACGCCGAACTCCTACGTGTCGCGGGTGTTCAAGGGCGGTGGGGACAAGTGCCCGCCGACCGGTGAGCCGAACACCCGGTGGTACTGCCTGGGCAACGCGTCCTCCACGTACCCGGCGCAGATGTCGTTGCAAACGGCGCTGCAGACCTCTCCGAACACCGGTTTCGTGATCCTCGAAGAGCAGTTGGGCATGGACCCGGTGGTGGACATGGCGTCGCGGCTGGGGATGCGCGAGACGATGGCGACGAACATCGCGGGCGTGCGGCCGGACCCGAAGGCGAAGAACAAGGAGCTGCGGATCTCGCAGACCGAGTTCTACAAGTCCAACGGCGGCAACGCGTCGTTCACCCTCAGCCCCGCGCCGGTCAGCACGCTGGAGCTGGCGAACGTGGCGGCGACGATCATGAGCGGCGGCGTGTGGTGCCCGCCGTCCCCGATCAGCCAGATCCTCGACCGCACCGGGCGGCCCGTGGCGGTCAACGAGGCCCCGTGCGAGCAGGTCGTGGCCGAGCCGCTGGCGAACGGGCTGGCCGTGGGCATGTCGAAGGACGACCAGGGCAGCGGTACGGCGGCGGCGGCCGCGCGGCAGTTCAAGTGGACGCGGCCGATGCTGGCCAAGACGGGGACGACGGAGGACTACAAGTCGGCCGCGTTCATCGGCGCGACCCCCGACTTCGCCGGCGCCGTGCAGACGTTCAACGACGGCGTCGAACCGCGCGGGATCTGCGTGAACGCCGGCCCGCCGCGCCTGTGCGGCCGGGGTGACATCTACGGCGGCACCGTGCCCGCGCGCACGTGGTTCGACACGATGACGAGGGTCCACGAAGGACTCCCGGTCCGCGGCCTGCCGCCGGTCGAGGAGCGCTACCTCAAGGGCGGCAACGAGATCCGCGTGCCGGACGTGGTCGGCCGCAACGTCAACGACGCCACCAGGGTCCTCGAGCAGGCGGGCTACAAGGTCTCCGCGCAGAACCGCAACTCGGCGCAGCCGAAGGGCCAGGTGGTCAGCCAAACACCACGCGGCAGCGCCCTGAAGGGCACCGTGGTGACCCTGCTGGTGTCGACGGGCTACGTCCCGCCACCCCAACCGTCCGATCCCCCACCGTCCACGGACACCACCACCCCGCCCGACACCGGCCGCCCGGGCCCGGGCCGCCCCACCGACCCGCCACAGATCACCATCCCGACCGACCCACCGCGCCGCTGACCACCGGCCGCCTCTGACCGCCGGCCGGCCGCAGATTCCACTTGCCACCAATCCCACCGGCCGCCAATCCCACCGGCCGCCAATCCCACTGGCCGCCAATCCCACCGGCCACCAGCCGTTGATCGCCGCCGGCCCACCGCAGCTTGACTGCGGGCGGTCGGCGCGTGTCCGTGCCTGCCTCGTTCCCGTGCCTGCCGGATGCCCGCGCTTGTTGGAGCGCAGCGGCAGCACTGCTCCTGGCCGGCGTGCCGAGTCCGGGGCGTCGGGTGGTGCGTGGTCGGCGAGGTGGGTGGGTGGGTGGGTGGTGGTGGTCGAGGCGCTCCGCTGGTTTTCAACCGAGGTACGAGAACAGTGTTTCCGTACATATTCGGGCGATGATCACCCGAAAGTGTCCGGATCGGCCGGCCTCGGACGCGGCGGGACGCCTGGCGCAGTGCCCCGGAGCGGACTTCAGATCAACTTGGCCTTGACCGCAGCGGCGACTCGGCTGCCCTCCGCGCGGCCGGCCACCTGGGCGTTGACGGCCTTCATGACCTGGCCCATCTGCCGCTGGCCCGGCCGTTCGCCGAGCTGCTCGGCGACCTGGGCGATCGCGGCGTCGACGAGGGTGTCCAACTGGGCGTCGTCCAGCTGGGCGGGCAGGTAGGCCTCCAGCACCTGGGACTCGGCCCGCTCCAGCTCGGCCTGCTCGGTGCGGCCCGCGCCGGCGAACGCCTCGGCCGCCTCCTTGCGCTTCTTCACCTCACGGGTGATGACCTTCAGCACCTCGTCGTCGCTGAGCCGGCGCGCGGTCTTGCCGGAGACCTCTTCGGTGGTCAGGGCAGCCAGCGTCATCCGCAGCGCGCCCGCCCGGACGGTCTCCCGGTTCTTGATCGCCGCCGTCAGGTCCGCCTGCAACCGCGCCTTCAACTCCGCCATGGCCCGGAACGGTACCGGGAAGCCCGCCTCACCCCGAATCGGTCAACCCCCTACCCTCGGACCCGTGAACACGCTCGGCCGAACGCTGCTTGCCACGACCGCCCTCGGCACCGCCACGCTCGCCTACGCGGCGGGGATCGAGCGCAGGCGGTGGACGTTGCGGGAGGCGACCATCCCCGTGCTGAAGCCCGGGTCCGCGCCGTTGCGGGTGCTGCACCTCTCGGACCTGCACATGATGCCGGGGCAGCGGTCGAAGCAGCGGTGGGTGGCGGCGCTGGACGAGTTGGAGCCGGACCTGGTGGTGAACACCGGGGACAACCTCGCGCACCTGCAGGCCGTGCCCGCGGTGGTGCGGGCGTTGGGGCCGTTGCTGAACCGGCCGGGTGTGTTCGTGTTCGGCAGCAACGACTACTACGCGCCGCGGCCGAAGAACCCGGCGCGCTACCTGCTGCCGTCGGCGAAGACGAAGCGCATCCACGGCATCCAGCTGCCGTGGCGGGACCTGCGCGCGGCGATGGTCGAGCACGGTTGGCTGGACCTGACCCACGCGCGCCGCCGGTTCGAGGTGAACGGGCTGGAGGTGTTCGCCGCGGGGCTGGACGACCCGCACCTGAAGCGGGACCGGTTCGAGGAGATCAGCGGGGCGCTGCCGGACGTGCCGCTGCGGTTGGGCGTGACGCACTCCCCGGAGCCGCGGGTGCTGGACCCGTTCGCGGCGGAGGGGTACGACCTGGTGCTGGCGGGTCACACGCACGGCGGGCAGCTGCGGATCCCGGGTTACGGGGCGATCGTGACGAACTGCGACCTGGACCGCTCGCGGGCCCGGGGTGTGTCGCGGTGGGGCTCGCACATGTGGTTGAACGTGTCGGCGGGCCTGGGCACGTCGCCGTACGCGCCGGTGCGCTTCGCGTGCCCGCCGGAGGCGAGCCTGCTGACCCTCGTGCCGCGCACCGTCGACGCAGGTCAAGAGGGGTCTGACGCGAAAAGGGGTACCCGGTTCGGAGTGGGTGGGAACGTCAGGTAGAGTTCTCCTCGTTCGAGAGCAAGCCGGGGTGTGGCGCAGTTTGGTAGCGCGCTTCGTTCGGGACGAAGAGGTCGCAGGTTCAAATCCTGTCACCCCGACACAGATCAGGCCCACCGGGAGTTCCCGGTGGGCCTGAGTCGTTCCCGGCCTCCGTCATGACGTCAGGCGTGCCTTCCAGATCTCCTCGCTGGGCCACCGCCGGGCCCAGTCCGACGACACCTCGCCGTACTCGCGGTGGGCGGGGGTCGGGGCCTGGATCTCGATCAGGTCGTCCACGGTGAAGCCGGAGGCGCGCAGGAGCCGCAGCATGTCGCCGTGCGGGAGGGTGAACTCGGTGGACGTGCCGCTCTCGACCCGTCGCAGGCCGAACTGGGGGCGGCGCAGCTCGGCGGACGCCGTGTCGCCGTCGCGGGCGCACAGGGCGAACAGCGGTGAGCGGCTCAGGAAGACCAGGTGGCCTCCCGGGCGCAGCAGGCGGGCGGCTTCGGGGATCCAGCGGTAGGGGTCGCACCAGAGGGAGGCGCCGTACTCGCTGATCGCCAGGTCGAACGTGGCGTCGTCGCGGGGCACGCGTTGGGCGTCCCCGTGCAGCAGCGGGAAGTGCAGGTCGAACTCGTCCTGCATCTCGCGGGCGGTGGCGAGTTGGCGGGTGGAGATGTCGATGCCGACGGGGTGGGCGCCCAGGCGGGCCAGCCAGGCGGAGACGTAGGCGGTGCCGCAGCCCAGTTCGATGACGTTCAGGCCGGTGACGTCGGGTGGCAGGGCGGAGACCTCGGACTCCGGTGTGGCCCAGAGGCCCCAGCGCGGTTCGGTGCGCGACCAGTGCTCGCGGGCCAGTGGGCCGTGCGCGGCGGCGGCGCTCTCTTCCCAGTGCCGGCGGTTGAGTTCCGTGTGGTCGATCATCCGCCCATTGGAGTGGTCCGGGCGGCGGATGTGCGAGCGGTTTTCGGGTGGTGGCCGGGAGGTGGTGGTCCTCCCGGCCGCGGTGTCACTTGACGTGCGGTGTCACTTGGCGTGCGGGCGGAGTTCGGCCAGGCGGCGGAGCAGTTCGCCGACCTCGTTCCAGTCGAGCTTGGCGGACTCGCCGGGCGGGGTGTGGATGCAGACGTTGCCCTCCTCGGTGAGCGACACCTCCAGGGTTCGCCGACGACCGAGGGCGTCGACGCACCCGACGCGACCGCCCTGCCGAACCGTGTTCTCGATCATCGGTCAGTCCTCCCGTGCGCTGCCAGCACCGTGTAACTCGTCATTCGTTCGGACGAACGTGAGCGTTACGGGCTACTCCTCGCTGTTTCCTAATTTCCGAACCCCTGCCCACCTCGAAGGATCGTCACGTTCCGTTAACCCTATCGGGTGAAAGTTGGCAATCAAGGTGACGTTGCGTAACAACGGGCCGGGCTCGTGCGACGACGAGTCAACGCGTCCGCCCCGGCGGGCGCCCACCGCCAGCAGGGAGATGCCATGACCACCACCACCGCCAAGACCCGCGTCCCCCTCCTCGCCTCGATCCCCCTCGCCCTCGGCTTAGCCGCCCTGGCCGCCGTCGTCGCCTCGCCCGCCGCGGCGATCGTCGTCGGCACGGCCGTGGCCCTCGTCGCCCTCGTCCGCCGCGCCCTGGTCCGCGCGTCGCACCGGCTCGACAGCATCCTGGAGGAGGAGCTGGACCGCTGACCGACCACCCTCCGTGGCCACCGCCCGCTCACCCACCGTGCCCGCGCGGGATGATCACACCGTGCGCGAGGTGCGGCGGGTGTACGGGACGGGTGACCTGGCGGCGCTGCCGGTGTTCGCCGGCGGCTTCATCAACTTCGGCTACTGGGAGGGCATCCCGCTGGACGGCGACCTCACCGCCGAGCAGCGGGTCGCCTCCCAGCGGGCCCTGTACGACCTGGTCGCGGCGGCCCTCTCGATCGGGCCCGGCGACCGGGTGCTGGAGGTCGGCTCGGGGCACGGGGTCGGGGCGCGCCACCTCCTGGGGCACCGCCCCCTCCTGGTCCGGGGCGTGGACGTGGTGCCCGAGCAGGTCGAGCGGGCCGCGAGGGCCGACGACGACCCGCGGCTGGCGTTCGTCCGCGGCTCGGCCGACGACCTGCCGTTCCCCGACTCCTCGTTCGACGCCGTGCTGTCGGTGGAGGCGGCCCAGCACTTCGAGGACGTCGCCGGGTTCGCCCGCGAGAGCGCCCGGGTGCTGGCACCGGCGGGGCGGCTCGCCGTCACGACGTTCTTCACCGCCTCCGACGACGCGGGCGCCGCGCTGGCCGAGGCGCTGCCGACGTTCGCCTCGGGCCTGGACCGCGCGCACCGGGTCGACCACGTGGTGCGCGACCTGCGGCGGGCCGGGTTCGCCGACGTCGCCGCGCGGTCCATCGGCGAGCACGTGTGGCGCGGGCTGGACCGGTGGCTCGAACTGGGTCCGCGCCCCGACGCGTGGGACCGCGGCTGGGCGCGCCTGGCCGAACGGGGTCTGGTGGACTACTACCTGGTCACCGCGCGGAAGCCGGCAGGATCGGGTGCGTGACGACGCACCCGACCGCAGACGTGCCCGACCCGCTGTTCACCGACGCGGAGGCCGAGGCCCGCTGGCGGGCCCGCTTCACGGCCCCGCGCGTGAGCCTGCCCGGGTGGGCCGAGGACGCCCCCGACCGCAACCTCTACCTGTCCAACTCCAGCGGCGTCTGGGAGATCTACGCCTGGGACCGGTCCACCGACGAGCACCGCAAGGTCACCGACCGCCCGAACGGCACGTCGCACGGGGCGCTGAGCCCGGACGGCGAGACGATCTGGTGGTTCGCCGACACCGACGGCGACGAGTTCGGCACGTGGGTCAGCGAGCCGTTCCACCCCGGCGGGGACGCGAAGCCCGCCGTGGAGGGCGTGCCGGCCGGGTACCCGGCGGGACTGGAGATCGGGCACGAGGTCGTGGCGATCGGCACGTCGACCGACGACGGCACGGCGGTGCACGTGTCGCGGGGCGGCGGGCCGGCCGAGGTGATCTACGCGCACGAGAACGACGGTGGCGTGTCGGCGTTGTCCAAGGACGAGTCGCTGGTCGTGCTGTCGCACTCCGAGCACGGCGACAACCGGCACGCCGCCCTCCGCGTGGTCACCCCGACGGGTGAGACGGTGGCGGAGAAGTGGGACGGGCCGGGCAAGGGCCTGGACGCGATCGCGTTCAGCCCGGTGCGCGGCGACAACCGGCTGCTGGTCGGGCACGAGCGGCGCGGCCGGGACGAGCTGCTGATCTGGGACGTCGCCGCGGACACCGAGACCGAGGTCGTGATCGACCTGCCGGGCGAGGTCGGCGCGGACTGGTACCCGGACGCGAGGTCGCTGCTGGTCGTGCACACCTTCCAGGCGCGCAACACGCTGCACCGCTACGACCTGGGGACCGGGGTGCTGCACGCGCTGGACACGCCGCACGGCTCGGTGGGCGGCGCGCACGTGCGGCCCGACGGCGCGGTGGAGTACTCGTGGTCGTCGGCGGCGCGGCCCGGGGTGGTCCGGGTGCTGGAGGCGTCCGGGGACGAGCGGGTGCTGCTGGAGCCGCCCGGTCACGAGGCGCCGCCGTCGGTCGACCTGACCGACGTGTTCGTGGGCGAGGTGCACGCGCTGGTGGCGCGGCCCGCCGACGCGCCGGACGGCCCGCTGCCGACGGTGTTCCACCTGCACGGCGGGCCGCACTCGGCCGACGAGGACCGGTTCTCCGCCTACCGGGCGGTGTGGCTGGACGCCGGGTTCGCCGTGGTGCACGTCAACTACCGGGGCTCCACCGGGTACGGGTCGAAGTGGCGGGACGCCATCGAGGGCAGGCCCGGGTTGACCGAGCTGGAGGACGTGGCCGCGGTGCACGACTGGGCCGTGTCGTCGGGGTTCGCCGACCCGGCGAGGTGCGTGGTGAACGGCGCGTCGTGGGGCGGGTACCTGACGCTGCTGGCGCTGGGCACGCAGCCGGAGCGGTGGGCGGCCGGTGTCGCGGGCGTGCCGGTGGCGGACTACCTGGCCGCCTACGAGGACGAGATGGAGCCGCTGCGGGCGTTCGACCGGGCGTTGTTCGGCGGGTCGCCGGAGGAGGTGCCCGACCGGTACCGGGAGTGCTCGCCGCTGACCTACGTGGACGCGGTGCGCGCGCCGGTGCTGGTGCTGGCGGGTGAGAACGACCCGCGCTGCCCGATCAGGCAGATCGACAACTACCTGGACCGGCTGGCGGAGCGGGGCGCGACCTACGAGGTGTACCGGTACGACGCCGGGCACGGCTCGCTGGTCGTCGCGGAGACCATCCGGCAGACGGCGGCGGAGGTCGCGTTCGCGCGGCGGGTGCTCTGAGGACGCCTTCGGGGCCACCGGCTGTCCGGTGGCCCCGCGTGGTCGGCGTCGGGCGGGTCAGGCCTGCTGGGCCTGCCACATCCAGTGGGCCTGCTCGAGGTTCTTCGTGATCTCGATCAGCAGGTCCTGGGTGACGAGGTCGGACTTGTCGGTCTCGTCGATGCGCGAGCGCAGCCGGCCGACCAGCTCGCCGAGGGCGGTGACGACGGCCGTGACGACCTCGTCCTCCTTCAGCCAGCCGCCGGGGAAGTCCGGCACGCCCGAGCCCGCGGCCACGGTCTTGGCCTTACCGTCGGGCGAGATGCCCAGCGCGGCGGCCCGTTCGGCCACCTCGTCGGTGTAGGTGCGGGCGGTCGTGACCAGCTCGTCGAGCTGGAGGTGGACGCTGCGGAAGTTCTTGCCCACCACGTTCCAGTGCGCCTGCTTGGCCACCAGGGACAGGTCGACCAGGTCGACCAGGGTCGCCTGGAGCACCGATGCCACCGATGCCCGGTCGGACTCGGACAGCGAACTGGTGATCGGGGACTTCTGGTTGCTCATGGGTCTGGCGCCTCCTTAAACGGTGGTCGTGAGGGCCACCTCGATGTTGCCTCGCGTGGCGTTGGAGTACGGGCAGATCCGGTGGGCGGCGGCGGTCAGCCGCTCGGCCACGTCCTGCTCCACGCCCGGGACGTGCGCGGCCAGCTCGACGGCGAGCTGGAACCCGCCGGCGTCGTTCGGGCCGAGGGCGACCCGGGCCGTCACCGACGTCTCCCCGAGGTGCACCTTGGCCTGCCGCGCGGCGACCTTGAGCGCGCTGTGGAAGCACGCCGCGTAGCCCGCCGCGAACAGCTGCTCGGGGTTGGTCAGGTCCCCGCCGGGGCCGCCCAACTCCTTGGGCGTGGAGAGCTGCTCGTCGATCACGCCGTCGGAGGAGCGGACCTCCCCGTTGCGGCCGTCGCCGATCGCGATGGCCTCCGCGGTGTAGAGCACCTGCATCGTCGCTCTCCTTCGAGCTGGTGGTCGAGCCGTCGATCAGCCCAACACCCGGCCGAGGCCGGACCACACCCGGTCGTGTGGCAGCTCACGCCCCTCAACACCTACCCGCTCAACCGGTCCTCGACACGGCGAACTCCGCCACCTGTCGCCCGATCGTGCGAAGTTGGTCGGCGACGGACGGCACGGTGCAGCCGCCTTCGAGGTCGAACTCGACCTCGCGCGAGTTCACCGCCGCGCCCAGCGGGGTGGGCCAGCCGCGCAGCGCGTGCACGATCGAGCGCAGCGCGGTGAGCGTGGTGACCGACGCCTGCCAGCCCTGGGCGGTGGCCACGCAGCCGACCGCGCGGCCGTCGAGGTAGGGGCGCTCGTCGCCGCGCAGGTCCTCGACGTAGTCCAGGGCGTTCTTGACCAGTCCGGACACCGTGCCGTGGTAGCCGGGTGAGACGAGGACCACGCCGTCGGCGCGGCGCAAGGCGTCGACGAGGCGGTGCGCGCCGTCGGTGCGGTCGGGGACGGCCGGGTCGTAGAACGGGAGCACCAGGTCGGGGCCGGAGACCTCGACGACCTCCGCGCCCGCGGCCGCGGCGCCACCCAGGGCGATCCGCATCGCGCGCTCGGACTGCGAGTTCGGGCGGAGGCTGCCGCCGATGCCCACCACGGTGACCGTCATGGTCCCCGATCCTGCCACCTGGACCTAAGTGGAGGTCCACTCGCTCGCCCGAACTCCTACCGACGAGTAACGTACGTCTCATGTCGAAGCTCGCCGAGTCGATCCCGCCCGGTGCCCTGGCCGCCGTCCTGCGCTTCGTGTTCGGCCTGCCCGCGCCGCTGCGCAGGCTCGTCGCCGGTCGCCCCGTCACCGTGGACGGCCAGCGGCTGCACCCCGAGGCGCAGCTCCTGCTGAGGTTGCAGCGGCTGTCCGGGGAGGACTGGCGGACCACCACGCCCGCCGCCAACCGGCTGGCCCTGGCTCGCAGCAGCGCCCTGGTCGGCGGTCGGGCCATCGACGGCGTGGCGGTGCGGTCGCTGTCGCTGGACGGCGTGCCGGGCCGGTTCTACGAGCCGACCGGGCTGGCCGAGGGCTCGCCGCTGCTGGTCTTCTACCACGGCGGCGGGTGGGTCAGCGGCGACCTCGACAGCCACGACAACCTGTGCCGGTACCTCGCCGTCGAGGGCGGGGTGCGGGTGCTGTCGGCGGACTACCGGCTCGCGCCGGAGCACCCGTTCCCGGCCGCCGCGGACGACGCGCGGACCGCGTTCGAGTACGCCGTCGCGCACGCCGGGGAGCTGCGCGCCGACCCGCGGCGCATCGCGCTGGGCGGCGACAGCGCGGGCGGCAACCTGGCCGCGGTGACGGCGCTGCACGCGGGCGGGGTGAAGCCGGTGTTCCTGCTGCTGTTCTACCCGGCGGTGGACGCCTCGGCGCGGCGGCGGTCGCGCGAGCTGTTCGGCAGGGGGTTCTTCCTCACCGACGAGAAGATGGACTGGTTCCTCGACCACTACGCGCCCTCGCCGGAGACCCACACCGACCCGCGGCTGTCGGTGCTGCTGGCCGAGGACCTGAGCGGGCTGCCGCCGACGTACCTGGCGACCGCCGGGTACGACCCGCTGCGCGACGAGGGCGAGGCGTTCGCCGAGAAGCTGGCGGCGCAGGGCGTGCCGGTGGTGCTGCGGCGCCACGAGGGGCTGTTCCACGGGTACGCGAACATCCTCGGCGTCGGCGGGGTGTTCCGGGAGGCCGTGGCCGAGGCGGTCGGGTCGCTGCGGACCGGGCTCGCGCTGGCCAACGCCCGCCAGGACGTCCCGGAGACCGCCTGAGGCGGGTAAACCGGTTGCCCGGTCGGGTGAAGATGGGCGGGTGAACGTCTCCCCGTACCTGGCCGTCCTCCGAACGCCGCGCGTGCCCGGCCTGATGCTGCTGATGCTGGTCGCCCGCGTCCCGGCGACGGCCGCGGGCATGACGATCACGATGCACGTCCTGCTGGCCCTCGACCGGGGTTACGGCGCGGCGGGCCTGGTCGGGGCGGTCAGCACGGTCGGCATCGGGCTCGGCTCGCCGCTCATGGGCCACCTGGTGGACCGGCGCGGCCTGCGCGCGATGGTCGTGCTGTCGATGGTCACCGAGGGCGTGTTCTGGTTCGTCGCGCCGCTGCTGTCCTACGAGGTGCTGCTGGTCACCTGCTTCATCACCGGCATCACCGTGATGCCGGTCATGTCGCTGGGCCGGCAGATCCTCACCGCGCTCGTGCCCGAGGACCGCAGGCGCACCGCGCTGGCGATGGACTCGATGGCCGTCGAGGTCGCGTTCATGGCCGGCCCGGCGCTCGGTGTCGCGCTCACCACCCAGGCGTCCAGCCGCACGGCGATGTGGACGATCGGCGCGGCGATGGTCCTCATCGGCGCGATCCTGTGCGCCGTCGACCCGCCCGTGCGGCAGGAGGGCGAGTCCGGCGAACGGGTGCCGCGGCGCCAGTGGGTCGACGGCCGGCTGGTCGGCGTGCTGATCAGCGCGGGCGGGGCGACGTTCGTGCTGTCGGGCGTCGAGGTGTCGGTGGTGGCGTCGATGCGCGGGCTCGGGCTGACCGCGTGGACCGGCGCGATGGTCGCGGTGATGTGCGTGGCGTCGCTGGCGGGCGGGTTCGTCTACGGCGGGCTGACGCGCGTGCCGCCGCTGTGGGCGCTGATGGGCGGCATGGGGCTGCTGGCCGTGCCGATCGGGCTGTTCGGCTGGTCGCCGTGGTGGTTGGCGCTGGCGCTGGTGCCGACGAACTTCCTGTGCGCGCCGACGATCACCGCGACCGGCGAGCTGATCACGCGGCGCGCGCCGGCGTCCGCGCGCGGCGTGGCCATGGGGTTGCAGAGCTCGGCGTTCACCCTCGGCGTGGCGCTGGGCCAGCCGGTCACCGGGTTCGTCATCGACCACTCCGCGCCCGCGTGGGGCTTCGCCGTCGCCGGGTGCGGCGCGGTGGTCGTGGCCCTCGGCACCGCGCTCCTCGACCGACGCAGGGTGACCACGACGGTCGGGTGATCAGACGACATCACCCGTTCGGACGCGTCTCCAGCACGCTCCGCGCACCTCTTGTCCAGCATGGAATCCGAGTTCTGGTTCGACTCCTGGGAGCAGGGCGGCACGAAGACCAGCTTCCACCTGCCCGAGGTGCACGAGCACGCCCGGCTGCTGGCCCGCCTCGGCCTGGTCGCCGGCGCCCGCGTCCTGGTGCCGCTGTGCGGCAAGACCACCGACCTGCGGTTCTTCGCCGAGACGGCCGCCGAGGTCGTCGGGGTCGAGCTGGTGCCCAGGGCCGTCGCCGAGTTCTTCGCCGAGAACGGCCTGGACCCCGTGGAGGAGGAGCCGGACGTGTTCCGCGCCGGCAACCTCGTCATCCGCCGCCAGGACGTCTTCAAGCTCGGACCGGACGTCGTCGGTCCCGTCGACCTGGTGTACGACCGGGCGGCGCTGATCGCGTTCCCGGACGACATGCGGCAGCGCTACGCCGACGCGATCACCCGCCTGCTGCGGCCGGGCGCGCGGTACTTCATCAACACGCTGGAGTACCACCCGAGGCTGCCGTCGCCGCCGTTCTCCGTCGGGCCGGAGGAGATCGCCGAGCGCTTCGGGCGCGCGTTCGACGTCGAGCACGTCGCCGCCGAGCCGCGGCCGGACCACCGGATGGTCGCGAAGTTCGGCCTGACGGACCTGGTGGAGCACGGCTTCCTGCTGCGCGCCCGCTAACCCTGGCCGAACTCCCGCAACGCCCGGTAGAGGCGGTCGACCTTCGGGCGGGCGGCGGCGTAGTGGCGGACCGCGTCCGGGTCGGGCGGGATCGTCCTGATCGGCTTCACCAGGTCGGCGGCGACGGTCAGGGTCGGCAGCTCGCCCAGCGCCCGCCAGCCGACCAGGGCCGCGCCCACGCCCGAGCCCTCGCTGTCGTCGGCCAGCTCCAGCTCCAGGCCCAGCGCGGACGCCAGGACCGTCGCCCACAGGTCGCTGCGGAACGCGCCACCGGTCACCCGGACCGCGTTCACCTCACCCACCGACCGCACCGCGTCCAGCACCAGCGCCAACTGCTGCGCCACGCCCTCCACCACGGCCCGGGCGATCACCGCGCGCCCGTGCTCGCGGCGCAGGCCGATCAACGCCGACGTCGCGTGCGCGTCCCACCACGGCGCGCGCTCGCCCAGCAGGTACGGCAGCGCGGTGACGCCCGCCGCGCCCACCGGCACGCCGGCGGCCTCGTCCAGCAGGTCCCGCACGTCGACGCCGAACGTCTCCGCGGCCCACTGCGCGGCCACCCCGCCGTTGCTGATCGCCCCGCCGAGCACCCACAGCCCCTCGGCGATCGCGTAGCAGAACACCCGGCCCTCGTGGTCCACCGCGGGCGCCGACCGGACCACCCGCAACGCGCCGCTCGTGCCCAGGGACACCGCCGCGACACCGGGCACGACCGCGCCGACGCCCAGGTTCGCCATCGGGCCGTCACCGCCGCCCAGCACCACCGGCACGCCGGCCGGCAGGCCCGGCACGTCCAACACCAGCGGCAGGGAGTCCACCGGCGCGTGCAGCGCGGGCAGCTGCTCCGCCCGCACCCCCGCGAAGGCCAGCGCCTCGGGGTGCCAGTCCAGCGACTTCAGGTCCATCAGGCCGGTCGCGGACGCCGACGAGTGCTCCGTCGCGAGCACGCCGGTGAGCCGGAGCACCACGTAGTCCTTCAGCCCGCACCACCGGTGCGCGGTGAAGCCCCGGTCGTGGAACCAGGCCAGCTTCACCAGTGGCGACATGGTGTGGACCGGGGTGCCGGTGGCGCGGTGCAGCGCGATGCCGTGCGGCGTGCCGCGCAACCGGGCCGTCTGCTCCACCGCGCGGTTGTCCGCCCACGACAGGGACGGCGTGACCGGGGCGCCCGAGGCGTCCAGCCCCAGCAGCGTGTGCATCGCGCCGGTCAACGACAGCGCCCGCACCTCGTGCCCCTGGGCCGCCACCTCGCGCAGCGCCCGCAGCGCCGCGCCCCACACCTCGGCCGGGTCGTGCGTGGCCTCGCCGGAGGGCGTGGTGCGCATCGGGTAGCCGTGCTCCGCCGATGCCACCACGCCCGCGTCCCGGTCCACCGCGATGACCTTGGTCGACGTCGTTCCCAGGTCGATCGCGAGCACTACGTCCGCCATGCGCCCAACCTACAGGCGGGCCGCCAGCTCCTCGGCGATCTCGTAGGTGTTCAGGGCCGCGCCCTTGCGCAGGTTGTCGCCGCACACGAAGAAGTCCAGCGTGTTCGGGAAGTCCAGCGCCTGCCGCACCCGGCCGACGTAGGTCGGGTCGCCGCCCACGACGTCCGCGGGCGTCGGGAACCGCTTGGCCTCCGGCTCGTCCACCAGCACGATCGACGGCTGCTCGCCGAAGATCTTGTGCGCCTGCTCGACGGTGACCTCGCGGGCGAACGTGGCGTGCACGGCCAGCGAGTGCGTGGTCACCACGGGCACGCGCACGCAGGTCGCCGACACCTTCAGCTCCGGGATGCCCAGGATCTTGCGGGACTCGTTGCGGACCTTCAGCTCCTCGCTGGTCCAGCCCTCGTCCTTCAGCGAACCCGCCCACGGCACCACGTTGAACGCCAGCGGCGCGGGGAACGGCGAGTCCGCCACCGGCAGGCCGGCCGCCTCCAGCGCCTCGCGCACGTCACCGGCGCGGACGCCCACCGACTTGCCCGCCAGCGCCTCGGTCTCCGCGTACAGGCGGTCGATCGCCGCCTGCCCGCCGCCCGACGCGGCCTGGTAGGAGGCCACGACCAGCTCGCGCAGCTCGAACTCCCGGTGCAGGGCGCCCAGCGCGGCCATCATCGACAACGTCGTGCAGTTCGGGTTCGCGATGATCCCCTTGGGGCGCTCGCCGATCTTGTCGGCGTTCACCTCCGGCACCACCAGCGGGACCTCGGGGTCCATCCGGAACGCGCCCGAGTTGTCCACGGCGACCGCGCCCTTGGCGGCGGCGACCGGTGCCCACTGCGCCGACACCTCGTCGGGCACGTCGAACATGGCCACGTCGACGCCCTCGAACGCCTCGGGCGACAGCGCGACGACGGTCAGCTCCTCACCGCGCACGGTGATCTTCTTGCCGGCCGAGCGCGGCGAGGCGATCAGCCGGATCTCGCCCCACGGCACGGACTCCCGGCCGTTGATGATGTCGATCATGACGGTGCCGACGGCACCGGTGGCCCCCACAAGGGCCAGGACAGGGCCGCTCATCGTCCACTCCCCGCGTACACCACAGCCTCTTCGTCGCCGCCCAGCTCGAACGCGTCGTGCAGCGCGCGCACGGCGTCGTCGAGCTGCGTGTCGCGGCAGATGACCGAGATCCGGATCTCCGAGGTGGAGATGATCTCGATGTTGACCCCCGCCGCGGCCAGCGCCTCGCAGAACTGCGCGGTCACGCCGGGGTGCGAGCGCATGCCCGCGCCCACCAGGGACACCTTGCCCACGTGCTCGTCGTAGAGCACCTGGTCGAAGCCGATCTCCTCGCGCGCCTTCTCCAGCGCGGCGACCGCGCGCGGCCCGTCGTCCTTCGGCAGGGTGAACGTCACGTCGGTGCGGCCCGACACGGCCTGCGACACGTTCTGCACGACCATGTCGATGTCCAGCTCCGCCTCGGCCACGACGCGGAAGATCCGCGCCGCCATGCCGGGCAGGTCGGGCACCGCGGTCACGGTCACCTTGGCCTCGGACCGGTCGTGCGCGACGCCGGTGATCATCGCCTGTTCCACGGGAAGGTCCTCCACTGACCCGGACACGATGGTCCCGGGCTTGTTGCTGAACGAAGATCGGACGTGCACCGGGACGTTGTACCGGCGGGCGTACTCGACGCAGCGCAGCATGAGCACCTTGGCCCCGCTCGCCGCCATCTCCAGCATCTCCTCGTAGGTGATGCTCTCCAGCCGCTTGGCGTTCGGCACGATGCGCGGGTCGGCGGTGAACACGCCGTCCACGTCGGTGTAGATCTCGCAGACGTCGGCCTTCAGGGCCGCCGCCAGCGCCACCGCGGTGGTGTCGGTGCCGCCGCGGCCGAGCGTGGTGATCTCCTTGCTGTCCTGGCTGACGCCCTGGAAGCCCGCGACGATCGCGATGGCCCCCTCGGCGAGGGCGTCCTGGATGCGGCTGGGCGTCACGTCGATGATGCGCGCCTTGCCGTGCACGGACGTGGTGATCACCCCGGCCTGCGAGCCGGTGTAGGACCGCGCCTCGGCACCCAGCGAGCTGATCGCCATCGCCAGCAGCGACATGGAGATCCGCTCACCGGACGTGAGCAGCATGTCCATCTCGCGGGCGGGCGGCACCGGGGACACCTGGCGGGCGAGGTCGAGCAGCTCGTCGGTCGTGTCGCCCATCGCGGACACCGCGACCACGACCTCGTTGCCGGCTTTCCGGGTGGCGACGATCCGCTCGGCCACCCGTTTGATCCGCTCGGCGCTCCCGACCGAGGAACCGCCGTACTTCTGGACGACGAGCGCCACAGACCCACTCCTCCCAGGTGCTTCAAGCCCAGCTCACCGGGGAGAGTACCCGGCCCAAGGAGTGGACAGGCCCCGCCGTGACGCCCACTACCCTCGACCCGGTGCCGACCCAGGAGGCCGTTCCCGTGGACCCCGATGACGCGCTCGGCGCGCGTGGCCGGACGGCCCTCGCGGGCAGACACCCGGTGGTCGTCGCCCTCGCGCCCGCCGTGCTCTACCTGGTCGTGCGGGAGCTGGGGCTGCTCGCGCTGCAGCTGATGGCGGCGCGGTGGGACAAGGACGTCACGCGGGCGCTCACCTCGTGGGACGGGCAGTGGTTCCTGGGCATCGCCGAGGGCGGCTACGCCGACGTGCCGCGGGGCCTGGTGGACGCGTTCGGGCGGCGCACGGCGGAGACGCCGCTGGCGTTCTTCCCCGGCTACCCGACGCTGGTGCGGTGGGTGGCCGGGCTGCCGGGCGTGCCGACGATCGGCGCGGCGTTCGCGGTGAGCCTGGTCAGCGGCGTGCTCTGCGCCTACGCGCTGGCCCGGCTCGGGTCGCGGGTGGCGGGCGGGTCGCGGCGGGCCGGGCTGGTGCTGGTCGTGCTGTTCGCCGCGTCGCCGATGGCCGTGGCGCTGTCGATGACGTACTCGGAGGCGACGTTCTGCGCGCTGGCCGCGTGGTCGCTGGTCGGCGTGGTGGAGCGGCGGTGGGTGCTCGCGGGGGTGTGCTGCGCGGCGGCCGGGCTCGTGCGACCCACCGCGGCGGCGCTCGTCCTGGCGGTGTGCGCGGCGGCGGCGGTCGCGGTGTGGCGGCGGCCCGGCGACCGGCGGGCGTGGGTCGGCGGGCTGGTCGCGCCCCTCGGGCTGCTCGGCTACCTCGCCTACGTGGCGGTGCGGACCGGGCGGTGGGACGGCTGGTTCGCCGTCCAGCGGCACGGCTGGGACTCCCGGTTCGACGGCGGCGCGGCCACCTGGCGGTTCGCCCTGTCCATCCTCGGCGACCCCCGGTCGGTGCTGGAGCTGACGACGGTGTGGCTGCTGGTGGCGGCGCTCGCGCTCGTCGTGCTGTGCGTCCGGCGCGGGCTGGAGTGGCCGCTGGTCGTCTACGGCGTCGGCGTGCTCCTTATGGACCTCGGCTCCAACGGGCTGATGAACTCCAAGGCGCGGCTGCTGCTGCCCGCGTTCACGCTGCTCGTGCCCGTCGCGCTGGCGCTGGCGCGGCGGCGGACCGGCACGGCGGTGGCGGTGCTGGCCGGCATCTCGGTGTTCGGCGCGTGGTTCGGCGCGTACGCCATCACGGCGTGGCCGTACGCGATCTGATGCCAGGATGGGCCGGGTGGAGCTCAACGACCTGATCGCGCGGCGCTGGAGCCCGCGGGCGTTCGACGGCGCGGCCGAGGTGTCCCCGGAGGTCGTGCGGGTGCTGCTGGAGGCGGCCCGCTGGGCGGCCTCGCACGGCAACACGCAGCCGGCCCGGTTCCTCGTCGGCTACCGCGGCGACGACACGTTCGAGCGAATCTTCGCCGCGCTGCGGCCCGGCAACCGGACGTGGGCGGGGCGGGCGTCGGTGCTGCTGGTCGGCGCGGTGGTCGAGGCCGACGAGCGCGGCCCCGTGCCCAACACCGAGTTCGGGCTGGGCCTGGCCGTGCAGAACCTCGTGCTCCAGGCCGTCGGGCTGGGCCTGGTCACGCACCAGGTCGGCGGGTTCTCGCCCGACGAGGTGCGGGAGGCGTTCGGGCTGCCCGACCACGTGCGTCCGGTCGTCGTGGTCGCGGTCGGGTTCTTGGGCGACGACGCCGACCTGCCGGAGGACCTGCGGGCCCGGGAACGGCGGCCCCGCACGCGCAAGCCGCTGGGCGAGATCGCCTTCACCGACCGGTGGGGGCGGCCCGCCTTCCCGGAGGACGCCCCGGGAGGCGCTTCAGGCGAGCCGGCGGACCAGCTTCACCACGACTGAGCGGACGACCAGCCAGAACAGCGCGGCCAGGCCGTAGTCGACCAGGACGCGCAGCTTCGCGTCCCCGGGGGTGAACAGGTCTCGGAAGCCGAGGGCGAAGCGGTCGGCCCAGGTGGCGACGGTCGTGGTGATCGAGTTGGCCGGGTTCGCGCCGCCCACGGTGAGCAGCACGTGCGCCACCAGCACCAGCGCGATCAGCAGGGCCGCCCAACCGAGCACTCCCGCCACGACCGGGACGACCTTCGAGCGAACCGAGCGGTCCGCGGTCCGGTGTTCAGCCATGACGGGAGTGTGGCACGCGCACCCGCGCGGGCCGACCGGCTAACGGGCGACGAGGCGGGCGAGCAGGCTCGTGACGACGACCCAGAAGATCGCCGCGAGACCGTAGTTGATGATCAAGTCGAGGTTCGCGTTGCCCAGCTGGAAGAGGCCGGGGAAGAACAACGCCAGCGGCTCCGCGAGCTGCTGGATGAACCGGAAGAACGCGTTGGCCGGATTCGCGCCGAAGAGGTTCATCAGGATGTAGAGGACCTCGATGAGCGCGAACACGGCGCCAACACCGCTGATCACCCGGGCAGCGGTGAAGCTGCCGCTGCGCGTTGAGGTTCGCCATCTGGACATGTCAAGGAGATGCCCAACGCACGATCGAGTGAAACTCGGAGGGGTGAAGTTCCACCATCTGGGCGGTCGGTTCCACCCCGGCGCGGAATGCGGTTAACCTGTCCGACGTGGCACGTGCCCTCCTGCTTCGCCGCCGTGACGGGGTCTGATCAGACCGGCCCCCCGTCGCGGGAACGAGCGTTGCCGCCGGTCGTCCTCCAAGGCACCGGCAGGAGCACCCCGATCATGAGCCCGAGTCACGACGCCTACACCTCCGGCACGAGCCGCATCCGGCCACCGGCCCGGCCCGTCCCCGGCCAGCCCGCGTGGAACCCGCAGCGCGGCACCTCGATGCCCGTCCACCGCTACCGGCCGTTCCACGAGCAGGTCGAGACCGTCGACCTGCCCGACCGCACGTGGCCGACCAAGCGGATCACCAAGGCGCCGCTGTGGTGCGCCGTCGACCTGCGCGACGGCAACCAGGCGCTGATCGACCCGATGTCGCCCGCCCGCAAGCGCAAGATGTTCGACCTGCTGGTGCGGATGGGCTACAAGGAGATCGAGGTCGGCTTCCCGGCCGCCTCCCAGACCGACTTCGACTTCGTCCGCGAGATCATCGAGGACGGCGCGATCCCGGCCGACGTCACCATCCAGGTGCTGACCCAGTGCCGCCCCGAGCTGATCACCCGCACGTTCGAGGCGCTGCGCGGCGCGGCCAAGGCGATCGTGCACTTCTACAACTCGACGTCGATCCTGCAGCGGCGGGTCGTGTTCAAGTCCGACCGCGAGGGCATCAAGAAGATCGCCACCGACGCCGCCGCGTTCGCGCTGGAGCAGGAGAAGCTCTACCCGGAGACCGAGTTCCGCTACGAGTACTCCCCCGAGTCCTACACCGGCACCGAGCTGTCCTACGCGCTGGAGGTCTGCGACGCCGTCTCGGCGATCATCCGGCCGACGCCGGACAAGCCGCTGATCGTCAACCTGCCGGCGACGGTCGAGATGGCCACGCCCAACGTGTACGCCGACTCCATCGAGTGGATGTCGCGCAACCTGGCCCGCCGCGACTCGATCATCCTGTCGCTGCACCCGCACAACGACCGCGGCACCGGCGTGGCCGCCGCCGAGCTGGGCTACCTGGCGGGCGCGGACCGCATCGAGGGCTGCCTGTTCGGCAACGGCGAGCGCACCGGCAACGTGTGCCTGGTCACCCTGGGCATGAACATGTTCAGCCAGGGCGTCGACCCGCAGGTCGACTTCTCCGACATCGACGAGATCCGGCGCACGGTCGAGTACTGCAACCAGCTGCCCGTCCCCGAGCGGCACCCCTACGGCGGCGACCTGGTGTTCACCGCGTTCTCCGGCTCCCACCAGGACGCCATCAAGAAGGGCTTCGAGGCCCTGGAGGACGCCGCCAAGGCCGCCGGGCAGCACGTGGACGAGTTCCCGTGGGAGGTCCCGTACCTGCCGATCGACCCGAAGGACGTCGGCCGCAACTACGAGGCCGTCATCCGGGTCAACTCGCAGTCCGGCAAGGGCGGCGTGGCGTACCTGATGAAGACCGAGCACCACCTGGACCTGCCCCGCCGGCTCCAGGTCGAGTTCTCCAAGGTCATCCAGGAGGTCACCGACACGCAGGGCGGCGAGATCGGGCCCAAGGACATGTGGGACGCGTTCTCCGAGGAGTACCTCGACGGGACCGTGCCGCTGAGGCTGCTGCGCCAGAAGGTGACCTCCGACGGCAGCGGCCACGAGCGGATCACGGCCTTCGTCGTGGTCGACGGCGAGACGCAGGAGATCACCGGCAGCGGCAACGGCCCCATCGCCGCGTTCGTCGACGCCCTGGCCACCATCGGCTACGACGTGCGCGTGCTGGACTACTCCGAGCACGCCATGTCGTCGGGTGACGACGCGCGGGCGGCGGCGTACCTGGAGTGCGCCGTGTCCGACCGCGTGCTGTGGGGCGTCGGCATCGACAGCTCGACGGTGGCCGCGTCGCTGCGCGCCCTGGTGTCGGCCGTCAACCGCGCCAACCGGTAGGGCTCAGCGGGTTCCTCGCCGCCGGGCGGCGGCGAGGAACCCCGCCCAGCGGTCCGGGGGGAAGCTCAGCACGGCACCCTCGGCGTTCTTCGAATCGCGGACCAGCACTTCCGCGGCGGCCCCGCCGACTTCCACGCAGTTGCCGTTGTCGGCCGAGTGGCTGGACTTGGTCCAACGGACGTTGGCGGTCATCGCGACCTCCGGTTATCCCTTGAGCAGTGACGTGATCAAGGAAGCGGACTCGCGCTGGTCGAGCGCGACAGCGCGAAGGTTCTCGGCCGACATGCTATAGGCCCGGACCTGTGCCGGGTCCTGCACGTTGAGCGCGCCTTCCTGCACCTCCACGTACACCACGTCCCGGAACTTCTCGAAGCCGAGCAGCACGAACGACCCGGTGGTCGCCGAGTGCACGCCGACGCTCATCGGGATCACCTGGATGTCCACGTTGGACCGCTCGCCCACGTCGAGCAGGTGTTCCAGCTGCCCCTTCATCACCCCGGCGTCACCGACCTGGCGGTGCAGGGCGGACTCCTCGATGATCGCGTGCAGCGCCAGCGGGTTCTCCTCGGCGAACAGCCGCCGCTGCCGCTCCATCCGGAAGTGCACGACCCGGTCGCCGTGGTCCGGGCGAACCCGCCGGGAACTCGTGGTCACGGCGGTGGCGTAGGCCTCGGTCTGGAGCAGGGCGGGCAGGACGATCGGCTCGTAGGTGAACTCGGTCGCGGCCAGCCGTTCGAGGCCGACGAAAGTCTGGAACCAGTCGGGGACGACGTCGGTCCACGCGCCCCACCACGTGCTCTCGTCGTCCTGCCCGGCGAGGGCGACGAGGCGGTCGATGTCGGCGCGGTCCGCTCCGTAGAAGGCGAGGAGCATGGCCACCTCGTTGGGGCGCTGCCGGTACATGCCGCCCTCGATCTGGCTGATCTTGCCCGAGGTGCAGCCGAGCACCTTCGCCGCCTCGGTGCCCTTCTTGCGCGCCCGGTCGCGGTGGTCGCGCAGTTCGTTGCCGATCAGCCAGCTCAACGCCGAGGGCTCCGCCACCCGTCCTCCTTCACGTCGCCGGCCAGTCTGCCCGGTCACGCCCGGTGCGCGGCAGTCACCCGATTGAGGAATATCTAAATTCTTAGCTAATCCCTAGCTTAGCTTCCGCGACCGTGGGGTCGTGGCCGGTCGGGCACCGCGCGGGTGACGTCGCGCGGTGCCCGCCGGTCCTCACCGCCCAGGAGGGCTCGGATGGCGATGCCGACGTTGCGCGGCAGGTTGCTGGGGCGCGAGATCAGGTCGATCCGCCAGGCGGCGGGGGTGGACCTCGAAGCGCTCGCCGCCCGGTCGCGCGTGCCGGTGCGGCAGCTCCGGCGGGTCGAGGACGGGTACGCGCCGGTGCGGTTCCCCGACATGGTGGCGTGCGCGCCCGTCCTCGGGGACTCCTACCAGCGGCTGTTCGCGCTGTCGCAGGAGGCGCACCTGCCGGAGCTGCGGTGCCCGTGGGGCGTCGAGGCGACGCGGGCGCTCGACCTGCTGCACGAGACCGCCACCGGGGTGCACACCGCCGGGGACGGTGCTCGGCCGTTCACGTTGTTCTTCATGCCGCAAGGGCCGGACGTCGTCTTCCACGCCCACCTGACCTGCGCGTTCTTCACCGAGGACCCCGCCGAGACGAGTGCCGCGCGGGAGCTGGCCGGCGCGCCGCCGGTGGGCGGGTGACCGGTCGCCGTGAAGGTCGCTCAGCGCCGGGTCGTGGACAAGGCCGCCTTGGCCGCCTGGTCCAGGCGGGCGCGCACCGCGGCCCGGGCGCGCGAGTAGGCGTGCGGGTCGTCGTGCAGCACGGACTGGCCGTTGGCCATCTCCAGGAACGCGACCAGCTCGAACACGAGCTGGTCCGGGTCGGCGATGCCGGGGATCGCGGCGACGGTCTCGCGGACGTAGGCGTTCCACTCACGGCCGTAGCCGGCGATCGCGTCGCGCACCCGTCCGGGCCGGGCGTCGAACTCGGCCTGCACGGCGTAGAAGAAGCACCCGCCGGGGAACGTGCGGTGCTCCGAGTAGGCCAGCCACCGGTCCAGCAGCGCGGCCAGCCGGGACAGGCCCGGCGGCTCGGTCAGCGCCGGGTCCACGACCTCGCGGGCGAAGATCGCCGCCGCCGCCCGCACGGTCGCGAGCTGCAGCTCCTCCTTCGACCCGAAGTGGGCGAACACCCCGCTCTTGCTGACCTCCAGCTCGGTGGCCAGCCGACCGATCGACAGGCCCTCCAACCCCTCGACCGAGGCGATCTCCGCCGCGCGCCGCAGGATCTGCCGCCGCGTCTGCTCGCCGCGCTCCACCCGTCCGTCGACCTTCACGGCCTCCACGCTAACCCCCTTGACGCCAACCCAACTAATTGTACGATCGTTCGTACAACTTGAGGGGTGGAGGAACGGGTGGACTTGCTGGAGCTGAACCGGGCGGCGCTCGACCTGAACGTCAAGCTCATGACGGACGTGCGCGAGGAGCACCTCGACCTGGCCACGCCGTGCGCGGGCTGGACCGTCTACGAGCTGCTGCGCCACCAGGTCGAGATGACGTTGGCGTTCACCGCGGCCGTCAACCGCGCGGACGTCGCCGAGCCCGCGTCGGACGACCTGGCGACCGCCTACCGGGTCGCGGCCGACGCGGCGACCGAGGCGTTCCGCGCCGACGGGGTGCTGGAGCGGGAGACCGAGTTCCCCGGCTTCGGCCGCCGTCCCGGGCGGCACGTGGTGGCCGCGCACTTCGTGGACAACCTGACGCACGCGTGGGACCTGTGCCGCGCGATCGGCGTCGACAGCACCCTCGACGCGGACCTGGCCGGCGCCGCCCACCGGATGGCGCTGCGCTACCCGACCACCCCGGACGTGCGGGGGCCGGGAGCGGCGTTCGCGATGCCGGTCGCCGTGCCGGAGGACGCGCCGATCACCGACCGCCTGGTGGGCCTGCTCGGCCGCTCGCCGCACTGGTCGGCGTGAGACCCGGGCCGGGAGCGCCACCTCAGGGGGGAGGCGCTCCCGGCCCTGCCACTCCCGGCGGCGCCCCGGGCGTCAGCGCGGCTCGGGGCGCACCTCGCCGGCCGGGACGACACCGCCCTCGCCGTCCACGAACCGCACCCGGACGCGGCGGCCGTCGTCCGCGCGGTAGGCGACGGTGGACACCGTGTCCGGCAGGTGCTCGTTGCCCCACTCCTGCAACGCGCACAGCACCACGTTCAACCGCCTGCCCGCGTCGGTGAGGCAGTACGCGTCACGCGGGCGCCGGCCCGGTTCCCGGTACTCCCGCCGCACCATGACCCCGCTGTCGACCAGCTTCGCGAGCCGCGCGGCGAGCACGTCCGAGGCGATGCCCAGGCGCGTGCGGAACTCCGAGAAGCGGGTCGCGCCGGCCAGCGCCTCGCGCAGGACGAGGAACGTCCAGCGCTCACCCACGAGCTCCACGGCCTTGACCAGGGAGCAGTTCGCCTCGTCGGGTGCCGTCACCGTCCCAGTATGGCCCATCCCGGCAGGGCTGAGTTGTCGATTCCAAACCAGACAGGCTAGGTTGGCGAAACCAACTCAACCTGGGGAGAGCACGACATGGAGATCGCCAACTCGGTTGCCCTGGTCACCGGTGCCAACCGCGGCCTCGGCAGGCACTTCGCCCGGCAACTGCTGGAGCGGGGCGCGGCGAAGGTCTACGCGACCGCGCGCGACACCGCCAAGGTGGACCTCCCGGGCGTCGAGGTGCTGCCGCTGGACATCACCGACGCGGGCACCGTCGCCGCCGCGGCGGCAGCGGCGGGGGACGTGACCCTGCTGGTGAACAACGCGGGCATCATCACCGGGCACAACCTGGTCACCGGGGACCCGGCCGCGATCCGGCTGGAGATGGACACGCACTTCTACGGCACGCTGGAGGTCATCCGGGCGTTCGCGCCGATCCTCGCGGCCAACGGCGGCGGCGCGATCGTCAACGTGCTGTCGTCGATGTCGTGGGTGTCCTACGGCCGGGCCACCGCCTACAGCGCGGCCAAGGCGGCGCAGTGGAGCCTCACCAACGGCGTCCGGGTGGAGCTGGCCGACCAGGGCACGCTGGTCACCGGCGTGCACCTCGGCCTGACCGACACCGACATGACCGCGGGCCTCGACGGGCCGAAGAACGACCCGGCCGACGTCGTGCGCGCCGCGCTGGACGGGGTGGAGGCCGACCTCGTGGAGGTGCTGGCCGACCAGGGCGTCGTGGACCTGAAGGCGGCCCTGGCCGCCGACCCGCGCGTGCTCTACCCGCAGGTCGTCTGAAACGGCGGTCCGGGGGCGCCGCGGCGGCGCCCCCGGACCGGGCCTCACTGGTTCAGCACCTCCGTCATCGAGGCGGGGCCGACCAGGGGGATGTCCGGCGACACGCCGTCCTCCTCCACCAGCACGGCCTCGACCTCGTGCGGCCGGATGCGGCCCGCCCGGATGTCCTCCGCCCAGTGGCAGGCCACCCGGTGGCCGGGCAGCACCTCGCGCAGCGCGGGCCGCTCGGTGTCGCAGCGGGTCGCCTGCTTCCACGGGCAGCGGGTGTGGAAGCGGCAGCCCGTCGGCGGGTTCGCGGGCGAGGGCAGGTCGCCGGTCAGCAGGATGCGCTCGCGCCGGTCCTCCACCTCCGGGTCCGGCACGGGGATCGCCGACAGCAGCGCCTTGGTGTACGGGTGCAGCGGCTCGGCGTACAGGTCGTCCGAGGACGCCTCCTCCACCAGCCCGCCCAGGTACATCACGCCCACCCGGTCGGAGATGTGCCGCACCACGGCGAGGTCGTGCGCGATCACCAGGTAGGTGAGCCCGAACTCCTGCTGCAGGTCCTCCAGCAGGTTGACCACCTGCGCCTGCACCGACACGTCCAGCGCGGACACCGGCTCGTCGGCGATGATCAGGTCCGGCTCGACCGCCAGCGCCCGGGCGATGCCGATGCGCTGCCGCTGGCCGCCGGAGAACTCGTGCGGGTACTTGCGCAGCGACGTGGACGGCAGGCCCACCGCCGACAGCAGCTCCCGCAACCGCCTGCCGGTCGCCTCGCGGCCCTTGTCCAGCCCGTGCGCCCGCAGGCCCTCGACCAGGATCGACTCCACCGACTGCCGCGGGTCCAGGGACGACATGGGGTCCTGGAACACCATCTGCATCCGGCGGCGCATCCGCCGCAGCTCCTCGCCCTTCAGGCCGACCAGGTCGGTGCCGTCGAACACCACCCGCCCGGCCGTCGGCTCGACCAGCCGCAGCATGCCGCGGCCCAGCGTCGACTTGCCGCACCCGGACTCGCCGACCAGGCCGTAGGTCTCGCCGCGGTTGATCCGCAGGTCGACCCCGTCCACGGCGTACACGTGGCCGACCGTGCGGTCCACGAGCAGGCCGCGCCGGATCGGGAAGTGGATCTTCAGGTCCTCGACCGTCACCAGCGCGTCGCCCACGGGGGCGGCGGTGGTTGCCGGTTCTACGGCGGCGGTCATGCGGGCACCTCCTCGGCGGCGGGCGTTCCCGGCAGCACCGGGTTGTGGCAGCGCAGCGACCGCGCGTCACCGGCCTCCAGCTCGGGCGTGACCTCGCGGCACACGGGTAGCGCGTTGGGGCAGCGCGGCGCGAACGCGCACCCCTGCGCCCACGGGATGTTGTCGGCCACCGAACCCCTGATCGGCACCAGCTTCTCGCCGCGCGCGCCGTCCAGCCGCGGGATCGAGGACAGCAGGCCGTGCGTGTACGGGTGGCGAGGCTCGGTGAACAGCGGGTACCGCGCCGCCTTCTCCACCACCCGGCCGCCGTAGAGCACGTTGACCTCGTCGCACAGCCCCGCCACGACGCCGAGGTCGTGCGTGATCATGATCAGCGCCGTCCCGGTGTCCCGCACCAGCTCCTTGAGCAGGGCGAGGATCTGCGCCTGGATCGTCACGTCCAGCGCCGTGGTGGGCTCGTCGGCGATGAGCAGCCGCGGCCGGCACGCCAGCGCGATCGCGATCAGCGCGCGCTGCCGCATGCCGCCCGAGAGCTGGTGCGGGTACTCCGACAGCCGCCGGGTCGGGTCGGGGATGCCGACCTTGTCCAGCAGCTCCGCCGCCTCCACCATCGCCGCCTTGCGGGACATGTCGCGGTGCCGCTCCAGCACCTCGGTCACCTGCAGGCCGATCGGGATCACCGGGTTCAGCGAGGACAGCGGGTCCTGGAACACCATGCCGAGGTCCCGGCCGCGCCGGTTGCGCATCTCCCGGTCGCTCAGGGTGAGCAGGTCGGTGCCCTCGAACCGCACCTCGCCGGTGACCTTGTTGCCGCGCGCGGGCAGCAGCCCCATGATCGCCAGCGACGTCACGGACTTGCCGCAGCCCGACTCGCCCACCAGGCCCACCGTCTGACCGGGGTCGACGTCGAACGAGACGCCGTCCACCGCGGTGAAGGGCTCGGTGCCCCTGCGCTGGAAGACCACCCGCAGATCACGCACTTCGAGCAACGCCATCGCGGTTCACCTCCGGTTCTTCGGGTCGAGCGCCTCGCGCAGCGACTCGCCGAGCAGCGTGAAGCCCAGCGCGACGACGATGATCGCGATCGCCGGGTAGAACGCCAGCTCGGGCTTGACGTCGATGTAGCGCTGCGAGTTGCCCAGCATCAGGCCCCACTCGGCGCGGGACGGGTCGGGGTCGCCGAGGCCGAGGAACGACAGCGACGCGGCCTCGATGATCGCGGTGGCCAGCGTCAGCGTCGCCTGCACGATCACCGGGCCCAGCGAGTTCGGCAGCATGTGCCGGAACACGACGGTGCGCCGCCGCACGCCCAGCGCCGTGGCCGCGAGCACGTGGTCGCTGTGCCGCTGGGCGAGCATGGCCCCGCGCAGGAGGCGGGCGAAGATCGGCACGGTGGTCACCGCGACCGCGATGATGACCGTGGTCTGGCTGCCCCGGCTGGCCAGCGCGGCGATCGAGATGGCCAGCAGCAGGCTGGGGATCGACAGCATGATGTCGGTGAACCGCATCAGCCAGCTGTCCACCCAGCCGCCGAACGCGCCGGCCAGGCCGCCGATGACCATGCCCAGCACCAGGCCGATCAGCGTCGCGCCGACGCCGACGACCAGCGACTGCTGCGCGCCGACCAGCAGCCGGCTGAAGAAGTCGCGGCCCAGCTCGTCGCTGCCCAGCAGGAACCCGGGCTGCGCGCCCGGGATCGAGTCCGGCCGCAGGTTCTCCAGCAGCTCCGGGTACCGCTGGTAGGGGTCCTTCGGCGCGATGAACGGCGCGACGATCGCCAGCACCAGGAACAGCAGGACGAGGAACGCGCCCAGCAGCGCCACCGGGCTGCGCAGCATCCGCCGCACCGCGTCGGCGGCGAGGCTGGTGCCCGCCGACTCCGCCAGCGAGTCCACCCGCTGCTGCTTGCGCTTGAGGAGACTGGTCATGATGCCCGCACCCTCGGGTCGATGATCGCGTAGGAAATGTCGACCAGCAGGTTGACCAGCACGTAGACCACCGCCGCGAGCAGCAGCAACGCCTGCAACCGCGGGTAGTCGCGGCGCTCGATCCCCTGCGCCAGCAGCGAGCCCAGCCCGCCCCACACGAACACCCGCTCGGTGAGCACGGCGCCGCCCAGCAGCAGACCGGTCTGCAGGCCGATCGTCGTCGACACCGGCAGCATCGCGTTGCGCAGCACGTGCCGGCGGCGGATCAGCGTCGCCTGCAGGCCCTTGGCGTTCGCGGTGCGGACGAAGTCCTCGTTCAGCACGTCGAGCACCGAGGCACGGGTGATCCGCACGATCACCGCCAGCGGGATCGTGCCCAGCGCGATCGCGGGCAGCACGAGGTGCCACAGCGCGTCGGCCGCCGCGTCCCACTCCTGCGTCAGCAGGCCGTCGAGGACGGCGAAGTTCGTGACGTGCGTCGGGTCGATCGTGACGTCCTGCCTGCCCGACGGCGGGAACAGCGCCAGGTCCTGCGCGAACAGCTGCTTGAGCAGGATGCCCAGGAAGAACACCGGGACGGCGACGCCGACCAGCGTGCCGATGACCGTCGTGTTGTCCAGGAACCGGCCGCGGTGGCTCGCCGCCAGGTAGCCCAGCGGGATGCCGAGCACCACGGCGAACAGCAGCGCGGCGAAGGACAGCTCGATCGTCGCGGGCAGCGCCCGGCCGATCTCGGACAGCACCGGCTCGCCGCTGATCAGCGAGCTGCCGAAGTCGCCGCTGAGGATGCGGCCCAGGAACTTGAAGTACTGGATGAAGACCGGCTGGTCGAGGCCGAGGACCTTGTTGAGCGCCTCGATCTTCTCCGGCGTCGCCTTGTCGCCCAGCAGCGCACCCGACGGGCCGCCCGGCAGCGACCGCAGCCAGACGAAGACCAGCAGCGACAGGATCAGCAGTGTGGGGATCGCCTGGAGCAGGCGACGGACTATGAATCGCAGCATGATGGATGCCCTCCCGACAGAACGGGTGGTGACGCCCGGGTCACGAGCGCCACCACCCGACCTACCGTTCGGTTCAGCCCTTGCTCACCGTGTCGAAGCGCTCGTCGGTCAGCGGGCTCGGGACCAGACCGGAGATCTTGCCGCCGACCACGATCGCCGGCGGCGAGTGGGACACCGGGATCGCGGGCAGGTACTTGCTCATCAGGTCGCGGCTCACCTGCTTGTAGGCGTCCGCGTGCTTCTGCTGGTCGACGACGCCGTCGGCCGCCGCGATCTCGTCGAACAGGGACTGCTCGGAGAAGCCGAACTCCTTCTTCTCCCGGCCGAAGAACGTGCCGACGAAGTTGCCGGCGTCGTTGTAGTCACCGGTCCAGCCGAGCAGGTGCAGGTCGTGCTTGCCGAGCTTCTGCACGTCGTCCTTGTAGCCGCCGTTCCAGGGGCGGGACACGATCTCGACGTTGACGCCCGCCGCCTTGAGGTCGTCGGCGATCACGGCCGCGATCTCGGTCGGGTTCGGCATGTAGGGCCGGCTGACCTCGGTGGGCACGTAGAACTTCAGGCTCAGGTTCGACGCGCCGGCCTGCGCCAGCAGGTCCTTGGCCTTGGCCACGTCGTACGGGTACTTCTGCACGTCGTCGGCGTAGCCCGCCACGGTCTTCGGCATGAACTGCGTCGCCACCTCGGCGCCCAGCGGCAGCTTCGTCTTCACGAGCTGGTCGCGGTTGACGGCGTAGGCGATGGCCTGGCGCACCCGCAGGTCCTTCAGCGCCGGGTTGTTGGCGCCGTTGATGCCCAGGTAGAGGATGTTGAACGCGGGCCGCGGCGTGACGTTGAAGCCGTCGGACTTCAGCGAGTTGTAGTCGGCCGGGCTCGGGAAGTCGTAGCCGTCGATCGTGCCGGCCTTGAGTTCCTGCTTGCGCGCGTTCTCGTCCGGAATGATCTTGAAGATCAGCTTGTCGAGCTTGGCCTTCTCGCCCCAGTAGTCGTCGTTCCGGACCAGGGTGATCGTCTTGTTGGCCTTGTCGAACTTCTCCAGCTTGAACGCGCCGGTGCCGGTCGGGTGCTCGGTCGCGTAAGCCGGGTAGGTGAACGAGTCACCCGACTGCCCGACGTTGTCCGCGTCGTACTTCTTCAGCGCCTCGGGGCTGGAGATGGACAAGGCGGTCAAACCGAACGCGGCCGGGAACGCGCCCTTGTACTTGTTCAGGTTCAGGACGGCGGTGTTCTCGTCCTTGACCTCGCAGGACTTGTAGACCGGGTCGCCCGCCGCGTCGCCCTCGTTCTTGGCGAAGCCCTCGAACACGTCGCCGTAGTAGATCATCTGGCTCTGGGCGGCGGCGCCCTTCATGTTGAACCAGCGGTCCATGTTGAAGCAGACGGCCGCGGCGTTGAACGGCGTGCCGTCGTGGAACTTGACGCCCTTGCGCAGGTCGAACGTCCACGACTTGCCGTCTTCGCTGGGCGTCCACTTCTCCGCGAGACCCGGTGCCAGGTCGGCGGTGCCCCGCTTGTAGGTCACCAGCGTGTCGAACATCTGGCGGATCGGGCGGAAGCTCTCGCCGTCGTCGTTGAAGATGGGGTCGAAGTTCTTCGGCTCACCCGCCGCGCCGAAGACCATCGTGCCGCCGACCTTGCCGGACCCCGAGTCGTCGCCGCGCTCGGATTGGGCACAGGCCGACAGTGCCAGTGCCGCGACGCCGGTCAGGCCGATCGCGGCCAACCATCGGCGCCGGGCCGATCGAAATTGAAGCATTTGACACACCCCTAGGGAAATCCGGGATCTCACGGTGTGGTCACGGACCCTAACCGGTCACCACGACCCTTCCGGGTCGTCCCAGGTCACGATCCGGCCACGTGAATCAGCATTAACACACGTCGCGCACACCACCACTGACCCAACGTGACCACGGATGATCGGGCAAACGCCCTCCTACGCTGTACAACGGACAACAGAAACCTGCACACGTGCGGAGGGAGGTCGCCGGTGAGCCCTGCGGTCGAGTTCCGCGTCCTCGGACCGTTGCAGGTGCTGGTCGACGGCGAGCAGGTCCCGGTGCGGGCGGGGCGGCAGCGCGCGCTGCTGGTGTCGCTGCTCCTGCGCGCCGGGGCGGGCGTCTCGGTGGACGAGCTGGCGGAGCACGTCTGGGGCGCCGACCCTCCCGCGCGGGCCCGCGGCACGCTGCAGACCTACGTGATGCGGCTGCGGCAGGTGCTCGGACCGGCCGTGCCCATCCGCACCGTCCCCGACGGCTACCTGATCGACGTCGACGAGCGCACGATCGACGTGATGCGGTTCGAGCAGCTCGTCGAGGAGGGCGAGCGGGAGCGGGCGGCGGGCAGGCTGGAGTCGGCGTCGGCGATCTTCACCGCGGCCCTGGCGCTGTGGCGCGGCCCGGCGATGGTGGACGTGCCGTCCGAGGTGCTGCACCGCGACGAGGTGCCCCGCCTGGGCGAGCGGCGGCTGCACGTGGAGGAGCGCCGCGTCGAGGTGGACCTGGAGCTGGGCCGCCACGCCGAGCTGATCCCGGAGCTGTCCCGGCTCACCAGCGAGCACCCGCTGCGGGAGCGGCTGTGGGCGCAGCTGATGGTCGCGCTGTACCGGTCGGGTCGCCAGGCCGACGCGCTGGGCGCCTACCGCCGCGTCAGCGGGCTGCTGGCCGAGCAGCTCGGCATCGACCCCGGCGACGAGCTGCGGCGCGTGCACCAGCAGGTGCTCGGCGGGTCGCCGTCGCTGGACCTCGGGCAGAACGCGGTCGCCGCGCGGCGCGACCGGGTGGTGCCCTCGCAGCTGCCCGCCGACATCGGCGACTTCGTGGGCCGCGAGCAGGCCGTGCAGCTGATCGAGGCGCTGCTGCGGACCGCGCAGGGCGTGCCCGTGGTGACGCTGGCCGGCCCGCCCGGCGTGGGCAAGACCGCGCTGGCCGTGCACGCGGCGCACAAGATGCGGCACTTCTTCCCCGACGGGCAGCTGTACGTGAACCTGCGCGGGTACGCCCAGGGCCCGCCGCTGAGCGCCGTCGACGTGCTGCCGCGGTTCCTGCGGGCGCAGGGCGTGCCACCGGAGTCCGTGCCGCTGGACCAGGACGAGCAGGAGGCGATGTTCCGGTCGCGGCTGACCGACCAGCAGGTGCTGCTGGTGCTGGACAACGCGGCCAACGCCGAGCAGATCCGGCCGCTGCTGCCCGGCTCGCCCGGCTGCGCGGTCCTCGTGACCAGCCGCGACACCCTGCGGGGGCTGGCGGTCAGCCACGCCGCGTCCAACGTGCGGCTGGACGTGCTCGACCGGTCCGAGACGCGGGCGCTGCTGGCCGGGATGCTCGGCGAGGAGGTGGTGGCCTCGCAGTCGGAGGCGGCCGACGAGCTGGCCGAGCTGTGCGCGCACCTGCCCCTGGCGCTGCGGATCGCGGCGGCCAACCTGCTGTCGCGGCCGGAGATCACCATCTCGTCCTACGTCGACGAGCTGCGCGCGGGCAACCGGCTCGCGGCGCTGGCCGTGGAGGGTGACGAGCGGGCCGCCGTGCACGCCGCGTTCGACCTGTCCTACACGGCGCTGAAGCCCGAGCTGGCGTCGCTGTTCCGGCTGCTCAGCCTCGCGCCCGGCGACATCACGCCGGACGTGGCGGCGGCCCTGGGCGGGCTGACCACGCAGGACGCCCGGCGGCGGCTGGACCGGCTGGCCACGGCCAACCTCGTGGACAACCACGCGCCCGGCCGCTACCAGTTCCACGACCTGCTGCGCGACTACGCCGCCGAGCGGCGCGAGGTCGAGGACGACCCGGCGGAGAGCGCGCAGGCGTCGCGGCGGCTGCTCGACTGGTCGATCCGGTCGGTGGACAACGCCACGGACGCGTTCAAGAGCACGTTGCTGCGGCTGCCGCGCACCGACGTCGTGGCCGGCGTCACACCCCGGCTGTTCTCCACCTCGGCGGAGGCCCTGGCGTGGCTGGACGCCGAGCGCGGCAACCTCGTCGGGCTCGTCGTGCACGCCGCCGACCGGCACCCCGACCGGGACGTGTGGCAGCTCGCGGACGCGCTGCGCCGGTACTTCTACACGATCGGGCTGCCGGTGGAGTGGCTGGCGACCGCCAAGGCGGGGCTCGCGGTGGCGCAGGCGTCGCAGGACGCCGTCGGCGAGGTGGCGATGCTGTCGTCGCTGGGCACGCTGTACTGGGCGATCGGGCAGCACCGGGTGGCCGTCGACTACTTCCGGCGGGCCATCCCGATCCAGCAGCGCACCGGGGCCGCGCCCGCCGTCGAGGCCGCCGTGCTGGCCAACCTGGGCGCGGTGTGCATCGACATCGGGGACCTGGAGCAGGCCGCGGAGCACCTGGAGCGCGCGCTCGTGATCACGCGGGACATCGGGGCGTTGCAGCAGGAGGGCATCGCCCAGCTCAACCTCGGCGGCGTCTACATGCAGCTCGGGCAGCTCGACCGGGCCGTGTCGTCGTTCGAGGGCGCGCTGGACGTCGGCAACCGGCTCGGCGCGTGGATGACGCAGGCCGACAGCCACCGGGCGCTGGCCGAGGCGCACCTGTTCCTGGGCCGGCCGCAGCGGGCCGCCGAGCTGTACGAGAAGTGCGGCGAGCTGTACGAGCGGGCCGGCGCCCGCGGGTTCGCGCACTTCTCCCACGAGGGCCTGGCGCTGACGTACGTGATGCGGGGCCGCTGGGCCGACGCCGCGCACGAGGCCGGGCGGGCGATGGGGATCGCCGAGGAGCTGGGCAACCTCAAGGGGCTGTGCGACGCGAAGAACGCGCTCGGCGAGGCGTTGTGCGGGCTGGGGAGGCTGGACGAGGCGGTCGAGCGGACCACCGAGGCGCTGCGGATCGCCGAGGAGACCGGCTACCCGCTGGGCATCTGCGCGGCCCGGCGGAGCCTGGCGCTGACGCACCGGGCGGCGGGCCGGCTGGACGAGGCGCGCTACTCGGCGACCCAGGCGCTGGACAGCGCCGTCCGGTACCGGTTGCGGATCGCCGAGGTCGACGTGCTGGCGGTGCTGGGGCGGATCAGGTTCGACCAGGGTGACGTGGCGCAGGCGTTGGACCTCGCGCTGCGGTGCCTGGAGCTGAGCGCGGGGACCGGCCAGGCGTGCGTGCACGCGCGGGCGGCGCACCTGGCGGGTGACGCCCTGGCCGCCGGCGGCGACCCCGCGGCGGCGCGCGAGCACTGGGAGACGGCGCTGGAGTGGTTCACCGCCATGGGCTCGCCCGAGGCGGACGTGGTGCGGGCGGCGCTGGAGGGCCGGGTCTGACGCAGCGCGGTCAGTCCGGCGTGACGACCCGGTCCGCGCGGGCCTTGGTGCCGTCCACCGCGAACCAGCCGCGTTCGAACGCCTGCCAGCGGCGCAGGTGGGGGCGGCACGCCTCGCCGTCCCGTTCGACGGCCCGGCGCAGCCGCTCCTCCGGGTCCGGCAGCTCCACCCAGATCGCCTCGTCCAGGATCGGCGCGATGGAGCGGCGGGCCGCCGAGACCCCCTCGATGACCAGGACCTCCGGCACCGGCACGCGCACCAGCCCGCCCGGCTTCGGCCAGCCGCCCGTCCACTCCACGCGCCGGTATGTCGCCTCGCGGCCGTGCCGGAGCGGGTCGAGGACCTCGGCCACCAGGCGCGGCCACCACGACACCGGGTCCGTCCAGGTGGCGAAGTGGTCGGTCGGCACCACGGTCGCGCCCAGCCTCAGCGCCAGGCGCGCCGCGAACGTCGACTTGCCCGAGCCCGACGGCCCGTCGACCGCGATGAGCCTCACATGCTCCGCCGGCCCGACAGGGCCCGACCGAGGGTCAGCTCGTCGGCGAACTCCAGGTCGCCGCCCATCGGCAGGCCGGACGCGAGCCTGGTGACGGTGAGCCCCGGGAAGTCCCGCAGCATCCGCACCAGGTACGTGGCCGTCGCCTCGCCCTCGGTGTTCGGGTCCGTGGCGATGATGATCTCCGACACGTCCGTGCCGATCCGGGTGAGCAGCTGCCTGATCCGCAGCTGGTCCGGACCGACCCCGGACAACGGGTCGAGCGCACCGCCCAGGACGTGGTAGCGGCCCTTGAACTCGCGGGTCCGCTCGACCGCGAGCACGTCCTTCGGCTCCTCCACCACGCAGATCAGCGTCAGGTCGCGGCGCGGGTCGCGACAGATGCGGCAAGTCGCCTCGGCCGAGACGTTGCCGCACACGTCGCAGAACACCACGCCGTCCTTGACCTTCTGCAACGCGTCCTGGAGCCGGCCGATGTCGGCCGGGTCCGCGGCGAGCAGGTGGAAGGCGATGCGCTGCGCGCTCTTCGGACCGACGCCCGGCAGCCTGCCGAGCTCGTCGATCAAGTCCTGGACGGGCCCCTCGTACATCAGCCGAACAGCTTCCCGAGACCGCCCAGGTCGTCCATCCCGCCCATGCCGCTGGCCAGCGGGCCCATCTTCTGGGCCGCCAGCTCCTGCGCCGCGCGGTTGGCGTCGCGCACGGCCGCGACGACGAGGTCGGACAGCGTCTCGACGTCGTCCGGGTCGACCGCCTTCGGGTCGATGGTCAGGCTCTTCAGCTCACCGCCGCCGGACACGACGGCGGTGACCAGCCCGCCGCCGGCGGTGCCGGTGACCTCCGCCTCGGCCAGCTCCTGCTGCGCAGCGGCCAACTGCTCCTGCATCTTCTGCGCCTGCTGGAGGATTTGCTGCATGTTCGGCCCACCGGGTTGCACCGCGGGTTCCTCTCTTCGGGGTCTGCCGCCGTTCACCAGCGTAGTCGCGTCGATCAGCCCTTCAACGGCCGAGCGCCCAGCTCGTCGGCGAGCAGCTTGAGCACCACGGCCTCCGGGTCGAGCCGCTGGTCGTCCGCGTCGCCGGGGCGGGCCGCCTCGGCCAGCATCTCCTCCTCGTCCACCGGCTCCGGCGGGAGGGGCTCGTCGGGCTCCGGCGGCTCGGGCGGCGGCGGCACGTCGTCGGCCGGGGGGCGGCCCGCGGGTGCCGGGCGGGCCGGCTCGGCGTGCCGCGCCTGGGCCTGGCTGGGCCGGGTCGGCGCGGGCCGCTGCGGCTTGGCGGCCGGCGCCTGCCTGGCCGCCGCGGGACCCGCCTTGCCGTGCACGCAGCGGACCTGCCAACCGCCGCCGAACACCTGGCCGAACGCCGTCGCGATCGCGTCGACGTTGCGCGGCTCGGCGAGCCGCTGGGCCAGCGGGGCCGACGAGTGGACCACGGTGGCCACGTCGCCGTCGACGTCGCCGATGGTGGCGCTGGTGAGCAGCGCGCCCACGCTGACCCCGGCGAGACCCCGGACCGCGGCGCACACCTCCGGCCACCGGCGGCGGATCTCGGCGATGTCCACCCGGCCCGGCTGCGCGGCGGCCCGCGCCTGCTCCGGTTCCGCGGCCGGGGCGGCCGGCTCCGGTGACGGCCGGGCGGACGAGGACAGGACCGGCGGTGGCGGCGGTGGGCCCACCGGTGGCGAGGCCGCGCCGCGCGCCGGCCCGGGCCGCGACGGGCCGGCCGCCTGGGCGTTCGGCGACGCGGCGGTCTGGGCGCTCGGCGGCGCGGCGGCCTGGACGCTCGGCGATGAGGCGGCCTGAGGGCTCGGCGATGCGGCGGCCTGAGGGCTCGGCGTGGCCGGTTGGAGCGGCGCGGCGGCGGATTGCGGTGCCGCGGACTGCGGCACTGCGGACTGCGGCACGGCGGGCTCGGCGGCGCGTTGCGAGGGGCGCTGGAAGCGCGACTCCGGGGCTGGGCCCGCGGGTGCGCCGCCGGCGGGCGGGCCGTGCCGCTCCAGCTGCTCCACGCGCTGCAACAGGCCCGACTCGACGTCGCCGACCGACGGCAGCAGCATCCGCGCGCTCACCAGCTCGAGCAGCAGCCGGGGCGCGGTCGAGCCGCGCATCTCGGTCAGCCCCTGGTGCAGGATTTCCGCCCAACGGGTGACCGTCGCGGGCCGGGTCGCGTCGCGTTGGGCGATCATCCTGGCCAGCTCGTCGTCCGGCACGGACACCAGCCCGCGCTCCGCCGCGTCCGGCACGGCGTGCAGCAGCACCAGGTCGCGCAGCCGGTCGAGCAGGTCGGACGCGAAGCGGCGCGGGTCGTGCCCGGCCTCGACCAGGCGGTCGATGGTGCCGAACACCGCCGAGCCGTCGCCGCGCGCGAGGCCGTCCACCACGTCGTCGATCAGCGCCACGTCCGTCACGCCGAGCAGCGAGATCGCCCGGTCGTAGCGCACCCCTTCGGGGCCCGCGCCGGACAGCAGCTGGTCCATCACCGACTGCGTGTCCCGCGCCGACCCGCCGCCCGCGCGGATGACCAGCGGGAACACCGACGGCTCGACCGCCACGCCCTCGGCGGCGCAGTTGCGCTCCAGCAGCGCCCGCATCGAGCCGGGCGGGATCAGCCGGAACGGGTAGTGGTGGGTGCGCGAGCGGATGGTGGGCAGCACCTTGTCCGGCTCGGTGGTGGCGAAGATGAAGATGAGGTGCTCGGGCGGCTCCTCCACGATCTTCAGCAGGGCGTTGAAGCCCTGCGTGGTGACCATGTGCGCCTCGTCGATGATGAACACCCGGTACCGCGACTCGGCCGGCGCGTAGAACGCCTTGTCCCGCAGGTCGCGGGCGTCGTCCACACCGCCGTGGCTGGCCGCGTCCAGCTCCACCACGTCCACGCTGCCCGGGCCGTTGGGCGCGAGGCCCACGCACGAGTTGCACTCGCCGCACGGCTCGGGCGTCGGCCCCTGCGCGCAGTTGAGCGACCGGGCCATGATGCGGGCGCTGGACGTCTTGCCGCAGCCGCGCGGCCCGGAGAACAGGTAGGCGTGGTTGACCCGACCGGCCGCCAGGGCGGTGCGCAGCGGCTCGGTGACGTGCTCCTGACCGACGACCTCGCCGAAGGTCGCCGGGCGGTACTTGCGGTAGAGGGCGAGCGCCACGTCGGCGACCTTACCGGGAGGGTCCGACAAAGAAAGGGGACCCCGTGCACCCACCAGAGCCCGCTTATCCTTGCTGCCTTCCGGCCCTGGGGAGGTTCGCGAGATGTGTGCCGCACGAGGTCCGCGTCCAGTGTAGCCGGTCGCCCCGCCCGCCCCTCGGCCGGGTGAACGGCGACCGGACCGCCGCTAGCCGAGCGCCGTCGTGAACAGCGGCACGGCGTGGTCCAGCGCGTAGGCCATGCCCAGCGACGAGCCGCTGGAGAAGGCGTTGACCAGGTTCTTGTCCTCCATGATCAGCGCCTTCGGCGGCACGAGGGGGTTGGCCTTGAGCGCGGTGGCGTCGCCGCCGATCGGGAACAGCACGCTCAGGTCGGCGGTCAGCAGGTCCAGCCGCTCGGTGGAGACGTCGACGTAGAACGTGCCCGAGGCGAGGTCCTCGACGTCCTTGCGGAGGGTGAAGCCGAGCGCCTTCATGAAGTCCGCGCGCGGGTCGCCGGAGACGTACGCGCCGAACTTGCCGTCGAAGTACGCGCCCACCACGGCGGTCTTGCCGTCGAACTTCGCGTTCTCGGCGAACTTCGCGTCCAGGTCGGAGACGATCTTCTCGCCCTCGGCGACCTTGCCCAGGGCCTTGGCGACCATCTCGACCTGCTGCCGCCACGACGTGCCGTAGGGGATGACGTCCTTCGGCGCGCCGATCGTGGGCGCGATCTTGGACAGCGTCTCGTTCTTCTTCTCGTCGTTGTCCGACCGGGTGTTGAGGATGAGGTCGGGCTGGAGCGCGGCGACGGCCTCGTAGTCGATCTCGGTGGTGCCCAGGAGCGTCGGCGCCTGCCGGTACAGCCCTTCCGCCCACGGCCCGACGCCCTTGCCGCCGAACCCGAGCCAGTCGCTCGCGCCGACCGGCTGCACGCCGAGGGCGAGCGCCGTCTCGGCGTCGGACCACCCGAGCGCCACCACCCGCGTGGGCGGCTTGTCGATCGTCACGGGACCGAACCGGGTGTCGACCGTCACGCCGGACGAGGCCGGCCCGGCGTCACCGCCGCCGCTTCCGCAGGCGGCCAGGAGCAGGGCGGAGAGGAGCACGACGAGACCACGCTTCATTAGGCAAGCCTAACCGAACCCATCGGCGACCGATGGGGTCGACCACCCGTTTTGGGGGCGGCGGGAGCCCTCCGTTAGACTCCGCCACGGAGGATTCGCATAGCGGCCTAGTGCGCACGACTGGAAATCGTGTTGGGTTAACCCCCTCACGGGTTCAAATCCCGTATCCTCCGCGGACCAGGGCCCCGGTTCACCATCAGGTGATCCGGGGCCCTGTTCGTTCCTCCGGTGCAACCTCCCGGCCGTCCCGGGGCGTTTGAACCAGTGATCGAACGATTACGGGAGGAACACCCATGGGGATCGTCAAGACGGCCGTCGTCACGTCGCTGGCCGCCGGGGGCCTGCTGGTCGGCGCCGGCGCCGCCGCGGCCGGGCCCGAGGTCGGCGCGGTGCCCGCCTACCAGGCGACGACGTGGCACGACGTGAACGTCCGCACCTGCCCGTCGACGGCGTGCCTCCCCGCGGCGGGCGGCCCGATCCCCGAGGGCACGACGGTGGGCGTTCACTGCTGGGCGCACGGCCAGTCGGTCACGGACTTCGGCTACACCAACGACGTCTGGTTGAACGTCGGCCGGCAGGACGGCGGCACGCAGTGGTCGAGCGCGATCTACTTCGTCGGCGACGCGCTGGCCGGGCTGCCGAAGACCGCGGAGTGCGCCACCTCCCCCCAGCCGCCGACCACCACGCCGAGGCCGACCACGACCCCCGCGCCGACCACCCGACCCGCGCCCAGCCCCACGGTCGCCCCGACCACGACGGCCGTCCCCACCACGCGCCCCGTCCCGGCCGCGACGGACGCCCCCACCAGGCCGGTCCCGGCCACCACCGCACCCGCGTCGACCGGGGGCTGACCAGCACGACGCCCCCTCGGGGTCCGGTCCTCCGGTCCGAGGGGGCGTCGGGGCCCGCTCCGGCGTCACGTCCGGGGCAGGTACTCCACGATGTCCTCCAGCACGAACACCAGCCGGTCGACGTTCGCGTTGCCGGTGCTCGGGCGCAGCTTCACGACCTGCGGGTCGTGGTCGCTGGCCTGGTCGGCGAACTCGGCGTTGATGTGCACCACGTCGTAGCGGTAGCGGGTGATGTTGGCGCTGATGAAGATGTGGTCGAGGGTCTGCGAGTTGCCCTCGAACACGTAGCTGTACCGCTCGGCGGCGGGCAGCGTGCCGATCAGGTCGACGATGTCGCCCTTGCCGGTCAGGGTCTGGACCGCCGGCGAGAACTGGTAGTCGTTGATGTCACCGGCGAGGACCACGTTGGCGTTCTTGTCGACCGCCTTGACCTGGTCCACGAACCCGCGCAGCAGCGCGGCCTGCTGGGTGCGCTGCACCTCGGAGCTGCGCACCGGCTCCTGGTAGCGGCCGTGCATGGCCTGGTCGCCGCCCTTGGAGTTGAAGTGGTTCGCGACCACGAACACCGTGCGGCCGCGGAACGTGAACTCGCCGGCCAGCGGCTTGCGGCTGCTGTTCCACGCCGGGTCGGCGGGCGCGACGCGGCCCGGGGACACCGACAGCGCGGCGCGGCCGTGCTGCTTCACGACCGCCACCGGCGTGGTGGCGTCGCCGCCCGGCCGGTCCACGAAGGACACCCGCGCCGGGTTGAACAGGAACGCCACCCGGATGTTGCCGCCGGGCTCGCCGCCGTCGGCCTTGTTGACCGGGTCGATCTGCCGCCACTGGTAGCGGGGGCCGCCCGCGGCCGCGATGGCGTCGGTGAACCGGGTGAACGTGGCGTCCGCCGCCACCGTGCCGTCGTCGGTCGCGCCGTTGTTGTCCTGGATCTCCTCCAGCACGACGACGTCGGGGTTCTTCAGGTTCTTCGCCACGGCCGCCGCGAGGCGGTCGAACTTGGCCTGGTCGTTGGTGGCGGCCAGGTTCTCCACGTTGTACGTGGCCACCGACAGCTCGTAGGAGCGCTGCGCGTCGGTCACCTCGGGCGTGGTGCCGCCGGGGACGTGCTCGCCGACCGCCTTGGTGGCCAGGGTGTAGCCGCCGAAGTTGGTGTACTCGACGTTGCCGACCGTCGCGCCCCGCCACACGTCGCCGACGTTGCTCCTGGTCGGCGTCGCCGCGCCCGGCTTGACCTTGATCCGGCCGCTGTTGGGCTGGTCGTAGCCGAGGTAGATCGTGCCGCCGCGGGGCGTCGGGTTCTCGGTCGGGTGGGTCGTGATCCACGTCTCGTCGAAGTTGTTGGTGGGTCCGACCACGCGGGCGTCGGCCACCTGGACGTACATGCCCTCGCGGGACTCGTAGTAGTCCTGGCCGTAGGTCGCCGGGTCGAGCGGGAGGTCCTCGATGCTGCCGCCGCCCGCGGTGGGCAGGTAGCCCGCCGGCGGGTTGAGGACCTCCGGCGTCGGCAGGGCGTTGCCCTTCGACTTCACGGTGACCGTCGCGCCGGTGATCTCGGTGAGCGTCTGGTTGGAGTTGCTCGCCGCGTCACCGCCCGGCCGGTACTCGGCGACGGTGCCGGAGACCAGCACGTCGTCGCCCGGCTCGACGGTCGGGGCCAGGCCCGCGGTGTAGACGAACACGCCCTCGCTGGTGCGCGGGTCGGCGTCCGGGGTCGTGTCCTGGATCCAGAAGCCGCGGTCGCCGATGGCGCGGGTCGCGGTGACGACGCCGGGCACGCCCGAGACCTTCTGGCCCAGCAGCGGCGAGATCCGGGTCGTGCCCTGGATGTCGCGGATGCGCTTGTCACCGGGCTGCGGCTCGGGGTCCGGCTCGGGGTCGCCGGTGCCCTGCCCCTTGGAGTTGACCGGGGTCGGCGCGCCGATGGCGAAGTCGGCCGCGTTGTTGTCGGTGTCGACCAGCGCCGGCCGGGCCGCCGAGGTCGTGTTGCCCAGGTTGGCCGTCGGGGAGGTCTCCCGCACGACGGTCGACGAGCCGTAGCCGATCAGGTCGCGCACGCGGGTGTCGGCGACGCAGTCGGCGGCGGTCTTGCAGGTCAGCGGGGTGGTGGCGGCGACGAGGGCGATCGTGCCGCCGGTGCCGCTCATCGCGATGGTGCCGGTGACGTCCGGCGCGGGCAGCTCGACCGTGCCGCCGGAGCCCTTGGACTCGGCGACCAGGAACCGCCCCGCGGCGGGGATCGCGCCGGTCAGCGGGGTGACCTGCCACTGGCTCGACGCGCTGGCGCTCGCCGGGAGGTACTGCACGCTCCAGCCGTCCACGGAGACCGGCGCGGCGCTCGCGTTGCCGAGTTCGACGAAGTCCTGGGTCAACGTGGCACCGGAGTTGCCGCCACCGCCGTAGACCTCGGCGATGAGGGCGTCCTGGCTCGGAGCCGCGTGGATCGGCGTGGCGAGGGCGAACGACACGGCCGTGGCGGCGGTGACCGCCAGTCCGACGCGGAGCGGGTTAGGTCTCAACGGATCCTCCGTAGTTGGCGGCTCCGCGCATCCTCCCCGGATCGAGTGAACGGCGAAAGACACCACGACTAACGGTTGACCCTTTACCTCTCTCGAACGTGTGTTCGAACGTAGGGTAGGGTCATGGCGGTGCCCGCCCGGTGGCCCTCCCAGCGCCGGCACGGGCGCGCCGCGCACGACAGGGGCGCCGACCCGGACCTGACGAGGCCCGGATCGGCGCCCGTGTGCGTCGGGCGCTCGGGCGCGGTCCACGGGATGGCGATCGAGCCGTAGGGCATCAGGGGTCGGTCGAACACCGCGATGGCGGCCGGGTACCAGCACATCACCGCGGCGATCCGCCGGGACGTCGCCCAACGGGTCGGCGGGCTGCCCTGGAAGGCCGCTGATCAGTCCTCAGAGGCGTCGGACAGCGGTGACGGGGGTGGACGCCACCGGGGACCACCTAGCCACCGTCATCCGCCAAGGGTGTGGCCCGGAAGCCGGCTTCCGGGCCACACCTGTTCAGCGCCGCCGCTTGGACCGTCGCGGTGGCCGCAACTTCGCGCATGAGGGGCGGCGAGAGATCCACCACCGGTGGACCTGCGGCACGGCGGTCAGCAGCCCGGTGATGGCGAGAACCGACTCGATCACCAGTTCGACAACAGACACGGTGTTCCCTTCCGGCCACCGCGACCACGGAATACGTTTGAGCCCATTCGTGGCGATGGGTAGAGCTGGGTACTGCGTGCGGTGGCTCCCCTCGGGAGCGCCGGCCTGTTGCCGGTGGAGCCGTACCAGTATGCCGAAGGCTTGTACTTGTAACGGTCACGTTCAGGCCGATGGAGCAGTGGTGCGCGCCGGCAGCCAGGCCGCAGCCCCGGGGAACTCAGGACAACCGTCACCAGGAATGCCACCGAACGTCAGAGCCCCGGCAACCATGGTCGGTTGCCGGGGCTCCGAGCAGCGATGGCGGTGGGATTTGACGCCACGGAGGCTTGCACCCCACACGCTTTCGCAGCGTGCTCCTTCGGCCGCTCGGACACGCCACCGCCGAGAACAACGGGCACCCTGCCGAATGCCGCTCTGACCAGCGGTTCCAATCCGCACGACCGTCGCCACCAGGACGAAATCGCCGGGACCGGTCGGCAGCCCCACTGCTCACGACCTTGCCAAGTTGTGGCGCTCCGACAAGCCTTCCGCCATCAGGCCGTGATGCTCCGACGCAACGTCGCGAGCCGATCGGTCGCCCGTGTGGAGCGCACGTCGCTCAGCGCCGCGCCTGCTTGATCCGCCAAGTCCCACGCCTCGTCCAGCCGACCGGTCTTCGCGTAGAGCCCCGCCAGGTCGATCATCCGTCCCGCCTTCCCGCGCAGCCGGTCCGCTCCCATGCGCAGGATGAGGTCTTCGAAGCGGCGGATCGCCTCGTCGTCCTCGCCCGCCGACGCCAGGGCAAGGGTGATGATCGAATCCAAGTGCTCGGTGGTGAGGAAGCCCGCCCACTCGGGTCGGTCGCCACCGCGTTCGGCGAGCTTTTCCGCCTGCGTGATGTGGTGAAGCGCGTCGTCGTGCCCACCGGTCTTCGCGAGGTGACCGGCAAGGCCCGCGTGCAGGTTCGCGCGTTCCAAGCCGCAGACCCGTTGGTCCGACAGCGCGGACTCGACCAGGCGGACGGCTTCGTCGGGGAGGGCGTCGCCGACCTGGGCGGCCATGTTCAGCAGCACGTGCGCACGAAGGTCCGGATCGGTGCCCTCGTCCGCGGTGCGAAGCGCGAGCGTGGACAGCCTCCGCGCGGAGTAGGTCCTGCCGGAATCGAAGTGCGTCCACGCGGTCCGGTCCGCAAGTGCGCCCACCGCTTCGCACAGTTCCACGCGGGTGTCGGCACGCATCGGAGCGTCCAGAAGGCTCACGGCCCACCTGAGTGCGCCGCTGGACACGTCCGCCGCGACCTCACCCCCGTACCGGAGGTCCATCGTCGTGTACACCGTCGTGGCCTGCTGCACGGCCTCCACTTCGGATCGACCCACCCTCCCCGGCACACCGGAAGCACCGAGCCCGTCGAGTAGTCGGACCAGCGGATCGGGGGTGGCGGTCCCGGCAAGCACCGCAGCGGCTGCCGCCAACAGTTCACGCCTGTTCACGTCCTCACCCAACCCCTGTGCGCCAAGCGCACGCTCGTAGGCCGCTACCAGTTCAGGTGTCGCCGTGCGCTGACCATTTTCCACCATCCCGAGCAACGACTTGCTGTAATGAGTGCGTTGCGCCAACACCCCCAGACTCATTCCTGCGGCTTGCCGAGCCGCCCGCAGTGCTCTCGCCGTTTCGAACATCAAGACCGCCTCCCCCGCGCTGTGGACGGCTGTGGACTCCGGAACCGTTCCGATGACGCTCCGCTACAGCCACGCTACTCGTAGGGCACAAGCCCCAACGGCGGGACCGGGGATTGCTTCACCCACAGGGATTCCCGTTCCGCCACCCGGATGGCTCACGTGTGGAATGAGGGAGCGATGACACTTTCCGTGGTCAAGCCACCAACCGAGGCGTTGATTTCCGACGACGTCCGCAATCGTCTGACCCGACAACTCATCAACGAGCACGCGGGAATGAGCGGAGATGAGGCGGTTCGCATCGTGGCCGCGACCGTGGCCTTCCTGAAGGCGTGCGCCGACAATCCGGAAAGTCACTTCCGCCCGAGCCTGCGAGTCGACCTCGGGTGGCACCAGTTCATCCTGAACACCGTCGACTACGCGGAGTTCTGCGAGCGGGTGGCGGGTCGGTTCCTGCACCACGTGCCCGAAGAGTTCACCCCACCGCGTGCGACGGGCTCCGACACCGCGGAGGTGCTCGCACCTACGGTGGACGCGATGCGTGCCGCCGGCTTCACGGTCGATCCGGAGCTGTGGGCCACCGCGGAGTCCGCCCAGTGCTCCCAGTGCCACGCGGGGTGCACCAACTGCGGTCAGGGCGGCGACGGCGACGGTGCGGCGGCACAACGCCGGACGCCCGTGACGATGGGGCGTTAGCCCCGGAACAGGAACAGGGATGGCGACCCGTCGTGATTGGCACGACCTGCCCGAAGGGGTGCGGCAGGCCGTGGAGCAGCACACCGGTCCGGTGTCGGAGGCGACGTCACCGGATGGCGGCCGGAACTCCGAACTCGCCGTCACACTGACCACGCCCTCCGGACCGGTGTTCTGCAAGGGGATCACGACGGGTTCGCCGTTGGCCGCGATGCACCGCAACGAACTCACGATCGGCCCTCACCTGCCCGCCGACCTCGCCCCGCGCCTGCGGTGGAACGTCGAGCAGGACGACTGGCTGATCCTCGGGTTCGAGCACGCAACCGGTCACCACGCCGACCTCTCCCCCGACTCCGACGACCTCCCCGCGGTCGCCGACGCGCTGACCCGAATCCGGCGAACCGCACCCCCGCCGGCTCCACGACGCCCGATGGCGAACCAGTGGACGCACGCCCTCAAGACCGAACTCGCCACGCCACCCCCGAACACCGACCCGTGGTCCACGACCAACACCGACCTGATCACCGACTGGGCCGCGAAAGCCCCCGACCACATGCACGGCGACCACTTGATCCACTCCGACCTCAACCCGGCGAACTTCCTCATCACCGACACCGCGAAGGTGATCGACTGGGCCTGGTGGCGAACGGGTGCCGCGTGGATCGACCCCGCGCTGTTCGTCATCCGCCTCATCGCCGCCGGACACCAACTCGACGCGGCCGAACACTGGGCGGCACAGCGGTCGCCGGATTTCGCCACCACGCCACCCGATGCCCTCACCGCGTTCGCGGCATCGGCAGTCCGACTCTGGGAACGCCGATTCCCGAACACACCGACCACCACGGCCGCACGCACGTGGACGCGACACCGCATGAATCGCTATCACGTACTGAACACTTGTTAGCACCTGCTCAAGGACGATTATCGACCTGCCGATACAGACCAGACAGGTTTCAACCAGCGTCTTTCTGTCGAAAAATCGCTACCCCACTAAGGGTGTGCGAGAAGAGGGACCGGGGTGTCCGACGGGGAGCAGCCCCGAACTTTCGGACCGCCCTCTCTGTCGGGCCAATCCGCCGACCAAACCTCCGAATTCACGCGGAGGTGGCGGGCACAAATAAACTCTCTCCTGCACTCAGGGATTTGCAGGACCAGGCCAGAACGCTAATAAAGAGCCGGTGAAACCCAGGCACGCACCTGTGCGCCTCATCGGTCAATCAGACGACCGTCACCCGGATGAAGTCGTAGTCCAGGTCCACGTCCGCTACGTCCAGACCGGCGATCTCTCCTCGCACACCCGTGTCCGCGAGTAGACGGATGATCACCCGATCGCGCAACGCCAGGAACCCGCGTCCGACGCAGGCGTTCAGGAGCTCGGTCATCTCCCGGTCGCGGATGACAGGAACCGGCTTGTCGGGCGTCTTGGGCTGCCGCGTGCCCTCCATCGGCGAACGTGGGATGACGCCTTCACCGATCAGCCACGCGAAGAACGGCCGGATCGCCCGGTAGTTGGTGTTCGCGGTGGCGGCGGAGCGCATCTCGAGCATGTGCGCGACCCAGCCCGAATCCGACTCCGAGCGACCTCGTCGGCGGTGCAGGGATCATCCTCCGCGGTGAGCCACGCGACGAGGTGCCGGACCACTGTCAGGTGGATCCGGATGGTGGCGTCGCTCCTGCCGTCCGCCGCAGGGAGCGTCGCCAGTCGCGGACGAGCGCGTGCCAGTGGCGGTGGAGGGAGTGAGCGAGATCCACTCCAGCAGGGCCTTCGTACCACAGGTGCTCCGGTTCGAGGTGCGCAGTTTGAACGGGCCTAGAGCGCACGACTGAGACGACGAGTGAGACGACATAGCAAAGGGCCGGGCACCTCACGAGGTGCCCGGCCCTTTGACCAGCGGTGGCGGTGGGATTTGAACCCACGGAGGCTTTCACCTCACACGCTTTCGAGGTCTGCGAACCACCGGCCAGCACCGGCCGAGAGGCCCATCCACGCAGCTCAACGAGGTTCAACGGTCCCCCGCGAATGCACCCGGCCGTCAGCGAACGCCACCACGAATGCAACCGCGGTGCACCGCGTCTACCTTCTGAGGCACGCCTCCATCGTTGCCGGTCGACATACAGAAGCGAAGAGCGAGAGACGCTCATGTTGCTCTCTGGTCGTTGCCGTACGGCCGTTTGGGGGATATCGGCGAAGACGTGTGTCGTGGACGCGGGGTGATCCGATACTTCCGGTGTCGTGGTCGGATGACGGTGGGAGTGTGTCCGGTGATCGAGTCGGTGGACTTTGTGATGGCGGCTTTGGCGGCCGGTGCCGGTGCGGGGTTGACCGATACGGCCTCTACGGCGGTGAAGGACTCGTACGCGTCACTCAAGCAGTTGGTGGTGAAGGCGGTCGGGCGGAAGGGTGCCGCCCCGGTGACCGAGGAGCAGGTGGACGACCCGGCCGGGCATGCCCAGGTGCGCACGGCGCTGGAGGCCGCCGGAGTGGCTGCCGACTCCGAACTGGTCGCCGCTGCGCGCAAGGTGCTGGAGGCGACGGATCCGCAGGGTGCGGTGAACGGGAAGTACAACGTCGACCTGCGGGACAGCAAAGGCGTGCAGGTGGGCGACAACAACACGATGACGATCAACTTCTAGCGCTGGGTGGTGTGGTGGGGTCCGGTCACGACGGCGGGCATGGGGCGGAGTTCGATGTCGACCTGCGCGACGGCAAGGCGGTGCAGGTCGGCAACCACAACCGGATGTCGTTGTACCCGGGCCGGGAGGTGGTGTGGCCGGTTCGGGTGGGTGCGGTGCCGTTGACGGCGGACTGCTACCAGGATCGGGCCGCGGAGCAGCGTATGCGGGAGGCGTTGACGTCGGACGGTGCCGCGGTGCTCGTGCCAGCCGCGACGGCGGTGTTGCATGGGTTGGGTGGGGTGGGCAAGACGCAGATCGCCGCCCGGTATGCCCGCAGTGTGTGGCCCGATGTGTCGGTCGAGATGGCGGTGTGGATCACCGCGACGTCGCGGGATGCGGTGGTGACCGGCTATGCCGATACCGCCCGACGCTTGTTGCTGGTCGGGGACAACGTGGAGCCCGAACGCGCGGCGGTCGCGCTGCTGGAGTGGTTGATCTCGACCGATCGTCGCTGGCTCGTTGTGTTGGACGATCTCACCAGGCCGGCGGATCTACGTGACCTGTGGCCTCCGCATGACCGCACCGGACAACTGCTGATCACCACCCGCCGCCAGGACGCGGCCGTGACCAGACGCGACTGGAATGTGGTCGAGGTGGGCGTGTTCGTTCCCGAAGAATCACTGGCCTACCTCCAGGAACGCCTGTCTAGCATTGTCGCCGACGAGGAGACAGGGCAACTGGAAGGGCTGGCAGGGGACCTGGGGCACCTGCCTTTGGCGCTGGCCCAGGCTGCCGCGTTCATCGCGGACAAGCCCTTGTTGACCCCGGCCGGCTACCGGACACGTCTGTCCGACCGCCGCCGCGCGCTAGCCGAGGTGCTGCCCGACGATCAGAGCCTGCCCACCGGGCATCACGCGACTGTGGCCGCGACGTGGTCGCTGTCGATCGACCTCGCCGACGAACTACATCCGGCCGGTCTGGCACGTCCGCTGCTGGAAATCGCCGCTCTGCTCGACCCCGCCGGCATCCCCGTCGACGTGCTCACCGGCGAGACGGTGTGCAAGTACCTGGCCGTCCAGGTCGGCCGCCCGGTCGACGCCGAAGCGGCGGGGGACGCCCTGGGGTGCTTGAAACGGTTGAGCCTGATCACCCTGGATCTCACTCAACCGGCACGAGCGGTCCGGGTCCATGCCCTGGTCCAGTGGGCCACCCGCGACGCGGTCCCTGCTGACCGCATGTCCGGGTTGGCGTGGACAGCCGGTGAGGCCCTGATGGAAGTCTGGCCCGAGATCGAACGTGATCAGACGACGGCAGCGGGTCTGCGATCCAACGCCATCACGCTGTGGAGTACCTCGGAGAGGTATCTGCTCGACCCTGACCCGGAAACCGGCGCCCATGCGGTGTTGTTCCGCATCGGTCACAGCTTGGGAGAGACGGGACTGACCGCCCAGGCGATTGACCACTTCCACCGACTCCACACCATCCTGCACCAACGCCTGGGACCCGACCACCCCGACACCCTGATCACCCGCGGCAACCTCGCCTCCTGGCGGGGGCGTGCGGGCGACCCGGTCGGGGCGGCCGAGGCATTCGCCGAGCTGCTCACCGACCACCTGCGCATCCTGGGACCCGACCACCCCGACACCCTGACCACCCGCGGCAACCTCGCCTTCTGGCGGGGGCGTGCGGGCGACCCGGTCGGGGCGGCCGAGGCATTCGCCGAGCTGCTCACCGACCGACTGCGCATCCTGGGACCCGACCACCCCAGCACCCTGACCACCCGCGGCAACCTCGCCTTCTGGCGGGGGCGTGCGGGCGACCCGGTCGGGGCGGCCGAGGCATTCGCCGAGCTGCTCACCGACCGC
>NZ_JBITXT010000006.1:383891-384065 GCF_044544865.1 Actinosynnema sp. NPDC053489 | reverse complement strand
CGACTGCGCATCCTGGGACCCGACCACCCCGACACCCTGACCACCCGCGGCAACCTCGCCTTCTGGCGGGGGCGTGCGGGCGACCCGGCCGGGGCGGCCCAGGCAACCGCCGAGCTGCTCACCGACCACCTGCGCATCCTGGGACCCGACCACCCCGACACCCTGACCACCCGA